>JAGWUV010000010.1 GCA_028875875.1 Bacteroidota bacterium
AGACGTGAACTGAGAAACACCGAACAACAGAAAAAGAAAGAAGATGTGTTTATGGCAACAGTTGAACATCTTGCAGGAGAAATTGGTGAAGACGGTTTGCGTTCAGGTGATGTCATACTAAATCTATATCAGGAAGATGAGATTATAAAAGCCAAAACTTCACTTAATTCAACTCAATATATTGAAGCAGATAGAGCACACATGACCCCTGGTGCTTACATAAAAATTAAAGGCAAGTTACACCCAGGAAATCAACCACGAAACTTAACAGATGTTTCATTATTCGAATTAATCCTGCCATAACCATTTTTATTATGCTATGGCAAACTTTATCATCGAAAGCGAAATAGAACAAATTGCGTTGGATATTCTAAGCAACGATTTGGGATTTAGTGTTCTTTATAGAACTGACATTGCCGAAGGTGATAGAAAGGAAAGGCCTACTGCTAACATCGGTCACTGTTGCACAACTAAGATATAAACATGGTATAAAAGAAAGAGTAGTTAGAATGATTTTTGCATCGTAATAGTTATGCAAGACAAAAAGCAATTCATACCCAAGCTGTTTCAAAGTATTCAGTTACATATTGACTCCATCCCAAACAATACCTATTTTTAATCCGGGCATGTTACGTCCGGTGCTGCCCGTATATCGAAAATCAACCTAATACTTTTATCCTATCACCCTATTCAACCTACCACTATGCGATTGATTTATTACTACCTGATGGCGATCACTATTTTGTCGTGCCAGGGACGAAATAACCCCGTTACGAACAATGCCTCAACGCCTACGTATGTGTTAGATAGTTTATGGACACGTACAAGTAATGCGTGTATCGTTAGCCAGCCAACAGGTATCGGTATCGATAGGGATAACCATATTTTTATCTTTCAAAGAACGGGTCGCAAGTGGACGAATCCTTTTCCGGATTCACTGATTTCGCAAAATACCGTGTTTGAACTTGATCCTCAAACAGGTAAAGTCATACACTCCTGGGGGGCTAACTATTTTATCATGCCGCACGGGTTAACTGTAGACAAGGATAACAATGTGTGGTTAACGGATGTAGGGCTGCATCAAATTTTTAAATTCAGTCATGATGGAAAATTACTCATGAAATTAGGCGTAGCGAAGGTGCCGGGTAATGATTCCTTGCATTTCAATTTACCTACGGATGTTGCCGTTGCCGATAATGGTTCCTTTTATGTAAGTGATGGCTATGGTAATAGCCGGGTAGTGAAGTTTTCTTCAACGGGAAGGTTTATCAAAGCATGGGGCTCTTATGGTAACAAAGCAGGCGAATTTATCATACCGCATGGATTGGCCATTGATAAAAACAGCACTATCTATGTTGCCGACCGCCAAAACAACCGCATACAATTATTTGATACTACCGGTAATTTTTTGAAACAATTGAACAATAATGTATCCGTAGAACAACTTCCCTCCGTTGCCATTGACCCCAATAACCATCTGTATGCGATTGATTACGACCCCAGGAAAAAAGCCGATAGCACTGTGTATGGATCCACTTTTTTTGGCTTTGACTCATCCCTGAAGGCTTCTATCCATTTTGGCGCAACCGGTTCTGCTGAAAGAACAACCTGTTGGTTTCATGATGTTGCGGTGGATGCCGCAGGTAATATTTATGTGGGTGATATTATAGGATTGAAAGTTCTCAAATTCAAACCCGTGAGAAGAATCAATGAATAATTTTTTTATTGAATAGGTTTTGTCTTTAATAGAAAAAGCGTATTTTAACCAGCAAGGCTTTATGCTGCACACCGGAATCAGTGCATGGATTTTCGGGTAGCAGGCGAGTGCTTAATTAGATTTTGTGTTGGGATCAGCATAAGAGTTTCACGTAGGTAGTGCCGGAAGCGTAAGTGATGCATTTCCCGTAAACAGGGGACAGTTAACGCTCCCTGTTAAGCCTTTCTATGAAGGAATGGTACCGGAAGGTAGCGTTGAGATGATTAGGGGAATATATGGAACAGGATTTTCTGAAGTAACCAGTTACCCATTCACTGCATAATAAATACAGTTAAACTTATCAATCAACAGCAGCTTAACAATTAAAAATTTGCTATGGGAAAATCAATTCAGTTGACACAGGTTAAGCCCAAGTCTTATATAAGATTGGGGTTTACCATCTTTCTCATTGTATTAGCAGGTAAGTTCGTTATCAGCAATGCATTGCCTTATTTCGGATTTCAAAAAGAAAGGTTGGGAAGTTATTGGGAGGATAGGTGGGCTCTTATTGCACATATTTCCGGGGGGCTTTTGGCATTGGCTATCGGACCCTTCCAGTTTTCAAAAAAGTTTCGGAATAAATTTATGACAGCCCACAGATGGCTAGGCCGCATCTATCTCGTTGCTATTTTAGTAGGCACAATAGCATCGACTTATTTAGCATGGACAAACTCGGTGAAGTTAAATTTTTCCTGGGCTTTTGGATTGCAAATGCTGGCTGTTGCCTGGATCTCCACCTCCGCGATGGCTTATCTTTCGGTGATCAGGGGGCGTATGCTTCAACATAAGGAATGGATGATCAGAAGTTATGTGGTCACTTTTGCCTTTGTTACCTTTCGTTGGCTGAATGATTTGCCATTGGCGCATCAATTGATGAGCAAACCTGAAGAGAGGGCCCCAACCATTGTTTGGCTATCCTGGACACTGCCCTTGCTAATAGCCGAGATACTGCTAAGTTGGAAAAAGAAATAAGGGCAGCCGCACCCTGCAGTTTGTTTTACTTGAATTGCCCGACCGATCGTTTGAACCGGTTCATACAACCGGATAGCAAATGGATGGCAAGCCAGGCAAACTGTTCCGTTTTAAATTCAAGGTCATTGGTTCGCCTGCGTATCCATCATCAGGCATCACTCATGATAAGTAATCAAATAGTGAAGAAAATAAGCGTTGAACAATCAGTAACTTTTTACCTTTCTTGTCTTCATAACCAGTAGCAAGTACCCCATAAAATGATCACTCTATGAATATCGCTTTTCCTTTATGTAAAAAACCTTTCTCCATTTTATTGCTTACTATTTTTCTTTCCACTAGTTCCTTTTCTCAGCATTATGTAGCAAAAGATGTGAAAGTTACCATCCTTAGTACCATGTTGGCACAGCAAGGGATAGGGGAATGGGGCTTTTCCGCATTGATTGAAGTAGATTCCAATAAGCTTTTATTTGATGCCGGCGGAAGAGAAAGAACTGTTTTGGAAAATGCAAAGGAATTGAACATCGATCTAAGCACAGTACCCACACTGGTGTTAAGTCATTGGCATGATGATCATACCAAGGGATGGCTTACTTTAAGGAAAGCAATGGTATCTGTTGCGCCAACCGCATTGTCAAAAACACATGTTGCAAAGGTTTTTTTTGATGTTCGTTTTTCTAATGACGGGAAAGACAGTAGCAGTAGAAAGAAAGACAGTACTGCTTATGTGTATACAGGTGGTAAAATTATTGAGCACCGGTTTTTTGAGGAGATACTACCCGGTGTTTATGTAACCGGAAATGTTCCAAGAGTGTATAACGAAAAAAATTATTATCCCGAAGCGAAGTTAAAATCGGCGGATAATCATTTTATAGAAGATAATATACCGGATGATATGTCTCTTGTTATCGCAACGAAAGAAGGCCTGGTCTTGATATCGGGATGTGGTCATGCGGGTATTATCAACACCATTACACATATTAATAAAAACCTGGCCGGCCAGTCAGTGATCGCAGCTATAGGCGGCTTTCATTTATTGAAGAGTTCTGACGAGCAGATTCAATGGACTGCCGATAATTTGAAAAAGGCAGGTGTTAAATATTTTATGGGAGCACATTGTACCGGGATTGATGCCGTATATCAAATCAGGAATTACCTTTCTTTGAAAAGGGGAGATTGTGTTGTAGGTTCAGTGGGCGACACATTCGATATTCATAATGGGTTTACCTGCGGAGATTTAAACCGTTGAAAACTATCCATCCAAAGCTTATTCCAATATGATCAATAGCTACAGACAGTATTCAATTTTTTCACCGGCAATGTGAATGATATTCATCAAATCGTCTTGCAGGTAGTATAGAAGTGCGTCCTTGCTTACATTGACCATAATCATTTTGCAGCTCCTCAAAACAGAGTACACTTGTGTATTAAAAAGGAGGTGCAGAATGAAAAGAATTCTATTAGCTATTGATGGTGGTGAAACCTCAGAATCAATAGCTCGATTCGGTTTTCAGATAGGACAGCAAATGAATGCTGAAATAGGTATGGTGAGTGTAGTAGACACCAACTTTCTCATTACAGATGGCGGCCTGACCGCCAATGAAATAGCAGGGCTCACTAAGGACGAGCTGGTGGCACAACAGAAAAAATTATCTGACACTCTGTTCGGGCAACAAAAAGTATGGGCCTTTGTGCAGACAGGGGTGCCTTACGAGATCATATTGAAAGTGGCAAAGGAATGGAATGCTGATCTGCTGGTTATGGGTACGCATGGCAGAAGAGGCGTGGCTCATCTGCTGCTGGGCAGTGTGGCAGAGAAAGTATTGCGGCATACAACTATCCCCATTTTGGTGTTGCCCATGAAATAAAACTGTTTTGATTCACCGCGAAGGCGCTAAGTCGCGGAAGTAAAGAAGCATCTTTTTATCCCTGCGGTAAAAAAGAGAAGCAAATATTTTGTTCACTGCGGAGGTGCTAAGTCGCGGAGAGAAGAGAAACATTTCTGTGTCCCACCGGTTGCCCACCCGCTACATAAAACGGTTGTGCAACTGCTATATTTGGCTTATCTTACAACTTTACTCACCTTCCACAATTGTAAGCGTATGCGTGCAGAAGCCTATCGTTTTTCCGGTAAGGATGCAGCGAATTACGAGCAATACCTGGGTCCTATTCTCTTTGAATCTTCCGCTGTAGCTTTTATACCTTATCTCACTGCCTTGTCTGCCAGCGCTATCCTGGAAACATCCTGTGGTACCGGCAGGCTTACGCGGCATTTACGTAATTCCTTTCCTTCTACCACACCACTGACCGCTACCGATCTCAGCAGTGATATGATGCAATTGGCACAGGAAAAGCTCCAAGGCCAGCCTGTTCATTTCCTTGTGGCGGATGTACAGCAACTGCCTTTTCCTGATGCGTCCTTTGATCTGGTAGTGAACCAGTATGGGCTCATGTTCATTCCCGATAAGGCCAAAGCTTTTGCAGAAGCTTACAGGGTGTTAAAACCCGGCGGTCATTTTGTGTTTGCCACCTGGGAGCGTACCACCGATATACCCCTGGTAAAAATGGTGATCGATGATCATGTGCTCCCCTTTTTTGAAGGAGAAGATACTACCCGTTTCGTTCAGCCTTATTCCATGCATGATCCGAGGGCATTACTGGCGCTCCTGCAGGAGGCTGGATTTACCCATAACAGGATCATGCTGGTTGAATTTCCCGGTAGCGCTGCCTCGGCACTGGATGTGGTGAATGGCTTTTTTGCCAGGCATCCGCTGGGTGGGGCGGTGAAGGAAAAAGACCCTGCTGCTTTCAACAGGATCGCCGCACAGATCGAAGCAGCCCTTATTGCCCGTTTTGGGCCCGGGGCTTTTGGGTTCACCCTGAAAGCATGGCTGGGTATCGGGCAGAAATAAATTTTCTTTCATCGTTTTTTAGGCTCTTTCGGGAAGTGAATTTTTGAAGGAAGAAAAAGTTGATCCGCATATAGTTGCATAAACAACTTTTAATTATATTTGGAGTATAAACAGGTTCTTCATGCAGGAAGCATATATCGTTGCCGGATTCAGAACAGCAGTTGCCAAAAGCAAGAAAGGGGGCTTTCGATTTTTCAGGCCCGATGATCTTGCTGTTGAAGTGATCAAAGGCTTAACAGCCTCTGTTCCGCAATTAGATGTAAAACGAGTGGATGATGTGATCGTGGGTAATGCTGTTCCGGAAGCCGAACAGGGTTTGCAGTTTGGACGTATGATCGCTGCAAAGGCCCTGGGTATTGAAGTGCCGGGCATTACTATTAACCGTTATTGTGCCAGTGGATTGGAAAGCATTGCAATGGCTACTGCTAAGATCAGAACAGGTATGGCGGAATGCATCATTGCCGGTGGTACGGAAAGCATGAGCCTGGTGCCTACAGCAGGATGGAAAACAGTACCTTCTTATGCTATCGCTAAAGATGATCCTGATTATTACCTGAGCATGGGACTAACGGCGGAAGCAGTTGCGAAGGAGTTTGGTGTGAGCCGTGAACAACAGGATGAGTTTGCTTATCATTCGCACCGCAAAGCCAAAATAGCAATAGAGAACGGTTATTTTAAAAGTGGTATACTGCCCATTACTGTTGAGGAAAATTATTTGAATGAAAAAGGGAAAAAAGCTACCCGTTCTTACATAGTAGATACCGATGACGGATTACGTGCCGATACAACGGTAGAGGGATTGGCGAAGCTGAAACCTGCTTTTGCCGTGAATGGAACGGTTACTGCGGGTAATTCTTCCCAAACCAGTGATGGTGCTGCCTTTGTTATTGTTATGAGCGAAAGAATGGTGCATGAACTGGGCTTACAACCTATTGGCAGGCTGGTGAACTGTGCCAGTGCCGGTGTACATCCCAGGATCATGGGTATTGGTCCTGTAGCAGCGGTACCTAAAGTATTGCAGCAAGCCGGAATGCAATTGAATAGCATTGACCTGATAGAATTGAATGAGGCTTTTGCTTCACAGTCGGTAGCGGTAATAAGGGAACTGGGTTTGAATCCTGAGATCGTGAACATCAATGGAGGAGCGATCGCCCTGGGCCATCCATTGGGATGTACAGGGGCCAAGTTAACAATACAGGTATTAAATGATTTAAAAAGACTGGATAAAAAATATGGGATGGTAACGGCATGCGTGGGCGGGGGACAGGGAATAGCCGGTATCATTGAAAGAATATAAGGTCCTGTTACACTGATTTCTTCGATTGAGATAGAAAACCCCTGCCTATGCAGGGGTTTAATTTTGTAGCTACCTGCGCTGATATTCATCATGTCTCAACTGCACTTTATTTTTTATATTTAGCATGAAATACTTACATATGAAAACCATTTTAGTTCCTACGGATTTTTCAGATACGGCAAAGAATGCAGCATTATGTGCTATTGAGCTTGGTAAACAAACAGGTGTACATAAACTGGTCTTGTACAATGCATATCAAACCACGGTGAATGTTTCCGGTGACCCGGCCATACCTGCACTGGAAGTACTGGATGTGGAAGCACTGAAGAAAGCAAGCGAAGAAGGGTTACAAAATTTTAAATTCCAGTTACTCGCTTTTCTGCCAGATAATATGCAAGTAGAAACAGAAAGCGAATTCAACCTTTTAACGCCGGGTATTGCAGATGCCTGTGAAAGGCATAAGGTAGACCTGGTAGTGATGGGTATAACAGGTGGTGGTGCCATACAGGAGAATTTATTTGGCAGTAATACCATCAGCGTGGCCAAGCAAACAAAAACACCAGTGATCATCATACCCAAAGAAGCCAGGCTGAAAAATATTCATCGTGTATTGCTGGTATGCGATTTTAAACAAGTGGTAGAAACAACACCGGTAGGGCCGATTAAAAGTATACTGGATGAAACACAGGCAAAGTTTTATGTGCTGAATGTAGATCATAACCAAAGGAATTTTAGTGCAGATACCCCGTTTGAAAGCCTGATGCTGGATACGTTGTTCCATCAATATCACCCGGAATATCATTTTGCTGATGATCCAGATTTTATAGAATGTATCAATGATTTTGTGGTAGCAAACCAGATCGATCTCATCATTACCATTCCTAAGAAGCACAGCTTTTTTGAAAGCCTCTTTAAACGCAGCCATACCAAGATACTGGCCTTCCATAGCCATGTTCCTTTAATGGTGATACATGAGTAGAGAAGGGGAAATCAAATTATTAATTGTGATTAAAGTATAAAGCGTAAGGTCGTAAAGGACGCGGTCTTCGATTCAATTGCAGTTTTAAATTCCCTCAGGCCGGAAGGCCGTCATATTGAAAACATGGGCTGCACCGGCTTCTTTGAAAAAATAAGCTTCGCATTTTTTCAATTCCGGCTGGCCGGAACCGAACCCGCTGATGCCCAGTTGTCAATATGGTTAACAACGTAACTGAAAGCAACAGGTTACTTATTCCATTTGCGTAAGCTTTTGCGATTATTGCGCATAATTCCATCACTTTTTATTGGAAGATGAGTTAAAGAAAATGAATCATCTTTTGAAAGACAGTCTTTATGGTTCATACTTCGACAGGCTCAGTATGACACGGCGTAGTTGAGGTTGGGCCTTATGATAACCATTAAAGCCTGTTCATCCGATTTATAAACAGGCTTTAATGTTACTTACGGTGGTGTATTTATGAACAATTATTTATCAATTTCTAATTCAAGTATTTCCCTACAATAGGTACCCTTCTTCCTACGCCGAAAGCTTTAGGCGAAACACGAATGATGGGGCAGAACTGGTTACGCTTGTATTCATTGGTGTTCACCATTTTTAATGTGCGGTCTACCAGCGCCGCATCAAATCCCAATGCCTTGATCTCATCGGGGCCTACTCTTCTTTCAATGTACTGATAAAGGATCTTATCCAGTACGGCATAATCAGGCAGGCTGTCGCTGTCTTTCTGGTTAGGCCTTAATTCTGCACTCGGTGCTTTTTCGATGATGTTCACCGGGATGATCTCTTTCTCCCGGTTGATATACCTTGCCAAACTATACACCTGCAGTTTATAACAATCACCCAGTACACCCAAACCGCCGGCCATATCCCCATAGAGTGTTCCATAGCCGGTAGAGAGTTCGCTCTTGTTAGAGGTGTTCAGTAAAATATATCCAAACTTATTGGCAATGCTCATCAGTACATTACCGCGTATGCGACTCTGCATATTTTCTTCTGCCAGGCTGAATGGCAGGTTGCCAAAAATGGGTTGCAAGGTGGAGAGGAAAGACTCGTACACATCATTGATACGAACAATATCATAAGGGTTACCCAGGTTCTTGCTCAGCTCCACTGCATCATTTACAGAATGTTCTGTAGAGTAAGGTGAAGGCATTAAAACTGCCCGTACATTGTCTTTACCCAATGCTTCACATGCCAGGGCAAGGGTAACTGCAGAATCAATGCCGCCGCTGGAACCGATGATGGCTTTGGTAAAGCCCATCTTTCTGAAATAATCCTGTATGCCGTTGATCAATGCTTTATGTATCTGACCGATATTGAGGTTCTCCTCTAATCCGGACGGGGTTAATTCTTTATCAGGAACACGACCGGCTGGTTCGAGGATCGCTTCGTTAATGCTCCCATCGTTATTCAATACTACACCTGCCACTGCCTCTTCGAACATGGGGAATGCTTTGCACAGGTTGGCCTCTTTATCAAAGATAAGTGATGCTCCATCGAACACGATTTCTGTTTGGCTGCCTACTGCATTGCAGTAGAACATGGGGAGCTTGTATTTCAGTACATTGGCTTTGATCACCGCTTTGCGGTCTTCATCATGCGTATAATCAAAAGGGGAAGCACTCAGGTTGATCATCACATCGGGGGAATGCTTCATCAGTTCATCCATCGGGCAGATGCGGTACAATGGATTGTCGCCCAGGTTCCAGATGTCCTCGCAAATGGTAACGGCTAAGCGTTTGCCTTTGAACTCAACGATGTTCCAGTTATAAGCCGGTTCAAAATAGCGGTACTCATCAAACACATCGTAGGTAGGCAATAAGGTTTTGTGTATCTCGGCCTTTATTTCCTGCTCGTATAAAAAGAAAGCAGCATTGAATAAGGGTTTGCCTTTGGGTTCCTTGTTGCGTGCCGGGGATCCGATCAGTACGCCAATACTATCTGCATGCTGTTTAATGGTATCGATGGATTGATAACACTTATTGATAAAATCATTGAACTCTACAAAGTCACGTGCAGGGTAACCACATACACTCATTTCACTGAAAACAACCAGGTCGGCCCCCTGTTGTTTGGCCTCATCTATTGCGGCAATGATCTTTTGTGTATTGCTCTCAAAATTGCCAATGTGATAATTCTGTTGTGCTAAGAAAATTTTCATGGCACGAATTTCTTAAATAATCAGCAATTGCTGCACATTTCAACCTTAACAAAAATCATATCGCTTGTTTCAGTGAATTCTTTTTAATTCGTGGAATGAAAAAGTACTTATACGTTTTCTTGTTATTCACGTTGGCAGCCTGTACAACGAAGAAACCGGTGCCTGATGTGTCGGGTATTCAAGTACCCTTGCAAACCATTCGTTTCGAAAAAGATTTTTTTGCTATAGATACCAATCATACAGCAGAAGGACTGGATGCGCTGAACAAAAAATATCCTTCCTTCCTGAAAGATTACCTCTATAATATTTTAGCAGCCGTACCGCAGCCCGACAGTGTGGTGAAGTATGTACGTTTGTTCAAAAGAGATTACCAGTATGTGTACGAGGCCGCAGAGAAGCAATTTGTGCATTGGGATGTTACGGAAAACGAATTGCACAAAGCTTTCCAGTTCCTGCATTATTATTTCCCGCATTACCAGCTACCGCAGCGTATTGTAACGTTTATCGGCCCGATAGAAGGTATTGCCAATGCCCTCACTTCAACGGGCATGGCCATCGGCTTACAATCGTATTTAGGCAAAGATTTCCCGGCGTATCAAACCGATTATATCACGCAGGTGTATCCTAGTTATAAATCAAGAAGGTTTGAACCGGCCTATATACCGGTGAACTGTGTTCGTAATATCCTGGATGATATGTATCCTGACAGGAGTGTGGGCAGACCATTAATTGAAAGAATGGTGGAAGCGGGTAAACGCCTGTATGTTATGGATGCAGTATTGCCCTTCACTGCAGATACATTGAAGACGGGTTATACTGCTAAGCAGTTGCAGGGATGCGTGGCGCATGAGAAAACGATCTGGAGCTTTTTTGTGCAAAATAATTTACTGTACGAAACGGAGAGTAATACCATCAACCCTTATATCAATGATGGGCCGGGTACACCAGACCTGGGAGCGGAAGCACCGGGTTTTATCGGGCAGTTCACGGGATGGAAGATTGTACAAAAATGGATGGAAAAAAATCCGAAAACAACGCTGGATGCGTTGATGCAAAAGAACCCGAAGGATTTGTTTGATGAAGCAAAGTACAAGCCCTGATCAGTTCATCTTACTGGGAACGACCATTTCAAAGGCCGGAATCTTAACGGAGAATGATTGCTTGGTATGCTGGTTTTCCATGGTATAATAACCATGCATTTTACCCATCTCTGTTTTTAAGTTACAGCCACTTACATACTGGAACTGTTCGCCGGGCTTTAATAAAGGTTGAACGCCTACAACGCCATCGCCTTCTACTTCGCGGTGTTCGCTGTTGCTGTCGAATATGAACCAGTGGCGCCTTAATAATTTTACATCGAAAGAATTATGGTTCTCAATGGTGATACGATAGGCAAACATAAATTCATGGTTGGCAGGATTGCTGTAATCTGCCTGGTAGAAAGTTTCTACACTTATTTGTATGCCTTCGGAAATTTTTGAGACCATCAATAGCCTTTTCGTAAAGATATAGATATCAAACAACCCAACCAATGATTTAGTTGTACTTCTCCCAAATTCATAATCTTTTCAAAAAACAGCGGGATTGATAAGAATTATGAACGCAAACGATAGCGCTGTGCTTATTTTTGCGGCAGATTAAAAACTACTAAACATATGACTAAAATAGCTGTAGCAAAAGGAGATGGGATAGGCCCTGAAATTATGGACGCTGTATTGAGTATTTTTTCTGCAGCAAAAGTTCCTTTGGAATACGAGGTGGTTGAAATGGGGAAATGGGTGTTCGACAAAGGTTTCAGTAACGGAATGACCCCGGAAGCACAGCACACGATTGAGAACCTGGGTATTTTGTTCAAGGGCCCGATGGAAACACCCAAAGGAAAAGGGGTAAAAAGCGTAAACGTTACGGCCCGTAAAACCTGGAACACTTACGCCAACAAAAGAACTTTTCAAACACTGCATGGTGTGGATACGGTTTTTAGCAAGGCCGGTATTCCTATCGATATCACGATCGTAAGGGAGAACATTGAAGATACGTATGGTGGCATTGAACATATGCTTACACACGATGTGGCATTGAGCAGAAGGTTCATTACCCGTCCGGGTAGTATGCAAGTGATCAGGTATGCGTTTGAAATGGCCAAGAAGAAAGGAGCAAAGAGAATTACCTGCGGCCATAAAGCCAATATCATGAAAATTACGGATGGCCTTTTCCTGGAAGTGTTTTACGAAGTTGCCAAGGAATATCCGGAACTCAAAGCTGATGATGTGATCGTAGATGATTTGTGTATGAAGCTGGTTACCCGTCCGGATTTGTTTGATACCGTTGTGCTGACTAACCTGCAAGGGGATATTGTGAGCGACCTCTGTGCCGGCCTGGTGGGCGGATTGGGTTTTGCACCGAGTGCGAATATTGGCGACCATATCTCCATCTTTGAGGCCGTACACGGTACAGCACCTGATATTGCCGGTAAAAATATTGCCAACCCTACTGCTTTGTTATTAAGCGGTATTGGCATGCTGCAACACCTGGGATTGATGGAAAGCAGCTCTTTGATTGAGAATGCCTTGTTATACACGCTGGAGAGCGGTGTACATACAGGTGATTTTGGCGACAGGGCAACCCCATCGCTCAGCACCACCGATTTTGCCCGGGCCATCATTACCAATTTTGGTAAGAAACCGCAGCATAATCCTAAAGTTGACCTTCCCGATGTTCCCAGTGCCTGTACGGTGTACCACCTGGAGAAAAACCCGATGCTGGAAAGTGCGGAAGGAGTGGATGAAAAGATCATCGGTGTAGATATGTTTATAGAGAGCAATGTGCAGCCCGAAGAACTGGCGAAGAAATGTTTGCGCCATGCAGGGGTAAAATTCAAGCTGGTGAACATCAGCAACCGCGGTACGCAGGTATGGCCAACGGGCAGCCGTTTTACCAACCTGGTGAACCAGTACAATGCTCGTTTTGAAAGTTTGGACGGTGACCCGTTAAACCAGCAGGATATTATTGGATTGTATGTGAGCCTGAGCGGTGATTTTAAAATATGCAGTTTAGAATTGCTGAATATGTGGGGAGAGAAAAGAGCTTATTCACTGGCGCAGGGGCAGTAGGGGAACAAGTGATGAGTTATAAGTTATAAGTGAATGGTGAGTAGGGAAAATGATGGAGGATTGTGGTTTTGAAAATGTTTTATACGGATATGGTATGAACGCAAACGATTCCTTTGTTTATGCTATATCCTTTTTTTATATCAATCGGTATTGGTTCTCTTTTTTACCTTAATTTCACGGCTCGAAAATTATTGTTGAGCAGGATTACAGAACGATGAAGTGTGCGACGCAACGGAAGCTGAAGCCTGGTATGCCGTTCACACCCCAACCATCCCTCGTAATTCAAATTATATCTAAATCCGAACTTATTTTATGGCCGAAGTGATTTTAATGCCACGCTTAAGCGATACCATGACAGAAGGTGTGATCGCTGCCTGGCACAAAAAGGTGGGAGATACTGTAAAAAAAGGAGATCTCCTGGCAGAAATTGAAACTGATAAAGCCACTATGGAACTGGAAAGTTACCAGGCCGGTGTGTTACTGCATATCGGAACGCCTGCCGGTGGTAAATTACAGGTGAATGATCTATTAGCTATTTTAGGTTCTGCCGGTGAGGATGTAAGTGCACTGGTGGCACAGCATAACGGTGGCGGAGCTGCCCCTGCAGCGCCTGCTGCTGAAGCGCCTGCGGCAAAGCAGGCAGAAGCCCCGGCTGCTGCACCTGCTGCAACGCTTGATATCAGCACTATGGAAGAAGTGGTACTGATGCCACGCTTAAGTGATACCATGACGGAAGGTGTGATTGCCGGATGGCATAAAAATGTTGGTGATACGGTTAAGAAAGGCGAAGTGCTGGCTGATATTGAAACCGATAAGGCCACTATGGAACTGGAAAGTTATAAGGATGGCGTTTTGTTATACCAGGGTGCCCAGGCCGGTGAGAAGATACAGGTGAACGACCTGCTTTGTATCATTGGTAAACAAGGCATGGATATCGATGCTATTGTTGCTGCTGCCAAATCTGGTGGAAGTGCTGCACCTGCCGCTCCTGCCGAAACGAAACAGGAAGCTGCACCGGCACCTGCTGCTTCGCCAGTAGCCCAGGCTACTGCGCCAACAGTAGTAAATGAAGGAAGGATTTTTGCTTCTCCGCTGGCAAAGAAACTGGCTGCTGAAAAAGGAATTGACCTGAAATATGTACAAGGAAGCGGTGATAACGGACGTATCACCAAAGCTGATATTGATGGATATGTTGCACCTGCCGCAGCCCCAGCTGCTGCATCTGCTGCTCCTGCAGTGAGTGCTGCTGTTGCAGTTCCTGCCGGACAGGTTTCTTTTGAAGAAGTACCTGTATCGCAAATGCGTAAAACCATTGCCCGTCGTTTAAGTGAAAGCCTGTTCACGGCACCACATTTCTACCTCACCATGAGCATTAACATGGATGCTGCTGTTGCAGCCCGTGCGAAAATGAATGAGAATGCGAAGGTGAAGATCAGCTTTAACGATCTGGTGCTGAAAGCGACTGCGATGGCTTTAAAACAACATCCTAAAGTTAACAGCAGTTGGTTGGGTGATAAGATCAGGATCAACCATCATGTGAATATTGGCGTGGCCGTAGCTGTGGATGAAGGTTTGCTGGTACCTGTGGTACGTTTTGCAGACGGCCTGAGCTTAAGCCAGATTGCCGTGCAGGTGAAAGAATATGCTCAGAAAGCAAAAGATAAAAAATTACAACCTTCAGATTGGGAGGGAAGTACTTTCACTATTTCTAACTTGGGTATGTTTGGTATTGACCAGTTTACTGCTATTATCAATCCACCTGATGCGTGTATTTTAGCTGTGGGCGGTATCTCACAAGAACCGATAGTGAAAAACGGACAGATCGTTCCGGGTAACATTATGAAAGTAACGCTAAGCTGTGACCACAGGGTTGTGGATGGTGCTACCGGTGCTGCCTTCCTGCAAACACTGAAGAGCTTACTGGAAGAGCCGTTGAGAATGCTGATCTAATTATCGCATGTATATAAAATTTGAAAGGTGAACCAACTGGTTCACCTTTTTTTATCGATAGCTTAGTGTTATTAAATCCGGTTTGCAATATCTGCCTGCAGTGCATTGGGAATAGTGATTTTGATAGAAGTTCCGGCACCTACAGCAGATTGGATAGCTATGGTTCCCTGTACAGCCGCTACTCTTTCACGCATGCCTGCCAGGCCATGTCTTTTCATCGTATCTACCTTGGTCGTATCAAAGCCGGCCCCATTATCATAAATATGCAGGTGCAGTGTTTGGTCCTGCCAAAGCAGGTTTACATAAACCTCTTGCGTTTTGGCATACCGTAATACATTGGTAAGGCTTTCCTGGAATATGCGGTACACACAAAGATTGATGGTTTTTGAGAAATTCAAATGAATGGGTGTGGCATTGATGCTCACAGCAATACCTGTTGATTTGGAGTAGGTTTTTGCATGCCAGTGCAAAGTGGCAATAAGACCAATATCATCCAGCATATTGGGATGCAGGGTGTTCAATAACCTGCGACTGATATCGATAGTGGTTTGTGCTGATTCTGCGAGGGTGTTGAGCTTTTCATGCAGTTCAGGGTTCTCTTCTCCAATACTTTTTTTAATGGCCCCGGCTGTTATTTTCAGGATGGTTAAGTGTTGGCCCAACTCATCGTGAATCTCTCTTGCAATTTCACTTCTTTCCTCCTCTCTTATTTCCTGTAAGCGGTTGTATAATTCCAATAATTCAGTATTACTTTTTTTCAGTTCTTCTTCTGCTTTTTTCTGAGCGGTGAGATCAATAGCGGTTGCAGATATATAGGCCGGGTTTCCCTTGTCATCCCTGTGTAAGATAAGTGCTTGAAGGGTAGGTATATAGTTACCATCTCTTGACCTGTAATAGTTTTCGCCCAGCCATTGGCCATCCTGTAGTAAAATAGCTCTTGCCTCCTGTATGATCTTATTTCCCTCTGCTGTTCTGAATTCACTAAAATTGAGGTCGTTGATGTTTTCATGATCGGCAATACCCAATACGCTTTTAGTGGCGTCATTGGCGAATATCATTTTACCGTTCAGGTCTGTAACAGCAAAATAGGCGGAAGACATGTTGATGATCTTTAACAAGCGTTCTGTTTCTTCTTCTTTTGCTTTTAGATCGGTAATATCAATAATGGTAGCAGAATTATACAACGGTTTCCCTTTTGCATCTTTATGAAGCATGATAGATTGAATAACAGGTATTTTTTTTCCTGTTAAAGATTGCATCTCATTTTCCCCCTGCCAAAAACCGGTTCGCTGTATTTCTTCAAAAGCTAACTCTATGATTTGCTTTCCTTTCTCAGAATAGAAATCAGATGCTATATATTGAGTGATAGCAGTTTCTGAAGGGACTTCCAATGCTTTTCTGAAAGAAGTATTGAAATAGATCGGGTGTTTTTCAAGGTCAGACATGGCTACTAAAGCAATGGAATTTTCTATTACGTTTGCCAGCTTATCTATTTCCTGCTGCTTTTGTTTAGATTCCGTAAGGTCAATTGCTGCTAGTGAGATGAATAATGGATTACCGTTAACATCTTTATGTAAGTATAACACTTGCAAGATGGGAATTTCTTTTCCATCCCTGCTGTATAAAAAGTTTTCGCCAATCCAGGTGCCATTTTGCCAAAGTTCTGAGAGTATATCCTCGTCAAATTTTTGATCCTCAGGTGAGAAGAAAACGGGAGCATGCAGGGTAGTAATATCTTCATCTATCGCAACTCCCAATACGTCCCTCGCAGCTTTATTCATAAAAACGACTTTGTTCTCCATGTTGATCATCCCAATATACATGGGAGAACTTTCTATAATAGCAGCGAGGCGTTCAATTTCTTCCTGACTTTTCTTATTTTCTGTTAAATCGATACCAATACCTATCATGTATTTTTTCTGGTTATGGATAATAGCCATACTATTCACCAAGAAAGGAATTTCTTTTCCATGCTTAGCCAAAATCCAAATCTCTGCTTCTTTTGGTGCATTGCCATCCTCCAGTACTTGCTGGACCCTGTTTTTTACAAAATCTTTTCTGTTGTCACTATAAAAATCCAGAGGGCTCATTCGGATAATTTCATCAGTGGTGTAACCGGTAACTATTTCAAAGTTTTTATTCCATTTGATAAAACCATCCTCCATGTTGTACATATAAAAAATACCAGGGAGATTATTTACGATAGAGTCGGAGAAAAGCCTTTCTTCCTCAATTTTCTTTTGTGTATTTTTTAACTCGGTAAGATCAATACATTTCATCGATAGGTATTCAGGCTCTCCAAGTGCATTTTTATGCAACATCATAGCTTGCATTACTGGTATTTCTTCACCCTTTGAGTTTACTAAAGTGTTTTCTCCAGTCCAAGTGCCTTTTGAAAGTACCTCTTGTACGATAGCCTCTGTGAATGAATGGCGTTCTGGCTTGCAGAAATCCCATAATTTATAATCTGAAAGATTTACGTTTTCTGCTAACCCCATGATCTTCCTGAAAACCTTATTTTGGTAGATAATCGTTCCATCAATTTTAGCTATGCTTGTACAAGACATTGAGTTATTAATAATTTCTGTAAGCCTGGCAGATTCTTCTTCTGCTTTTCTTGATTCTGTAATATCAACAGCTGTTAAGAGAACAGCTCTTTTTTGGTCGTACTCAATAGCCGAGAAATAACCGGATAAAAGTATTTTTTGGCCATTTTCAGAAAATAGTACATATTCGGCACTACTGTTCTGCCCACCTTGCATAATAAAGCGGATATTTTTTTCTATTACCTCTTTGTATTCAGGCAATGTGAAATTGGTTAAAGGTTGGCCTACTACTTGGTGAGGATGCCTGTCTGATTTTGTTTTATTTAAAGAAATAATGATGCCATTTTCATCAAGTTCAACTAAGTAATTTGGTAAAGATTGATATAGAGCTGTAAGCCTTGCATTCTGCTCTTGAAGATGTAAAGTTTGTTCCTTTACTTTCTGCTGTAAAGTTTGGTTGTATACTTTTAACTCCTCTTTTACGGTGTGCAGTTCTGTAATGTCTTTATGAATGCCAAAGTAGCCGGTTACTTTGTTTTGGGTATCCCGTATAGAGCTGATGGTAAGTATCTCCCTTCTCAATTGCCCGGATGGCAATATTACTTCTACTTCACAGGTATAATGGCCTTTTTGGGGTAATATCTCCCTGTAGCTTTCTCTCAGTTTGTTCATCGAATCAGAGTAAATCACATCTTTGATATCCTTTCCTAATATATCTGTTTTGTCATGGCCATATGTTGCTTCTGCCGATTTATTACAATCTATTACTTTAAAATTAGTATCGGTAACAAAGATGGGATCTTGTGATTTCAGGAAGATCTCAGCCAGTTGCTGGTTTGTTGCGGCAAGGTCTGCTTTATGCTGAGCATCTTTAGAAATTTTATAAATACCATGAGCGATCATCAAAAAGGCAAGAATTCCAATAAGGATAAAGTAACTTTTTGTGTTAGAAGCATGCTCTGTACGGTTGTTTTTTAATTCAATGAGCTGTAAGCGACAAAATGTATTAATCTTATTAATGTCTGTCCTGGCATGCATCCTGGTTATGATGCCTTTACCCGCATTCAATTCTGCATATACATCTTTTAATTGATTGTTTTTTGCTTTATCAAACAATAACCCTACAAAACTTAAACGTTCAACGATTGCCCCATTAAAAGCTGCAATTAGGGTATCCGGTACTTTTAAGCTTATTGATAACTGGCTGATAGCATTTGTTTCATTTTTCAGTATTGTTTCGTAGGCATGGAATTGCCGGGTATAGTCTTTCCCGTTTGAAGCCAGCATGTCAGTGACTAAAATATCAATATCAGTAAGTGTATTCTGGAGTTTTTCAATATGTTCCATCACTGCCAGTGTATTGGCTTCCCTGCCAGAGCTGCTTCTCGTGATCTTTAAATTATTGTAGGCAAAAAACAGGAATAAGAATATTGTAAAGCCAAGCAATGCAATGAATTTCACGGCATTTTCTGTATAGCTGTTTATTTTCATTGAGTTAGTTTTTGCTTGTTTTAAAATTACACTAAAATGAGGATGAGAAAGATTAGAATTTATTATATAAAATCGTCAATTTTAAAAATAGTAATTATAAAAATTTAAATTTCTAAGCTTGAGTTGAATGTATCATGCATGCTTTTAATTGATAATCAACTTTTTCTGTTTATTGCATTGTAAATAATCAGCAATAAAAAACTCCTTTCATTGTTGAAAGGAGTTGATGAAAAAGGATAAAAAAATTAATCATCCCCATCGCATCCGATGGGGGCACCGGGAGCAATTTCTTTGTGTTGCGGAACGGTAATGTCTTTTGGTTTTTCTATTCTTTCTATAGCGTAAGCATAATGTGCTTGTAAAGAGGGATTGGTTTTGATCTGTTCGCTACAATATTTTTTCAGCGATTGTAAACGATCGAAACAAATTTCTTTTACCAGGTAATTCGCATTTTCACTTTGTGCCAGGCCCAGCATCCAGGAGAGTACCATTTGCTGTGTTTGTAACTGAACAGCCTGTTGTAATCCTTTGCTTAATGGCGCTTTCCATGTAGCATTGATAATGGCATCGAGCACATCATCCCAACCTATGGTATTCGCTTCGGCTTTGCATTGCACCAGCCTGTTGGCTCTTTCGGTATTGAATAAAAATTCCAGTTCAAAGTTAGCCAGTGCTTCTGCGGCAGCCAATGCATCGAAACTCATACCGGTACGTTTCTGGAAAAGTTCACCTACATTATAATACAGGGGTGGGCGGGGTGGTATAAGCCTGATGATCCTTTCCGGAAAAGTGAGTACTTCGGCGCTTAAGCAATGCATCGCTTCCTGCAATGCTTTTTGTTGTGTGGCCTGCGGAAGAATAGAAGGTACGGGCTGCGCTGCATCGCCGCGAACACTATAACTGTAGTTCATACCGCCGATCAGTTTACAAACAGCTTCGAGCTGGTAACGGTGATAATTGTATACAGGAACCAATACATCTTCTAGCTTCGCCAAGGGTGTACCGTTAGTAACGGCTTGTTCTGAGAACTGTTGCAAGGCTTTTGACCTTACCTGTAGTACATTGTTCAGTTCCTCGCTGGCATCCTTACCATTATCCCATAGGTGGGCGTAGGGGTGTAATCCGCCGGCAGCACGGGCATCAGCATCAGCAATAAATAAAATGCCCTTTTTTGAATTTTCTTCCAGTATGTTATTCAGCGCTTTGTTCTCGTCTGTTACTGCTGTAAAATCGGCATAGCCGTACAGGATGGCCCTTTTATCCCATTCGCCTATTTGATTGGTGTATACTTTTGAAAAATCTATCTCCCCTTTGGCATTCACGAATACATTGGGATGGGGATAATCCATCACGGAGGACCTGTTGTTGTAACTGGATGCGTAATTATGTTGCAGTCCAAGGGTATGGCCCACTTCATGTGCTGCCAGTTGCCTTAATCTTTGTAAGGCTGCTTCCTTCATAACGTTACTCACGGGAGACCCATTTACGAAGGGTGAGAGCAGGCCGGTAAAGATGAGATAATCCTGCCGTACACGTAAAGAGCCTAAGGTTACCTGTCCTTTGATGATCTCTCCGGTACGGGGATCGGTAACAGAGGCACCATAGCTCCAACCCCTGGTAGAACGGTGTACCCAGTTGATCATATTGTAACGGATATCCATCGGGTCGGCGCTATCGGGCAGTATCTTCACCTGGAAAGCATTGATGTACCCTGCTGCTTCAAAAGCCTGGTTCCACCATCGGGCGCCTTCCAGTAATGCGGATCGTATGGGTTCGGGTGTTCCATTATCCAGGTAATACACGATGGGTTGTACGGGCTCGCTTTTAGCCGCCGCAGGATCTTTCTTCTGTAGTCGGTGGCGACAAATAAACATCTGTTGTATCTGGTCGCTGAAAGGAGTACTGTAATCGTAATACGAAATGCCAAAATAGCCGCTACGGATATCGTATTTGCGTGGCTTGTACTGGTTATCGGGCAACTGAACAAAGGAGTGATGCATGCGAACAGTGATGGCTTCTGCCGAAGGTGTTACACTGGTTACATACTTACCTGCATCACTGCCGCCGGTAAATGTGATGGTGGCTTCAAATTCGCTGTTCTGCGGGAAGTTCTTTGTATTGGGAAGATAGATGGCAGAACGGCTTTCATTCAGTGTGTAGGAGCCTTGTTTCATTTGTCGCAGCCTGTCTGCCACACCATGTGCATCTCTTAAAAAGAAGGAAGTAGCATCTACCAATACTTTATTCCCTTCCTCTGCTTCTATGGTAAAGCCTGCAAGAACAGATTGGGCAAAGGATTCCTGAACAGCTTTACGTTCGTTGGGATCATTACTAACAGCGCGGTAGCTGTAGTTGGGTTGCACCAGTAATAATTTTCTGCCCACTTTTGTAAAATATACGATACGGCTTGCCCCTATTTGTCCGCGGTCCAATCCAATATCATTAGAGCCCAAGCCTGCGGGCAGAGAATTTACGTATAAGAATTCTGTATCAAGCTTATCTGCCTGTAACCAGATTTTACCATTGGCCGCATCCCACCAGAAGGTGAAATAGCCTTCGTATTTTTTAAAATTTTTCGTTTTCTCAGTTATGAGTGAAGTGTTTTGGGCAGAAAGCGAAAAGCTTATTATGCAGAAAATGCATAGCATCCATGATCGCATAAGCAGTGTTTGAATGGTGAGTAATAAATAAAAAAACTCTTGCTGTTCGGTAGCAAGAGTTAGTACTATTGAAGCGTTATGTTTATTCGTTTGGAGTACTTTCCGTTGGTGCGGCCGGAGTTGCTTCTGCAGCCGGAGCGCTCACTTCAGCTACTGTTACTTCTGGCATTACCACTGGTGCTTCAGCAACCGGAGCAGGTAGTTTTGCTTTCTTTTTGGGTGCTGCTTTCTTCACCGCTTTTTTGGGAGCCACCTTTTTAATAGCAGGCTTCTTGGCTGCGGGTTTTGCCACTACAGCTTTCTTAGCAACCTTTTTAGGTGCTGCTTTCTTCACCGCTTTTTTAGGTGCTGCTTTTTTAACAACCACTTTCTTGGCTACTTTTTTCGCAGCAGCTTTCTTCACTACTTTTTTAATTGCTTTTTTGGGTGCTGCTTTTTTCGCTGCTTTCTTGGCTGCTTTTTTAGGTGCTGCTTTTTTAACAGCCACTTTCTTAGCTACTTTTTTGGCAGGTGTTTTTTTCTTGGGTGCAGCTTTTTTTTTGCTTGCTTTGGCCATTTTTGTATTGATTTGAAGATGTTAATAGATGTGATGGGAAAGTTATAGATTATCTTTTGTAAAAAAAATGATTGCTGAAAAAAAATTATAAGCAATGCAGCAAACTAACCACGCCATCCATGGTAGATACGATAAGATGGTTACTATCCAGTACCCGAACAGTGTTGATCATTGAGTTATCTATTTTATGCACCCATTTCAACTGGCGTTCATCAGCATTAACAGCGTATACGCGGCCATTGCGTGTTCCGAAAAATACGGTGCTTCCTATCGTAGCCGGCATAGAAGGTACATGATCATAACCAAAGCCACAAGCCAATGCCCACAAGGCTTTCCGTTGGGTGCTGCCTGTGGCAAAACATACCAGTGAATCGTTCATGTTCTTGCAGTACAAGTATTTACCGTCTGTAGAACTGCCTAAGGATTCCCGAACGGTATATTCATTGGAACGCCAAAGGGTTTTGCCATTTTGCAGGTTGATGGCAGATAAAAACCTATCCGGCGCCACGACGTATACAAGAGAATCTTTAACTACAGGTATACAGGAGGCGGGTGAAAGGTTTCGTATGGTTGAACCATTACTCCATTTCCAAACGAGCCGTCCACTGGAAGTATCCAACGCATATAGATTGGTATCCCATGCCCCGAAGATAACTTTATGGCCAGCCACAACAGGGGTACTTACTACAGGCCCATTCAGGCCGGGGAATGACCATTTCATTGCTCCTGACAACAGATCGATCGCATAGAAATGATGATCGCTGGCACCGATGTAAACTGTATTGTTATAAATCAGCGGAGAGCCCAGCACAGCTGCGTTTGCTTTGAATTTCCACTGTAGTGCTCCCGAATAAATATCCAGGCAGTAGAGGTTAGCATCGGCCGATCCTATCACTACTTTATCCTGCTGTACGGCAGGTGAAGAATAGATCGCAGCGCCTGTTGCATATTGCCATCTCTTATTGCCCGTAGAAAGATCCAGTGCCTGTACAACACCTTTACTGTTACCGAAGATCACTTCATCGTTTGTAACGGCAGGGGTTGAGCTTACATTGGCATCACTGTGAAAGGTCCATTTTTGCCGAACATTCGGAAAGCTGTCATTCACTGCATAAGAAGGTCTTTCATAAGCACCGGTTGTATAATGATGTTCTTCTATTTTGATGCCCGCCCAGGGTAAAGCGGTAGTTAGCCCGGGTTTCCTCTCAGCGAAAAGAATAGAATCTGTTCTTATGGCTACTATATTGTACCCACCGACTGTTGCTTTGGCCCTGAGGTTAGAGCGTCCCATAATACCCGGTATGCCTTCAAAACTGTAAGCATGGTTTGCATGGCCATGGCCGCAAAGGATAGCTATGGTATTGTGTGTTTTTAAGGCATCAATAGCTTCATACCAGTTATCGAGGCTGTTATTAATGGGATAGTGATTTAAGAAGATCAATGGCTGCCGGGGATTGATGGAACCGAGTTTTTCTTTCATCCAGTTCACGGCCTCTCTCGGGATATGGCCGTCGCTCATGCGAACATAAGGCCCGGATGCACATCCCATAAATACTATACCGTTATAAGAAAATAAAAACCTGTCGCTCCCAAATGTATTTGTAAAACTTACAGCACCACTTTCGCTCCACCCGGTATCGTGGTTGCCGGGAATGATATACCAGCGGATATGCAGGCTGTCGAGTATCTGCTTTGCCATTGCCAATTCCCTATTGGTACCCATTTCCGTAATATCCCCTGTGATCACCACAAAAGAGATATCATGCATGGTGTTGATATCAGCTACTGTTCTGCGCAGGTCTTCTTCCGCTGCACCATTCGGCGAACCGATATGTGTATCGCTGATAAAGGCGAATTTGAACGGTTGTATTTGAGCATGGCCATTGAAATATTGAGCCGCTATGCATACAAGAAAGATAAACTTTTTCATAACAGAAAGATACTGATTAGGCAGAACCGTTTTTGTAAATTGCAGTAGTTAAATGATGAATGATGGAAAAGAAAACGTTGGTATTAGGTGCTTCAGATAACCCGGAGCGTTATAGTTACCTGGCAGTACAGAAATTAAAAAAGTTCCAGCAGCCGGTAGTGGCGTTGGGAATAAAAGAAAGTGTTATAGAGGGAACGCCTATCCTTACGGGTAAGCCTGAATTGAACGATATACATACAGTTACGGTTTACCTGAATGCACAGCGTCAGCAGCAGTATTATGATTATATTCTTTCTCTGCATCCCAAACGTATCATTTTTAATCCCGGAGCAGAAAATGAAGAACTCTATCACCTGGCAAAATCCAATGGTATTGAGCCCGTAGAAGCCTGCACCTTGGTGATGCTGAGTACGGGGCAGTTTTGAAGGGTGTTATGAGCGGAAGTAAACAATACTTGTTAAAAGGTTTTCACTGCTGTTAATAATAAAATAACGCTTTGTTAGGGGATTTGTACGTAACTTCCTTTTTATGCGTTGGAGAAAATTTAACGGCGAATCCATTCATCTTCCCATCAAGCAGGCTGTTGAAGAGGCCATTAAACGCGAATTTGAGAAGGGAATTAAACTGAAAGTTTGTATTGGTACCGACAGCCAGGTGAAAGGCGAAGACACAGAATTTGCAACAGTCATTGTTTTTTTGCGTGAACACAGCGGCGGCTTCATGTACATCCACAACGAAAAGACGAAACAGAAGTTCCACATCAAAGAAAGGATGCTGGTAGAAGTTTCGAAAAGTATTGAGGTGGCATATGAGTTATGCGACCTTTTTATTGCGTACAATGTTGATATGGAAGTACATGCAGACATCAACACTAACCCGGGCTTCAAGAGTAATGATGCTTTAAAGGAAGCAATGGGTTACATACTGGGTATGGGCTTTGCATTCAAAGCAAAACCTGAAGCTTTTGCCAGTAGCTGTTGTGCCGATAAAGTGGTGAACTGATTAATACTGTTGCAGTAACAGCTGAGCAGGGATATACATCGCCTGTTAGCTATTCGTCTCCCTATAATTTTCCGTTACTCTTCGTTACCATATACCATTTTGTTGGTATCATGAATGAATTGCAGTATCTCCTCCCTGCCTGTTTTCTTCTCGGCACTCGTTACAAAACTCTGAGGAAGGAATTGCCAGGTTTCCCTGAGCTTACCTAAGAATGCTTTTACATTTCTATCTACTACACCCGGCTTTTCTTTATCTGCTTTGGTAAAAACAAGCGTAAAAGGTATTTCCCATTCCCCCAGTTTATTTACGAATTCAAGATCTATCTTTTGCGGCGTATGGCGGCTATCGATCAACACAAAAACATTCACCAGGTTCTCTCTTTTACGCAGGTAATTTTCGATCATTTGCTCCCAACGCCTTCTGCTGCTTTGAGATATCTTGGCATATCCATAACCCGGCAAATCAACAATATACCATTCCTTATTGATGATGAAATGATTGATCATTTGTGTTTTGCCCGGCTGTGCAGATGTTTTGGCCAGTGATTTTTGGTTCGTGAGCATGTTGATGAGCGATGATTTACCCACATTGCTGCGACCTATGAACGCATATTCCGGCTTATCGGGCTTTGGACATTTATCGAATGATGGAGAAGAAACTAAGTACTGTGCTGATTTGATTTGCATGCCGCAAAGTAAAAGAAAAAGCCCCGGAACTTTTAAAAGGCCGGGGCTTTGATACAATTGGAATAGATTATACCGCTTATTTCTTTTTAGGCATTACAAGGCTATCGGCCGGATATTTTGCTTTGATAGAATCCCTGATGCCCTGGCACCAGTTGATCAGTGTTTGCTTTTCCCGGTCATTCAGAATTGCATCTTTATGAATCCATGTATAAGATTCTAAAGGCATTTCACCTTCTTTTACTTCTTCAATACAATCATCCATTCTTTTGTATTGCCTTGCGATCCTGTAAGAGGCAAACTCACTGAAGTTGAGGTGGCGTTTACCATCTTTTACATGGTTGTCTAAAAACCATGCAACCGGCTGAATATTGTTGTACCAGGGATACCGTGTATTGTTGCTGTGGCAATCGTTACAGGCTTTGGCCAGTATAGTTTGTACATCAGCAGGAACGGGGTAATGGTTACTGATATCTGTGGCCATTATTTCGGTGGACTGGTTCTTTTTTGGATGGATGAACTGGATAACCACCAATACCAGTACTACGGCCAGCAGGATCTTTTTAAGCAGTTTCATATGCTGTTTTTATGGGTTGATCAAGATGTTGCCTGTCATTTCTTTTGGAATAGGCAATCCCATAGCATGTAAAATGGTCGGAGCGATGTCGCCCAGTTTACCGGGTTGCACGGTACCATGCCATTGGTTGTCTATCACGAATAAGGGAACAAGATTTAAAGAGTGTTGGGTGTTGGGACTACCGTCTTCATTCATCATAAAATCAGCATTGCCGTGGTCAGCGGTCAGGAATACCATATAATCGTGTGCCAGCGCAGCGGTTACCACTTTCTCGACACATTGATCTACTGTTTCCACTGCTTTTACTACAGCGCTGAAAACGCCGGTGTGGCCTACCATATCTGCATTGGCGAAGTTGAGGCAAATGAAATCGGCACTTTCTTTTTCAATCTCAGGAACCAGTTTGTCAGCCAGTTCAAAAGCACTCATTTCCGGCTGAAGGTCGTAGGTGGCCACTTTAGGAGATGCAGCCATGATGCGGCTTTCACCATCAAATTCTTTTTCCCGTCCGCCGCTGAAGAAGAAAGTAACATGCGGATATTTTTCGGTTTCAGCAATACGGATCTGTTTCTTGCCATTAGCGGCCAGTACTTCACCTAAAGTATTGTTGAGGTTATCATTTTCAAATATCACCTGCACATTGCGGAAGGTTTTATCATATTCCGTCATGGTGGTATAATGTAGTTGCAGGGTATGCATATCCTGCTCGTGGTGATCCTGCTGGGTTAATACCTCTGTGATCTCACGACAACGGTCTGTACGGAAGTTAAAACAGATCACTGCATCCCCTTCTTTGATCTTTGCTTTCGCAGGATCCGCTTTTGTATTGATGATCGGTTTGATGAATTCATCCGTAACATTTTCAGCATACGAATTTTCAATCGCTGCAATGATATCGTTGGTATGCTGGCCCGCACCATTCACCAGTGCATCGTAAGCCAGTTTCACTCTTTCCCAGCGTTTATCCCTGTCCATTGCATAATAACGGCCTGTAACTGTTGCAATCTGGCCAACGGTATTTTCCAGATGCGTTTGCAGGTCTTTCATAAAACCCAATCCACTTTTCGGGTCGCAATCACGGCCATCTGTAAAAGCATGTAGAAAAACATCAGTTAGACCTTCAGCCTTACACACATCTGCAATCGCCTTTACATGATTGATATGAGAGTGAACACCACCATCGCTTACAAGGCCTAAAAGGTGTAAAGTTTTGTTGTTGGCTTTAGCATAACGGATGGAAGCTAACAGGGTTTCGTTTTTAGCAAACTCACCACTACGGATTGCCACGTTAATGCGCTGTAATTCCTGGTACACAATGCGTCCGGCACCGAGGTTTAAGTGGCCCACTTCACTGTTTCCCATCTGGCCATCGGGTAATCCTACTGCTTCGCCGCAGGTAACTAAAGTACTGTTGGGGTATTTACTGTATAATGATGTAACGAAAGGTACATTCGCATTTTGAATGGCATCGGCATTTTTAATTTTACCGAGGCCCCATCCATCCATGATGATTAAAATTGTTTTCTTGCTCATGGCGTAAAACTACGTGATTTGGCAATTCCACAGAAGGCGTTAATTTTAACATCAACCGATAGATTGATTTGGCATAGTTTTAGCCCGTTATTTAGTGTAAACATCATTTTATGAAAAAGTTATTCCTGGGATTATTGATGAGTGTGGCATTGGTTTCTTTTACAAGTCAGGCCGATACAAGCGCTGTGGTTGCAGCTTTACAATCAGCGAATGCAGATAAGGTAGCGAGTTATTTTGATACGATCATTGATCTTTCTCTTCCCGGTAAAGATGAGATTAAAAATATTGGCAAGAACCAGGCAACCATCACCCTAAAAAGTTTTTTTGAAGAAAATGGCGTGAAAGGTTTTGAGCTGACCAACCATCGTGAATCCGGTACTACTATGTACATGGCCGGAAAATTGCAAGCCCGCAGCAGGCCTTTCAATATTACCATCTTGCTGAAAAACAAAGAAGGAAAACATTGGATCACTTCCATAAGGATCAATTAATAATAATATTTATTGAAGGAATAAAGGCTTCCGAAAGGAAGCCTTTATTTTTTATAAACTGAGTATCTTGCCGCCATGAAAAGTTTTGATGAACAATTACAGCATCTTGTTACCGAGGCTCTGCATGAAGATGTAGGTGATGGCGACCATTCGACCCTGAGTTGTATTGATGCTGCCCAAAAAGGAAAAGCTGTTTTAAAGATCAAGCAGGATGGTATCCTGGCCGGTGTTGCCGTTGCAGAAAAAATATTCCGATTGATAGAGCCTGCAGTTTCAATTGACGTCTTTAAAAAAGATGGTGAGCCCATGAAAGTGGGGGAGAAAGCTTTTGAAGTAACCGCCTCTATTCATACCATTTTAACCTGTGAAAGATTGGTGCTGAATTGTATGCAAAGAATGAGTGGTATTGCAACACTTACGCATCGATATACCGATCAGTTAAAAGGATATAAAACGAAGTTGCTGGATACGAGAAAAACCACACCTAATTTTCGGTTACTGGAAAAGGAAGCAGTGAGAATAGGTGGTGGAACCAATCATCGCTTTGGCTTGTTTGATATGATCATGCTGAAGGATAATCATATTGATTATTGCGGTGGTATAGAAAAAGCGATTGATAAAGCTCATGCGTATATTCTTACTCAAAAACCTGAATTGAAAATAGAAGTGGAAACCAGGAGTTTGGATGATGTGCGTAAGGTTTGTAAGATGGGCAAAGGAAAAGTATTGCGTATAATGCTGGATAATTTTTCTCCTGCACAAATCAAAGAAGCACTTGCAATGATTGATGGTGCTTTTGAAACGGAAGCCAGTGGCGGCATTAATCTTTCCAACATACAGGAATACGCTGCTACAGGTGTGGATTATGTTAGTGTAGGCGGCCTGATACACCAGGCACAGAGCGTAGACCTGAGTTTGAAAGCAGTGATGATATAAGTTGTAAAACAAAGTACTATGAGTAAAAAAAATAAACCCGACAGCCGGGGATTTGTATACAGTACCGATCCGAATTTCAGGTTTGAAGAAACAAATAATGCAGTGCAGGAAACATTGCCACCGGCACAACAAAAACTTCGTGTGTGGCTTGACAGTAAGCAAAGAGCCGGTAAAGTGGTTACGCTGATTACCGGGTTTGTAGGTACAGAAAATGACTTGCAGGAGTTGGGTAAAAAACTTAAAAATTATTGCGGTACAGGAGGCAGTGCCAAAGACAATGAGATGATTGTGCAGGGCGACCAACGTGACAAGGTGCTGCAGTGGTTACTGAAGAATGGTTACAGTAATTCGAAGAAAGCAGGATGATCGATGCACTGCTAAACTTTCAGGAAATAATATCTTATGAAAGTCGCTAACCGTCTGTTTTTCGACGGGATCAACATAACAGCTTTGTTTGAGTGTTATAATGTTTGGTGAAGAAAGGACGGGTTGCTAATAATCCAGTTCCAGTTTCAGTTTATCTTTTAAATCTTTTAGTAAAGGATATTGTTCGGCTATACGTTCGAAGCGTTGGCGGCTATTGAGTGCTACTTGTTTGGGAGCTTCTTCTTTTTCGCCTTCTTCAACAAGAATGCTAAAGTGAATGCCCCTGTTATGAAATGCCTGCTGTATATGATCTGCCAGCATCAATTTTTCCTGTTCTATGAATTTCTGCTGCGTAAAGGCACTCACCGTTACAGTGAAATGCGTCTCGTTTTCTACATGCAGTTTTGCAATACGCATGGTACCAACAGTTGAAGGTTTGCCTCCTTGTTTTTCAAGCATAACAGTATACTCATTCCAGCATTTCAGTAGTTTCTCTTTGTTCAACTCCTCTGCATCAGGCACTACTTCAATTGAGTACTTGTCGCCATATTTTTCACGGAGCGTATCCAGTAAGTTTTTACGGGTACCCGGCGTAGGCATAGGTTTTACTGCCGCATTCGGTTTCGCAGAAGGTGTTGTAGGAACCGTAGTTGCAGTTGTTGCTGCTACAGTAGCGGGTTTTGCCTGAGCTGCGGGAGGTTGCTGCACTTTTTGGTCGATCATCAGTTTGGCAGCAGGTGGTGCAGCCAAACCGCTCGTTTTCACCTGTACAGACGGAACGGGTTTGGTATGAATTGCTACAGGGCCGTCAATTCGTTTTTTTTTTACAACGCCATTATCCTGAACCGTGAGCTCTATGGCCTGTTGCAGGAAGTTGAGTTTGATGATGGTCAGTTCAACATGCAATCGTTTATTGCGGGCCATTTTGAACTGTATCTCTGCTTCATTTAAAATATTCAGGGCACTTACAAGATAGGCTGTTTGCGTTTTAACAGCAGTACTTGTATATTTTTCCTGCATGCCTTCTACTACATCCAGTAAAGAAGCCGCTTTAGCATCTTTACAAACAAGCAGGTTGCGAATGAATTCGGCAAAACCATTTAGTACAAGATCACCTTCAAACCCTTTGCGATTGATCTCATCATACAATAACATGGCGCCTGCCATATCCTGTTTCAGTAAGCAATCGAGCAGTTTGAAGTAATAATCGTCATCCAGGATGTTTAAATGTTCCAGTGTATTCTGATAGGTTACTTCGCCATTGGTAAAACTCACGATTTTATCAAGGATACTCAGTGCATCACGCATACAACCTTCACTCTTTTGAGCAATCACCTGTAAAGCCGCTTTATCTGCATTGATTTCTTCCTTATCAACGATTTCCTGCAAATGCTCCACTGTATCATTGGTAGTGATGCGTTTAAAATCGAAGATCTGGCAACGGGATAGGATGGTGGGTAATATTTTATGTTTTTCTGTTGTAGCCAAGATAAAGATGGCATAAGAAGGCGGCTCCTCCAGTGTTTTTAGGAATGCATTGAAGGCACTGGCACTGAGCATATGTACCTCATCCACAATATATACTTTGTATTTTCCGGCCTGCGGTGCAAAGCGAACCTGTTCAACCAGTGAGCGGATATCATCTACCGAGTTATTACTGGCCGCATCAAGTTCATGAATGTTGAGGGAGGCACCGTCATTAAAAGATCTGCAACTGTTGCATTGGTTACAGGCTTCTCCATCGGGTTGGAGGTTTTCACAGTTGATCGTTTTAGCCAAGATACGGGCACAGGTAGTTTTGCCCACGCCCCTTGGTCCGCAAAACAAAAAAGCATGCGCCAGCTGGTTGTTGCGAATGGCATTTTTGAGTGTAGTGGTAATGTGAGATTGCCCTACTACGGTATTAAAATCCTGTGGACGGTATTTTCTTGCTGAAACGATGAACTTATCCATATACTGTTGCAAGATAGCAAATGAAGCAACAAGGTGGAGGGAAGGGGTTGTGAAGTTGAAGGATAGTTTTTCACATTTTTTAAGTTCCTTTTTATTGCAGACTATAATTTTTTACCGATAAAGTTAAAAGCAGATTAAACTTTTGAGCCTTCATTCCATCCTAGAGCAAATTATTTCTGTATGAGTTGGAGAAGAATGCTGAAATGTTTTACCGTTAGTGCCACTTTATGTGTGGCATCGGCTTTTACACATCCTACTACTGAATTTTCTAAACATAAATTGCGTTTCCCTTACCAGAAAATGGGACTAACACCGCAGCAGGCAGCAGCTCATTTGTTAAGCCGGTTTACTTTTGGTGCAACGCCGGGACAGATTGATCAGGTAGTGTCGATGGGTTTGGAGAAATGGTTCCAACAGCAACTTGATGCATCTCTTCCTGATGATGAAGTGAATAAAAGGTTAAGCGGCTATGATGCGTTAAGCCTGAGTAATGAAGACATCGCAAATACATATGTAAACCAGGGGCAGATCATTAAACTGTTACAAAAGGAATATCAGTTACCAAAAGATTCATTAGTAAAGGATAACAAGGAGCTGATCAAATCGCTCATGAAGAAGTATGGATTAAAGCCTCCCCAGGAATTATATAGACAACTCATCAATCAGAAGATCATAAGAGCTGCTTATGGCAATAACCAGTTGCAGGAAGTGCTTACTAATTTTTGGTTCAATCATTTCAATGTTTCACTTACAAAAAATCAGTGTGCACCTTATATCCTAACCTATGAAAGAGATGCTATCCGTCCTAATGTGTTAGGCTCTTTTGAAACAATGCTAGAAGCTACGGCTAAGCATCCGGCTATGTTAGAGTACCTTGATAATGCCAGTAGCGTAAGTAATGATAATGCCCAGTCTCGTAAACAACAGAATAAGGTAATGGCAAGAAGGGCAGAGCAGAAGATGGAAGAAACGATGAATGACCCTAAGGTAAGTCCTATTGTTAAGCAAGCATTGGCTGCCCGTAAAACACAGGGATTGAATGAAAATTATGCCCGTGAGATTATGGAATTGCATACGTTAGGTGTAGATGGTGGTTATACACAGCATGATGTTACCGAAGTGGCAAGAGCATTAACAGGATGGGGTATTGTTCCATTGATAAAAGATACACCGGGCCGTAATTTTTTCGATGCTGCAAAACGTGAGAACATGGAAAAGAATGGTTTTGTATTTGAAGGAGATTTTATGTTCAAAGCCAACAAGCATGATGAAAATGAGAAAGTAATCTTAGGACAAAAATTTCCTGCCAATGTAGGCTATGCTGAAGGAATACGGGTATTGCATATGCTGGCCGATCATCCCTCTACTGCAAAATTTATTTGTAAAAAACTGGCTGTACATTTTGTTAGTGACCACCCATCCGATGCTTTGGTTAATCAAATGGCTGCTGTATTCCTACAAAGCAAAGGCAATATAAAAGCTGTTCTTACAGCTATGGTAAACAGTACAGAGTTTTGGTCTAAAGATGCACTGCGTGAAAAAATAAAGTCTCCATTCGAACTTGCCATCAGCAGTGTACGTGCAACACAGGCAGATGTACAGCAACCTTATCAGTTGTTTTTATGGGCATCTAAAATGGGCGAAAAATTTTATTACTACCAGGCACCAACAGGTTTTCCTGATAAAGCATCTTACTGGATCAATACAGGTTCATTGTTAAGCAGGATGAACTTTGGGCTGGCTTTTGCAACAGAAAAAATACCCGGCATCAAACTCAACCTGAAAGCATTGAATGATAATCATGAGCCGGAAAGTGTAGATGCCGCATTGGTTGCTTACAGTAATATTTTACTGCCGCAAAGAAATAATGAAGAGAATATCAAACGCTTAACGCAACTGATCCACAGCGATAATGTAGAAGAGAAGATCAATAGCGCTGCAAGTAAAAATAAACCTGCCGATGCTGCTGATGATGATATGATGAGTGAAAGTGATAAAGCTCATCGAAAAAATGAGAATGCTGCGTTGAGCAGGAAGAATAAAGCTTTCAATGTTTCTTATGCGATGGGGAATAACAGTATGATCGGCCAGGTAACCGGGGTGATCATTGGTTCTCCGGAATTTCAGAGAAGATGATTATCACTTGCTGCATCAATCATTCAATCAAACATTTTAAAACGGTATTATGGACAGAAGAGTTTTTATGCGTAATGGTGCTTTAGCCTTGCTTGCTGCAGGTTTTGGCGGTGTGCCCCACTTTATTGCAAGGGCAGCTGGCAACAGGAAAATCCTCATGCCTTACAAAAAGAATAAGGTGTTGGTATGCATCTTTCAGCGTGGTGCAATGGATGGATTAATGGCCGTTAGTCCTTATGCCGACCAGAACTTAAGAATACAAAGGCCCACATTATATATGAGCCCTTCCGCCAAGGAAGGTGGCATGTTCGATCTTGATGGGCACTTTGGGTTGCACCCAGGGTTAGCTGCTTTCGCTCCCTTATACAAGGAGGGAAGGATGGCTATAGTGCATGGTGTTGGTAGCCCTAACAACACACGCAGTCATTTTGATGCACAGGATTTTATGGAGAGTGGTACCCCTTTTAACAAAGGCACTTCCAGCGGCTGGCTAAACAGGGCAGTTGGATTATTAGGGCATAAAGGAACTCCTTTCAGGGCAGTGAGTTTAACCAGTGCGATGCCCAGAAGTTTTTATGGAGATAATGAAGCTTTGGCCATCAGCAACCTGCAAGACTTTGCCATTCAAATGCGGGGAAACCCGATGGGGGCAAATTTGGCTGCGAAATCCTTTGAAGAGTTGTATGATCAAACTTCTTCTGAACTGTTGAATAAAACAGGTAAAGAAAGTTTCGATGCCTTGAAAATGCTGAATGCCAATACCATTAAAAATTACCAACCTGCCAATGGAGTAGTATATCCTGCTTCTCCGTTAGGTAATTCTTTAAAGCAAATTGCTACACTGATAAAAATGGATATTGGTTTAGAAGTGGCTTTTGCAGAAAGTGGTGGGTGGGATACGCATTACAACCAGGGAACGGCTAACGGAATATTAGCCCGCAACCTGAAAGATTTTAGTGATAGCATTGCTGCCTTCTGGAAAGATATGGATGCCTACCAGGATGATGTTACTGTGATGACAATGACAGAGTTTGGAAGAACGGTACATCAAAACGGAACGGGTGGTACCGATCATGGCAGAGCGAGTTGTTTGTTTGTATTAGGCAATGATGTAGGAGGTGGTAAAGTATATCAAAATATAAAAGGGTTAGCCAAAGAAGATTTGGAAGATGGAAGGGATCTGCCGGTAACCACTGATTTCAGAAGTGTATTCAGTGCGGTGGCAGATCATCATCTACGTATCAATGATGATAGAAAATTATTCCCGGAATGGGATGGCAGCAGGTTGAACCTGATGAAAAGTTAGTGTGTGAATTTTTATCAGTTGCTTGTTACCTGTTTGGATAACGTGGTAGCAAGCAACTTTTTTTGAGTGTTATTTGTATTCCATCTCCGGGTGCCTTTCGAAAGGATATTTGTTTTCATCAAAGATGTAACGATAGGTAACCATTCTCCTGCTTTGTTTGCCACCCAGGCTCTTGTAAATATTGATCATCTTCGGGTTCCAGTCGCCGGCCCATCCCATTTCATAAGTTTCGTACCATCCTTTGTTTTGAATAAGTAAAGCACTTTCATAGATCATGTAACTATCAACACCTAATGCCTGGAATTTCGGAACCACACCAAATGCAAGCCCGGTAAGCTTTTTACAATAACCTGTTCGTTTTAACCAGAGTAGTCGCAGCTTTTCAATAATACCAAACCTGCCGTCAAAATGTTTGAAGTACTGGTTCACATCGGGAATGTTAATGAACATGGCAATTGCTTCTTCCTTGTAATAGGTAAACCATACCACTCGTTCATCCATCACCGGTTTCATAGTATTGAATAATTTGATCACCTGTTCTTTGGTAATCTCTTTTGCTTCTCCATGCTGTGCCCAGGCTGCATTATATACGGCTGCAAAATCACCGGCGTATTTTTCCAGTTCCTTTAAGTTCACATGCCTAACATCATATCCTGCTTTAGCTTTGAATTTTGCATGCCTTTCCGGAAAGCGGGGCGGAAGCTCATCATTCACATTCATGGCATAGTAATACTGGTTATAGTAATTCTTAAAACCATAACCTTCAAATAAGGCTTCATAGTAGGATGGATTGAAACTCATGCCATAGATCGGTTCTTTATCAAAGCCTTCCACCAATAATCCCCAGTTCTTATCACGGTCACCAAAATTGATAGGGCCATCCATTGCTTCCATGCCTTTGCTTTGCAACCACTCTTTGGCTTTATTGAATAAAAGGTTAGCAGCTTCCTGGTTGTTGATACAATCAAAATAACCGATACCACCTGTTGCAAAATCCGTTCCCTTGTTCACGTATTTACTGTTGGTAAAAGCAGCGATACGCCCCAGCAATTCGCCCTTGTCTGACAATAATATCCATCGTTTTACTTCTCCGTATTTGAAGAGCTTATTTTTTTGCGGATCGAATACATCATTTACTTCATTATCAAGCGGACGAATGTAGTTAGGGTTGTGCCGGTTCATCAGCACATTTACCTGGATGAATTTTTTAGCTGTAGCGGCGGAATTAACTTCTATCAATTGCATAAATCAAATTAAACTGGCATTACTTGCGGTACATGGTAAAAAACGAATGTAATAAAAACAAAAATATATTTACCGGTATTGTGAATTTAGCTCTTTTGCAGGAGCATGGTTGTAATCATGGTTGTGGTACCACGGTAGGTTATGGCTTCATCGCTTCTCCTGATGCAAAAGGGTAGCACCTGTTCTATAAACATTTTTGCCATTAGTCGTTGAGGGGTTGCTAAAAAGATGCATGTATCTCGTTCTAAAAAATACCAGATCAATTGCAGTACCGCTTCAAAGTCAGAGGGGTTATAATTCACATCGCTGAGCAATACAATATCACCGTTAAGATCAGCGGGTATATGATGCCAGTTGATATTTCGGCAGGTTAGATTTTTCAGTTGATTTAGCGCTGCCGATTGTTGTATTACTTCCAGTGCTTCATCTGCATAGTCGGTACTGCATACAGAGGTTGCATACTGTGCAGCTACCAATGAGGGTAACCCCAAGCCTGCCGCAATTTCAAGTACTTTTTTTTCCTGAAATGAAGATTGGTGTTGTATAATGAAATTACAAAGTGCTATGGATGCAGGCCAAACGGCAGACCAGTATGGAAAGAGTGTGTTGTTGTTGGCTTCCTGCTGTTCCATATACCTGTTTTTAATGAAGACAGCATCAGGAACATATGCGTTGATATGGCTGTTTTTTAAGTGGAAGGTTTCTACGATCAGTGGAATATCCATGCGTGGGTTTCCGATCAGTGAACTATTTTTTTACAAATAGCTTATTGATCATTTTTTCATCGTGTTTGTAAATGTCTTTCCTGAAGTTGAGTATGCCATCCTTATCTACCCACGCAGTAAAGTAAACGATATATACAGGAAGAGTTTTAGCAAGTGTTACCCATTTCTCTCTCGATAGATGCATGCAACTATCTATGGCTTGCGGTTTCCAGGTAACTGTATCATAACGGAGCAGGTATTGTGCAAATTTTCTGGCATCACTGATACGGATGCATCCATGACTAAATCCCCGCTCCGGAGAGCTGAATAACTCTTTGTTAGGCGTATCGTGTAAATAAATGGAATAATTGTTGGGAAATAAAAATTTCACCAGTCCCAAGGCATTACTTTCACCGGGTTTCTGGCGAATAATTGGCAGTCCGCCACTGTATCCTGTTATTTCCATATTGTTTTTTGCAAGGTAGTTGGGGTTTCTTTTAATTACAGGCAAGAGTTCTTTCTGAACAATACTTACCGGTACATTCCAATAAGGGCTGAATACGATGTATTTAAGATTGCCATTGAATATTACTGTGCCTGTAGATGATTTGCCAACGATCACATTCATATCAAATACCTGTTTACCGCTATCAAACACATGCATTTTGTACTCGGGTATGTTTACTAAAACATAGTTGCTGTCTTCCTGTGGCGGCATCCATCGTATTCTTTCCATATTCACTAAAAGCTGTCGAATACGTTGTTCAGGTGTAATGTTCAATTCACTTATCATTTTGGCACCGATCACACCATCGGCACTCAGGCCTGTTCTTTTTTGAAATCTTTTTGTTGCAATAAGCAGTAAAGAATCGAAATAGGAGGAAGAATCCTGACTATCATAATCTCCTAAAAGTTTAAGACGATATTTTATTTCAGGTATGGCAGTGTATTCATGTCCTTCTTTTAAAGGCTTTGAAGGAAGGGGTATCGAATCCCAGACAATGTTTTGTTTCTGAATATTGTAATAAACGGCTAATGCATCCTGTAGCTTTTTGTATTGCGGATGTAGTAAGGGAAAATTGAGGGCATCTGCATTTTTTGATTTCAAAGTAGAATCCAGCAAGGCGGCTACATCTACTTTTTTTCTTGGAATGAACCATCCCAGTTCCGCTGTATTGATATTGCTTCCTTTATACACTTTCGCGGCATAGGTAAAGAATAATCCCGTTAATGATAATTCGGTTTGAATCATTTCTTTTTTGGATTTATGATTCCCTTCTGCAGATGCATTATACAAACGGTAGGTGGAAGCATCGTATAAACTGCTGTCCTGAAGATTGTCAATGGTATTATTTACCAGGTTAATGAAGTGATGGGCTTGTTCGGCAAGGCCACTCGTATCAAACCATGCATACTCATAGTTCCTTGCCTTGTAAAAATTGAAGTACTGATCTTTGAATTCACTGAATGCGGGATGTGATTCAATAAAGTTATTAATGGTACTGCTGTCGGTAAAAAGGTTATTGAAAGAAGTTTGTGTAGTGATCGTTGTATCTGTTTTTACATTGTTTTGAGAGGATGTTTCATTACATGCCAATGCAAGGGTGCATAGGATAAGATGACAGATTACGATACTTCTTTTCATATACCAGATTACCTTATGAATATACGTTATAAATGCATTAAAAGTGCAGCTGCCGTAACTCCTGCTGTTTCTGTACGTAATCTTGTATTCCCCAGTGATACCGGGATATATTGATGCTGTAGTGCCAGTATTATTTCCTCCGGTGTAAAATCGCCTTCAGGTCCAATTAATATCTGTGCCTGATGATATGGGGCAAGGGAGTTGAGGGTATGCTTTTGTTCGTCTTCGCAATGCGCAATGATCTTTTGATTATAAAGTGATTCCTGTACCACATCGCTAAATGCAGCCGGTTCATGTAATACAGGCAACCAGCATTGTTTGCTTTGCAACATGGCAGAAATGAGTATTTGCTGCATACGATCGAAACGGAAATGTTGTTTTTCTGTTCGTTTACAAATCAGCGGAATGATTTCCTGCACACCCAATTCAGTTACTTTTTCTAAAAGCCATTCAAACCTGTTGTTGTTCTTTAATAGTGAAACAGCAATGCTTATTTTTCGCCCTGCAGGCTGTTGAATGCTGCTATGATCCATTCGCACAACACAATGTTTTTTATTTGCTTCAATAATGGTAGCGGTATTCAAAAGGCCTTTGCCATCTGTTAATTGCAGCTGTTCCCCCTCTCTCATCCGTAATACTTGTATGCAATGTTTAGAGGTTTCTTCACTTAATGTAAAGTGTGTTGAAGCAGTAGTAATAGTATTTTCAAAAAAATAAGGAAGGTTCATACTGCAAATGTATTTAGGATTGGTTAAGTGTTGTTAACCGACTTTTAAGGGATATCCGGCTTTTTTAACATCTTAATAGGCAGCTGTAAGAATTAGTACAATGTTCTTTGTGTAAAGTTTTATCACACACACAAGCATTAACCGAAAATGAAAAAAATTGCAGTTATTTTATTAGGATTTATCAGTGTAAAAAGTTTTGGACAGGGAAAATTAGGGATCGAGGCAGGCTTTAATTCTGCACAGTTTTCTACTTCCAACAATTCAAATGTTTCCTTCTCAGCTGTTAGCAGTTTTAATATTGGTTTGCTTGACCAGGAAAGGATCAACAAAACCTTTTTTTGGCAAACAGGATTATTTTTTTCGGGCAAAGGAACCAAACAGGATAGGGCCGAGTTTGTTCAGTATGGAAGAACTTCTACCATGAAACTCGATTACCTGCAAATTCCACTAAACCTTGGTTTTGATTTTAATTTACACAAGGGATTAAAAGGCATGCTTGGAACAGGATTATATGCAGCTTATGGCATACATGGTACTGAAAAAGGATACGATGTTGGTATTTCAGGAACGCAGAACGTTGATAATACGGTTAAGTTTAGCAATACAGAATCAGGTAGCAGCAGCGAAACGCATATCAAACCTTTTGATGCTGGGTATAATGTACTGGCTGGCCTGGAATGGAAATCTTTTGAGTTAACGGCTAATTACAGCATGGGGTTAGCCAATATAGATCCAGGGCCAACTGTTTATAAAAACAAAGTAACTTCTATAGGGATCACTTATTTCTTCAAGTAAGCAAATAAAAGTGTTCTGGTTCGTTTCAAACAATTGATAACAGCGTTGCACATTAATTTAACCTGCAATTGAATTTTCATATATTTATTTTTTGAAAATATTTAGTTATGAAAACAATTGAAAATACAGGTTGCAAGTTTGGGGTGGTAGTATTATTGATGATTGCAATAACGCTTACATCTTGTGCAAGGAAACTAAATTTCGGAACATCAGCAGTTGTGCCTGCTGCGGAAGGTGGTGTTAAAATAAAAGCAGATGCCAATAAAAATAACGCCATTGCTGTATTTGTAAAACATCTAGCACCGTCTAACCGGCTTACTCCTCCCAAACAAACTTATGTGGTATGGATGGTTACCAGCGAGAATGTGACTAAAAATATTGGCCAGTTGAATAGTAGTTCCGGTTTTTTATCTAAAGCGTATAAGGCTTCGTTAAATACGGTTACTGCCTTTAAGCCGGTTAGCTTTTTCATTACGGCAGAAGACGATCCTACGGTTACACATCCCTCGGCCCCGGTTATTATGAAAACTGATAATTAAGTTGATGATGCCTAAAGTGATCATCGTAAAAATAAGAAAGGAGCTGTAACAGTACGGCTCCTTTCTTATTAATGTCAATATATAATGCTATCTATTAGAATGGCGCATCTCCATCAAATCCTTCATCAAAATCGCCTCCGTTCATGCGGCTGCCTTGTATGAAAAATTTTCCTCCGCCTTCTGATGCCCCACCTCCGGGACTAGGGGCTGGACCTACAGGTTTGAAATTGCCGCCTCCGTTAAAGCTTTGAAAGCCGCCATCTTCCTGCCATTCTTCAAATTTCTGGAAGTGAAGTAATGCTCTCAGCTTAATGGTTTCCAATGAACCATTCCTGTGTTTGGCAATCTTGATATGTGTTTCACCGCGATTGTCTTCTCCATTTTCGTTGGTATAATTCTCATAGTATTCCGGACGATAAATGAACATTACCATATCAGCATCCTGCTCAATGGCACCCGATTCACGAAGGTCACTCAGTTGAGGCATTTTGCTTTCTTTCCTGGTTTCAACGGCACGGCTTAACTGTGATAATGCGATAATGGGGATATTCAATTCTTTGGCCAGGGCTTTCAGGTTCCGGGAAATGGTGCTGATCTCCTGTTCACGGTTGCTGTTCTTTTCGCCGCTGCCACTCATCAATTGCAGGTAGTCGATGATGATAATTCCAACACCATGTTTATTTACCAGCCTCCTGGCTTTTGCCCTGAACTCGAAAATGTTCAGTGCAGCAGTATCATCAATGTACAGCGGAGCCGTTTCCAGTCTTTTAATGCCTTTTGCATGGAGTTGCTGGTATTCATGATCTTCCAGTTTACCACGAGAAATCTTCTCCATGTGTATCTCACTCTCGGCACTTAAGATACGTTGCACCAATTGTGACGCACTCATCTCCAAAGAGAAGAAACCAACAGGAGTGGGCTTTACAGGATTTAAAGCTGCATGGCGGGCCAGGTTTAAGGCAAAAGCTGTTTTACCCACGGAAGGCCTTGCCGCAAGGATGATCAGATCGGTAGGCTGCCAGCCGTAAGTAACACGGTCCAGTGTACTAAAACCACTGGGTACGCCAGAGATATCTTCTGTTTTCGTTCTTAATTCATCAATTCGGTTGATGGTTTTAGCTAATACACTACCCATATCCTCGAAGTTTTTCTTCAGGTAGTTATTAGTGATGTTGAACATTTTGGTTTCACTCTCATCCAAAAGGTCAAACACATCGGTGCTGTCTTCATATGCATCGCCGATAATCTCTCCGCTGATACGGATCAGCTCCCGCTGAATAAATTTCTGAAGAATGATGCGGGCATGTGCATCTATGTGAGCTGTACTTACCACGGTATTAGTGAGCCTGGTAACGTAATAGGGGCCACCTACCTGGTCAAGCTGGTCTTTTCTTTTCAGTTCTTCCACCACGGTGAGGATATCGATGGGGATACCTCTCTGCTGCATATCCTGCATGGCTTTGAAGATGATCTGGTGTGCCTCTACATAAAAACATTCAGCTTTAAGGTTTGTATCAATCACACTGTCGAATGCACTTTTTTCCAGCATAATTGCTCCCAGCACTGCTTCCTCCAACTCTTTGGCCTGAGGGGGCACTTTGCCATATACCATTGTACTCAGGTCTATGCTTCCTTTCCTTCTTTTCTTATCTCTGTTCAGATTAGTGATGTCCATGTCTACAAACAGCCGTTAAGGGGTTAGTAATATCTTTCAGATTTTTTCTCAAGGGGACAATTTGTATTAAGGAATTGTTAACCCGTTGAGAAAGGAGGACGAATATGGAGCAGAAAATCCTGACTTAAAAATTTTTTTCTTTCATTTTTCATCCACATCAATTCACAATTGATTTCACAGTTTTTGCCGCTCTATGCACAGAATTTTTATGCTTCTCCACAATTTACAAAAGTTATACGCTGTTATCTACAAAACAATGCACATTCTTTGTGCACAAAGAAATTTCACCAAAAGCTCACAACTATCTGCTTTAATGTGTAAATAAAGGCACGCTCAGAAGCATCCTTTTAAAGATGATCCTGCACATGAAAATCGTTTTTTCTCTGTCCCTGCTATAACCGGCTTTGCATATTCCATTGCTTAGAGCCATTATTGAACAACTCCGGCTTGCTTCGATTATATTTGCAGCCAATTAAGAAACAGCATAATGACGATCAGTTATAATTGGTTAAGTGAATACCTGCCGCAGGTCATCGATCCTGAAAAACTTTCTAAGATCCTTACATCTATCGGTTTGGAAGTAGAAAGCCTTGAAAAATACGAGAGCGTTAAAGGTGGTTTGCAGGGGCTGGTAATTGGAGAAGTGCTTGAATGTGAGCAACACCCCAATGCCGATAAGCTTAAAGTAACGAAAGTAAACATTGGCCAGCCCGAATCTCTCCAAATTGTTTGTGGTGCCCCTAATGTAGCGCAAGGACAAAAAGTGGTGGTAGCAACGGTAGGTACTACTATCTATCCTAACGCAGGTGAACCGCTAACCATGAAAATAGCCAAGATCCGTGGTGTAGAAAGTTTTGGTATGATCTGTGCGGAAGACGAGATCGGTATCGGTGGAAGTCATGCCGGAATTATGGTATTACCCGATGATGTGGCGATAGGCTCTCCCGCAGCTGATTATTTTAAACCTTACGTAGACTGGATTTATGAAATAGGGCTTACACCTAACCGTATGGATGCGATGAGCCATTTAGGTGTAGCCAGAGATGTTTGTGCTTATATCACACATCATGAAAAGAAGGAAGCAAAGCCCAAACTGCCGTATCACAATCATTTTAAAGCCGATAACCAGTCTTTGCCTATTAAGGTTACTGTTGAAAACGCAGCGGCCTGCCCACGTTATACCGGTGTTAGCATCACTGGTGTTACCGTAAAAGATTCGCCGCAATGGCTGAAAGATAAATTGATCGCAATAGGTCAGCGTCCTATCAATAACATTGTTGATGTTACCAATTTTATTTTGCATGAAACAGGCCAGCCCCTGCATGCATTTGATGCTTCAGCTATTAAGGGTAATCATGTGATTGTGAAAAACCTTCCAGCTGGAACTTCTTTCACCACATTGGATGAAAAAGAAAGGAAGCTAACTGCAGAAGACTTGATGATCTGCAATGGCGATCAGGAACCGATGTGCGTTGCTGGTGTGTTCGGCGGATTGCATAGTGGTGTGCAAAATGCTACTACAGCTATCTTTCTGGAAAGTGCTTGTTTCAGTTCAACTTCTGTGCGAAAGACTTCTATGTCGCATGGTTTACGTACCGATGCTGCCACCCGTTTTGAGAAAGGGGTAGATATCTCTAACACAGTCCAGGTACTGAAACGTGCAGCATTGCTGATCAAAGAAATAGCAGGTGGCGAGATCAGTTCTGATCTTGTGGATGTATATCCTTCTCCCAAACAAAAAACAGAAGTTGCACTTAAAAATCATTATCTCAAAAAACTAAGCGGTAAAAATTATCATCCTGATACGGTGAAGAAAATTTTAACTGCGTTGGGTTTTGAAATTGTGAAAGAAGGCATGGATGAGTTGCGTGTAGCGGTTCCTTTCAGCAAACCCGATATCAGTCTACCTGCGGATATTGTAGAAGAGATCGTTAGGATTGATGGGCTGGATAATATTGACATCCCTTCGCTTATCACTATCTCCCCATCAACTGATACTTCTTCTGCAAAAGAGCTACTGAAGGATAAGATCGCCGGATACCTTGTTGGACAAGGGTTTTATGAATTGTTTACCAATTCTATCACCAACAGCAAATATTTCAACGAGGAAGTATTGAACGGAACAGTGAAAATGCTCAATAACCTGAGTGCAGAACTGGATGTGTTGCGACCCTCCATGCTTGAAACAGGATTGGAGATCATTGCCTACAACATCAATCGTAAAAACCAGAATCTCCTTTTCTTTGAACTAGGTAAAACTTACCATACTAAAGAAGTGGGACAATACCAGGAATTAGAACATTGTGCCTTATATCTTACGGGCTATACACATGAGGATGAATGGAGGGAGAAAAAACAGCCGCTGGATATTTTCAAAGCTAAAGGATGGGCTGCTGCCATTATTACCTTGTGTGGCCTGGGTGATATTCATTTTAATGCAGAGGACACCAATGCCCAACAATTATCTATTTTTTCAGGTAAACAAAAGCTGGGCGTATTGCAGGAGGTGGGTAAAAAGCAGTTGCAACAGTTTGATATCAAACAGCCCGTTTATTTCATTGATTTTGATTTTGCGGCCTTACTGAAAGCAGTGAGCAAAAACAAAATCACTTACCGGGAAGTAGCAAAATTCCCTGCTGTGCAGAGAGACCTTGCTCTTGTGGTGAATAGTACCGTAACCTATACAGCTATTGATGCCGCCATAAAAAAACTAAGGCTTTCCAAACTGCAGGATGTACGTTTGTTTGATGTATTTGAAAGTGAGAAGCTGGGTGCCGGTAAAAAATCAATGGCCGTAAGCTTTACCTTCCTGGATGAAGAAAAAACGCTTACCGATAAAGAAATTGATGGCATGATGAGTAAACTGATCAGTACATTTGAGAAAGAACTTTCAGCCGAAATAAGAAAATAGGGTATACAAAATGAGCCACCTGATCAACCAGCAATTACAACACCTGCACCAGTCGCTTCAGCAATTACTGAAGCAATACCAGTTGGTTGAAAGAGAGAATGTGCAGTTGAAAAAAGAGCTGGAAAAAACAAAACAGCAGGTACAGTCTGCTGAAAGCCAGGTGCAAACCTTACAACAGAAAGTAGATGTATTAAAGCTGGGAACAGATAGCTGGAGTGAACAGGATAAAAAGGAATTACAAAAGCGAATTGACGGCTACCTGAAGGAAATAGACAAATGTTTACTGATTTTGAATAAAGACTAGTATGGCAGAGATGATCCCTGTAAATATCGTGATCGGCGACAGAACTTACCGTTTAAAAATTGAGCCGGAAGATGAAGAAGTGTTGCGTAAAACGGTAAAGATCATCAATGATAAAATTGTAGAGTTCAAAAACAGCTTTGCTGGGAAAGATATGCAGGATTATATCGCTATGGTGTTATTGTGGTATGCAACTGAACAGGCCAAAAAAGGCCCTGGCATACTGGAACAAAAAGAAACATCCGATAAAATACTTGCTATCCAAAGTCTTATTGATAAAGCATTGGTGAAGAACCAATAATATTCATTCCTAACATTTTATATTGCCATTTCCTTTCGGTTGCTTTATTTATTTATCTTCGCAAACTATCACTCACTGAAACAGTTATGGTGAAATGTGAGGCCTTATGATTGTGAAATATCTTAAAACAGAACAAGAACATGGAGTATGTTATATCGATTATAGTTGGTGTAATTGCACTAATTGCCGGCATTATAGCGGGTAAGGTAATTTTTGCCAAAGACACAAAAAAACAGGTTGAAGAGGCAGAGTTACAAGCTCAAACCATTATCAAGGAAGCTGAATTAAGGGCTGAAACGATCAAGAAAGAAAAACAGCTCGAGGCGAAAGAAAAATTTGTTCAGTTAAAGGCTGAACACGATAGGGAAATATTGGATCGTAACCGCAAGATGAGCGATGCTGAAGCCCGTATCAAACAAAAAGAGATTGCCATCAACCAAAAGGAATCTAACCTGGATAAGCAGTTGAAGGAGAATGAGGCGATCAAGGAAAACCTGAACCGCCAGATCGAAGTGGTGAATCTGAAGCGCAATGAGCTGGAAAAACACCAGGAAGAGCATATCCGCAGGCTGGAAAAAATTGCAGGCTTAACTGCCGAAGAAGCCAAGGCTCAATTGATCGAAAGCCTGAAACACGAGGCACAAACACAGGCACTTGCTTTGCAGCAGGAAATTATTGAAGAGGCCAAACAAAAGGCCAATAAAGAAGCCAGAAAAATTGTTATTCAATCTATCCAGCGTACCGCAGCAGAACAAACCATTGAAAATACGGTTACCGTTTTCAACCTGGAAACAGACGAGATTAAGGGCCAGATCATTGGTAGGGAGGGAAGAAATATCCGTGCAATTGAAGCTGCTACCGGCGTAGACCTGATCGTTGACGATACGCCTGAAGCGATCATTCTTTCTTCTTTCGATCCGCTTAGGAGGGAAATTGCCCGTTTGAGTTTACAGCGACTGGTGGCCGACGGCCGTATTCATCCTGCCCGTATAGAGGAAGTAGTTGAAAAAACCCGTAAGCAGCTGGAAGAGCAGGTGATGGAAATTGGAGAGCGTACAGTAATTGAATTGGGTATTCATGGTTTGCATAAAGAACTGGTAAGAATAGTAGGTAAGATGCGTTTCCGTTCTTCTTATGGCCAAAACCTGTTAATGCACAGCCGTGAAGTGGCTAATCTTTGCGCCATAATGGCCAGTGAATTAGGAATGAATCCTAAACTGGCAAAACGTGCCGGCTTACTACATGATATCGGTAAAGTTCCAGATGAAGAAACTGAATTAAGCCATGCCTTGCTGGGTGCGAAACTGGCAGAGAAATATGGTGAAAACCCTGCTGTGGTAAATGCCATCGGCGCCCACCACGATGAAATGGAAATGCAATATGTGATTTCTCCTGTGGTGCAGGCCTGCGATGCGATCAGCGGCGCAAGGCCAGGTGCAAGGCGTGAAATTATGCAGCAATACCTGCAAAGGATCAAAGACCTTGAAAACCTTGCTATGAATTATCAGGGTGTTGAAAAAGCATATGCTATTCAGGCCGGAAGGGAACTGAGGGTAATTGTAGAAGCCGATAAAGTAACTGATGGCGACAGCGATAAGCTGAGCTTTGAAATAGCCCAGAAAATTCAAACAGAGATGACCTATCCCGGTCAAATTAAGGTAACTGTTATTCGAGAAAAAAGAGCGGTGAACGTAGCGAGATAAATAATTTGAAAATTGAGATTTGAAATTTCAATTTTTCCCCTACCTTTGCCGTCCGCAAAAATTAAAGTTATGAACGCAGCAGTTCAGTTTGTACATGAGCAATTGACAGCAAAAAAAGAATATCCCAAATTTAAAAGTGGTGATAATATCACTGTCAACTATAAAATTATTGAAGGTGGTAAAGAGCGTATCCAAAGCTTCCGCGGTGATGTTGTGAAGTTACAAGGTACCGGTGCCACTGCTTCATTCACAGTACGTAAAATTTCTGATGGTGTTGGAGTAGAGCGTTTGTTCCCTTTCTATTCACCTAATATCGATTCAATTGTATTGAACAAGTCTGGTAAAGTACGTCGTGCTAAATTGTACTACTTACGTGAGAGAAGTGGTAAGAGTGCACGTATCAAAGAAAAGAGATTCTAATTGCATTACATATTCTTGCAAAAGCGGAAGTATACCATGCTTCCGCTTTTTGTTTTTAATTTTTAGGAATGATGCTTTTCATTTACCTTGCGTAACTAAATCAATTTTATATGGGAGACTTATTTGCACCTCAACATTTAATGCTCATTCTCTTGATCATCCTTATCTTTTTTGGTGGAAAGAAAATACCTGAATTGATGCGTGGATTAGGAAAGGGAATAAGAGAGTTTAAAGATGCGAAGGATAATGTGCAGAGAGAGATTGAAGGGCACATTAACGATACATCTTCTTCAAATAATAATTCTTCAAAAAATATTACTTCTGGCACTTCAGAAAAAGTATAATTTTTTGATTTGATTGAAGTAAAACCTCGCAATGTAACCAATGCGAGGTTTTGTTTTGTAACAAAGCAATTCTAATCTTTCTTATACAGCGATGAGTTTATTTAAAAAGAAGTCAGCCTCTGATGAAACCGCAGATATGTCTTTTGTTGAGCATATCGATGAACTGCGGAAGCATTTGTTCAGGTCGGCAATAGCAGTAACCATTGGTGCCATCGTAATGGCTGTGTATAACAGTTTTATTGTAAAGAAAGTACTGATGGGGCCTACGCATCCGGATTTCATTACGTATGAATATTTATGCAAACTGGGCCAGGCGTTAGGTATGGGCAATAATCTTTGCCTTACCAAGATCAATGTGAAAATGCAGAGTAATGTAGTGGCTGGTCAGTTTAGTATCTATCTGAATGTAATTTTAATTGGTGGCTTTATCCTTGCATTTCCATATGTATTCTGGCAATTCTGGAAGTTTGTAAGGCCCGCATTGAAAAAAAATGAATTGAGAGGAACAAGAGGTGTTATCTTCTGGGTTTCTACCTTATTCTTCATTGGCGTATTATTCGGATACTTCATCATCGCTCCATATACTATCAACTTCTTTGCGAATTTTACATTAGATGATAATATTGAGAACATTTGGACCATTACCAGCTATTTCAATACAATGGTTCCATTGATTGTTGGGTCGGGGTTGGCTTTTCAATTACCGTTGGTGTTGTTTTTTCTTGCAAAGATAGATGTGGTCACTGCTTCTTTTTTGCGTAAATACCGCAGGCATTCTATTGTTGTGATTGTTATAGCTGTTTCAGTCATCACGCCTCCGGATTTTCTCAGTACAGTTATCTGTAGTATACCATTGGTATTGTTGTATGAGATAAGCATTTTGCTTTGTGCGAATGTAGAGAAAAAGAAAAAAATCGGAAAACCTGAACCGGATTGGGAATAAAAGACTGATGATGTGTGATGTTCTCCATCGTTAAGCGGGTTAAATATCTTTATCACTTTAATAGAATAGACTTTGTTTAGTTTCAGTACAATAAAAGATTATCAGGCACAATTGAGTGAAGGAACAACCAGCTGTGTAGAGGCTGTGCAATACTATTTGCAAGCGATTGCTGCTCACCAATATTTAAATGCCTATCTCGAGGTTTTTGAAGAAGAAGCATTGCAAAGAGCGGAGGCACTGGATTCTCTTAGAAAAGGTGGTGCTTCCATGGGAAAGTTGCATGGTGTGGTGGTTGCGTTGAAAGATGTTATTTGCTATAAAGGTCATCAGGTTTCCGCAGCATCAAAAATATTGGAAGGATTTACATCCATATACAATGCTACGGCTGTAGAAAAGTTGTTGGCTGAAGGGGCGATCTTAATTGGCAGAAATAACTGCGATGAATTTGCAATGGGTAGCACCAATGAAAATTCTGCTTTTGGTGCTGTGAAGAATGGGATTGACCCATCAAAAGTACCTGGTGGGTCTTCCGGAGGTTCTGCCGTTGCAGTGCAGGCTGGTTTATGTATGATAAGCCTGGGAAGTGATACCGGAGGGTCTGTTCGACAGCCCGCTGATTTTTGCGGTATTGTGGGATTAAAGCCGACTTACGGAAGAATTTCACGCTATGGTTTAATTGCTTATGCTTCCTCTTTCGACCAGATAGGTATTTTTTCCCAAACCGTTGATGATGCTGCGCTGGTTCTTGAAGTGATTGCCGGCGCTGATGATTTTGACAGCACAGTTGCCCGGCAACCTGTAGAAATGTATTCATCCCAATTGGATACTTCCAAAAAATATAAGATTGCTTATTTCAGGCAAGCGTTGGAACATCCCGGACTGGATACTGAGATGGCAGCTTCTATTCAATCTTATATTAAAGAACTCCAATCGAAAGGGTATACAGTTGAGGCTGTTGACTTTGATTTACTGAATTACATCGTACCGGCTTATTATGTCTTGACTACGGCAGAGGCTTCGAGTAATTTATCACGCTATGATGGTATCAAATACGGCTACCGTGCCGCATTGAGCAAGGAGGATGATCTTACCGAATTGTACAAGCAAACCAGGAGTGAAGGTTTTGGAAAAGAAGTGCAAAGGCGAATTTTATTGGGTACGTTTGTTTTGAGTGCCGGTTATTACGATGCTTATTTTACAAAAGCGCAGCAGGTTCGTAGAAAACTGGTAGATACCACACATAAAATATTCAGTAATTATGATGCGATTATAGCGCCAACAGTTCCTTCCACAGCCTTTAAATTAGGAGAGAAGAATAACGATCCCGTTGAAATGTTTCTCGCCGATATTTATACAGTATATGCTAATCTTGTTGGTATCCCGGGTATTTCTGTTCCCTTGTTTAAACACAGTAATGGAATGCCTTTCGGTTTGCAGATCATGACGTCTCATTTTGATGAAGTATCTTTGCTGGCTCTTTCCAGGCAGCTCATGGCTAATCATTAATCCTTTTGGGGGTTGTTTAAGGTAATGAGTTAGGCAAATAAAAAGTGCAGTAATGAGGAGAATGAATTTTAATAACATAACGGAACGATTCAAAGGCAGACTTGCATTCTTTGCTGTGTTTTCATTTATTGCTTTATCGGTTACTGCGCAACGTACAGATATCATCAGCGATACACTGAATGATAAATCAGATTTTAAAAGTTTAATTACCGATAAATCTTTCAATACCATTGGTAAGGTAGTGGTTACTCAGCTAAATCCGCAAGCTATATCTTTTGTACAGGAATACATTCGCAAACAAGGGAAAGAACTGGAGCGTATGAAGGTTTGGGGCAAACCTTATTTTGATCTGTATGATAATATCCTAACACAATATGGTATCCCCAAAGAAATGAAATACCTGAGTGTGATTGAGAGTCATTTGCAATCTAACCTGGTTTCGTGGGCAGGTGCTGTAGGGCCCTGGCAGTTGATGGATTACGAGGCAAAACGATTTGGTTTGCATACGGGTAGATATGCTGATGATAGAACTGATTTTTATAAAAGTACATACGTTGCCGCCCGATTATTAAAAGAATTATACGATGAGTTTGGAGATTGGTTGCTGGTAATCGCTGCTTATAACGGAGGACCGGGTCGTGTAAAGCGGGCGATTGAAAGAACACATAGCAGGGATTTTTGGAAGCTACAGTATTTTCTTCCGGAAGAAACACGTAACCATGTTAAAAAATTTATTGGAACACATTATGTTTTTGAAGGTGCAGGAGGAATAACTACCATGACGGCAGAGGAAACAGCAGCATACATGGAGGCTCAAAAACATAATGAGCCTTCTCAACTTTCTGACGACGAAAAGCATAGTACTGTTGTTGAAGAAGTTTGCGGCAGGTTTAATTCGCTTATTCTGAGTAATAACCTCATGATGGACATCCAGCAGTTTAATAAATGGAACCCCGGATTTGACAAAGCAATGGCAGAAGGTAAGAAATACCAGCTTCGTTTGGCGAAAGATAAAATGCAATTGTTCGAAGCGAGGAAGAACGAGATACTCATGCAGTCTATCCACTACTTATTAGAAGGCGCTACTGCTGCATCAAGATAATGCTTTCATCATTGCTTTTGCTTTCAGTAAACATTCTTCATATTCTTTCTCAGCATCACTGTTATAAGTAATACCACTACCTACCATTGATGAAAGATATTTCTTATTATCGTTATAGAAAATGCTTCTGATCACCACGTTAAAGTCAAAGTCTTTCTCTGGAGTGATGTAGCCGATGCAACCTGAGTAGATACCTCTTTTACTGCGTTCATAGAGTTCCGTTAATTCCATCACTTTTCGTTTAGGAGCTCCTGTCATAGAACCCATCGGGAAAGTGGCATAAAGTATATCAACAAGATCAATATTTTCTTTCAATGTACCCTTAATAGTAGAGATCATCTGGTGTACCTGCGGAAAGCTGTAAATGCCAAATAATTCTTCTACACGAACTGATCCTTCTTTACAGATCTTACTGAGATCATTTCTTACAAGATCAACGATCATCACATTTTCACTTCTTTCTTTTTCACTTTGCAATAAAGCGGTTTTCAATTCTTCATCTTGCAAACTGTTGTAAAGGTTCCTTTTGCAGGTTCCTTTAATGGGTTGTGAGATGATAGTACTACCTTTCTTTTGCAGGTAGCGCTCAGGGCTAGCGCATAAAGCATACATAGTATTGATCTTATAGAATGCTGCAAATGGTGCCGGAGATAGTTCGGATAGGCGACGATAAGTAGCAATGGGATCGATACCACTGTTTAACTGGTAAAATTCCTGGCAATAATTTATTTCGTAACAATCACCCCGCAGGATATGTTCTTTGAGTTGCCGGATGGCATACAGGTATTCTTCTTTTGAAATACGTGCTTGTAATGTTATGGACGATTGATATTGGGAAGTTGTAATGTGTGTTTGTTGTATTTCGTTGAAAACAGCTTCAGGCTTGTTATGTAGGCATGAAATTGTTATGTATGTATCAGTAAGATTAATTACCGTTTCCGGCTGAAAAAGAAAAAGATCTGGGAATCCTATGCCATCAGTATGTGTGGAGGATAGCGGCTCTATATGATTTTTAAAATCGTAAGAAATGTGTCCAAAAATCCAGTCGTTTTGTTGTGCTAACCATTTTTTAAAAGCAGTACGACTAAACTGACTTGTATTGTAAATATTGGCGGCACCTACAGCTAGTAAGCATTCAATCTGATTGTAAGAAGAATAATAATGATGATTATCTAAAAAAGCACAAATGTTGAACCGGTTGGCCCAGCTCAACATTTGCATTTTGGATTGCTGAAAATCCCTGATTATAAATTGTTCAGTAATTCGTTTCACTTCGGAACAGATGATTAGAAATCATCGTCATCATCAAATTCATCCTTATCATCAAAAAGATCGAATTCTTTGAAGTCTTCATCTAATTTAAAATCATCCTCTTCGTCTTCACCTTTTTTCTTTCCACCGGTAGACGCTTTTTTACCTTTTGATTTTGGTAAATCAAATTCATCAAAGTCGGGATCCCAATCATCTTCATCCTCAACCTTCTCCCAGTCATCTGCTTCTTCTTCATCATCAAGGTCTTCATCATCATCGTCTTCAGACTTAATTTTTTTCGATGAAGCTTTTGCACCTGCTTTTTTTGCAGATGTTACATCGTCATCATCTTCTATGTCATCGTCATCATCTTCTAACTGTTTCTTTGATTTTGAAGATGGTTTCTTTACTGCATCATCATCGGATGCTCCTTGTTTGGGTGTAATTTTTTTTCCCTTATCAGATTTTGCTGCCATAGGTTTCCAATAAGTTTATGACGTAAAATTTCAACGCATTTCTATATTATCCAAAAAAAATGCGTTCTTTTTTTTAGTTAAATTTAAGCTTTTACAATGCAACGATTTGTTCTCTGCCGGGACCGTTGGATACATACTTTACAGGGGCTCCAACATAACGGTTGATGAAATCTATATACGTTGACATATCAGATGGCAATGCCGCTGCTTCTTTAATAGCAGTTGTGTCACAATTCCATCCTTTGAAAGATTCATAAATAGGGTTGAGCTGTACTCTTGTCATCTGGAAAGGAACTTCTTTGCTTTCTTTCCCGTTTACATTATATGCAGTACAAACTTTCAGATCTTCAAATGCATCCAGCACATCAGCTTTGGTCATAACCATCTGTGTTACGCCGTTGATCATGCAGGTATATTTAAGTGCTACAAGGTCAATCCATCCGCAACGGCGTGGTCTGCCCGTAGTGGCGCCAAATTCATTGCCTATTTTTCTCAGTTCTTCGCCGGTTGCATCTTCCAGTTCTGTAGGGAAAGGGCCTCCGCCTACTCTTGTGCAATATGCTTTTGTTACACCCAACACTTCATTAATCTGTCTAGGAGAAACACCAAGCCCTGTGCAAACACCGGCAGAAATAGTATTGGAAGAAGTTACAAATGGGAATGTTCCGAAATCGATATCCAGCATGCTTCCCTGGGCACCCTCCGCCAGTACTTTTTTTCCTTCAGAGATCTTATTGTTGATGAAATATTCGCCATTAACAATATTCAGTGATTTTAAGAATTCAACCGCTTCAAAAAATTCTTCTTCCCAAGCACTGATATCTTCTATAAAATTGAAATTGTCGAGTAGTTTCTGATGTTTCAGGCGAAGCTTGATATAATTTGAAATGAAGCTCTTGTCAAGTAAATCTCCGGCACGGATGGCATTACGGCCTGTTTTATCCATATAGGCAGGACCGATACCTTTTAAGGTAGAACCGATTTTGCTTTCACCTTTTTGTAATTCACTGGCTTTATCCAAAGCACGATGTGTTGGAACAATGATGTTTGTTCTTTCAGAGATGAAGAGATTCTTTCTTACATCAATTCCAAAACCTGCAACAATATCACATTCTCTTTTTAAAGTAACTGGATCCAAAACCACACCATTGCCAATTACATTCACGGTATTTTGGTGAAAGATGCCGGAAGGGATTTGGTGCAACACTACTTTTTTACCATCTACATATAATGTGTGGCCTGCATTGGGTCCGCCCTGAAAACGGGCAATTACATCGTAACGGGGAGCAAAATAATCTACAATTTTTCCTTTGCCTTCATCGCCCCATTGTAAACCAAGAATTACGTCTACCATGATTATTTATTGATGCCGCAAATGTAAGCGTAGAATTGGATGAAAACCATGGATGCAAGAAATTGAGTAAAATAAATTTTATTTGTTCTCTTCTGCATCAAACCTGTCAACGGTTTGAATGCCTTGTAAAGATTTTAAACGTTGTACTAATTCTTCCAATTCTTCCTTATCGTGTACATATACTTTTACGGAACCCTGGAAGAGGCCTTCACTCGATTCGATGGTGAGTGCAGCAATATTTATTTTCATTTCACCGCTGATGATATGTGTGATCTTGTGAATTACACCAACATCATCCAGCCCAACAATTTTCAAACCAGTAAGGAATGATATCTCTTTATTTTTTGCCCATTTTGTTTTTACAATTCTATGTCCGTAATTGGCCAGTAACTGGGCTGCATTCGGGCAATTGGTACGGTGAATAATTAATCCTTTCCCGGTACTTACAAAACCAAATACATCATCTCCCGGAATCGGGTTGCAGCATTTGGCCAGCGTGTACATGATCTTATCGCTGCTTTCGCCGAAAATGATCAGTTCACTATCTTTTTTAGGAATTGTTTTCTGATGGTTATCGGCAGCATGGTTGTGTTCAATTACTACCGGCTTGGGCTTGGGTGGTTCCAGCCTGTCGCCTAATACATGAAAGTCTTTCAGCTCTTTTAAGTCAATACTTTTGATCGCAATTTTATACAGCAGGTCCAGTTGTGAAGGGAGTTTGTAGAAATGCACGATCTCCTCAATATTACCAGGTGTAAATGCTGCACCCATTCCTTCAATTTTTCGTTGAAGAATGTATTTGCCATCATCGGCAATTTTTCTTTTTTCTTCACGCAGGGCGTCTTTTATTTTATTTTTCGCCTTGGCCGTAACAACGATACTGAGCCAGTCTTCTGAAGGTTTTTGTTTATGACTGGTAATGATCTCAACCTGGTCGCCACTTCTCAATTTATGACTGATAGGTACCAGTTTATGGTGTACTTTGGCGCCAATACATTTTGTGCCAATGGCAGAGTGGATGGCAAAAGCAAAATCAAGTGCCGTGCTGCCGGTTGGCAACATTTTTACTTCCCCTTTAGGTGTGTACACATAAATTTCTTCTGCCAGGAAAGAGGTCTTAAAATCCTGCAGGAAGTCGATACCATCTGTTGTAGGCGTAGCCAATACTTCGCGTATTTGTCCAAACCATTTATCAAAACGGTCTTCCTCACCCGTACCTTCCTTGTATTTATAGTGAGCAGCCAAACCTTTCTCAGCAATTTCATTCATACGCTTGGTGCGGATCTGTACTTCCACCCATTTTCCCTGCGGGCCCATTACTGTGGTATGTAAAGCCTCGTAGCCATTGCTTTTCGGATTACTGAGCCAATCCCGCAAACGTTCGGGAGAGGGATTATATTCATCTGTGATCAGTGAATACACTTTCCAGCAATCTTCTTTTTCTTTTTCGGGAGGAGAATTAAGGATGATACGGATGGCAAATAGGTCGTACACTTCTTCAAACGTAACCCCTTTTTTCTTTATCTTATTCCAGATGGAATGGATGCTTTTGGGCCTGCCATAAATTTCGAAATCAAACTCACCTGCAGTTAATTTTTCCTTCAGCGGTTTGATGAATTCGTTGATGTAGCGGGTACGTTCCCTCTTTGTTTCTGCCAGCTTCCGGGCAATATCGCGGTAGGCTTCGGGTTCCATGTATTTCATGGAAAGGTCTTCCAGCTCGGTTTTAATACTGTACAAACCCATACGATGGGCCAGTGGAGCATATACCCAAACAGTTTCGGAGGATATCTTCAACTGTTTTTCACGTTTCATGCTATCCAGGGTTCTCATGTTATGCAACCGGTCGGCCAGCTTTATCAAAATAACCCTTGGGTCATCGGTAAGGGTTAATAAAATCTTTTTAAAATTTTCTGCCTGTTGTGATGTGTTGTTATCAATAACATTGGCAATTTTGGTAAGCCCGTCTACTATTTTGGCAATCTCGGTGCCAAATTCCCTTTCAATATCTTCCAGTGTAATATCAGTGTCTTCAACCGTATCGTGCAACAAAGCACAAATAGTGCTTCGTACACCCAATCCAATTTCTTCAATACAAATCTGTGCTACTGCTATGGGGTGTAGAATATATGGTTCGCCACTTTTGCGCCGCATGGTTTTATGGGCTTCGGCGGCCATTTCAAAAGCATGACGCACCAATTCCTTATCGCCTTTTTTTAATTTGGGGCGAAGGCTTCTGAGTAATGCCCTGTACTGCCTGATGATTTCTTTTTTCTCTTGTTCTTCATTCAATGTATACCGGGGCGTAACTATTTCTTGTACACTTTCTTGCTCTGAGGTCATAGGTTTACGAATATAACTTAATCCGTTGATTTAACAGTTGATGATGATTTTCGATTCAAGATTAATTTTCCATAATCGGAAAACATCGGCAAGGCATAGTTGTTTACATTTGCTATTTACCATGAGTGATACTGTAAAGAAAAAGATTTTCGACTTTTCGCTGCTGCGAAGGGTTTTCTATTTTGTAAGACCGTACAAAAAATTTTTTTACGGCAGTTTGGTATTAGCCATCCTGATGGCGGCATTTGCACCTGTGAGACCTTATTTGATACAGCTTACTGTTGATAAGTCTACAGGGAAAAATATTCATATCCCCGGCTGGCTGCACACTTTATTGGGGAATAGGATTGATAACGATGTTATCTATTTCATAGTAGCTGTTACCATTTTCCAGGTGATTTTTCTGCTGGTGGAAACTACTGTTCGGTTTACTTTCACGTTTATTACGGCCTCGCTTGGGCAAAGTGTAGTGAAAGACCTGCGGGTGAAAGTATACGATAAGATTGTTAGTTTAAATCTTTCCCAATTTGATAAAACACCCATTGGTACTTTAACTACAAGAACCATTAATGACATTGAAAGCATCAATGATATTTTCAGTGATGGATTGATTCCTATTGTAGCAGATCTGCTTACTATTATTATCACCCTGGTTACGATGTTTTGGATGGATTGGAAATTAACCCTTATTGCGTTGATCCCTTTTCCATTCCTTATCATTGCTACCTACTATTTTAAAGAAAGTGTAAACAAGAGCTTTATCCGTGTTAGAAATGCAGTGGCAGCGCTGAATGCATTTGTTCAGGAGCATATTACCGGGATGCATGTGGTACAGGCTTTTGCTGCCGAAGAAAAAGAGATCGGCCGTTTTAAGCAGATTAATAAGGAACACCGAAATGCCAATATCAAAGCCATTTTTGCGTACAGTGTGTTCTTCCCGATTGTAGAGATCATATTGGCGATCAGTACAGCGCTGATTGTATGGTATGTAGCTAACCTGGCTATTGCCGATCCTTCAGATAAGATCAATTTTTCAGGAAAGATTGTGGCGTTCATTATGTTCATGAACCAGATATTCAGGCCTTTACGGGTAATTGCCGATAAGTTTAATGTGCTGCAAATGGGCATGGTAGCGGCGGAAAGAGTGTTCAAAGTATTAGATAATGAAGATGTTACTGATAAAAAAGGAACATACAAGCCGCAAAAGATGGCTGGTGCCATTTCTTTCGATCATGTGTGGTTTGCCTATAACGCTGAACAATTTGTATTGAAGGATATTGATTTCGAGGTAGCTCCCGGCCAAACAATAGCGCTGGTAGGTCATACCGGTAGCGGAAAAACTTCCATCATTAGTTTGATGAACAGGTTATACCACATTCAAAAAGGTAAAATAGCTATTGATGGGGTGGATATTGAAGAATATGATCTCGATTTGTTGAGAAAAAATATTGGCGTGGTATTGCAGGATGTGTTTCTATTCTCCGGTTCTGTGATGGACAATATTACTTTGCGTAACCCTGAAATATCCGGGGAGCAGGCTATTGAAGCAGCCAAAATGATCGGAATGCATGATTTTATTATGCAGTTACCGGGTGGCTACGATTATAATGTAATGGAAAGGGGTAGTACATTAAGCCTTGGCCAGCGGCAGCTCATTTCTTTTATCAGGGCATTACTATACAATCCTTCTATTCTCATCCTGGATGAAGCAACCTCTTCCATAGATACCGAAAGCGAACTGCTGATACAGAAAGCTATCGACACTTTAATTGCCGGAAGAACGTCCATCGTAATCGCTCACAGGCTGTCTACCATTCGCAAAGCGAGTAAAATTATCGTGTTAGATAAAGGAGAGATTAAAGAAATGGGCAATCATGAAGAACTTTTAAGCCAGGGCGGTTTTTATGCCAGGTTGCATGAAATGCAGTTCGACAGCCAAAAATCGGTGTTGGCTTAGATCGCTATTAGCTTGGAAAAGACAGGTTGTCTCGATGGTCAAAGGAACGTTCTAACTTTTTTTTAATTTTCCGATTTCGTTTTTTCATTTTCCAGCCCCCATACCCCTATCTTTGCGCAAAATTTCGGAACAGATATGGCCTCAAGAAGCATAAAATCTTTACTGGTAGCGGGTTTCAGCATATTAGCATTGTGTTTTTCACAGGGCGTGTTAGCACAGCAATCTGAAGCAGAAGGAGTCTCCAAACCTGCTGAAAGTAAAGAAGAGGCTTTGGATCCCGGTAAATTACTCATGGAGCACATTCTTGATGCCCATGAATTTCATTTTATTTCTTACAAAAGCGCCGATGGGCAGGAGCATGAAATAGCTATTCCTTTGCCTGTAATTGTGTACACTAAAGAAAAAGGCTTTAGTGTATTCATGTCTTCCCGCTTTGAACATGGCCATACTACTTATAATGGTTTTGGATTGTTTGAGGGAAAGATCAAAGCTGTGGATGATGCCGGTAAAGAACTGGAAGATGTAAAAGTATATGATCTTTCAATGACAAGAAACGTGGTTCAGATGATACTTGCTTTGGCTGTATTGGTTTGGATTATGACCAGTGTTGCTTCCAAATACAAGAAAAACGGGGCAAACTCAGCACCTACAGGTATGCAAAATGCAATGGAGCCTGTAATTACTTTCATTCGCGATGAAGTAGGTAAGAGTAACCTTGGACATAAATATGAAAAATACATGCCTTACTTGCTAACGGTATTTTTCTTTATCCTCATCAATAACCTCTTCGGGTTGATACCGGGATCTGCTAACGTAACAGGAAACATTGCATTTACCGCAGTGTTAGGTGTTATTTCTTTCGTTGTTATCATGTTCAGTACTAACGGTCATTTCTGGGGTCACATTTTTAATCCTCCTGTTCCAGGCTTCGTAAAACCTATCCTCGTAGTGGTAGAATTCCTGAGTATCTTCACTAAGCCCTTTGCGTTAATCATTCGTTTGTTTGCCAATATGGTGGCTGGTCACATGATCATCACTTGTTTGATCATGTTAATCTTCATTTTCGGAGGAATGGCAGCAGCAGCGGGTTATGGGTTCTCTCCTTTATCATTAGCATTTACAATATTTATATACATGATTGAAGTATTGGTAGCGTTTATTCAGGCTTTCATCTTTACAAACCTCACCGCCGTATTCATTGGTCAGGCTTTTGAAGGAGAGCATCATGATGAACATGCCCATGCTACGCATTAATTAATTAACCTTTTTCATTAATCACAAAACACAATTACTATGTCAATGATGACTGTATTGTTAGATGGGATAGCTAACCTGGGTGCCGCTGTAGGTGCTGGTTTAGCTGCTATTGGTGCTGGTATCGGTATTGGCCAGATTGGTAAAGGTGCTGTAGAAAGCATTGCTCGCCAGCCGGAAGCATCAAACGACATCCGTGCAAACATGATCTTAACTGCTGCCTTCGTAGAGGGTGTTGCGTTGTTTGCCGTGATCGCTTCAGTATTGGCACTGTTCATCAAATAAGATGAAATCCCAACAAAAAATATTGCTGCACCCAAGCACAGGGCCCAAGTGCAGCAATACCTTTTAAGCTTTAGAAAAGATAGCATTATAAAACTTTCAAAATAGTTGATATGGATTTGCTCAATCCCGGGTTAGGTTTATTAGTTTGGACGCTTGTTGCGTTCGTGATTGTGTTTTTGATATTGAAGTCTTTCGCCTGGAAGCCTATACTAGCTTCATTAAAAGAAAGAGAAACCAATATTGCTGATGCTATTGCTTCTGCAGAAAAAGTTAAGGCTGAAATGGCGCAACTGAAAAGTGAGAATGAAACTTTACTGGCAAAAGCCCGTGAAGAAAGAGCCACTATTTTGAAAGAGGCAAAAGAAACTGCTGATAAAATGGTTACTGACGCGAAAGACAAAGCCAAAGCTGAATACGATCGTATTGTAGCTGATGCACAAGCTGCCATCAACCAGCAAAAGAATGCTGCTTTAACCGATGTGAAGAACCAGGTTGGTGCATTGGTAATTGAAGTAAGCGAAAAAATATTGAGAAGAGAACTGAGTAACAAAGCAGAGCAGGAAGGCTACATCAAGCAATTAGCGGAAGCAGTGAAATTGAACTAATTCAAACAATTAAAAACGTACTGACCAGTTTTTTTGGTTGTAACTTTTAACTTAAAAAAATGCCCAATCCACGTTTAGCATCGAGATACGCCAAAAGTTTGATTGATTTAGCTGTAGAGCAAAATCAACTGGAGCAGGTATTTGCAGATATGCAGTTATTACAGGCTGTTTGCAAGAGCAGCAGAGAGTTTGTAAACCTGTTACGCAGTCCGATTATAAAGGCTGATAAAAAAGAGCAGATCATCGCAGCCATTACAAAAGATAAAGTGGGTGTACTTACCCAGAGCTTTACCAAACTGCTGGTATTGAAAGGAAGGGAAAATGATTTACCTGAAATTGTAAGTGCTTTTATTGATCAGTACAATCAGATTAAAGGTATTCAAAAAGTGAAGTTGACCACTGCTGTTGCCGTGGGCGATGATGTGAGAGTGGCAATAGAAAATAAATTGAAAGCTGAAGCCGGCTTAGATAAAGTACAATTGGAAACCAAGGTAGATGAAGCCCTGATCGGCGGATTCGTTCTGGAATTTAATAATAACCTGGTGGATGCAAGTGTTTTGAGAGACTTAAGAGATATTAAAAAGCAATTCAGCCAAAATGTATATGTGAAAACAATACGTTAGTTGAAAAGCAGGATGAGAACATAATCCTGACTTAAAAGACAAAAACTATAATACTTAAAATTCCAAAATATGGCAGAGATTAAGCCGGATGAAATATCAGCGATACTGAGGCAGCAACTCAGCAACTTTAATGCTGCTGCAGAACTGGAAGAAGTGGGAACCGTACTGCAAGTGGGTGATGGTATTGCCCGTGTATATGGTTTGAACAACGTTCGTTCTGGTGAGCTTGTTGAATTTGAAAGTGGCGTTAAAGCGATCGCCCTGAACCTTGAAGAAGATAATGTGGGTGTGGTATTGATGGGTGAAGCTACAGATGTTAAAGAAGGCGCTAAAGTACGCCGTACCGGACAAATCGCTTCTATTAAAGTAGGCGAAGGCATGGTTGGCCGTGTTATTAATACTTTGGGTGAACCTATCGATGGTAAAGGCCCTCTTACAGGCGAATTGTATGAAATGCCTTTAGAGCGTAAAGCCCCAGGCGTAATTTATCGTGAGCCGGTAAAAGAACCCTTACAAACAGGTATCAAAGCGATTGATGCGATGATTCCTGTAGGTCGTGGACAGCGTGAGTTGGTAATCGGTGACCGCCAGACCGGTAAAACTGCTATCTGTATTGATACTATCATCAATCAGAAAGAGTTTTACGATGCAGGTAAACCTGTTTATTGTATTTACGTAGCAGTTGGCCAGAAAGCATCTACTATTGCCGGTGTAATGAAAACATTGGAAGATAATGGTGCGATGGCTTATACAACTATCGTTGCCGCTTCTGCATCTGATCCGGCTCCTCAGCAGTTCTATGCGCCATTTGCCGGTGCTGCTATTGGTGAATTCTTCCGTGATACCGGACGCCCTGCATTAATCATATATGATGATTTGTCTAAGCAGGCCGTAGCTTACCGTGAGGTATCATTGTTGTTACGTCGTCCTCCTGGTCGTGAGGCTTATCCTGGTGATGTATTCTACCTTCATAGCCGTTTGTTGGAGCGTGCTGCGAAAGTGATCAGTAATGATGATGTTGCGAAGAACATGAACGACTTACCGGAATCTATCAAACACCTGGTAAAAGGTGGTGGTAGCTTAACAGCATTACCGATCATTGAAACACAAGCCGGTGACGTATCTGCTTATATCCCTACTAACGTAATTTCTATCACAGACGGACAGATCTTCCTGGAAGGTAACCTGTTTAATGCCGGTATTCGTCCTGCGATCAACGTGGGTATTTCTGTAAGCCGTGTGGGTGGTAATGCCCAGATCAAATCCATGAAGAAAGTAGCAGGTACATTGAAACTTGACCAAGCCTTGTACCGTGAGATGGAAGCCTTCTCTAAATTTGGTGGTGATCTGGATGCTGCTACTAAACTGGTATTGGATAAAGGTGCCCGTAACGTAGAGATCCTGAAGCAGGCCCAATACTCTCCATTCTCTGTAGAAAAACAAGTAGCTATCATTTACTTAGGTACACAAGGTTTACTGAGAGAAGTGGCAGTTAAAAATGTAAAAGAATTTGAAGCTCATTTCTTGTTAGAGATGGAAAACAAATTACCTGATGTGTTGGGTGAATTTAAGAAAGGTAACTTACCTGAGGATGGATTGAAGAAGATGGTTGATTTGGCTAAGAGCCTGATGCCACAATACAAATAAGCACTACTTATTGTAAAATACAAAGCGAAGCACTAAGCTTCGCTTTTTTATTGCTGTAACACGGTGTTGTGGCAATAACATGCTAATACATCATGTTCAGAAGATGAAATATCTTTGATACATGTACTTAGTTAAAACACCTTGGTGGTTAAAAAGCATCTATCCATCTTATACTTGGAAGATACCAACAGCGGATAAGGTACTCTATCTCACATTTGATGATGGTCCGCATGAAACGGCTACCCCTTTTGTATTAGATACTTTACAGCAGTACAATGCAAAAGCAACTTTTTTCTGTATCGGAAAAAATGTAACGGCACATAAACATATTTACCAAAGAATTATTGATGAAGGGCATCGCGTAGGCAATCATACCTATAACCATCTCAACGGATGGAAAACAAAAGATGATGCGTATATTAAAGATGTTATTGAGGCCGCCAAAGAAATAGATTCAAATTTGTTTCGTCCGCCTTATGGAAGGATCAAAAAGTTTCAGGGAAAATTATTAAGCGGAAAAATGCCTGTGAATAACGAACAGCAGATTGCTCATTCATTTCTTCCCTTGCATATTATTATGTGGGATGTATTAAGCGGAGATTTCGACATTAATATTAATGGCGAGCAATGTGCTGAGAATGTTTTATTGAATGCGCAACCTGGTTCTATCATTGTGTTTCATGATAGCACCAAAGCATGGCCAAGAATGAGTTATGCATTACCTCTTATGCTGGAACATTTTTCCGGGCAAGGTTACCAGTTTAAAACAATACCAGTTATCAATTAAAAAAAGGCCGGGGTGAATACCCCAGCCCGTTTTAATCCGTACCCTATGAAAACAATCTTCAAAATAATTTCCTTGCTTTTAGTTGTAATTACTTGTCTCTTTGCGTAACCTATTTATAAACGGAGCATGATTGCTTTTATTTTTTAAGTGATAGATTTTTTTTACCGATGATTATAGATACACATTGTCATTTATACGTTGAAGAATTCAATAACGATATTGATGCAGTAATAGTACGTGCCCAACAAAAAGGCGTACAAAAATTTTATTTACCGGGTATTGATAGCGAATCTATAGATGCCATGTTATCTTTAGAAGCAAAGTATCCCGGAGTTTGTGTGGCCATGATGGGACTGCATCCTTGCTACGTGAAAGAAAACTATAAAGATGAATTGAATCTGGTGCATCAATGGCTGCAAAAAAGAAAGTTTGCAGCAGTAGGAGAGATAGGGTTGGATTTTTACTGGGATAAAACTTTCACCGAACAACAATACGAATCGTTCGACTTACAAATGCAATGGGCACTCGACTTCCGTTTGCCAATAGTTATTCATACCCGTAATGCCATGCAGGAAACGATTAATAGGGTAAAGCCCTTTGCACAAAAAGGATTGAAGGGAATTTTTCATTGTTTTAGTGGCAGTTACGAAAGTGCCAGGCAAATTGTGGATATGGATTTTCTCCTCGGCATCGGCGGTGTAGTAACATACAAAAATGCAGGTCTGCCGGAAGCATTGGAAAAGATAGCCGTTGAGCACCTGGTCTTAGAAACGGATGCTCCCTATCTTACACCTGTACCCTTTCGTGGTAAACGTAATGAGAGCGGCTACCTGGAATACATTGTTCAAAAGCTGGCCGAGGTAAAAAATGTTTCCGCAGCAGAAATAGAAGCTATCACTACAGCAAATGCAGAAAAATTATTCGCTCTGTGATCAGGAACAGTTATTTTTGCCGCCCGGTAAAAGAAGTGTTGTGATACCGGCTTCTTATCTCCGGTGATGCTTCTGTTGCGTCGCAATCCGTTCATCTGCAACAACAGCATCAGCAATAACAAACAGAGGGGTGTCCGAGTGGTTGAAGGAGCACGCCTGGAAAGTGTGTATACGGGAAACTGTATCGAGGGTTCGAATCCCTTCCCCTCTGCAATCAGGAACCGCAAATGCAAAGCATTTGCGGTTCTTTTTTTACCATACAAGTGAATCCCTCCGGCATAGTTTTCCAATTATTTTGGTTTATGAAGAGAACATTTAAGTTCTTTTTCTTGTTATTTTAATGAATATTTAATCTTCTTTAACATTCAATTCCTTTCTTCGTAAGCCTATTTTTTTAAAAGGATTTCTTTTGCTGAAAACCTGCATCAAATCTATTATGGCACAAAACACTCACCCATCATTAGGAAAGGCTTTTAAAACATTATTTGGTTTATTGTTTCTTGATAAAAGAGACATATATGCTATCTATTTCTTTGCAATTATCGGTGGCCTCATCTCTTTATCGCTGCCTTTGGGTATTCAATATATCATCAGCTTTGTGCAGGCTAACCAGCTCTCTGCTTCAATAGTTGTGTTGATTGCGGTTGTGATTACCGGTGTTTTCTTCAATGGTTATTTCCAGGTAAAACAAATGCAGGTGATTGAAAAAATAGAGCAAAAACTTTTCGTTCGTTATTCATTTGAATTTGCAGACAGGTTGCCGAAACTTAATATTGAAAAGCTTGATGATTATCATCTGCCCGAATTGGTCAATCGTTATTTCGATTCTGTTTCACTGATCAAAGGCATCGAAAAGCTTTTACTGGATATTCCTGCTGCACTTATACAGATTTTGTTCGGAGTTTTATTGCTTTCATTGTATCACCCTGTTTTCATTGCCTTTGGTGTGTTACTGATTGTTATTCTAATTATCATTATCAAGTATACATCTACATTAGGTTTCGAAACGAGTTTAAAGGCAAGTGATTATAAATATACGATAGCTGCATGGCTTGAAGAAATGGCAGCCAGCATAAAAACATTTAAATATGCTAAAACAACGTCGTTGCATTTACGAAAGACTGATGAAGCAGTTACCGGTTATCTTCAATCAAGAACAAGCCATTTTAAAATCCTTTTGAGTCAGTTCTGGAGTTTTATCACTTTTAAAATAGTCATCACGGCAGCAATGCTTATCGTTGGATCTGCATTGTTGCTAAATCAGCAGATCAATGTGGGGCAATTTATAGCTGCAGATATTGTAATCATCGCTATTATCAGTTCTGTTGAAAAGCTCATCACATCTTTAGACAAAGTGTACGATTCACTTACATCAATTGAAAAGTTAGGGAAAATAACAGATGCTGAATTAGAAGAAGATGGCACTACTATATTGAGTACTGTTGATAAAGGTGTAGCGATAGATATCAGTAATCTTAATTTTACTTATCATGATGGTAACAATGCACTCGAGAATATTAACCTTCAGATCAACCCAGGTGATTTTGTATGTATCACAGGGTTATCCGGTTCCGGAAAGTCTTCCCTGCTTCGGATCTTAACAGGTGCCTACAGAAATTTTACAGGCAAGATATTAATAGATGGTATTCCATTATCTACTTATAATCTATCCTCTCTTCGCTCACAAACAGGCATACTATTTAACAGGCAGGATGTTTTCAGGGGAACACTATTGGAGAATATTACGATGGGGAATAACTCCATATCGTTGGAAGAAATCAATGCCTTGGCAGAAAAGATCGGCTTCACATCTTACATAGAGAATTTAAAAATTGGTCTGGATACGCTGGTGGATCCTGATGGAAAAAGATTACCACAAAAAGTAAAAAAAGAGATTTTATTAATGCGTTCATTAATAGGAAAACATCGGTTGTTGTTGCTCGAAGAACCTTTTGAGCATTTGGATGAGCAGCAAATTCAAAAGCTTATCAATTTTTTACATAACGATAAAAATGCAACCATCATTATAACGGCTGAGCATCCGCCAAAGAAACAGTTTTGTGATGTATTCATTTCTTTAGAAGGGGGAACTATAAAATCTATTCAATAAAATATGAAACATATAAAATCTTATATCAACGCAGATATTGAGCATCATTTAAAAGGAGACGCACCTTTATCATTCAAGCACATTTATAAAATTGGTGTCTTTAGCAGCATCGGTAAATGGACAATTGGTATAATGATAGTGCTTGTTGCCGCTTTGTTTTTACCATGGACACAAAACATTAAAGCAAAAGGAAAAATAACTACACTGCGCCAGGAACAAAGAGCACAGGAAGTAAATGCCATTATTGCGGGTAAGATTGTGAAGTGGTATGTAAAAGAAGGTGATATGGTAAAAGCAGGTGATACACTACTACAGTTGGGTGAAGTTAAAGTAGATTATTTTGATCCGCAGTTATTGGGAAGAACAGAACAGCAGATCAATGCCAAACAACAAAGTATAGAAGGATATAAAGGCAAAGCCGGCACTGCAGATAAGCAGGTGCAGGCACTGCAGCAAGCACTCGAACTTAAGTTAGCTTCACTTGATAATAAGATCCGGCAACAGTTGCTAAAAGTAGAGAGTGATAGTATGGATGTGTTAGCCGCAGCAAATGATCTCAATATGTATAAACGACAGATCAACGCAGCAAAAACAATGCTCGATAGTGGTGCTATTTCACTGAATGAATTTGAAAAGAGGAAGTCAAATTATCAGTCTTCTTTGGCAAAAAAAACCAGTGCAGAAAATAAGTTTCTACAAGGTAAACAGGAGCTCATCAATCTTCGAATAGAAAAGAATAGTGTAGTACAGGATTATACTGATAAGGTTTCTAAAGCCGAAGGAGACAAATTCTCGGCTATATCACAGGTGGCTTCAACAGAAGCTGATGTAGCTAAATTAAAAAGTATTTACAGTAGTTATGATGTAAGAAATAAACTCTATTACGTTACTGCACCGCAAGGTGGACAAGTAGCTAAAGCAATGAAAGCCGGCGTAGGAGAGATGGTGAAAGAAGGTGAGATGATCGTGGAGATCATTCCTACCCAATTGCAATTTGCTGTTGAAATGTATGTACAGCCTGTGGATCTACCATTGATATCAAAAGGGCAAGAGGTACGCTTTATGTTCGATGGGTTTCCTGCCATCGTATTTAGTGGCTGGCCCGATGCTACTTATGGAACTTTTTCAGGAAAGGTTACTGCTATTGAGAATAATGTAAGTGATAATGGAATGTTCAGGGTATTAGTAGCTGAAGATACCACAGATAAACACTGGCCTAAGCAGCTTAGGTTAGGTGGTGGTGCACAAGCTATAGCATTACTGAAAAATGTGCCGGTATATTATGAGTTATGGCGAAATATTAATGGCTTTCCGCCGGAATATTATACAGCGGGTAAAGATCAGTCAACCAAGAAAGCGAAGAAATAAACGTATGAAAACTATTCTTTTTATAATATTTTTTTCTCCTGTATTAGTGTTAGGACAAGCAGCCGCTCAACAGGTTTTTTCTGTAGATGATTTTATACAACAGGTAAAAGCGTATCATCCTGTTGCAAAGCAGGCAAATCTTCAAACTGAAAAAGCAAAAGCTGCTTTGCTGTCAGCGCAGGGATCATTTGATCCAACATTGAATTTCAGTTCTCAGCAAAAAACATTCAATGGCACCAACTATTATTATTACAATAATCCTGAGTTAAAAATACCTACCCAATTGCCCATAACTGTAAAAGCAGGAATGGAAGATAATGGAGGAAGGTATTTAACATCGGAAGTTACACCGGGGCAATCCAGCTATGTTGGCGTTGAAGTAGCATTGGGAAAGGGCTTGCTTACAGATAAACGAAGAACAATGCTGAAGCAGGCTAAACTATTTCAGGGGCAAACGGAACAAGACAGGTTAAAGATGATCAATGATTTGATGTTCGATGCCTATGTGGCTTATTGGCAATGGGCGGGAGCCTTCCAGCAAAGGAAGATCAATAAGCAGTTTGCAAAAACTGCGGCAGAGCGGGCAAGACTAATTGCTATCGCTTATACTAATGGTGATAAAGCCTTAACTGATACTGTAGAAGCCTATGTGCAATTGCAGAACTATGAGATTCAGATAGCAGATGCCCAAATAAAGCTGAATAACGCCGCATTGGAATTATCTAATTATCTATGGCTCGAAGATAATAATCCTTACCAGTTGTCTGATAAATTGATACCTGATACTATGGCATTACAATCAGGCATGAAGACTTTAGTGTTGGAAGAACTAGTGCAGCAGGCTTTGAGCAGCAATCCTGCTTTACAATCATATAATTACAAACTGGATGTTTTGGAAGCGGAAAAGAAACTGAAGTTCCAAAGTTTACTTCCCTCTATCAACCTTAAAGCGAATCTGTTGAATAGAGGTTATTATTCTTTTGGTGGAATGGATGCTGCATATTTTCAGAACAACTACAAATATGGAATAGATTTTAAAATGCCTCTCTTTTTTCGTGAAGGTAGAGGTGAGTACAAGAAGGCAAAGCTGAAAATCCAGGAAACAAGTTTAGAATTTGAAGCTAAAAAATGGCAGGTTGAAAACAAGGTAAGAAGTTATTATTCGGAGATGATATTATTGGAAGATCAGTTACGTATTGCTAAAAATAACATGAAGAATTACGAGATGCTATTACGTAATGAGCTGCTTAAATATGAAAACGGAGAAAGCTCATTATTTATGATCAACAGCAGGGAGACCAAATTGCTCGAAGCACAGCAAAAGCTGATTGATCTTAAAGTAAAGTATATGAAAGCAGGTTATGCAGCAGCGTGGAGTGCCGGTTTATTGTTGTAACCACCTGTTGAAAAGCCTTTATAGGTTCAGTAATCACTCTTTAAGCTATTTTTAAGTTTAACATAGGCGTAATCTTGCGGTAATAATTTATTAACACAGCGGCCGAACCTTTGCCATAAATAAATTAAAAAATGGTTAAGATAAGGCTTGTTTTAATTTTAATTTTATTTATAACTAATTCAAGCAAAGCTCAATTAATTAATATTTCAGGTAAAATTGCGGATGCTGAAAACAACGCACCTTTAGCCGGTGTATCTATTAAAGTACTGGAAACGCAACATATTTATTCCTCAGATGTAGAAGGCAGATTTTTGTTGCAGCTTGCTCCTAATAAAAAATATAGCCTCTTGGTTACGAGCCTCGGCTATCTATCAAAACAAGTTACAGACGTTACTGCCGATAATACGGCATCACTTGAAATTAGTTTAAAACGTGCAAAAGCCAACGTATTAAATGAAGTTACTGTTAAGAGTTCTGCCAAAAAAGAAACCATCGCATCTATTTATAGCCTGCAGAAAAACAGTTCTTCCATATCAGACGGTATATCAGCTGAAGTAATCAAAAAATCACCGGATAGAAATATTGGTGATGTATTAAAGCGTGTGAGCGGGGCCTCTGTTCAGGATAATAAGTTCGTGGTAGTACGGGGCTTGAATGAACGTTACAACATCTCTATGCTGAATAATGCCGTATTACCAAGCACGGAGCCTGATAAAAAAGCTTTCTCTTTCGATATCATTCCTTCTTCTTTAATTGATAACCTGCTTATTTATAAATCTGCTACTCCTGATTTACCGGGAGATTTTTCAGGGGGAGCAATAAAAATTCTTACCAAAGATTATCCGTCTCAGAAAATATCAGAGCTGTCATTCTCGGCAGGCTTTAATACCTTAACTACATTTCAGAATTTCTACGTTGGTTATCCGAATGGAAACTTAGATGCACTGGGTTTTGTAGGAAATTCAAGGGCAATACCTGCTGCTTATAAACAATATGGTTCTTCATTTATTCTTCAATCTAATGATGTTAAGAAACAGGTAACCAAGTTGTTCCCTAATACATTTGGTTCCGGTATCGGATATAAAAGTTATCCTAATCTTAGTTTTTCTTACCTGAATGGAAATACTAAGGTTTTAAGTAACGGTCATAAGCTTGGCTATATTTATTCTATAGCCTACAGTGCATCCAGAAAAGTGAGTGAAAGAACGAGGGAAGATTATCAGAACTATTCATTTCCCCTGTTTCAGAATAATACCAATACTTACGACCAACGGGCCAATCTATCAGCATTGTTGAATGTTACCTATGCGTATCGCAGATCGAAGATTTCTATAAAAAATCTTTTTAATAATGACTTCAGTAAGTTGCTTGCTAAAAGAAACGGATATGATATATCCAATACACCGCAGTATTTCTATACTAAAAGCGAGAATACCGAAGCACAACAAAACGGATTATTCAATTCGGTGATGGAAGGTGTACACGCTCTTTCCAAAGGATGGGGTATTGATTGGAATACTTCTTACAGTTATGCTTATAGGAAACAGCCCGACCAGAAGATAATCAGCTTTCGTACACCTTATGATAACAGTACAAATTATTTCATCAAGCTGAATAATGAAAACTCACCCGAGATAAGAAACGCAGGAAGAGTATATGCTAATCTGGGAGAATCAATTTATGGGGCTAATGTTAACGTTATAAAGTCATTCGAATGGTTAGGCAAGCAACAGAAAATTAAAGGTGGCGCAAGCACTTATTACAGGGATAGAAATGTAACAGTAGATGCGTTGGGTTATGCGTCACTTGACTATAACGGTAGAACCATTTATGAAGATAAAAATATTTCTTTCGGAACTATTTTTAGTCCTGATAACATTGATAACTTAAACCTTACACTTGCCAATATTGCTACCAATTCTGTAAGCTATACAGCTAATGGATGGCTTACTACAGCTTATGCTATGTTTGATGGAAAACTCTTGCCTTCTATAAAACTAACTGCCGGCGCAAGGGTTGAAAATTACAAACAGGAATTGATGGCATTGAACCAGGCTACTATCAGGCGTTCGGATTTGGATGTATTGCCTTCGGCTTTAATTACGTACAGTCTCAATAATACATCAAATATTCGCATCGCTGCATCTCAGGCAGTAAACAGGCCTGAGTTCAGGGAACTGGCTGCATACAGTGTTTTTGATTATGAAAACTATGTGGTGGTAAGAGGTAATCCCGGTTTAACAAGAAGCAAAAATACCAATGTAGATCTGCGGTATGAATTGTTCCCTAATCCCGGAGAGATCATTTCTTTCAGTGTGTTCTATAAATATTTCGATAAACCTATAGAACAGGTAAATAAAGGGAATGATGTATTGAGTTATGAAAATGCCGACAAGGCAAACGCTTACGGGGCAGAAATCGAAATAAGGAAGAAACTTGGTTTCATACAACAAAATGGTTTCTTTGATCGCCTTGCAGTATATACAAATCTTGCTTATATAGATGGTTCCGTGAAGTTTGGTGCCGTAACGTTCAATACACCGCTGCAAGGGCAATCGCCATACCTGATCAATAGCGGATTGTTATACACTTCAAAGCAAGATGATTTTTCTGTAAACCTTCTGTATAACCGAATTGGGCCGAGATTAAAGTTCAGGTCCGTATCAGGTGGTGCGTTGAACATTTTTGAAAAGCCCAGAGACCTGCTGGATCTGCAGATCAGTAAGAAATTAATGAAAGATAAGTTAGAGCTAAAGCTAACTGTAAGCGATATCCTGGCACAACCTTTTGTATGGTATTATAAGTTCGATGCTAATCCATCATCGAATGCTTATGATCCTGCAAAGGATAGAATTATCAATTCCGTAAATTATGGCACTACTTCAACGCTTAGTGTAAGGTTTAAATTCAATTAGATGAACTGCTTATAAATTTTAAATAAAAATTTTCAAAACAAAAACAAATGAAAAAGCAATTATTGCAGATCATTGGATTTGCTACAGCCATTGTTATGGCTGCATGTTCAAAGTCTGATTCACCCACAACAGTGCCTGTTGGTAACAACTCTACCGATGGTAAGATCCGAGGCATAATTACTACTGATCAGCATTGGACAAAAGATAAAACCTACATCTTACGGGGATACGTATACGTACAAACAGGAGCCACATTAACCATCGATCCCGGAACAAAAATCATTTCTTATAAAGATTCTGCCGGTGTACTGGTAGTGTACAGAGGTGCTAAGATTATGGCACAGGGAACTGCTTCAGAACCTATTGTATTTACATCGGGAGAAACTACTCCGCAGCCCGGAGACCTGGGTGGAGTAGTATTGGTTGGCCAGGCGCCGGGTAATGGCAACCACGCGGTGTTAGAAGGTGGCGTTGATGCGGCATTTAGTGCTTTTGGCGGAACCAATCCCGCCGATAATTCAGGTGTTTTAAAATATGTTCGAATTGAATATGCGGGTAAAGCCGTGAACCCGGGCGATGAGATCAACGGTTTGTCGTTGTATGGAGTAGGTAACGGTACCACCATTGATTATGTGGAAGTAATGCGTGGATTGGATGATGCGTATGAATTCTTTGGCGGAACAGTGAATTGTAAACACCTGATCGCTTATAACTGTGCCGATGATGATTATGATATGGATGACGGATATACCGGTATGATTCAATATGCTATCTCTATTAAAGATCCTAAGTTCACAGATGGTAAAGGAACCACCGGTGATGTTTCTAACAATTTTGAAGTGGATAATGTGAATCCGAGTAACGGTTTTCTTTTATCAAGATCACCAGTTACATCACCTGTTTTGTCAAACTTTACGGTAGTTGGACCTAATACAGCTCCTGGTGCAGGAACTACTTCTGCGGATTATGGTTGGAGTATGCGTTGGAGAAGGGGTAGTAAATTTATTCTTGCCAACTCTGTTGTGGTAGGAGGTTCTAAAGGTGGGCTTCGTTTGCAGGAGGATTCTACAGTTGCTTACTTCGCCAGAGGTAACAGCGCATTTTATAATAGTTACCTGCATACAGCTAACGGCGCTGCCATTGATGTGCAAACCGGTTTAACTATTCCTGGTTTAACTTATGATGCAACTTCAATCACTAACTTGTTCATAGGATCTTATAAATCTTCAATAGTAACAGATGCCTCTACATTAAAACTGGGAGATGCTTTTAACAATACTGCACCTAATTTAAAACCTCAATCGGGTTCTCCATTACTTTCTGGAGCCTTATTCGATTTTGGTTCTCTTCCAAACAGCTTTTTTGATAAAGTAGCATATAAAGGAGCTTTTGACGGATCAACAGATTGGACTGCAGGATGGACTGTATGGGGAAAATAAAGCGAAAATTTTAAAATACGGTAAGAGGTTTTGAGGAGGAAAATAAGCAGATCCTCCTCAAAATGCTTCCGTTCTTAAAAAGAGATTAAAATAAGAAGGAGGAGCAAGACGTAACAATCAGGTAACATTGGGAGGCAATCTTTGCCGAAAATTAAAAAACTAATTATGCTACTTAAGAACACATTAAAGTTAATGCTGCTTGTAACTTTAATATTTTCGTCGGTTTCAATTGTTAACGCCCAGTACCTGCTTAATTCCGACTCTGCGTTTAATGCCGGGGCTGCCAATTCTGGCAGACTTTGGGGCTACATGTTTGGTGATTACTACGTTAAAACACATAGCGATGCCTTAAACAGAGGTGGTTCTAACCAGTACACAGGTATCCCGAAAGATAGAAATGCTTTTGCTTTTCGTCGTATTTATTTAGGATACGATTACAACATTTCTAAAAAATTCTCAGCTGAATTATTGTTAGCTGCTGAAGATAACTTTCCTGGCTTTAACGGACCAACTTCTTCATCTACGACTGGTGATGAACTGTTAAACAACAAATTAACTTTCTACATTAAGTTGGCAAACATCCGTTGGAAGAATATCTGGAAAGGAACTGATTTTGTATTCGGTCAGCTTTCTACACCAACCTTCCCTTTGTTAACTGAGAAAATCTGGAACTACAGGTCTGTTGAAAGAACAATTACGGATATTCGCCGTACTCCTTCTTATGATTTCGGTGGTTCATTGCAAGGTGTATTTGATCCAGCAACTAAGAACTTTGGTTATAATGTGTTGATTGCGAATGGTACAAGTGCCAAGCCTGCAAGTAACAGCTTCAAATGGTTATATGGTGATGTGTATGCTTACCTGTTTGATAAAAAAGTTGTGTTAGATTTATATGCTGATTACTTAAGAACAAACTGGTCGCCTATTCCAAGTCAGGAGCGTTCCAGACAAATGGTAAAAGGTTACATTGCATATAACAGTGCCGCTACGGCAAAAGGTGGTATGAATCCTGGACAAGGATACACTGTTGGTGTTGAGGTGTTTGCTAATAATCTTAAGAATGATCTTTTCGCTACTAAAATTGCCGGTGGTGTAGATACTATTAATAATGTAGCTACAGGAGCTTCCTTCTATGTACACGGTGATATCATTAAAAACAAGTTAAGGTTCTTTACAAGGGTTGATTTGTATAACCCAATGAAAAAGATCAATAACAACGTTTACAAAAACTATGTTGGAAATACAGGTAACTATAATGATGATGAGTTTCTCTTAGCGTATAATAACAACGGTTCACCCGTAAGTGCTACTAAATTAGGCGATGAAACATACAAGCAAACGTTCTTCCTGGCCGGTTTAGATTATATGCCAACTAAAAATGTACACCTAGAACCTAATATCTGGTATAACCATTATGCAACTCAGTTATCCGGACAATCAGGTGCTGCAACCGGTGATCATGATATGGTGTTAAGACTTACGTTCTTCTATGTTTTTGGTAAATAAGGAAGCGTTGAGTTTTAGTCGATAAAATGTTTTTTAAAAAATAAACTATAAAAAAATGTTTAAGAAATCAATACAAAAGCTGGCAATTGCCATGTTAGCTACTGTAACAATGGCTGCTGCTACTGCTAATGCACAAGGTGACAGAACTTTATTGGGAGCCGGTAGTACTTTCATCTATCCTTTGTACTCCAAGCAATTCTCTGAGTACAATAAAAAAACAGGGTTACAGGTAAACTATCAATCCATCGGTTCTGGTGGTGGTATTTTACAATTAACTAATAAAACTGTTGATTTCGGAGCTTCTGATGGTCCGTTGAACGAAGAGCAAACTAAAAAAATGGGTGCTCCTGTATTACACATTCCAATGGCTTCAGGTGCTGTGGTAATTACTTATAACTTGCCTGGTAATAATAACCTTATCAACTTAACACCTGATATTATCGCTGATATCTTTTTAGGTAAGATCACAAAATGGAATGATCCAAGGATCATATCATTAAACAAAGGTGTTAGCATTCCTGCTTTCCCAATCCTGGTAGCACACAGGTCTGATGGTAGTGGTACAACTGCTATCTTCACTAACTATCTTTCAAAAGTTAGTCCTGAGTGGGCTAAAAGAGTAGGTGCAGGTGGTGCTGTTAACTGGCCTGTTGGTTTAGGTGGTAAAGGAAACGAAGGTGTTTCCGGTATTGTTAAGCAAACGCCAGGTGCTATCGGTTATGTAGAGTTGATCTATGCTTTGCAAAACAAAATGGATTATGCTAAAGTGAGAAATAAAAAAGGCAGCTTTATTATTCCTTCATTGGCTTCTGTAACTGCCGCAAGTAATGTAGCTTTACCGGCCGATTCGAAAATATTCTTAACAGATACTGATGCTAAAGATGGTTATCCAATTTCAGGTTTTACATGGGCGATCATTTATAAAGAGCAGGATTATAATGCACGTTCTGCAGCAAGAGCTAAAGAAGTAGTAGACCTGTTATGGTGGACAATTCATGAAGGACAAAAATTTGCAACTCCTTTAAATTATGCTCCTTTATCTAAGCAAGCATTAGCAGTTGCAGAAAAAATATTAAAATCGGCTACTTATAAAGGAAAGCCAATTATAAAATAAATTTCAATAGCGAAAACTGCTGATTGAGCTTTATCAAATATGATTTTTCTTAGCATTACCCGCGGTAAAACCACCGCGGGTAATCTTGTAAAATAGATTTATGGAAGGAATGAATTCGGTGAAAACCAGGAAGTCTTTCGGACAAATAAGAATGGAGAGCTTTTTCAAGCGCTCACTTATTACTATAGCCCTTTTAATGGTAGTATTAGTGCTGGCCATTATGCTCACCTTACTGGTACATTCAATGCCAACAATAAAATCATTAGGCTTCAAGTTCCTTTGGGGTAAAACGTGGGACCCTATCTCAGATGTGTATGGCGGTTATCCTTTTTTAATTGGAACTTTACTAACCTCTTTTATTGCATTGTTTATTTCTATGCCTTTTGCCTTTGCCATAGCCATCTTCTTAGGCGAATACAAACCCACAGGCTGGCTTTCTAATCTTTTGAAAAATACGGTAGAATTAATTGCAGCAGTACCCTCAGTGATCTATGGTTTCTGGGGATTGATCGTATTGGTGCCATTAGTGCAGGAGCTAGAAACCAAAGTAGGTATACTGCCTTACGGTATTGGAATATTCACAGCCTCTATCGTACTGGCTATCATGATCATCCCTTATAGTGCTTCATTGGGCAGGGAGATGATACGTATGGTGCCCGCACAATTAAAAGAAGGTGCCTATTCATTGGGTGCTACAAGATGGGAAGTGATCAAAACTGTAGTACTTCCTTATACAAAGTCAGGTCTGTTTGCCGGTACACTTTTAGCACTCGGAAGAGCCTTGGGTGAAACTATGGCAGTAACCATGGTGATAGGTAACTCTAACATGTTACCCACCAGTATATTCGGGCCGGGTAATACCATGGCCAGCGTGATTGCCAATGAATTTACAGAAGCAGATCATACTTTGTATTTATCTGCTTTGATTGAACTGGGATTATTCCTTTTCCTGGTAACTGTTATCATCAATGTTATTGGTAAAAGGATCATCAAGAAAGTAACGAAAGAATAAATTATGCAGAATATAAAAATACAATACAGGGTTGCCAAGAGCAGGGTAGTGCAGGGGATCATTGTATTATTTGCTTTTGTGGTAACACTGCCTTTGCTGGCGATTATATTTTATATCTTTAAAGAAGGTATAACAAAGATTAACTGGACTTTCCTTACACATATACCCAAGCCCGTTGGTGAAACAGGGGGTGGTATTGCCAATGCCATCTGGGGAAGCTGTATCATTGTTTTTGTAGCATCGTTGATGGCTATACCGCTAGGGATATTCTGCGGTATTTACCTAAGTGAAAACAAAACAAGTAAACTAGCTTACTGGAGCAGACTTGCAGTAGATATTTTACAGGGTGTTCCTTCTATTGTAATTGGTATCGTAGTGTATTTCTGGCTGGTAAAACCGTTAGGAACCTTTTCTTCTTTTTCAGGAAGTGTGGCCCTGGCTATCATGATGTTGCCTATCCTGATCAGATCAACAGAGGAAACATTAAAAATGATTCCGTTCTCGTTAAAAGAAGCAGGCCTGGCTTTAGGATTACCTTATCATAAAGTGGTGTTGCGAGTGATTGTGCCTTGCGGTATCAGTGGTATTGTTTCCGGTGTAATGCTTTCCATCGCAAGAATAGCAGGCGAAACGGCACCGCTGCTCTTCACAGCTTTTGGTAATCCTTATCTCAATTTTAATATTTCAAAACCTATGCAAAGCTTACCATTGCTTATCTTCAACTATGCAACCAGCCCTTACGATGATTGGCATGATCTTGCATGGGGTGCTGCATTAATACTCTTAGCTACTGTTTTATTTTTAAATATCATTACAAAGCTCACAACTAAAAAATGGAACGTCCAATTATAAAAAGTACAAACTTCAATGCTTATTTCGGTAGCAACCATGTTGTTAAGAATGTGAATATTGAAATACCGAAAAACAATGTAGTTGCTGTGATGGGGCCTTCAGGGTGTGGTAAAACAACTTACCTGCGTTGTATCAACAGGCTGCACGAATTAACGCCGGGTGCTACTTCTTCCGGTGAAATGTTATTGAACGGTGAGGATATTTATGCTATGCATCCCATTTTTACACGCCTTAAAATAGGTATGGTATTTCAACGCCCTAATCCATTTCCTAACCTGAGCATTTACGATAACGTAATTGCAGGATATAAGTTAAATGGCATCAAGTTATCTAGATCAGAAAGAGATAATGTTGTTGAACAGTCTTTATCCAAAGCTGCTTTGTGGAACGAGGTAAAAGATTCAATTCATAAAAAAGGAACTTTTCTTTCAGGTGGCCAGCAGCAGCGTCTATGCATAGCACGTGCCATAGCCATGGAGCCTGAAGTATTGTTATTGGATGAACCTACTTCAGCACTGGATCCTATCTCTACATCTAATATTGAAGAGCTTTTTCATGAATTGAAAAAGAATTACACACTTGTTATTGTTACCCACAATATGCAGCAGGCTGCACGTGTGAGTGATAAAACAGCCTTCTTTTATATGGGTGAACTGGTAGAATATGATGATACCAAAACCATGTTTACGAATCCTAAGGATCCGCGTACGCAGAATTATATTACGGGAAGATTTAGTTAATCAATAAACAGTATTAGCATGACACAGTTTGAAATAGAAATAGAAGAATTAAAAAAAGAGATCATCAACATGTGGGTTCTGGTAGAATCGCAAATGGAGAAAGCCAAGCAGGCCATGATCCATTTTGATAAAGACCTTGCCCGTGAAGTGATCATGAAAGAAAAGAAAAGGGTAAATGCATATGAACTGAAGATTGACAGGGATTGTGAGAACATCTTTGCACTTTATCAACCTGTTGCCGTTGACCTTCGTTTTTTACTGGCGGTTTTAAAGATCAATAATAATCTAGAGCGTGTTGGTGATATTGCTGATGGCATTGCACGTTATATTGTTGATCTTCCCGAAGCTTTCCATCAGAAAATACTGGAGGAATCAAGAGTATTGAAGATGTTTGAAGATTCAATGACGGTTTTATCAGAAACAAGGATTGCTTTTGAAAATGAAGATACCAACCTGGCGAGAAGTATTTTTCAAAAGGATGAAATGCTCGACCAGATTAACCTGAAAGCCAATGAAATTACTGCTGCGTATATTAAAGGTAATCCCGATGATATTATGCAGGCATTGATGGTTTTATCTATCATCAGGAAGTTGGAAAGGGTGGGAGACCAGTCGACCAATATCGCAGAGGAAATTATTTTCTATCTCGAAGCCAAGGTATTAAAGCATCACAGTAAGAAGAGTTAATGTATTTGTAATCACTTGATTTTTAATGTTTTTTTTAGTATTATAAATGGACGGTTGTTTTTGGTTACAAATAATTAATCAACTTTAATTACAAAATAAGCAAACTTGCTATTATATTTGTGGCTCAAACAGAAAGAAACCCGTTCTACAATATTTTCTAATTGAATTTGATTGGGGGATCAAATCAATTAGAAAAAGAAAGGCTCACAACAGTGGGCCTTTTTCTTTTATAATTTTTTTGAACTGTATTAAACCTTTATTGCAATGCAAGGTCTATTGGTCAATAAATCGAGTTTGGTTACTGGAATTTATTTTCTGATTGAATTTTGATTGGGGGATCAGATCAATCGGAAGCCTTAAGGCCCGCTTCGGCGGGCCATTTTTATTTAGATCGTTGGTTCTTTGTTGGGAGATAAGCTTTAGATTTTTATTAAGGAACTGTAGTTAAACTTTTTATTTCCACATGCTTCTATAGCGTGTAAATAATTGATTTCTCTAACACCAAAAAGTAATATATGATGCAAAAAAAATGGCAGCTTACCGGCCTTGTTATGTTAAGCTCTGTTCTGCTTTTTTCATGTGCGGCTTCCAAAACCTATTTTACGCCACAGGTAAGAAATAAGATTGAACGTGCCGGTGTATCCTTAAATAAATTACAGTTCTTCATAGACAGGGATGTGTTGCTAAAGCGTGAAATTACCAAAGAAGAAGCACAGGTAGCCAAAGGCAATATTCAAATTGAGAATGGTAAGTACATTGATCTCATCCGCCTGCATAGAAATACTCCCGGTATCTGTACAGGAACTTTTCCCGATAAAGTACTTGTATCATTTGAACAGGGAGATAATAAATTCCTGACCTTCGGGAAAACAAAATATGCAACGGGTACAGACCCCTATCGTATACTGGCTTTTGATTGGTTGAAAGATGGGGAAGGAACCATTCGCTATGAAGGAAAAACCTATCATATTGTAAATGGAACGGATGCAGGTATTCAAATTAAGTCGAAGTTTTTAAGAAAAGCGGATGAGGTGAAAGAAAGAAATATGAATGGTGTGAAAGTATCGGAATAACAAGAGAGGGTTTGCGTATCAGCGTAAAATGATTTCTTATAAATCGAAAAGGGCCACATTGCTGTGAGCCCTTTTGCTTTCTTGATGGGGGTATGCTAAAGTCTTGAAATATATTGTATGGTATTACCAGTTGTTCATTTGTCCAGGTATAACTCTTTCAGGTTCTTCTATTTGATGTTCTCTCCAATGAGGATCATATTTTACAAACCAGCTAAGCCATAAACTCCTTGATAATCGCATGAGGAGAGGCTGGCATACGATGAGCAATGCAATGGTTATGCCCAACCAGTAGAAAATGCGGTTATCATCAATATCGAAAGTAACGCCTATTAAAACTTTCCAGGCCACAAAGCTGGCTACCACGAAAGCAACTGATAAGGCATAACTCACATAACCGGTACCATAATAAAAACCTACTTCAATTTCTGTAGGTTGCCCGCAAACAGGACAGTTCTCATGCATATCCACGTTATGTTTCAGGTCATATGCATTTTTTGTTTTGAAAATATATCCTTCTCTGCACCTGGGACATTTGTTAGACAAAGTGCTTAACAAATAATTCGGTTTTCGTTGCTGTTCATTTTTCATAGATGTTGCAAGGTAATTATTCATACCGAGAGCTTATTATAGCTACTAAAAATTATTTACAATATGTTTTAATAACCTGCTCTAATTGTTGAGCTTTTACCACACCTGATTGCCTCCATAGTATTTTCCCGTTCTGAAATAAAATCAAAGTAGGAACGCTTTGAATACTATAGCCGGCAGCAACGGAAGGATTACGGTCTACATCTATCTTCAAAATGCGAACCTGGTCTTTCATCCGTTGATGTAATTCATCAAGGATGGGTTTCATCATTTTACAGGGACCGCACCATTCGGCAGAAAAATCTACCAGTACGGGAATGGTTCCATTGATGATGTCTAGAAATGTTTCTTTAGGCGTTGTTGCGTTCATGTGATGTGATTTCTTCAAACGAAATAGTTTCTTCTTTTGATCTTCTTGTATATCTGGGTGTACAACCGGTATAACCACAACCTGTTTGGGTATAGGCTCCTACAATGCCCATCACTACAATAATCAGCCCGAATAAGGATAACATCCAGTCTTTGCTGGTATAACTCATCCAGAAAAACATACCACCCATAAACAGGCGGGTAACCAGTACCCAATCGATCTTGATCAATAATTTCTTCATTTATGCCAATTGATGTTGTAATACATTCCAGGGACCGCCGTTATAGGCTTCAATACCGGCATTCTTTAAAACACCTACAGCCATACTACTGCGGGCTCCCGTTTTACAAACAGTGATGATGGGTTTGTTCTTCTGCTTTAATGTGGGTAGTTGTTGTGCAAGGCTTTGTAAAGGGATATTCAGTGAGTTTCTCAGATGCCCTCCTCTGAATTCTTCCGGGCTCCTTACATCTACGATCACTGCTCCGCTGGCTACAAGATTTCTCATGTAAACAGCGCTGCTGTGATGTTTGCCAAATAAAAAACCAAATAAACCCATAACCCTGTTTGTTTCCACAAAGTTGGTGAGTTAAGCAAACATTTATTGTGACAAATGTTACAGCTTAGATATCGAGGTTTTTTAATTCGATGGTATTACGCTGAAGAATAAGCATTCCCCTTTGTTCCATTTTCTTTAATAATCTTGAAATTACTTCACGGGATGAGTTCAGTTCATCTGCAATTTGCTGATGTGATAGTTGTATGATGTTAGTTTGATGAACACTGGCGTGCCTTTGCAAATAAAAGGTAAGTCGCTCATCCATATTGCGGAAGGCTACCTGGTCTATAAGTGTGAGCAGTTCTTCAAAACGGTTACGGTAGGTTTCCAGTACAAAATAGTACCAGCTCTTGTATTTGCTCATCCACTCATCCATCACCTGTATGGGTACCATCAAAATGGTGGTGTCTTCCATCGCCCTTGCCATTACTTTGCTGGCTTCCATTTTCGATGCACAGATCATCGATATAGCACAAGCCTCACCCGGCTGCAGGTAATACATTAAGAATTCGCCGCCGTCTTCATTTTCACGAAATACTTTCACCATGCCTTCTAATATCAGCATGGTGCTCCTGATGTATTGCCCTGTCCTCATCAAAATTTCACCTGCAGGTATATATTTAAGCTGTCCTTGTTTTTCCAGTTCTTCAATCAGGTCCGGTTCTAACTGGGGAAAATATTTAAAGATCTCCTGCATGTTAGTGTGTTTTAGTTTTGTTGATGATCTTTTCCATTTGCATACTCCTGGATCCTTTGATCAAAAAATGAGTATCACTGAAATGCTGCGCTTCAAACCATGCTTTCGCTTGCAGTGAGTCATTAAAGAAGTGAAAAGAATGCTGAATGTTTTTATAATCGCCACCCACCAATACAACCGCTTTCCATGCATATTGTTGAATCAGTTGAACAATAGCGGCATGTTCAGCAATGCTAGCTTCTCCCAGTTCCATCATGCCTCCCAACATCAGCACTTTGTTAGCAGCATGCAATTTGGCAAAGTTTTCTATGGCGGCCTTCATGCTGGTGGGATTAGCATTGTAAGCATCCAAAATAATTTTGTTGTTGCCCAATTCGATCAGTTGAGAACGGCTGTTGGATGGAGCATATGCTTCTATGGCAGTTTTTATTTTTTCTTCAGGAACGCCGAAATATTTACCTACCGCCACTGCACACAATATATTAGGTAAGTTATAATCACCCACCAGTTGTGTTTGAAGGGTAGCTACCGAAAACCCTTTCTGAAAAGTTACTTCAAGAAAAGGTTCGCTTTGGAGCACGGTGCCCATAATATCACCGCTTTGGGATCCGTAGCCAACGCGATTGATGATACCTTTGCTCATACCCTGCAGGTAATCGTAATCGGTATTGATGAAGATGCTACCCTGGTGCTCCCGGATAAAATCATATAGCTCTCCTTTACCTTTTCTAACCCCTTCAATACCGCCAAATCCTTCCAGGTGGGCTTTCCCACAGTTGGTGATGATGCCATGCGTAGGCAATGTATAACTGCAATAGGAAGCAATTTCTTTTTGGTGATTGGCCCCCATTTCAATGACGGCCATGGCTGCATCTTTTTTAATGCTCAATAAGGTCAGCGGTACGCCAATATGGTTGTTCAGGTTGCCCTGGGTGGTATAAGTAGTATAGTGGGAAGAAAGAACGGTGCTTACGAGTTCTTTGGTAGTTGTTTTCCCGTTACTGCCTGTGATGGCAATAAATGGAATATTGAACTGTTGGCGATGATATTTTGCCAGCTGCTGTAAGGTATCCAGCACATCTGCTACTATTATTAACCGTTCATTACCCGGGTCTATATACTCATCAACGATCGCATAAGACGCACCTTGCTCCAAAGCCTTCAGGGCAAATAAATTACCATTAAAGTTGGGGCCCTTCAATGCAAAGAACAGGTCGCCCTGCTGCAGCTTACGCGTATCTGTTTGTACGGAGGGGTGTTGTTGAAAGAGGGCGTAGAGTTCGGCTATCGTCACGTTCAGTGTATTTAATTCAAAAATAAACCTATTCAAATAATCATTGCTCAAATTAATCCACCGGGGACTGCTGTAAAAAGAAAGCCATCCTTTGAGAGATGGCTTTCATCGTTTCCGAATAATTTTCCGGAATTACGCTAATTTACCTTTCCTATCTTTTAGCTCTTCTTGCGGGGAAGAAGTTGCCAGTTTTTGCTTTGCGTGAAGTACCTTCTGCAGCTCCGTAGTGCGTCATGGCACAACGGAAACCAATGGTGCTGCTGCTTTGATCTTCTTCCAGGAAACGACGTGTTCCAGGCGATAACCAATAAGGCCTGTCGTTCCAGCTACCACCTTTTACTACCCTTGATTTATCGGAGATCAGTGTGGTAAAACCATAACCATAATTAGCACCGCTGGCAGAATCACCATCCATAAAGTTTACTGCATAGGAGCGCTGGTAGTTCCTGCGGCTTCTTAAAGCAGAATCAGATTCCTGTACCATGCGGATCCTACCCAGGCTATCTCTCAGGTTACCGGCACCTTTGCTCATGTCTACCTGCTTGAAAACGTTACCCCTGAATGGGTTGAAGTCATCAGCATCGGTATTGGTTAAAGGCCTGTACACATCGGCAACCCACTCACTTACGTTACCACTCATGTTATATATGCCGAATCCATTAGGAGCAAATGAAGTTACTTCTGCCGGGATGGCTGCGTTATCATTCAGGCCACCGGCCACACCCATATTATCACCATTGCCACGTTTGAAGTTAGCTAAGAAAGCACCCTGGAACGAACCTTGCTTGGTAGAACGGAGGTTATCGAAACCATCATTTTTCCAGGCATAGATCTGCTTATTGGCCACCACTTCTTCACCGCGGGATTTTTTACCCAACTTCTTTTGTGGATTGTCAAGAATGTAGCCATAAGCGGCATATTCCCATTCGGCCTCTGTTGGCAAACGGTATTCCCCGTATAAGATACCATCTTCAAATTTCACCTGTGTTCTCGGTCTTCCCTGTGCATCTCTCAGCGGGTTAGCCTTAGAAGTAGCTGTTTTGCCGGGCTGTACCTGGTATTCACCTAAGAGGTAGGCTTTGGTATTAAAGTTTTCCTGTCCGCCGCCGTTGAGCTCGGTTTTAATATTATTTTTATTGATATATCCTTTCTTAACCAGTTCCAGCTCATTCACACGGTCTGTTCTCCATACGCAAAAATCTGAAGCCTGTTTCCAGTTTACGCCCACAACAGGATAATAGTTGTAGGAAGGGTGACGGAAATAGTACTCCACATAAGGTTCATTATAAGCCAGTTCACTTCTCCAAACCAGGGTATCAGGCTTGGCAGCATCAATTACTTTCTGGTATTGTGTGGTATCGTTAAAAACATTCTCTATCCAGTAGAGGTATTCGCGGTAGTGAACGTTGGCGATCTCAGTACGGTCGATAAAGAAAGAGTTCACCGTTACACGCCTGGGGATATTGTTCCAGTCGCCCATCACATCTTCCTGTGTGGCTCCCATGGTAAAAGTACCGCCCTGCACAAAAACCAAACCCGGAGCTGTTTTAATATCTTTCGGTTTGGGAACGTAGAAGTTGCCTTGTGTTTTGTCGTTGTAATTCCAGCCGGTAACAGAAGATTTTTCCTGTTTCTTCTTCATAAAGTTACAGGAAGCCATACCTCCGGCCACCGCTACCAGCAAAACACAGTTTCTTACACCTGTAAGCACTTGCATGAGTTAAATTTTAAAATCTGACAATAAAAGTTTTAGGGTAAAATTTTAGTGCTTTGCGAATATAGGGGATTTTAGTTGATATGAAGAATGAAGATAAGCTATTTCGCTGTTACCAAAAATCTAATTTTAGAAGGAAAAAGAGGCTTTAGGTACTAAGGCAAGAAGGCAATAGAGAATTCAAAAGTCAAAAAATAATCCTGGAAGCAAAAGGCGTAAAGCTAAGGGCAGAGGGCTGAAGGCGTAAGATGTAAAGCTCAGGGCGTAAAATAGGAGACAAGGAATGAAAAACTATCAATGATGAGTGTGCATGGGCAATTTCTTTGCATCACTGCCTGTTAGTAATAGAAATAGAGGTCAACATGCAAAAGCCTAAACCCGAAAATACGCTCTGCCCCTTGCTCCTTCTTGTTAAGGTAATGGGTTGAATGAATGCTCCACGGCTAAAAACCAAAGGGGAAAGACCAATGCACCATACTCGTTGACCCTCTTTCAAACATTTCCTTCAAATCTCGGCTTCAATCTGCAATTTTGTTTTATGTACCGTAAAATAGGGTTTGTTATCATAGGCATACTGCTGGTTGCGTTTGTGCAGGCACAGCGTTCCTATGCCGCCCATTCGGTACTGGCTTCTGGAACCTGGTATAAAATAGCCGTAACCGGTGAGGGTATTTATAAGATAGATCTTCCCTTTTTACAGAAGATGGGTATCAACACAACCAATCTTTCTTCTTCTTCTATCAGGTTATATGGCAACGGCGGCGGTATGCTGCCCGAAAACAATGCGATACGAAGGGCCGATGACCTTGTAGAGAATGCCATAGAAGTGTTCGATGGTGGCGATGGCGTTATTAACGGGAACGATTATCTTCTCTTTTATGCTCAAGGTCCTGATCATTGGGATACTGACAGTATACACAGGAGCTTCCATCACCAAAAAAACCTTTACAGCGATAGTGCTTATTATTTCTTAACGGTTGGTGGCAATGGTAAACGAATTGCTGCACAAATGGCGGGTACGTTAGTTGCAAATACAAATGTGACCAGTTATGATGAACATATTTTTTATGAAAAAGACCTGGTGAATCTTCTGAGCAGTGGTAAACAGTGGTTAGGAGAGGAATTGAGTGCAACCAGTACGAATGGGTACAATAAAAACTTTACAGCCACACTACCCGGTTTATTGTTGAATGAACCATTAAACCTTACCACCAGTGTAGTAGCCAGAAGCGTGGGGGCACCTGCTGCTTTTTCCATGTTGGTGAATGGGCAACAGGTGCAAAAGATAGATATGCCGGCGGTATCGGGGTATTTTCTGGATGCCTATGCTTCTTCCATTCAGCAAGCTACTTTGTTTTCTGCCGGTAATGCTTCACTTACGCTTACCCTGCAATACAACGCTACGGCTTCGGGTGCACAGGGTTGGCTGGACTGGTGGGAACTGCTGGGCCGCTGTACATTGTCTTTCACCGGCCAAAGTCAGCTTTTTTTTCGCGACTGGCGATCTGTTGCCCCTGGGCATATAGCTAATTTTTCTATTGGCAATACAAGTACCGCTACTGAAGTATGGGATATAACAGATGTCCTGCATCCGGTAAAGATGAATACGGCTTTCCTCAACGGGCAAACTTCTTTCAGCAATGAAGCCTCTGTATTGCATGAGTACGTTGCTTTTGCAGGTAGTTCTTTTAACAGCCCTGCATATGTGGGAACAGTAGCAACCCAGGATCTTCACGCAACTTCTTCGGTAGATTATCTTATCATCACTACCCCCGCATTTATGACGCAGGCAAACCGTCTCGCTGATTTTCACCGGCAGCATAATGGCTATACCGTTGGTGTGGTAACTACCGATAAAATTTACAATGAATTTTCGGACGGTATTCCTGATCCTACCGCTCTTCGGGATTATGTAAAGATGTTCTATGATAAAAGCAGCAGTGGAGCATCACTTGCACCCAAATACCTTTTATTGCTGGGAGCTGCTTCTTATGATTATAAGAACAGGATCGCCAATAATACTAATTGGGTACCTTGTTATGAAAGTCCTTCTTCCTTAGATCCTCTTACCACTTTTACATCGGATGATTATTTCGGATTACTCGGCGATTCTGATGATATCAACCGGGCTACCGGAACTGCTTTGCTGGATATAGGCGTAGGCCGCCTGCCGGCGAGAACTATTGATGACGCTACTGTAATGGTAGATAAGATCATACATTATCATGCTTCGCAAAGCCTGGGTAGTTGGCGTAATGAATCGGTGTATGTGGCGGATGATAAAGATAACGACCTGCATGTGCAGGATGCAGAAGGGGTTTCAGCGATCGCTGCTGCTGCCGATTCTATCCTTAATCCCAATAAAATTTATCTCGATGCCTATCCATTGGTAAGCGGCGGTGGTGGTGGCCGTTATCCTGATGTGAATACCGCCATTGTAAATAAGATACAACAGGGAGTACTTTATTTTAACTATAACGGGCACGGTGGTTACCAGCGGTTAGCAGATGAAGCGATATTAGGTACGCCAGAGTTACAGCAATTTAATAATGCGGATAAATTACCTCTGTTCATTACTGCTACCTGCGATTTTGCACCGTATGATGATCCTGCCAAAAACGCTATTGGTGGTCAGCTTTTATACGGTGATGCTACCGGGGCAATCGCACTGATGACCACCACGAGGGTAGTATTTGCGTACAGCAACCGCATCATGAATGATAATTACCTGCAGGTATTGTTGCAAAGAGATGCACAGGGTAACTATCCTACTTTAGGCGATGCAGTGCGGACCAGTAAAAACCTTACCTACCGGTCATCCGGCGATGTGATCAATAACAGGAAATTTACACTGCTGGGAGATCCTGCCATGCGGTTGGCCTTCCCATCCCTGCAAATGCAATTAACAGCAATCAACGGTCATGCAGTGAATGGTTCGGATACGTTGCAGGCACTCAATACCTACACTATGAGTGGTATTGTTACCGATGCATCGGGGAACATACAAACACAGTTCAACGGTACGGTTTACCCGGTTTTGTATGATAAACCACAGTTGGTTAGCACCTTAGGCAATGATCCTGCCAGCCCGGTAATGCAGTTTAGTCAGCAGTCAAGCATCTTGTACAAAGGAAGGGCTACAGTAACCAATGGCCGGTTTAGTTTCTCTTTCGTGGTGCCCAAAGACATCAACTATAAAACCGGTAAGGGTAAGTTGAGTTTATATGCTGAGAACGGTACAGTTGATGCCGCCGGGGCCTCCCGGGCTTTTTGGATTGGCGGGGTAGGCAATACCGTGATCGCAGATACGAGCGGCCCTTTGATAAAAGCGTATTTGAATGATACCTTATTTGTGAATGGCAATGTGACCAATAATACTCCTTTGTTGTTAGTAAAATTATTTGACCGCTATGGGATCAATACATCCGGAACAGGAATTGGTCATGATATCACGGCTATGCTCGACAGTGATGCTAACAATATGATGGTGTTGAATACCTATTACCAGGCTGCACTGGACAGTTACCAGGGCGGTTGGGTAAGCTTCCAGTTGCCGCTGATCAAACCCGGGAAACATACCTTAACCATCAAAGCATGGAATGTGGCAAATTATTCTTCCACCATTGTAATCAGGTTTGAAGTGTTGCCGGATAATGCTTCTCCACGGATCATTCAGTTATTCAATTATCCTAACCCGGCTTCCGCTGGTACCACTTTCCGTTTCCAGCATAACTTGCCCGGCAGTAACCTGGATGTACGGTTGGTGGTATATACGGCTTCGGGACAGCAAGTGTATCAAAAGCGTACCACTATGCCCAATACGTTGAGTAAGATTTTAGAAATGTATTGGGATTTCAGGGAAGCCGGCGGGAAAAAATTGCAGAAAGGTTTGTATTTTTATCGTATTATTGTGTCATCAAATTCGTTACAAGCTCAGGCTGCACAACGACTCATCATTTACTAAACACTGCCGATGGCTGATTTCTACGCTTAATTCATTTCTTAATCGACTGTTTATTATTTAATCATTGTTTATGAGAATGCGATCCATCGTAGCAGGCATTGCCCTGATGCAGCTTGCTGTGTTCAGTGCCCAGGCACAAACAGGCCCTGTAAATATTGCCACCACTGCCGTTCCTTTTTTACGAATTTCTCCTGATGCAAGGGCAGGCGGTATGGGAGATGTGGGTATTGCCACGGCTCCTGATGTGAATGCCGGTTACTGGAACCTGGCCAAAACACCCTTTATTGCCAACAATACTTCTGTGGCCCTGACTTATACGCCCTGGTTGAAAGACCTGGGACTGAATGATGTGTATTTAGCCAGCTTAACTGCTTTCCATAAACTGGATGATGAACAGGCCATCTCTGCCAATGTTCGTTATTTCAGTTTGGGAAATATCCAGTTCACTGATATCAGCGGTAATACATTATCATCTTTCAATCCCCGTGAATTCGGAATTGACTTTGGGTATTCCAGGAAACTGAATGACCAACTAAGCATTGGTGTGGCTTTGCGTTATATCTACAGCAGTTTAGCCAATGGCGATCCTAACAATAGCGGGGTGGTGTATAAAGCAGGCACTTCTGTTGCCGGTGATATCTCTTTGTTCCACACTTCCGGTACCAGTGACGGATCGGGTTTGAACTGGGGCATTACACTGAGTAATCTTGGTGCCAAGATCGGTTATACCAATGATGCACAGAATAAAGATTTTATCCCTGCCAACCTCGGCGCCGGTATCTGCTATACCACAGTATTTGATGAGAGCAGCAAATTAAGTTTCGGCTTAGATGTAAATAAATTGCTTGTTCCGGTAGCGCCTACCTTATCGGGCAATACTTCACAGGATTCAGCCAATATAGCCGATTACCGCACACAGAGTGTGATGAAGAGCTGGTTGAAATCGTTCAACGATGGTACAGGGGTATTATCCAGTTTCCAGGCTTCACTGGGTGCGGAATATGCCTATAATAACCAGTTTTTTGTGCGGGCAGGTTATTTCTATGAAGATAAGAACCGTGGTAACAGGAAGTATTTTACCGGGGGTGTAGGATTTAAATATGATGTGTATACCATCAACTTTTCTTACCTCGTTCCCTCGGGTAATGGTATCACCCGTAACCCTTTATCCAATACGATTCGCGTGGGGATAGCGTTTGACCTGGATAAGAAACAGTAGGGGGAGGGGAGTTATACGTAATACGTAATACGTTATAAGTTATACGTTATACGCAATACGTGATACGTGATACGTGTAAAAGACGAATAGCTAAAGGTGAGAGGATGAATGTGTTTGATTACACGAATTTGTAGGAATGACACGAATGAAGAAGATGTATAGTGTTGAATGTTAGAAGATGAATGAGTTTGAGGTTTATGGTTTTGCGTTCATGCTTCGACAGGCTCAGCATGACAGTACACCGGTTGGGAGATGGTTGTCACCCTGAGCTTGTCGAAGGGGAGTTATACGTTATACGTAATACGTGATAAGTTATAGGTTATAAGTGATAAGTGCAAAAGACTAATAGCTAAAGGTTAGAAGATGAATGAGTTTGAGGTATATGGTTTTGCGTTTATGCTTCGACAGGCTCAGTATGAAAGTACACCGGTTGGGAGATGGTTGTCTCCCTAAGCTTGTCGAAGGGCAGTTGTGAGTGATGAGTTTGAAAGACTGAAGACAATGAAGAGGGATGATGTTAGGTGTTACATGTTGAATGCGTTTTGAGTGTGGTGTTTGAGGTTTTAGGTTGTTTTTCGGTTCAGGTTTCCCTTGTGTTCTTTGTGTAATCCTTTGTGTTCTTTGTGGTTTAGGCTCGTTTTTTAGTTTGAATTCCTGCCAAAGACCAAAGAATTAAAGTGGCTCCCATTGTAAAGAACTTATCATTTGGAAGTATTTTTATCTAAATAAAAGAACATGCGAATAGGTTTTGGAATAGATTTTCATCAACTGGTTCAGGGAAGGGATCTATGGTTGGGTGGTGTACTGATACCCCATACCAAAGGGGCTTTAGGGCATAGTGATGCGGATGTATTGTTACACGCCATTTGCGATGCGTTATTAGGTGCTGCCTGTCTCGGTGATATCGGTGTTCATTTCCCGGATACATCCGGAGAGTTTAAAAATATCGACAGTAAAATCCTATTGGCCCGAACCATGGAACTCATTGGCAAGGAAGGATATGCGATCGTGAATATAGATTCCTCTCTTTGTCTTGAAGCCCCCAAGATCAAATCCTATATTCCACAGATGCAGGAAGTGATCGCCGGGATCTGTGGAATTACAGTGAAAGATATTTCTATCAAAGCCACTACCACAGAAAAGATGGGTTTTGTGGGAAGAGAAGAAGGATTGGTAGCGAATGCAACAGTTTTGCTGAGGAACAGGGAATAGGGAGAGGTGTATAGTATTTGATTCATGCTTCGACAGGCTCAGCATGACAGTACACCGGTTGGAAAATGGTTGTCACTCTTAGCTTGTCGAAGGGGATTTGTGAGTGATAAGTCATACGTTATACGTTATACGTGATAGGTTATAAGTGATAAGTGATAAGTGATAAGTGCAAAAGACTAATAGCTAAAGGTGAGAGGATGAATGAGTTTGAGGTTTATGGTTTTGCGTTCATGCTTCGACAGGCTCAGCATGACAGTACACCGGTTGGGAGATGGTTGTCACCCTGAGCTTGTCGAAGGGGAGTGATGAGTGATGAATGAGTTTGATTACACGGGTTCAAACGAATGACACGAAAGGGAATTGTGTTATATGTTGTAAGTTGAAGATATAAATGTTTAATCGGCTAAAGGTCTAAAGACCAATAACCAAAGACCAATAACCAAAGACCAATACACCATGCTGGCAAAATTAACTGCGGGTTGGCGGGAGGTACCGCCGGAAATCAGGGCCTTTTTAAAAAGGGCATTGCTTGTATTTGTGGTTTGGAAGTTATGCTATCACCTCTTCCTGTATAATGGTCGTGTGCTGGATAAGCCCTTAACTGATATAAGCACCCATACAGCCACTGTATTGCTGAAGGTCATTTATCCCTCCTCTGTTTTTACCCATGAAGAAATTTGTAATCCTAATCCAGAACTGCATGGCGAATTAGCGTGTATGCAAAATGTATATAAAGACGGGATAAAGATTGTAGGGGTAGCGGATCCCTGTAATGCATTAGAGCTGTATGTACTTTATGTAGGGTTTTTAATCGCTTTCCCATTGACACTTTCAAGGGGTATACAGTTTGGGCTGCTGGGTATAGCGGTTATTTTTATGGCTAATGTGCTTCGGTTGGCAGCTCTGTCTATTTTGAACCTTCACCATGTAGCTGCTGCGGAACTGGCCCATCATTATGTATTTAAAGTAGTAGTGTATGCCCTGATCTTCGGGTTATGGGTATTGTATCTGAAAAAGTATAGAACAGTAGATGCTGCGGTATAAAAAATACATCCCTTTCCTGGTGTTTATTCTCCTGCTTTTGTTAAGCTGGGTGGAGGAGTCTGTTATTGGCGAAGGTAAATTTCACGTGTACCTGCTTTTACCGGAGCACCGCCCCTTACGATTCCTAGTCAGGGGGCTTTTCGGTGTTGCCGTTTTTTTATTAGGCTTTTTGGGATTTTCTTTTCTAAGGCAGCACTGGATCAAAGTACTATGGATCGGCTGGTATATACTTGCCTTGCTGGCAGCGGCTATAAGGGTATGTATACAGCTCGTGGCCCCTGCTTATTTTAGCGGGAATCTCT
>JAGWUV010000039.1 GCA_028875875.1 Bacteroidota bacterium
TGTACAACCATTAGCGGAAGGGGTTACTGTGATATGCGCCATTGCAGGTGCATTGGAAGTATTGGTAGCAGTAAAAGAAGGAATATCCCCGTTGCCGGCAGCACCAAGCCCGATAGCAGTATTATCATTTGTCCATGTAAAACTGGTGCCCGCCACATTGCCACTAAGTGTTACTGCCGGTGCTATTGTTCCGGTGCAGTATATGGCATTGCTCAGTGTGGTGGTGATACTGGGTAATGGGTTAACTGTAACTGCAGTGGTAGCAATAGTACTTGGACAGCCATTGGAACTGATAGCCTGCATACTATAGGTAACTGTACCAGCTGTGGTACCTGAATTGGTAAGCACATCATTGATAAGGTTATTGGAAGAGCTGCTCTGTGTACTGGCTCCGGATATAGATCCTGTTGTACTTGATGACCACGTAAATGTACTGCCCGTTAGAGAACTACTCAATGTAATATTTGTATTCGTTCCTGAGCAGATCGTATTATTGGTATTGGTTACACTAAGTAAGGGAAGAGGGTTTACTGTAACTGTATAGGTAAACGGAGTGCCGGCACATCCGTTTGCAGAAGGGGTAATGGTATATTGGACTACGCCACTGGTCGTTGTTGAAGCGTTGGTAAGAATATCAGTGATGTTACCTGTTCCTGTAGCACTATTACCGCTAATAGTTCCTGAAATAACAGTTGATGTCCAGGTGAAGGTACTGCCGCTGACAGTAGAGGTTGGAGTGAAATTCAATGCCGTACCGGAACAAACACTTGTTGTTTGATTTGTTCCGGTATTGGATGGATAAAATGTAACAGCTAAAGATCCTTGTCCACCTAATTTACAAGAGCTGCTGCTACCTGAAACGTCTGCTGCTAATGTCAGTGTTACACCGCTAATTTTATCTGATGAAGAAAAAGTATAGGTTGGGGTCAATGAACTTTGATTCGTAAAACTACCATTTCCGGAAGTACTCCATGCATAGCTAACGCCTGAACCCGGTATGTTTGGAGATATAGTTCCTGTTAAGGCCAGATTGTTGACATTATTGCATAAAGGTGAGGGGCTTGTACTGCTTACTGTGACTGTTAGTGGTACTGCCTTATAAATGGTTGTAGTAGCAGTGCAAGTTATACCGTTACTCGTATAGTTTACTGTAACATGGAAGATATCACTTTGCCCTAGTTGCACACTTGGATATTGGGATGTTTCGTCCGGGTGATGGAAATTAACTGGGCCTGTCTTTTCTCCAGTAATCGTCCATAAATACGTATCGGAGGAATTATTGTTTCCGTAGGTAACAGGAAAATTGCTTGTTCCAAAGTGTATCGTGGCATTATTACAATTAGGATAATAATAATCTGGCCCTAATTGAACATAACTTCCTGAAATATCCTGAGAAGTGTTTGAACTGCAACCATATGTGTTGGTTACACTATAAGTGATAGTGCTGGTGCCCGAACCGTTGATGGTCACCAGTCCTGATGAATTAATACTTGCTACTGATGTATTGCTACTACTCCAAACTCCTCCTGCTGCAGTATCTGTTAGTTGAAAAGAAGATCCTTTACAACCACCTGTATTTCCACTAATGGGTGAAAGTACCGGGTTAGGATTCACTACAACAGATGCAACGGCAGAACCCGTGCATGTTTTGCTATCTGTTACGGTTACAGTATAGGTTCCTGATAAACTTGTTGTTGCAGCAGGAAAGGACAAGGAAGAAGATGTAGATGTGAAATTGTTAGGGCCGCTCCAACTATAAGCATAAGAAGGCGTGCCACTTGAAACACTCGTGTTCAGAGCAAGTGTATTGCCTTCACATAACGGACTGTTTGTGGAGATGCTTACAACAGGAGATGCACTGACTGTTAAAGTAACACTATTGGAAGCTGTGATACAACTATTACTGGATAAGCTCGCAATAGTAGGGCCCACAATAACCCTGTATAGCCCATTGTCATTGCTGCTTACATTCGATAAACTTAGAGAGGAACTGGTAGTTGAGGCATTACCCACATTGTTCCATGTGTTGCCGCCATCTGTACTTTTTTGCCATTGATAGGCAGGAGTCGTATATGGGCTGTTCGTTAGTGTACTTGTAATTGTTGTGCTGGTTCCGGAACAAACAACAGCAGCGGAAGTATTAATAGTTGCTGTTGCCTGGGGTGTGCAGGCGGTGAAAAGAATATCATCTAAGGCTATATCATTTCCGCATTGTGCGCCTCCTCCATAGTAGTCGTCCATTTCCAACACGAGTGTAGATACGTTAGAAGGCAATGAAAACTGAAAGCCATATTGCTGCCAGTTGGGAGGGCCATTAGTAGGTGATAATGGAAGGTTACCGGTTGTTACAGACCCTAAAATATTACCTGATAGATCTTTAATGTAAAATATCACATTGGCATAAACATATGAACTACCGCAAATACTTAAAGTACTTGACGTATTCACATTAGCTAACCAGGCTGAGAAATTATAAGTAGATCCCTGGCATAAATTACTCACTGTATCCCTAAAATAAACAGAGTTGTTTCCGCCTGCGTTTACCAGGAACATGTTGCCGTTGGTATTACCTGTATGATCTCCACCCTTCGTCCAGTCGCTCTTATTGGCATTATCAACCAACGGCGTTATAATATAGTTGCCATCAGTAGATACATTGCCAAAATTATAATTGGTAGATCCCGGCGTTGCCTGTGAAGTACTTGTAGAACTGGAAGCCTGGCCAAAGTCTTGTTTAAAAACCGGGGCAATAGCATTACTGTTACAAATAGTACTGCTTTGCGAAAGCAGTTTAGTATTTGTACATAGGACTAATAATCCCAACAACAGGAGGTACTGGGGTTTGTTAATCATTTGGATATTAGGATAAGTGAAAGTAAACCTTTCATTCCTATTTCTCTATCAAAAAATAAAAAAATAATCTGTAGAATTCAAGCTGCACAAGGTTTTCTTTTTTTCAGCACCTATCATATTAATCGCTTTATTTGCATTTCATCAGGAAAAAAAAATGTTACATGTGGTATAAACTGGGACAATTTATTCTTGCTAAAAGAGCACTTCTTCTAGGCCTTTTATTGATCATTACAAGCTTTATGGGATGGCAGGCAAGCAAGGTGCAACTGAGTTACGATTTTACAAGGGCTATTCCAACGGATAATGTGAAGTACCAGGATTACCAGATGTTCTTACAGAAGTTTGGTGGAGATGGTGGAACGTTGGTGATAGGAATTGAGTCAAAAGACTTCTTTTCAACAAAAGTTTTTAATGCTGTTGCGGCACTACATGATAACTTGAAAAAAGTACAGGATGTGCAGGAAGTGTTGAGTATTCCAAGCGTTGTAACATTGCAGAAAGATTCTTCCGCAACTGCATTACTTCCACAAAAAATATTTCATGCGCCATATCAGCAGCAAGCGGAACTGGATAGTGCAAAAGCAGTGTTTGAAAATCTTCCTTTTTACAATGGGCTCTTGTATAATCCTGCTACGGATAGTTATTTACTAGGGGTAACAGTAAATAAAGATACCATCAACAGTAAGAGCAGAACCCGACTGATTGCTGATATTATGAAGCAGGTGAAAAATTTTGAAACTACCACAAACATTACTACGCATGTAAGCGGATTACCCTACATAAGAACTACCATAGGAAACCGGATAAAAAATGAGATGAACTGGTTCCTCATCGGGTCGTTTTTATTATCTGCCATCACCCTACTTATTTTTTTCAGGTCTGGGAGTGCGATGGTCATGAGTTTGCTGGTAGTAGGGTTTGGTGTTGTCTGGAGCCTAGGAACCATGGTTTTGCTGGGATACAAGATCACTCTGCTTACAGCTTTAATTCCTCCTTTGATCGTTGTAATTGGTGTACCTAACTGTATTTATTTTCTTAATAAGTATCATACCACTTTTAAAGAAACGAATGATAAAAATAAATCATTGGTTAATATGGTAGGCAGAATGGGTATCGTTACCCTGTTCTGTAATATTGCTGCTGCCATTGGCTTTGCAGTATTTGCTTTTACCAAAAGCGATTTATTGAAAGAATTTGGTGTAGTATCAGGCATAAACATCATGGCGTTATTTTTTATTTCGCTGGTTTTTATTCCCTGTGTGTTAAGTTTTTTACCTGCACCAGAACAAAAACATGTTCGTTACCTCGATAATAAATTCCTGGAAAAAGTGTTGATTCGAATAGAACGATGGGCGTTAAACCATGCCCGTTGGGTATATGCTGTAACCTTTGTGATAACAGTATTTGCAGTGATGGGAATATTCAGGCTGAAGAGTGAGGCGTTTATTGTTGACGACCTGCCGAAGAAAGATAAAATTTATGTGGATTTGAAATGGTTCGAAAATAATTTTAAAGGTGTAATGCCTTTGGAAATTATCGTAGATACTAAAAAGAAAAACGGGCTGTTACGGTCAGTAGCACCATTACAGAAGATAGATGAATTATCGTCATACATCGCATCTTATCCCTCCACTGCCCGGCCATTATCGTTTGTAGAAGGATTGAAATTTGCCAGGCAGGCTTATTTTGATGGAGATAGCCTGAGCTACAGTGTTCCTTCTGCCGGCGACCTCGCTTTTATGGGCTCTTACTTAAGGGCTAAGAGCGATAGCGGTAAGGCTAAAACGGGTTTTGTAAAACTGATCAGCAGTTTTATGGATAGTACCAAACAGGCTGCAAGGATTACTGTAAATATGAAAGACATCGGCAGCGCTCAATTACCACACCTGCTGGATGATTTTGAACATAAAGCGGATCAAATTTTTGATACTTCAGCTTACAAGATCACCTTTACAGGCAGTTGTGTTACTTTCCTGGAAGGCTCCTCCTTTATCATCAAAGGATTGCGTGACAGTATTTTCTGGGCTTTCCTGCTGATTACACTTTGTATGTTATTTTTATTCCGTTCCATACGCATCTTATTATGTTCTCTTATTCCGAATATTATTCCGTTGATTATTACAGCGGGTGTTATGGGTTGGGTGGGCATTTCATTGAAACCCTCTACTGTATTGGTTTTTAGCGTGGCATTAGGAATAGTGATAGATGTAACTATACGGTTTTTAGTGAACTATAAACAGGAGTTACCGCATTATAATTTCCAGGTAAAATCAACCCTGGTGCAAACAATAAGGCATACGGGCATCAGTATTATTTACACATCCTTAGTTTTAATAGCAGGCTTTGTAATTTTTTGTTTCAGCAGTTTTGGAGGTACAGAGGCATTGGGTTGGTTAACTTCTCTTACATTGGTAGTAGGTACTTTAACCAATCTTATTTTATTACCTGTACTTATTATTAGTCTGGCCAAAAAGGAAAAATAAATGCATTGATCGGGTTGCTTTGCTTAAGCTAAATCCTATCTCTATTTTCAAGGTTTCCGGCAATCACGGAAGCCTTGTTCATTTATGTAAAAGTGATGCATCCTGCTGTTGATAGTCATTTTGTTCATTAATGGCGGCACTGATTATCCTTTTTCTTTATTGCTATCGGAAGCTTATTTATATTCAATAGATTTCCGGATCAAATCCACATCAAACCCACATCAAGAACACATCATACCACATTGAAAGTGATATGCTGTATTGTTGATCTGTTTGAAATATGAGGCTGTTTGCTTTTAATTACTTCGCATCATGGGTCTATTATGCAGGCATTCGGTACAACACTGCAAGTTTGAAGATGCTTGCAATGCTTATCAGGTGATTAAAAGGTTGAGAGAATAGTAGAATGCAATATAAGGTGTGAGAAAGGTTATTTTAAAATGCAGCTTTTAGCATTTTTCAAAAAAAATCGTGCGGTTTTGAGAAGAATCAAGCAGTTTAAAATTTGGTTTTAATCCTTTTTTAACTATTTTCGAATCTTTCGAGCCAAAATTAAACCCATGCTAATGAGAAAGTATTCCTTTTTCTTCCAACCATTATTTGTATCCAAAGGATCCGTTTTTTTGATGAGTCTAGCAAAAGCTAAAAGCTTTAGATCCACCCAGCTAGCTTATTAGAAAGTATTATACCCTGCAGTACCTGTAGGCGCTAATAGTTTACATATTTATTCATTCTTATTTCCACATTTAAACCTTGAGCTATGAGAAAAACACTGGCACTTCTTGTGTTTGTTTTTGCATGTATTGTGCAAACACTGGCACAAAGCCGCACTATTAAAGGGAAAGTTTCAGACGAAAAAGGGGCACCACTTATTGGTGTATCAGTCAATGCCTTAGCAGCTGAAAGAAAAGTAATTGCAACTGCAATAACAGATGCTACAGGAAGTTACACAATTACAGTTTCTGAAAAAGTAAGAAGCTTGCAGTTCTCTTACGTTGGTATGGATGAGCAAACCGTTCAGGTGGGTGGCAAAAGTTTTATTGAAGTAAAACTGGTAACAGCCGGAAAAGACCTGTCTGAAGTGGTGGTGGTTGGTTATGGTACACAACGCAGAAAAGAAACCACAGGTAGCCTGGCCACCGTTAAAGGTTCAGAAGTGGCAGAAAGACCTGTTCAAAGTTTTGAATCTGGTTTGGCCGGTAAATCTGCCGGTGTACAAATCACGATGCCGAGTGGTGTGGTGAACGCTCCGCCGGTTTTCAGGATCAGAGGTACCAATTCCATCTCTTTAAGCTCCTATCCCCTGGTAGTGGTAGATGGTGTTCCTACATTCACAGATAATATTCCTACAAGTACTAACGCTGCCAATAACCCTTTAGCAAGTATCAATCCCAATGATATTGAAAGCATTGATATTGCCAAAGATGCTGCTGCCACTGCTATCTATGGTAGCCGTGCCGCAAACGGGGTAGTATTTATTACAACAAAAAAAGGACGTGCAGGAAAATTGAAGGTGTCTTACGATGGTTGGGTTGGCTGGAACAGTGCTACCAGGCTACCAAATGTTTTGAATGCTGCTGATTATATCGCATTTAAAACTTCTGCCGTTAATAACTATAATGCTTTAGCGGCTACGCCAACCTCAGTTAAATACAACAGTCTTAACGGGCCTAATGGTAACCCAATTGATACAAAATGGGCCGATTATATTTATCGTACCGGCGTATCAAGCAGCCATAACGTTAACTTAATGGGTGGAAATGAGAATACTACTTATTATTTTTCATTAGGTTATACTGCACAGCAAGGTATTATTAAGAAAAATGATTTTCAGCGTATCAATACCTTATTCAATGTGGATAGTAAAGTTGGAAAATATGTAACCTTAGGTGGTAAAATATCTTATTCCAATGAGATGAACCTGGCAGCTACTTCATCAGGTTCATTAACAGGTGAGGCTTTTAACACTGGCGGTTTAGGACGTTTACAAATTGTACTACCTTCCATCATCAGCCCTTATAACAACGATGGTACTTATAATTTGAATGGCGCCGCTATTGGTAGTTCCAATATCAGTGGTATTGCTTCATTATCTTATTATAACCCGGTACCGTTACTTGACCTGAACAGATCAAATACTGAAAACAATCACATACAATCCAATGCATATGTTCAAATTAAGCCTGCCAAATGGATTACTTTGAAAAGCTTGTATGGCATAGATTATCTGTATGTAGATAATGATCTTTTCTGGAGCCCTGTTGCCGGCGATGGTTATAGTTATAATGGTTATGCATGGGCTGCTACCGGAAAGTATAAAACATGGTTGTGGACCAACACCGCACAGTTCGATTATACTTTCGCTACAAAACATAATGTAAGTTTATTAGCAGGTAACGAGCAGCAAAGGCGTACTTCTTATGGTTATGGTATCAACCGCCAGGGTTTATCAGATCCTGCCTATAACCAGGTACAAGCCGGTTGGGTAACTAATAACCCGGCAGGTATGGTGTATGGAGAAAACTACTTGCTCTCAAACTTCGGTCGTTTAACTTATAATTTTGATAAGAAATATTTCATCAGTGGAAATATTCGTCAGGATGAATATTCTGCATTGGGTCAAAAGAAAGGTACCTTCTGGGGTATATCCGGTAAGTGGGAAGTTACAAAAGAAAATTTCTGGAAGACAGCAGGTATAGATAAGGTGTTGAGCAGCTTTAGCCTGAGAGGCAGTTACGGTAAAGTAGGTAATATAGCCGGTATTGGCGATTATACCCCATACTCTACTTTTAGTTCAGGATTGTATGGTGGTGCATCTACACTGTATTATGCACAGGTCGGCAATAATAACTTAAGATGGGAAACCAGTACTAAAACAGATGTTGGTTTTGCTTTTGGTTTATTAAAAGATAGAATAACAGGAGAGATTACCTATTACAAAAACAATATTGATGGTTTGATTCTAAATGTGCCTCAATCTCCTTCTACCGGTTTACCATCTAACCCTCCGGCAAACGTGGGTACCATGTACAATAAAGGCTTGGAAGTTAGTGTAAATGCCAGTATCATTAATAAGAAGGATTTCTCCTGGAGCACATCATTTAACATCACCTTTAATAAAAATGAAGTTACAGCTTTAGCTCCCGGTATTACTTCTATTCAAACAGGCACATCAGGGTTAGAAACAGTGAATCAAACCATGCCTGGTTATTCATTAGGTTATCTGTGGGTAATCCGTACAGGAGGCGTTGATCCTGCAACAGGTAAAAGAATTTTCATTAATTCTGCCGGAACTCCGGTGTATTACTCCAATGTTGTAAACTCTACAGCAAGTCCTAAACTGTACAACTATTCGTTAACTGCTGATGGTAAAACGCAGTATATCAGTCCTACCGGTGGATCTTCCATTACGCAGGCAGCTGATGCCAGAATGTATGCCAATGTATTACCTAAGCAATATGGTGGATGGAGTAACAGTTTCAAATACAAAAATTTTGATCTGGATGTGTTGTTCACTTACCAATTAGGCTTCTACTTATATTATGGAACCAATGCAGGTTTACACGACCAGCGTTGGTGGAATAACTCTACTGATGTGTTAACGGATGCATGGGCTAAACCCGGTGATGCAGGTAAAACATACGCTAAGCCAGTATATGGAGATAATGTATCGAATGGTTCAGCCATGCCTTTAGATATCAATGTTTTTAAAGGTGACTTTGTTAAGTTACGGAATATAACATTTGGTTACAGGTTGCCAGAGAACTTAACATCCAAAGCTAAGATTAGCAGCTTACGCATATACGTTAGCGGTCAGAACCTGGGCATATTTACAAAATATCCTGGCCCCGATCCTGAAGTATCTTCAAATGGAAACTCAACAACAGCGCAAGGTGTAGACAGGAACACAGGTGCTAATGCAAGAACTGTTACAGTAGGTATTAACATTGGATTCTAATCTTAACAGAAAAAACTAATTAACAATGAAAAGTACTTTTAAATATTTATTGATTGCCGGCATAGGAGTGGTGAGTTTTACCGCATGCCAAAGAGATGCATTGAATCCTATTCCGCAAACGTCTATTGCTGATGTATCTGCATTTAGTACCGTGAGCCGTGTACAAACACAACTGTTATCGCTTTATGGAGCCTTAAAAGGTGGCGGCTTTTATGGCGGAAGATCTGTAATCTATGGAGATATCCGTGGAGAGGATTTTATCAATGAAACCCAAAACCTCGTCACCGGTTCGGATGTATGGGCGGAGAATTGTACCAACAGTGCTACTGCTGTTGTTGGCTTATGGTCACAGGCCTATTATACCATTAACTGCGTGAATGTATTTTTAGATGGCATGGCTAATGCCGGAGGCACTACGGTGGTAGGTGCTACATTATCTGCCAATTATATTGCTGAAGCCAAATTAATCAGGGCATTAAGCTATTATAACCTTTTACAGTTTTATGCAAGACCTTATGCAGACGGTAATGGATCAAAGCCGGGTGTACCCTTGCGTTTAACAGCCATCAAAGGGGCAGGCTCTTCCGATATGGCAAGAAGTTCTGTAGCTGATGTATATGCCCAGATTTTAAAAGACCTGAATGATGCAGAAGCAGGGTTGCCATTAACCTATACAGGCACAACCGCTGCATACCAAAATGCTACCCGAGCCCATCGTAATACGGCAATTGCATTGAAAACACGGGTTTACCTGAGTATGCAGCAATATGCCAATGTAGTTACTGAAGCAAATAAAATTGTAAGCGCAACTGCTCCCTTCTCAGCAACAACGGGTGTTGCCAATACTTTGCAGGCAGATATTACTAAAGTATTTGTACCGCCTTATACAACAACAGAATCGATCTTGTCAATGCCAATGACGGCAACGGCAGGCGATTATCCAGGAACACAAAACCAGTTGGGCTACTATTTCTCTCCAACAGCAAGTAATGGAGGTACAGGTAATGGTGAGTTTTCTTTAAATGCATCAGGTATTATAGCAGATGCCGGATGGACAGTAACAGATAAACGTAGGACCTTTATTAAGCAATCAGGAAGTGGCGCAACTTTGAAAAACTGGTGTGTAAAATATCCTACCGGAAACCCTTACACAGATTATGTTCCGGTAATGCGCTATTCAGAGGTATTGCTAAACCTTGCCGAAGCTAAGGTTAGAACAACCAATACCGTAGATCCGCAAGCAGTGGCTTTATTAAATGCCGTGAGGAACAGGGCTGATGCCGGCACAACATTTACGGTAGCTGGTTTTGCCACACCTGCCGACCTGATCACTGCTATCCTTAAGGAAAGGAGAATAGAATTTTTGGGAGAAGGGTTGCGCAATAACGATTTGCTTCGTTTATTACAAACCATCCCGGCAAAAGGAACGGCACCCCAAAAAACACCTTCGGATGTAGGTTATATATGGCCCATTTCGGCGAGTGAATTAAATTTAAATAAACTATGTACAGATAATTAAAGGTTCGGTTTTATAATTTTTGTATGAAATTTTCCAGAAAAGCAGGCTAAAAATGCCTGCTTTTCAATTTTTTATACAAAAAGTGCAGCGATTTTAAACAAGAATATGTCATATTTGTTTTCAATTTTTTAATCATTCCTTAATCTCCAAAACAAAACACTGAGAACTATGAGAAAATTCATTGCTCTTCTCTTGTGCCTCCTTGTGTCTGTCAGTCAGCTCTTGGCACAAACCCGAACCATTACGGGTAAAATCACAGATGAAAAAGGTAATCCTATCCCCAACGCTACTGTAGTAGTAAAAGGAACAAGTAAGGGAGTTGCTACTTCTCCTGACGGTTCTTTTTCAATTACTGTTGCTGCCGGTGCCAAAGCATTGGTAATTTCTTCTGTGGGTTACGGAAGCGAAGAGATTTCCATAAATGGGAAATCTGTCATTGCAGCTTCATTAAAATCGTCTACAACCAATCTCGATGAAGTAGTTGTTGTAGCCTACGGTACGCAGAAGAAAGCAACAATTACGGGTTCTCAGGCTACTGTGAAAGCAGCAGACATTGAGAACAAACCATTCACATCCGTAGATAAAGCCTTACAGGGTGCTGTAGCTGGTTTGCAGTCAGCAGCATCATCTGGTGCTCCCGGTTCAAGTCAGGCTATTCGTATTAGGGGTATTGGTTCTATTTCTGCTTCCTCAGATCCTTTATGGGTTATTGATGGAATTCCGGTTAACGCTGGCTCAGGTTCAAGTTTAGCAACAACTTCTAACTTGTTAAGTACACTGAACCCTAATGACATTGAGGATATTACCGTTTTAAAAGATGCGGCATCATCTTCTATCTATGGTAGCCGTGCTGCCAACGGTGTGATACTGGTGACTACCAAAAAAGGTAAAGCAGGTGTTACCAAGTTTAGATTTGACGCAGAAGGTGGCCAGGCCAGTACAGCTTATAAAAATAGTGCTTACCAGCCTCTATCAGCAAGCCAGTACGCTACGATCACTAAAGAAGGTTTGATCAATGCCGGCTATGCTACTCCAACCAACGTAGACGCTATATTTAACGGAAGCTTTATGTCCGTATTATCTTATCCCACCCCAGTTAATACCAACTGGTTAGATGCTGTAACAAGAACCGGTTCTCAGCAGCAATATAACTTAAGTGCCAGCGGTGGTAATGATAAAACAACCTTCTTCTTATCAGGTGGTTATTTTAAACAAGATGGTACAACCATTGCTACTGATTTCCAAAGATGGAATGGAGATGCAAAAATTGAAAATAAAGCTACCAGTAAATTAACACTGGGACTTACTTTAAATGGCGGTGTTACTAACCAAAATACACCATTAAGCGGTGGTGCATTTGGTAACCCTGTATTGAGTGCTTTCTTCCTGTTACCAACATTGTCTCCTTACAAACCCGATGGTTCCCTAAACTATTTAACCGGCGATTTTCCTAACGCATCATTATATAATACAGTTGCAGTTTCAGCCCTTGATAAACGTAATTTGAAAGGGATGAGTTTACGTGGAAGTGCTTATGCAGAATATAAGATCTTAGACAATCTTAAATTCAGAACGCAATATGGTGTAGATTATAACACTTTAGAAGAAAACCAATATAATAACCCATTCTATGGTGATGGTCAAAGTAGAAATGGTCGTTCACTTGCATATTACACTCGTTTTATGAACTGGGATTGGGTAAACACTTTAGATTTCAAACAGAAATTATTAAGATCCGGCGATCTTAACCTGAACATGAAAGTGGGTTATGAATCTCAATTAAGCAAGGCTTACTATATATCTGTTCAGAATTCAAACTTCCCCCCAACTACAGCGCTTACTGTACCTGCTATAGGTGCTACACCTGTTACAGCATCTGCAACAGGCTCTGATTATTCATTCGTAGGTGCTTTCTCTTCTGCAGACCTGAACTACAAGGAAAAATATATCTTAACAGGAAGTTTCCGTAATGATGGTTCTTCCAGGTTCGGTTCTGAAAAAAGATATGGTAATTTCTGGTCTATAGGTGGTAGATGGAATATCCATAAAGAGAAATTTATGGAGAACATTAAGTTCATTGATGTTTTGGTATTGCGTTCTTCTTACGGTACAAACGGTAACGCAGGTATTGGTAACTACGATGCCTTACCATTGTATGGCTATGGTTCTAACTATAATGGTAACCCAGGTAGTTCGCCCAGCCAGGCAGGTAACGTAAACCTGACCTGGGAGGTTAACAAACCATTCAACGTTGGTATTGATATGGGAATCTTGAAGAACAGGGTAAACTTTACCGTTGAATATTACAACCGTACAACAAGTTCATTATTATTAGCTGCTCCTGTTCCTCCAAGTACCGGTTTCACAAGTGTTACAAAGAACATTGGTGCGATGGTAAACAAGGGTGTTGAATTCACTGTAAACGCAACTCCTGTTACAACCAAGAACTTTGAGTGGACTGTTAATTTTAATATTGCCAAAAACGAGAATAAGATCACAGCATTGGTTAACGGACAGGATATCTTATCAGGTGTTAACATTCGCAGAGTGGGTTATGATTTCCAAACTTACTATGCCAGGTTATATGCAGGTGTAGATCCTACGAATGGAGATCCGCTATGGTATGTAGATGGAACCAAAACAACCAAAACCAATAACTACAATTTGGCTTTACGCCAGCCTTATCAAACAGGAACACCTAAAGTGTTTGGTGGCTTTGGAAACGGATTCAAGTACAAGAACTTTACTTTCAGTGCTAATTTCTATTACAGCTTTGGTAACTATTTGCGTGATACTTGGGGCAGCTATTACAACGGTGCCGGTTTTGGCGGTGGATTTAATAAAGTTGAGAGAGTTATGAACAGATGGACCACTCCCGGACAGATCACTGATATTCCAAAATATATCTATGGTGGTAATAAGAATGCTCAAAACTTCTCAACCTTCTTCCTGTACAAAGGAGATTTCATAAGATTAAGAGATATTGAATTAGGTTACGATCTGCCAAAAAGCGTTGCTACCAAAATGCACGTGAATATGTTGCATTTCTATGTTAGAGGTACCAACTTATGGACATGGGTGGCTGATTCTAATATGCCATTCGATCCTGAACAAGGTATTTCTTCTCAAACTAACCTGGAAGTGTTTATACCTAAAACGATCACTGCTGGTATCAATGTATCTTTTTAATCAATCGTTGAGAACTTAAACAAGGAATTATGAAAAATAATATAAATAAAATATTAGCACTCTTACTGATGGTAGGCGTGTTTTCAAGTTGTAATAAATCATTTTTGGACAGAACGCCTTACACCGCTTTGTCACCTACACAGGCACTATCAAGTGAAGCTGATTTATTGGTTGCCTTGAGAGGTGCATATGCAGGATTAAGGAACTCCGATTTTTTTGGCAGAACTGTTCCTGTAGCAGGCGACCTGTATGCTGATAACGCCTATGTATCTGTAAAAAACTCAGGCCGTTATATTCCTTTCAATACATATGCCATCACAGTTCCAGATGGTAATGTTACCGGATTTTGGACCGCAGCTTACAATACTATACTCAGAGCTAACAACATTATCAATGCAACTCCAACAGGAACAGCAAACATCAACGAATACAAAGGGGAAGCTTATGCTGTTAGGGCTCTTTGCTATTTCTACCTGGTGAGATATTTTGCTAAACCTTACACAGATAATCCTTCATCTCCCGGCGTGCCTATCATATTAACCTATGATGTTACCCAGCAAGCTGCACGTAATACTGTGGGAGATGTGTACAAGCAAATTTTGAGCGATCTTGATAAAGCCTATACAAACATGACCATGTACACCAATTCAGGTCAGTTCAGTAAATACGCTGCAAAAGCATTACAAGCAAAAGTATACCTGTACATGGGCGATAATGCAAATGCAAAGACTGCTGCATTGGATGTTATTAATAACAGCGGATTCTCTTTAGTTACAACGTCAAATTTTGCTTCTTACTGGGGTAATGGCGCTACCAGAACTGATAAGCTGGAAACCCTTTTTGAAGTTAGCTCCGATGGTATTAACAACAATGGTTTTGATGCGTTAACCAATATTTACAACCAGGCTGGTTATGGAGATTTGTTGTGCACTGATGATTTATATGCATTGTACACAGCTACCGATATTCGTAATACAACATGGCTTAGCACAGGTACTCGTGGTGGTGTTCCAGCTACCTTTGTTACCAAGTACAAGAACCCCAATGGTTCTGCTGATCCGGATGATACTAAATTACTTCGGTTGAGTGATGTTTACCTGATCGCAGCGGAAGCTTCTCTTCCTGGTGATGAAACTTCTGCAAAGAATTATCTGAACTATGTAGCTACTAACCGTGATCCCTCATTCACAGGGTATACTTCTACAGGTGCACAGTTATTGAATGATATCATCACTGAAAGAAGAAAAGAAATGGCTTTTGAAGGAGATCGTTATGGTGATCTGAGCAGGCTGAAAAGGGATATTAACAGAAGTGCTAATTATCCTTCAGGTGTACGCAGCTTGCCTTATTCTGATACAAGGAGGTTATTCCCAATTCCACAAGCAGAGTTGGATCCAAACCCCAATATGAAACAAAACCCCGGTTACTAATTATCTGAAAATAGTTTTGTTTTAGAGGTGAACTATAAAAGCCCCGTACTTTTTGTGCGGGGCTTCTTAATTATAGCGAATTGGAATGTTGTTATTTGAGCACTTCGCTTAGCTTGGCTTCCAGTTCCTTACCTCTTAATTCAACACCAATGATCTTTCCGGATGGATCTACTAAAACATTAAAAGGTATTGCATTGATCTTATAAGGATTTATAACAGCGCTTTCCCATTGCTTTAAATCACTTACATGCGTCCATGTTAAACTATCCTGCTGAATGGCTTGTTCCCAGGCACTTTTGTCGCTATCCAGCGAAACACCTAGTACGGTGAAATTCTTATCCTTGAATTTTCGGTAAGCTGCTACTACATTCGGATTTTCTGCACGGCAGGGCTTACACCAGCTTGCCCAAAAATCAACCAATACATATTTGCCCTTATAACTGCTGAGTGAAACGCTTTTACCACTTGTATCTGCTAAACTGATCTCCGGTGCCGGCTTGTTCATAAGTGCCAGTTTAGGATCAGAGGCCAGTTGCATATCAATCAGGCTTTTCATTTTTATAAGTCCGCTATGCTCTTTAAACTTTTCAACAGAGGCGTTGGCCAGTTTTTGAATATCCTCGGGTTGCATGGTTCTGAATGCTTTGCCCAATACATAATAACGTAGGGCAGGGCTTTCAGACTGGTTGATGGTGTTGGTTAAAAAGGTATTGAACTTTTTCAGTTGTTCTTCCTTCTGCAAATTGGTAACCGTTACCAAACTGTCTGAAGCATTTACTTTTTGCAGCGAATCAGCTTTGATAAATGTTTCTGTTAACGAGTTGAAATAATCGCTGTACTGTGCAAGGAAGTTATGTAAAGCTGTAGAAGCTTCTGATCCTTCGGTAGTATAGGATTTGTAATTATTGATATCCAAATGCACACTTACTCCTTTGCTGTCGTTAATAAGCAAAACTTCCGGGCCGTTTTGTACTGCCAATAAATAAATACCTTCTTCCTTTGCCAGTGCCCTGAGTTCGAAAGTGCCATTCTTTTTTAGTGTAGTTGAGTCTAATACTACCGGCTGCTGTGCTCCAAATGGTAATTCTTCCAGCATTACTTTATCGGAGGGAGCATGCTCTATTTTACCACTCACTGCAAAAGCGCCGTATTTTTTTTCTTTACAGGATACGATGGTTAATGCCAGCAGGCATCCTGTGAACAGATGTTGTAACCGCATATGATTGTATACATTTTTTGTAATGGGAAACAGCCGTATTGATACACTGCTGCCATAAGTTGTGCAGATGAAAGGATTGCGACGCAACGAAGACGCCACAAGGCTTTGCTGCCGGTATTATCTTTTGTATGAGCTAACTGTATCAACTTAATTTTTGTTGTAACAATTCTGTTACCAGTTTGGGATCGGCTTTGCCTTTACTTAGTTTTTTTACCTCGCCAACAAATAAACCGATTAATCCTTTTTTGCCTTTTTTGTATTCTGCTACTTTATCGGGCATATTGGTAATAACTGTATTTACCCAGTTTTCCAGTTCGCCTGTATCGCTTACCTGTAAGAGATTTAATTCTTCGGCTAATTGTAAGGGGTGTGCATTGGTGGTAAACAAAACGGGTAACAGTTTGGAGGATGCCACAGAGAAGTTCACCTTACCTTCATCAACAATGGAGATGAGCGCTGCGAGGGTTTTTGCCTGCAAGCTGCAATGATCGAATGTAGCATGTGTTTCGTTCAGGTGCTGGCGGATCGGGCCAAGCATCCAGTTGGCAATGGCCTTATAATTGCCGGTATGTTGTGCAACGGCTATAAAAAATTCGGCTGTTGCTTTTTCATCGCATAGTTGTTCTGCATCATATTCATTCAATCCGAATTCTTTTTTCAACTGTAACATGCGTTGTTGCGGCAAAGCAGGTAGTTGTTCTTTGATGGATTGAATATAAGATGGGGTAAGATGAAAGGGCGTTAAATCCGGATCCGCGAAATACCGGTAATCGTTCGCTTCTTCTTTATCGCGTATCGCAAATGTGGTATCGTTACCTGCATCAAAACTGCGTGTTTGCTGGGTGATGGTGCCGCCATTTTCCACCAGTTCAATCATGCGATTGATCTCATAATCGATGGCTTTTTTTACGTTGCGGATGGAGTTGAGGTTTTTCACTTCTACCTTGGTGCCTAATTTTTTCTCTCCTTTCAAACGAATGGAAATGTTGGCATCGCAGCGCAAGCTTCCTTCTTCCATATTGCCATCGCAAATACCTATCCAACGAACCAGTCTTCTTAATTCGGTAATATATTGAAAAGCCTCTTCGCTACTGCTGATGCAAGGTTCTGTAACAATCTCCACCAGCGGTGTACCTGCACGGTTCAGGTCTATACAACTGAAATCATCATACACATCATGAATACTTTTTCCTGCATCTTCTTCCATGTGTATGCGGTTAAGCAATATATCTTTTTCACCCTCTGAAGTTTTGATAGATACAAAACCGCCTTTGCAGATAGGTGTGGTATGCTGTGATATCTGGTAGCCTTTGGGCAAATCGGGATAGAAGTAATTCTTCCTTGCGAAATAATTCTTCTCTTCAATGGCACAGTTGCAGGCAAGACCAATTTTAACAGCGAACTCTACCGCTTTTTTGTTGGTTTTAGGCAAAGTACCGGGATGCCCTAAGGTAACCGGGCTTACATGTGTATTGGGCTCAGCTCCGAAGGCGATGCTATCTCCACAAAATAACTTGCTGTTGGTTTGCAATTGGGCGTGTACTTCCAGTCCTATGACTGCTTCGTATTTATCTGCTGCGTTCATCGCTGCAAAAATAGCCGTATCTGTGTTTGAATAGCTATAAAATTTAAGCCTGTTATTGTGCCAATACCTCTTTTAACTCTTTTTCAGTAAGTGTTAACAAGCCAACGGGAGTGAGGCGGCGGGTGAGTTCTTTCCAGTTGGGATCGGCATCAAATATCTTTTTAAACATAGGTAATGCTTTTGTTAACTGGTGGGTATTGGCCAGTGCAATGGCTGTCCAGTATTGCATTTCGAGGTTGGAAGGAAATAATTTCATAGCAGCGCCATACTCTTTCATGGCCAATGCCATATTGTTCTTCTCCGTAGCCAGGTCGCCGTTATTCATGTGCTGGTAGGCCAGGTGCACCGTGTATAATCTTTTCAATTCTGAAATGGGGTGTGGGTTATCGTCTACTCTCAGGTCAATGCTATGATTATTCCAGGGTTCGGTGGTATGACCGGGCACAACAATGAGTGCAGCTGCCTGCATACCTCTGATATCGCCACCGGCAGCCTGTGCAGCTTCCAGTGCTGCTAAAATCCTTTCTGATAAAGGTTTCCCGGCCGACAGCCGAAAAGCCTTAGCCATTGATTCACATACAGCAGGCCCCAACATCATATTACTTTGTACGCTGAAGTTAGTACCCGTGATATGTTTTGCATATTGAATACATTTGGTGCCGGTATGTGCCGCCACATTACCTTTTGCGTCAATGATAGCCACCTGCCTAACATCCCTGCCTTCATCTTTTTTAATTAAACTATCCAAAGCTTCCTGGGCTGTAAATCCTTTTTTTAAAAGATCCAGAGCTAGTAAACCATAGCTTTTATTTACAAAAGATTGTGTGGCTATTGCACCCACACCTGCTTCAGCCCAGGGAACTTCGGTACCTACGCTAAACCAGTGACTCTGTACACCAACCGCCATTTCCCCGGTTGCACTATCCCTTGCAACAATGGAAAACGTATGTACGAGTGGCTCTTTCTGCTGAAAAACCTGGGCATGGGTAAAGCGTGAAAACAGGAGTGCTGTAAGAAGCAAGGATTTTCTCATAAGTGTGTGTTTAAATTGGGATAACAGAATCAAATATTCGATAGTTCAAAAATAAAACACCCCGGGGAACCGGGGTGTAACGCACATGAGAAAACTACTAAGTATTTATAATTCTGCTGTTTTCAATTTTTTAGGGATTTTGATATCTGTTGTTTTTGTTTTTCCGTCACGGAAGAATTGAATGGATAGCGTATCGCCGTCTTTAATGTCTTTGATTTGAGCTCTCAGTTCATCGAGATTTTTCACGGGAGTTCCATTTACTTTGGAAATGATATCTCCCGTTTGTAAACCCGCTTTTGCAGCCGGTGTTTCACTGTCTACATCCAATATTTTAACGCCGTCGCCGGATTCAACATCCTGGATCTGTAAGCCGAGCCTCGGTTTCCTGTAGAAGCTATGCATATCAGGAAAGGCGGGCATTTCAGGCATTTCGAAGTTGAAGTTGCCGTCGTTGTTAAAGAAGAGCATGTCTTTGTTTTTATCCAAAGTAGCAGTGGTTGAAGTTTCCTTATTATTTCGTAAATAGGTTACCGTTATTTTATCGCCGGGCTCTTGTTTGCTGATGATATTGGTAAGCTCATTGTTGTTATCAATTTTTGTATCGTTGATCTTAGTGATGATATCACCTTTTTGTAAACCTGCTTTTTCTGCGGCACTTCCTGTAGTAACGGCTTTTACTTCTGCGCCTTTGTCATTCTTTTCATATTGCACGCCGAGCATCGCTTTATTGCCTATCATGCCTCCCCTGAACATTTTCATACCACCCGGCGGCATAGGCGGATTGGGAGCAACAAAGCCTCTCATTTTCGGTGTGATGAATGCATAACTGTTGCTCTTGTTTTTCAGTACCTCGATATCGCTGTCTTTCAGGTCTTCAATAGGTTTGCCGTTAACGGTGATCTTATCACCATCAATTACGATGGTCATTTTTTCTTTGTTGTCGCCTTTCTTCCTGATGGTGATGGTTTCGCTTTTCTTCTCTTTGGGAGCTTTGTTGGTATCCTGTGCCCATGCTGATGCGGCAATGCTGAAGGAGAGTAAAACAGCCCCTAACAATTTTTTATTCATAACCTTTGGTTTTTGTTGTACGAAAAATTTAGTAGATCAAATGTAGGAAAGATTATGAAATACGAAGCACTTCGGAAATGTTAAAATAAAGGAATGAAAAATGGGAGGGAAAAAATAAAACATCCCGCAAAAGCGGGATGTTTAGGAGAGCGTTTATAATAACGATTTTACTTTTTCTATTACTGCCTGCAGGTTACCGGCATCCTGCCCGCCTGCTGTGGCCAGTGTTTTTTGGCCCCCGCCGCCACCTTTGATCAATGGCGTGATGTGTTCTTTGATGATTTTCGGCGCTTCCAATCCTTTTTCATTCACTACGGCATCACTCAGCATAATCGCAATGCTGGCCTTACCGCCGATGTTTGCTGCAAGTACTGCTACAGCTGCATTTGCTTTCAGATCGTTAGCTAGTTTTTTAAGCCCGTCGGCATTGGATACCTCTAACACGGCACCAATAAAAGAAACACCATTTACTTGTTCTGATTTGTTGGCCAGTTCCTCCTTTAAGGAGGCCAGCTGTTTTGCTTCGAGACTTTCAATTTTCTTTTTCAGCTCTTTGTTTTCGGCAACACTGTTTTCAATCACCTTCAACAATTCTTTCGGATTATTGAAAAGGTGTTTTACTGCAGCCAGTTGTTGTAGTTGTTGTGCAATATAGTTCTCGGCTGCTTTTCCGCTAACGGCTTCCACTCTTCGAACACCGGCTGCTACCGCTGTTTCGTGTTTTATTTTAAAGAAGCCAAGCTCTCCTGTGCTGATAACATGCGTACCACCGCAAAGCTCAACAGAATATTTAGGATCTATGATCACTACCCTTACCACATCACCGTATTTTTCACCAAACAAGGCCATGGCTCCAAGTTTCAGGGCTTCCTCCTTAGGCAATTCTTTGATCACCACAGGAATATTTTCCCTGATCTTTTCATTCACGATCTGTTCGATCTTTTCCATTTCTTCATCGGTTACTTTGGCAAAATGAGAAAAATCGAAACGCAGTTGCTCTTCATTCACCATACTACCTTTCTGAGCCACATGCGTACCCAGTACAGCACGTAAAGCTGCATGCAATAAATGCGTAGCAGTATGATGTGCTGCGGTTGCCTTACGGGTATTGCCATTTACTTTCGCCAATACATCTCCCGTTAGATCGGCCGGTAAGGTTTCTGCGAAATGAATGATGAGGTTGTTTTCTTTCTTGGTATCAATGATAGGCAGGGTGGTAGAGCCGATTTGTAAAATACCTGTATCACCAACCTGTCCGCCACTTTCTGCATAGAAAGGAGTAGCCGCTAACACAATTTGGAAACTCTCTTTTCCCTTGGCTTTTACTTTACGGTATTTAACCACTTTGGTTTTTGCTTCAATGCTATCGTAGCCAATAAACTCTGTGAGTTCGTGTGGATGCACATTTACCCAGTCTTCCGTATCCATGGCTGTGGCTGCACGGGAACGATCTTTTTGTTGCTGAAGCAATTCGTCAAACCGAGACTTATCAATACCTTTTAACCCATTTTCCCGTGCCATTAAATCAGTGAGATCAAATGGAAATCCATAGGTATCATTTAATTCAAAAGCAAATTCACCAGAAACTAAACCATTTTTAATTCCCGGATAAAGAAGTTCTGGGTTTAGTACTGGCTTATTTTCAACAGTAAATATTATTGATTCTTCAGCATCTTCATTAGTAGTTGCTAATAGGTTTTCGCCACTAGGAAAATTCCTGTATGAAAGTAGGTAAGCATTAAATTTATCTATTCCTTTACCTAATGTTCTCAAAAATGCCTCTTCCTCTTCCTTGATCACTTTGCTTACAAAATCGGATTGCTGGTGCAATTCAGGGAAAACATTTTCGAATTGCTGGGCAAGCACCGGAACCAATTGATGCAACAATGGTTTCTTGTAATCGAGGTAAGAATAATAGTAACGAACTGCTCTTCTTAAAATCCTCCTGATCACATACCCGGCACCCGTGTTAGAGGGCAACTGCCCATCGGCAATGGTAAAGCTGATGGCACGGATATGGTCGGCAATTACGCGAAAAGCAATGGCTTGCTTGCTGTCGCTGTAATCGTATTTTTTATTTGTAATGTTCTCCACAACAGCAATGGTGCCGGTGAAAACATCGGTATCGTAATTAGATGTTTTGCCTTGTATCACACGTACCAAACGCTCAAAGCCCATTCCGGTATCCACGTGTTTGGCAGGTAACAGTTGCAGGCTGCCATCTTTTAATCGGTTGAACTGGATGAATACGTTATTCCATATTTCAATCACCTGCGGATGATCGTTGTTCACCAGAGATTTACCATCTACTTGTTTTCTTTCTTCATCGCTCCTGCAATCCACGTGAATTTCGGTGCAGGGGCCGCAAGGACCGGTATCGCCCATTTCCCAGAAATTATCTTTTTTATTACCCAGCAAAATGCGGTCTTCTGCAATTACTTTTTTCCATTCGTTGAAAGCCTCTTCATCTTTGGGTAAGCCTTCTTTTTCATCACCTTCAAAAATGGTAACATACAAACGGTCTTTATCCAGCTTGTAAATTTCTGTCAGCAATTCCCAGCTCCAGGCAATGGCCTCAGCTTTAAAATAATTGCCAAAGCTCCAGTTGCCCAGCATTTCGAACATGGTATGGTGATAGGTATCTACACCCACTTCTTCCAGGTCGTTATGTTTGCCGCTAACACGCAAACATTTTTGTGTATCGGCAATGCGTGGATTGTCGGGCTTTTTATTGCCTAAGAAATAATCTTTAAACTGGTTCATCCCTGCGTTGGTGAAGAGCAGGGTAGGATCGTTTTTTACTACGATAGGGGCTGAGGGTACAATCTGGTGTTGCTTACTTCTGAAGAAGTCTAAGAACTGCTGGCGTATTTCGCTGGACGTCATCATGATCTCACAAAAATTTTACAAACTGTTTTGTAGGGATAAAAATTATCTTTGATGCCTTTAATTAAAGGGCTGTAAAGGTAAGGGTTTGGCTGTTTTGTGGAAGAGAAAGCCCATGAGGAAGATAGAAGCTTGTTACAAGCTGCCCAATGAAGTAAAAGTACAAGTGAGTGACACAAGGGACGATGCCATGAAAAACAGGAGCCGGCACCATTAAAAAATCAGTAGCCAGTATGTCGATGAAGAAAGTAAAATATTATTACAATACCCATACCCTGCGCTTTGAAAAGCTGGAAGTGCCACTGCGTGTGCGTTTGCTGCAGTTGTTTGGGTTTATTGCTGCATCGATTGTTACGGCTGGCATTATTGTGCTGATCGCTTTCAGGTATGTGGACAGCCCGAAAGAAAAATTATTGCGCCAGCAGAATTACGACCTGAAAGAAAACTATGCTTTGCTGCAAGATCGCCTTAACCAGCTTGAACTACAGATGAGCGAGCTGGAGAATCGCGATAACAATGTGTACCGCGCCATTTTTGAATCGCAGCCGATACCGGATAGTGCCCGTGTGAAAGAAATGGAAACGAAGAAAGAGGTGAACCTGGTACAGAGCCTGGGGGAAACGGAGCTGGTGAAAAGTATGACGGATCAGTTGAATAACCTGTCGCTCCGGCTGGCTTACCAGGATAAAAGCTATAAAGAAATTGATGGGATGGTGAAGGATAAAGCCAAACTATTGGCCGCCATTCCTGCGATACAACCCGTTAGCAATAAAAACCTGAACCGTATTGCCAGTGGATTTGGGAACCGAATAGATCCCTTGTATAAAGTGCGAAAGTTTCATGCGGGACTTGATTTTACAGCCTCAATCGGTACGCCGATCTATGCGACTGCGGATGGTACCGTTAAAGAAGCCGGCTTTAATACGGGTGGTTATGGTAATTGCGTGGTGATTAATCATGGCTTTGGTTATCAAACATTATATGGACATATGTATCGTGTGAAAGCAAGGGTTGGGCAAAGTGTGAAAAGAGGAGAAGTGATCGGTTATGTGGGTAATACGGGTAAAAGTACCGGTCCGCATTGCCACTACGAGGTACACAGGAACGGCACACCAGTTGACCCGATCTATTATTTTTATAACGACCTTTCACCGGCGCAATACGACCGTATTTTAAAACTGGCAGCAGCGGGCAACCAGAGTTTGGATTAATATAAATTGTAGTCTGTTGTAAACAATTAGGCTGCTGTGTTGTAACATGTAGTAAATATTTATTTCATTGGAACCAGAAGTAAGAGCATATCTCCGAAGAATCGTTTCCACTTTATCGGTGGGCTTGTTATGGCTTGCGATTAATTCTACCGCAGGGATCATGTACGACCTGGCTTTTATTCACGATCATATCAGCACCGGAAATATTATATTTTATATCTGGTTTTTGATAAGTCTATCTCTTTTTGTTTGGTATTTACTGCGTTTATGGAACAAGCCTCTGAACATTGGGCAATAGCTAAAGCCGTTTACTATTATTATTTTTCGTTGTATTTTCCCGCAATAATCAGCCCTTATGCACCTGAAAAAAACATCAAGACTCCTTGTTGTAAGTGGTACTTTGCTCATATGGATCATTAAATTCATCATCAGGCCTTTTGTGCATGTACCCATAGCTTTCAAATTATTTATAGGCAGTGCCCCTAATTTAATTGGTTCCTTTCTGTTGCCTTTTGGCGCCTGCTGGTTGTTTGGCAGGATATTTAAAATGCAAACTGTTGCTGATGTGCGTATTACCTGCTGGTTCGGATTGATGCTGGTGATCATTAATGAATATTTGCAGCTGATACCAATATTCGGGAGAACGTTTGATTATGCAGATATTATTTTTTCTTTTGCCGGGTGCCTGATGGGCTATTGGGTGTATGGCAAATTGTTGCTTAGAAGTAGTAGTGTATTTAATAATGCAATGGGTTAGCTGCTGTGGTCTACAACGATCTTCCATTCATTTTCTATCTTCTTAAAAAGTAAGGTGTAAACACCATTAAGGTTACCAATTGTTCTGGTTAAGAACCATTTGCCAATTACAAAATAATAGTCGGCCGAAAGTTGTTGTACAGAAACGATTTCGAAATGAAGTTTACCCATTTGAGTAGTATCTGCATACCCTTTCTTATAGTTATTCAATGCCCGGGTATAGCCATATACCGGTCCGCTCTTACCAATAAAAATAAGGCTATCGTTTTTCCAGTAACCCTGCATAAACTTATCCAGATCGCCCTTGTTCCATTCCTCCGTTTGTTGTTGCAGAATACTTCTGATGGCTTGTTCATCTTTGTTTTGGGCAAAAGAGGTAATGGATAAAATAATACAAACGCATAACAGGAATAATTTCATAAACAGTAGTTGTGTAATGAAGCTACAATAAATTCTTGTTGGTTTTAATAGCTTTCAGCATTTCTCTTTTGCCAGGTGCACCGGGAAGTTTAGAAACGTTGAAGCCCACTGCCTGCATGGCTCTCCTTACTTCTCCTTTACTGCAATACGTAACAAGCAGGCCGTTATCTTTCAATAAACTGAATAGTTGAGAGAATATATCTTTCGTCCATAATTCCGGTTGGGCAGAAGGCGCAAAAGCATCGTAATAGATCACATCGAACAATTGGGTAGAATGAAAATTCTGCAAAGCTGTTTGTGTTTTATAAAGGGAAAAGAAAGGATTGATCTTTTCCATTCTTTCCCAGGGGATGGTATGTATTTGTTCCAACTCATTTTGAAGTTGTAGTGTAGCCCCGTAATTCAATGCTTCGTATTCTTCTTTTGTAAGTGGATATAATTCAACGGCGGTGTATTCAACTTTTTTTTGTTGTTTTGTTGCTGCTTGAAGTGTGAGTAGTGTATTTAACCCTGTTCCAAAACCCATCTCAAACACATGAATTTCTTTTTGATGCTGCATTACAGGCATTAAACCTGCCTCAATGAAAACATGCAAGCTTTCCTGTATGGCGCCGTGCTTACTGTGATAGGTGACTCCTGAGGAGGGAATGAAAATAGTATGGCTTCCGTCAAAAGTTAGTTGAAGTTCTCTTTTCATACAACCTAAATTACTATCTTAGAAACATGAGTTACCTTAAACAGCTTAAAAAAGACAGCAAATTAGCAACCATTATTGGTAATGAAAAAATTCAGCTTCCTTCACATGCTAATATTCCGCTACGTTTAATGGCTAGTATTATGAGCCAGCAATTGAGTACGCAGGTGGCTAAAATTTTATACGGACGTTTTATTGAATTGTTTAAGGGAAAAGAGCCTAAACCTCAGCAGGTACTGGATGTTCCTTTTGATGACCTGAAGGGGATCGGTCTCTCCATCGGAAAAGTATTTTACATTCAGAATGTTGCTCAGTTCTGTATTGAAAATAAGATCACCGATAAGAAATTACAAAAGATGAGTGATGAAGAAATCATTGAACTGTTAACCCAAATAAAAGGGGTAGGCAGGTGGACCGTTGAAATGCTGCTGATGTTTTCTTTAGAAAGGGAAGATGTATTTGCTGTAGATGACCTGGGTATTCAACAGGCCATGGCAAAACTGTACAGGTTGAAAACGGATGATAAGAAAAAGTTGAAAGAAAAAATGCTAACTATTGCAGAGCAATGGAAACCTTACAGAACTTATGCCTGCATGTATTTGTGGCGCTGGAAAGATACGGCTCCTATGGAGTAATGAATATAATTATATAAAAGAAAGCAGGTCATTATCAAGTATACTTCACTTATAATGACCTGTTCTTTTTTTATCATCAAGTATTAGCTTATCTAACAAGTTTCAGTTCATCAACAACCTGTTTAGCACCTCCTAATTTATCAATGCACCATAATACATAACGCACATCTACGCAGATCGTACGGTTGAGGTCTTTGTCAAAAGCTATCTTATGACTTAACGCTTCGTAATTACCATCAAATGCGAGACCTATCAATTCTCCATTGCCATTGATTACCGGAGAACCTGAATTTCCACCCGTAATATCATTGGTGGTAATGAAGGTTACAACGATGTCATTGTATTTGGGATCAATGTATTGTCCGAAATCTTTCTTTTTATAGAGTTCAATGAATTTTGCCGGCAGATCAAACTCATAATCACCGGGAATATATTTAGCCATTACTCCCGAAAGCGTACAGGCATAATCGTAGGTAACAGCATCCTTGGGTTTGTAGCTTTTTACATTGCCATAGGTAACACGCATGGTAAAATTGGC
>JAGWUV010000001.1 GCA_028875875.1 Bacteroidota bacterium
ACATAATTTGAAAGCAAATCACAACAATGCCAGTTAGTAATACCAGAAGTACCATGTTGTTATCAAAGATCGTAAGAACATAATTTGAAAGCAAATCACAACAGGCAACTTCTGCAAGTGTGGTACCTTGTGTTGTTATCAAAGATCGTAAGAACATAATTTGAAAGCAAATCACAACGCATTCAGTGCAGCGTTCAATATACCGCAAGTTGTTATCAAAGATCGTAAGAACATAATTATAGGTCGCGATATTTTTGTAGAGTTCTTCCTCAACTCATTTTACTTCTCTTGCATGTTAATGGCAATGTGCTGCTTACACCGCCACTTGTCTTTTTTCATGATGCGGCCTGGCGAGCATCACATTGGTAATACCTATCATACCCAGCAAACCCATAAAGGAGGTAGACCAACTCCAACCGCCCATCTTATAGCATTCTATGGCAATAAAGGCGCCAAGTGCACCACCAATGAAATAGCTGGTCATATACACAGTATTGATCCGGCTGTTCGCGGAATGGTCTAACGTATAGATCACGGCAATATTGGTTACCTGCGTGGCCTGCACACCTACATCCAATAAGATCACGGCTACCCAAATAGCTACCACCGAGTGTTCTGTATTTTTAAGTACCAGGATGCTTAACAAAGTAATGATTGTTGAAAACAAGAGCGACCTGAAGGCAGAACCTTTATCGGCCCGCTTGCCAAACAGTGGGGCGGCCATGGCACTGGCGGCAGCCAGCAAACCAAACATACCGATCTGTGAAGTGGAATAATGAAAAGGAGGACCGCTTAAATAGAAGGTAAGGGTAACCCAGAATGCACTGAGGATACCAAAAGCGATCATTCCTGTTAAGGCAGTTTTACGCAGCAAGGGAAACCTGCCCAATTGCGATAGCGTAGATTGTAAAAGCCCGATATAGGTACCGCTGAAATGTTGCGGCAAGGAATGAAAATCGGCCTGCATTAAAACAGTAGTGCCCAGCACCATTACTGCTGAAGCAGCATACACATATTGCCAGCCAAAAAAATTAGCAACCAACCCGCTGAACACCCTTGCTATTAAAATTCCCACTAAGATACCCGTAAACACCTGTGCTACAATTTTGCCCCTGTTTTCTTTAGCCAGGCTGGCTGCCATGGGTAAAATAACCTGTGCGACCACCGAAAAAACACCGATCAGGAAACTGCCTGCATACAGTAACCAGAAATGAGTGGCAATGACCATAAGTAAGAGTGAAAACATTAACCCGCATTGCAGGTAGAGGATCAGTTTTTTTCTATCGATCATGTCACCGATAGGTGTTAAAAAAAATAAACCGGCTCCATACCCTATCTGCGATAAAACAGAGATCACGCCTATTTTTTCTGTAGTGGTATGAAAAGATTGCGCAATGGCGGCAAGGATGGGCTGACTGTAATATACATTGGCCACCGCTATTCCGGCAGTAATGGCCATGATCAAGATCTGGTTCCTGGTAAGTGCTGTCATTCGTGTAAAATTGGGCTACTTTATATACAAATGTTAGAAGTATAATGTTACATTATGACCTAAAATTAGGTCTAAGACCGTTTCGTTAAAACTTTTGAATACAGTAGTGTAAGTTTAAATAAGAAATAGAAGGTTTATTATAGTTATAACTTAAGTCTTATTCCACCATTGGCTACAAAGCCTTCAAGCGGCGCATAAATATCCCTGAAAACAGGATTGCTTATTGTTCCGGTATAAATAGTATCAAACTTTGTTTGTCGTGTGTTCGTCAGATTTTCAAGATTAACAAAAACGGAAAACTGTTCCCATAATTTTTCCGCCATCAGCCCCGCAGTCCAGTAAGACCTGCCTATTGATCCATCATTCAGTTTTTGTTCACTTACATAATAAGCTTCGGCTGCAATTTTCAGTTTCCCTTCCTTTTCATACATGAGTACATTATTAAGCCTATGCTTAGCTGTTAAAGGATACCAGCTTTTGCTGCTGTTGAAAACGGTATTCACATCTGCATAGGTATAACCTAACAACAATTTGAAATCATCATAACTAAACCGCAGGTTTGTTTCCGCACCCTTTGTATCCATATATCCGTTTGCATTTACAAACACATAGCTGTTTGTTGCTGTAGCGGTTAATTCTAATGGCTTATTTAAACGAGTATAAAAGAATAACTGGTTTATAGTTATCCCTAACTCTCCGATTCTTGTTCTGTAATTCACATCAAAGTTGAGCCCTGCTGAACGTTCATTAACAGCAGTGTTTTCATTAATAGGTAGAATATTTTGAAACTCTATTTTTTCAGCATCCTCTGTAAAAATGGTTGGCGTTTTATAGCCCAACCCACCCCCTAAACGGGCTGTTAGTTTCGGATTTATTTTGAACAAGGCTGCTATCCTGGGCAGGAGCTCAAAACCATATTGCCTTACATAATCTCCCCTTAAACCGCTTTCAAGAGAGAGCTGTTTGCAAGGTGTCCAGGTATTTTGAATAAATAGCCCCATGGTTGTATAACTGTAGTTTCTTAAAACCGTGCTGGTTTGTTTATCTTCCGTAAAATCATCCGTTAGAAGATTTCCGCCGGCAACCCATTGCGTTTTTTCTCCACCGGTGCTGTAAGTGACTTCTGAGAATGTAGCTTGTTGCAGCCCTTTAAACGTATACGATGGAATTTGAACCATACGGTTGAACCTGCTGTAGCTATTCTTAAAATTCAGGCGGGTATTTCCTTTTAGTTTATAAGTAAGTTGTGCCTGGGTGGTGAACCGGTCCGTATTATTCTTTTCAAAATAACCTGTTGTACCCTTAGTGATATAATCGATGCTTCCTCCAAGACGGTTTTCCGTAATATAGCTAAAGCCGAGATTGGCATCCAGTTTATCACCGTATATAAAGAGCTTAGGGTTAAGTGTATATCTTTCAAATTTTGGAATGGCGGTAAGCCCGATACCGGCAGGGTCAAAAGGTGCATTACTGTTTCGCGAACCGAAAAGTGTTATACCCGTTTTTCCAAATTTCTGGCTATAAAAACTGCTAAAGTCAAGTCCGCCGGCAGAAGTACCATTTCCCAGGAATGATAACTCCTTTTTGGTAGTTGGTGTTTTTGAAACAAGATTTACCAAGCCGGCTATCGCACCACCTCCATATAATGTAGAGGAAGATCCTTTGATAACTTCTATCTGCTGCAAGTCGAGCGGCGCTACCTGCAATAAACTTAATCCGCCTGCAAAACCTGAGTAAAGCGGAAAACCATCTCTTAATATTTGCGTGTATCTGCCATCCAAACCCTGTATCCTGATACTTGAATTATTTGAAGTTGCTGAGGTTTGTTGTGTTTGAATACCCGTACTTTCGCTCAAAAGCATTCTTATATCGCCGGGTTTCATGTTTCCCTTTTCCCCCAGTTCTTCCCCCGAAATGGTTTCAACCCTTGTTGGAATATTAATGATGCTATGGCTTGACCTGGTGGCTCTTACCACCACTTCCTGCTCATTTTCCTGAAGCTCATTCAAAAAAACTTCAACAATGTTGTCGGCAGGCAGCGGAACTGTTACAGTGTATTTTTTTTCCTGCATGCCAACATAAGAAATGATTATTTGATAGGTTCCCGCAGCGATATGTTGAAAATCCGCATTGCCCAAGCTATCGGCTAATATAGTTTTCCTAAGTGTTGGTATTGATGCCGTGGCTCCTGCAAGCGGTTTTTTTTCTTCGGATTTTTTAATTGATAATCGTAGGGTGTATTGAGCAAATATGCCTGAACAGGCAAATATTGCCATACACAATAATAGCGTATGCTTCATAATTATGAAGAGATAATAAGTTGAGTAAATGAGTAAGCTAAATCACTTTAAAAAGGAAGGATTATGCCTTTCGCGGAGGTTGCAAAAGAGAAGAGGCATATGCAGAAACTTCCATTGGAATGATGGCGGAATGATGTACAAGTTTTTGTTCTGCTACAACCGGAATCAGAACAAAACTTGTTAGCTGTATAAAGCCTGCACAGGTACTACAATTGATAAAAGGAGAACAACAACCTTCTTTATGCTCATTACGACCGGGATACTTTGCATTCTGTTCCTTAATACAACAATCATCCCTATCGCAACAAGGATAGAAGGTTGCAACCATAGTAACCAGTAATAATAAAAATGTAAAGGCTTTTTTCATCAAAGTGCGAAGATAACTGAAGATGCGAATAAGGTGGTGTATATCAGTATGGGCCAAGGGAAATAATAAAATCCTTGAGTTTTGATTTGACCTACAGCTCATTCACTCATTCTATCATTGATCCTTATGACTCTTCATCAAAATAGAGTTTATAATACTGTTTACCCACCAATTCATCATATCCTTTTTCTATCAGGTCTTTACGGCCATGAATATAAACGTGGAAGTTCTTATCCAGCTTGAGCACCGATTTAAAAACCCTTTCCTGTTTTTTTACTGCGGATAAATGAATGGCAAACTCATCTTCCACCACTATCTGCTTTGCCTGCTGGTAGGTTTGTTTGTACCGGGTAAACGCATCTATTACTTCGGGGTGATGGATCACTTCCTCAGTAAATTCTTCTATCTGAAAATTATCCTTTGTTTTAAAATACTCCATGCTGCGGTTCAGCATATCTATCTGGTCGCTTTTGCTCACCTCAAATTTCTCGGCCATCTCATTACTGATAAACAGCTTGCACATACCCAACACATTATTGGTGCTGTGATAACTGTTGGAATAAGGTGTTACCTGCAAAAAGTCGTTCACCCAGTACCGGGCGTCATTTTGTTTATTGGTGGCATCCACCACGCAAACCACATAGCCTTCTTCGCGGTTTTGCCTGAAGATCAAACATCCTTTATCAAGTTTATTGATGTTGATACCATCTTCAGCGATCACTTCCCAGCTTTGCCCATGGGGAAATACTTTCAGGAAGGTTTCCTTGGTTTCGCTTTTGAATAAGCCTATTGCGTCAACATATTCTGATCCGAAAGGCACTTGCTGAAACTGCACCACGTATAACTCTCCTTCCTTCACTTTGGCATGGGTGCTTTTGCTGTACAGAAAATGAGCCAGTAAAGCCGATTGTGTGGTGAAGGATTTGGGGTCATCAAAAATGGCACTTACATACGTGTACACTTCATTCAGTTGCAGATCGCTGATATGGGTGAAGTGGTACTGTTCATGTTCATTGAAAGGATGCAGGAAATAACGGGTTAACAAACCTCTTACGATCTCATCATTCAGGGTAAGCGGGTTTGCAGAAAGTTTCAGTTCTTCACCGCGGGAAGGATTACCCACTTTGTGTACCATTACCTGTTGCAGTTGAACGCTGTCGATACCTGTCATAATGCGGCGAAGATACTGCCCTGCCTGATTGAATAAAAACAGGGAGTAAATTATTCGTTCACCACTTTCAAATCGGGCTCACGGTCAAAGTCTTCACTCTCCAGATCGATCCGCCGGGTAATATCTCCCAAAGAAGTCAGGCGCTGAACGGTGTAAGGAATGGTATCTAAACCACCGGCAAACTTGAGGATATAGTTGTAAATACCGATGATATCACCGGCCGCCATGGCAGCACCGGAAATTTTATGGGTAACAAGTAACGAAAGACCTATTACCAACATTACCATCAGTTCCATGATGCCGAAGTTCCAGGCTTCCTGGTCGGATATTTTGATCTGCCATAAACGTAAACGGCCATAATGCCTGCGGATGGCCAGGTGATTACCCGAAGCAATGATATCTACCTGTTGTTCCAGCTCATCATTCTTCATTTGGTTCAGGTGCCTCATCTTCCTGCCATAGAAATAACTGATTGCCATTACCGGCAGTAATATGGCCAAACAAATACCTACCACTTTTTTATCGTAGAAATAGAGCAGTACCAATGAACCCAGTAAATTGTAAACAGCTTCCAGTACATAAATCAGGTCGTACTCCAGGAAATCAACAAATTCCCTGGCCAGCGTAGAGTGGGCACTCAGCTTTGAAATATCTGAAATGCCGTAGCGGCGTGACAGGAATTTGGTAACCAAAGATGTATAAATGGAAGAATAAGTACGGGTATCGTAGCGCTGGCGGATGGTTCCTACAACAATCCAGGCCAGATGAACAGCGCAAAGGATAACCAGGCCGGTATAACTCCCTTTGATCAGGCCGTTCACAGCCTCTCCCAGGAAAAAGGGACGCAGCAGCGAACCTGTCATCTCCAGTGAAAATAAAATATAGGTAAGCATCAGCTGGCGGCGATGCTTTTGAAAAATAGCCCTGAATATCGTCATCTTCGGCATATCCGTTTTTTAAAAATCAATGTTGTTGTCTGTAGAATTAATGGGCGTGGAAGGCAAGCAGGTGCACCTCAAAGCCGGGTTTATTATTCTTGAGTTTAAGACAAAGAAACCCAAGCTGCGTTTAATGGATCAGGTTAGTAGGGAACAAAAATAGGGGGAAAAGAAGCCTTTATTTTGTGAAAGTTTTGATGGCATTGCCGGTTTTACCGGTAATAGTTCCGCGGCAGAGGGGAGAACCACACTGACAATCAAAGGGTTCTGATTTTTCATCTAAGAAAGTTCCATAATCTAAGGTAAGTTCTTCGCCTTTGTTAATATTTCGCAAGGCGATAACGTTCAACCCGGAATAGCCGGTATTCGGATCGCAGGAATGGTTTTGCGGTGCCCATTCGGCAGGGTTGGCATCCCATAAAATATATACTTCGGGGCTGATGGGGTAGGCATACCTGCGGAAATTTTCTTTGGCCTTTTCATCCCAGTGCTCTTCCACGTATCTACGGGTAACCATACGCTGGGCACGTTCCTCCCCTTTAAAAATTACTTCTCCCTGCTGTATGTTTTCAACAGCATAAATACCGTATCCCGCAATAGCATTGCCCTGCACTTTGTATTTTTTCTGACGGCGACAGTGGCGGGCCGTCCCTTCTTCAACAATATGTCTCAAAAAACCGGTCTGGCCAATGCCATCGAACTGAAGAATATAATCGGCAGAGCCTTCATAACCATTGGTATAAAAAACAGAACAGGTAAAATTGATCTCGAGAAAGAAGAGTTCTCCTTTTTCATTCAGCCTGAAATCCATCCTTGCATACCCTACGCCGCCAAAAGCGGTGAATATTTGTTGAGCCGCCTCTTTTAACTGATTACTAAGTGCAGCATTGCTTACAGGAATATTGGCATCAGTATGTAGTTCTGATGTTTTGAGAGCATAGGTTTTAAAGCTGTTGCCTTGCGGGAAAATGAATTCAACGGGTTGGAAAGCAGTACAGGTTTTACCATCTGCATTCGCTGCCACCAATACCGTAAACTCTCTTCCGGCGATATATTCTTCTATTAGTATTTCATCGTATGCGCCGACGAGTTGCTGTACTTTACTGGCTAAGGCATTTTGATCCTGAACCAGCGAGTGTTCATCCACGCCCAGGCTATCTCCCGCTTTGGCGGGCTTTATAAAAAGAGGAAACTGTAAATGACTACAAGCGGAATAGATCTCTTCTGTGGAATACACCACTGCATACGCCGGTGTTTTTACGCCTTCGCAGAAAGCTACATACTTCATCAGTTCTTTGGGAGGATCGTACAAGAGTGCAGAAGGACCGGTGTGTGGTAAGTTGAGTAATTCTAACGTATAGATCACATCAATGGAAGGCACTTCCCATTCGAGGTAGCCTTCACAAAGATTTACAAACACATCATAGTTGTTTTTCTGTAGCGCTTTGAGTTGTTTGTAAGTGGTTAGTTTATTCAGGAAAACATGATCTATAGTGGCTTCCGGCCACAAAGCGGATAAGTTCCTCGGAGGATCGTAGTATTGGTAATCTACCGCTGATGTTGAATAATCGGGTTGAAGCACACAGATTCTCATGCAGCAAACAGGTCTTTAGCTGAAGAAAGATTTTTCCGTTCAAAAGCATCCAGTAATATATGTTCAATCAGTTGTGTAAAAGTGTTACCGCTTAAACGAAGTATTGCTCCGATAGAGGTGTAGTTCTCATCTTCACTCAAACCGCACTGGGCATTTACTTCCAGTACGTATAATTTACCGGTTTGCACATCCATCCGCAGGTCTACCCTTGTATAGCCCTTACCCTTTACAGCAGCATATGCATCCCAGCTAATTTGTTTGATCTGCTCCAGCAGTTCTTCTGCAGGAGTTACGTATTCATAAAAATTGGCATTGCCCGGCATAGGTGTTTCTTCTTCGTAGATTTCCCAAAGACGATCGAATGATAAAAACTTTTCTGTATCAGGTAGAGAAGGATGGAACACTCTTTCCACAGGAGGATAAATAATGGCTTTTTCCGGCTGGTTGTAAGAGCCGGCGATGAGTGTCGTAAATTCAGGCCCCGTTATAAACTGTTCTGCAATAATTCCGTCGGTAGCCAACTGCCAGCCCCGGTATCCTTCAAACATTCTTTCTACCTGTTGCCATAATGCTTCTTCCGTATCTACCACATTTTTAATACCCACTCCCATACTGCCACCAGAAACAGAAGGTTTTACAATTACGGGTTTTCCTAACTTCTCCAATAAACGGCCCGGCCTTTGGGCAGGATTGATGATAGCCCTCCACTTGGCTGTTGGAACACCTGCTGCATCGAAAGCCCTCTTCATTGATATTTTAGAAGTGGTAACATGATAAAAATATTCATCAGCCCCGCAATAGATCAAATCATGTTCTTCCAGCATACGCACTACTGAAATACCAGGTGTACCATTCACTTCATCACCATCACATAAATTCAATACCACAGGTATTTTTTTTCCACTATTCTTTTCCCTTACGATGGCAGCAATCACTTCTTTATAATCCTGCATGGTTACAGGCTGCCATTTCCATTGCAATTGTAATGCTGCAAAGGTTTTAGTGTATTCAGCAATGCTTTGGGTAAAATCGTAATAATATTCAATGTTCGGATCAGTAGTATGTACATAAGGGGCCAGTACCCAAATAAAAAGCTGTTGTTTATGCTGAAGAACGGAAGCCATAATAGCAGGTTTTATTGATGACGGCTTTGCATTTGCTGTTGTATGAATGAGGTAAGCCGGTATTGATTTAAAATATCATCCGGTAAATAATAGGCTCCTTGTATTTCATGTAAACAGTTTTCAGCGCCACACAAGCAATGAAAGGGCTGTGCCATTTTCCATTCGGTAGAAGGATAGAAAAAGGTAAGTTCATCTTCAGGCTCAATCTTTTTTATACATACCAATTGCATCGTATTGGTATCAAAGAAAACATTGGGCGAACAACTATGATTAATGTACTGCAGGTATTCCGGAAAAAGCGTAATGTGAGTATGCATCGCTGTTTGAACGGTTAAATAAGAAGGCTCTCTGAATATTTCTTTAGCACTGAAAGCGGAGAGCATTTCTCCCGGCTCAAAAAGCCTGTTGCTGTGCAGTGATTTCTGTTGGGTGGATGTATTTTCCCTTACTTCAAAGAAAGAAAAATGTGCAAGGCTTGTATACCCAACAGCGGTTAATGTTTGTGTAAGCATACCATACAGAGCCCTGTACAGAGCCAAAGTTTAATGGGTTAGTAATTATAACCTGTAATTTAACTATAATATGCTGTACTAACTACTGCGGCGTAGATTAAATAATGCACAAAATTTTACCCAACCGCCGCATTCTAAAATAGAGCGAACGGTTGGGTAAACAGGTATTGTAAAAAGTAATTACTATTTTTTCCACTCAACGGCGGCAACGTTCTTGGCTGCATCTTTCATAAATGCATCTTTACAGTCTTTAGAACAAAAGCCGATAACCTTGTTGTTGTAGTGTATGGTATCTTCTATACCACCTTGTACAGGCATACCGCAGGAAGGGTCCTTTTTATTATCAACCATAGTGATCGTAAACTTTACAGTCTCCTGCTTTACACTCATAGAGGTATCTGTATTAGCAGGTTGTTTGCTTTCTTCTTTATTAGATGCTGTATTGCAGGCAACAAAAAGCAATACAACGGCAGCATAGGTTATTTTCATACAAAAGTTCTTTTAACAATGATAAGATAGTTTCTTTAAAAAGAAAAGGTAATATGCGCCATTGCCTTCATGTTCAGTTTAGTTTGTCCTTCTGCAAAATCCTGCTGTATGGGCAACTGGGCATTAATACCTATGCCAATGCTATTAAAGCTCGTTTCCAATCCGGCGATCACTGTTGTTACACGGCTGCCGGTATAACGAACTTTCGAAGCATATAATTCATTGCTGGCTGTATTCTCATAGCCAATACCGATGTTGGGAGAGAACTGCATTTTCTTTCCTGAAAAATTATAATAGGCAATACTGTTCAGGGTAAACTTATTGCCATATAAATACCTGTCTTTGTTCTGTGAATTGATTTTATAGGTAACGGATGTGTTAAAGCCAAAGTTCCCGGCAGTGAAAGAATACATTCCATTCAAAATAAAATCTATGCTACCTGTACCCAGTTGTGCATTGATATCGGCGATGGTGGTAGTAGTATCATTCACATTGATATTAAAAATACCGGTAGGCAGTTTCACGCCACCTCCAATCCATAATTGTTGATGCAATACCTTATTGCCACCGATACTGTTAATGGCAGACCATATTTTATATTGGCCCAGCAGTGTAATATCTCCTAAACCGTTTTTATAGGTTACGCCATCATCATCAGATTGCTTGTTAAAATAATAAGGTACAAAACCCAGTACCTTGAACTTGCTGCCAATATTTATGCCACCCCATAGTTCTGTTATGTTATAATAATTGTCGCTGAACTGGCCGGGGTTATTGGCCAATTGGGTATGATATGCCGCATAATGATACCTTACTCCGATAAATTTACTCTGGAAGTTGGGCAGTAGCCCCATATACATACTTCCGCCACCACAGCCGCAGATAGGGCATGCGAAAGAAACGGAAGCCGTGATGAGAAATATAAAGACTAAGAAACTACGTTTCACGATAATTGAATATTTGACTAAATTTTGAAATACCCACAGCATATCAATGGTAGCAGAGGGAGGTTACTGCACATAGGCAGTAATGCACTCACTGCAATAGCTACTACATTTGATACTGGTAGGAAAAGAATAAAAGAGACCTATGCTCCCGGAGGATGGAAAATAGAAGAGGACCTTTTGCTTAAAGCTTCTTCGGTAAACCCGGTAAACTGAGGTGTTCCGGAAATTGTTGGCACTTGCAGGGAAGCAAAAAAAGATTTTGAAGAAAGTACTTCGTTTTTGTTTTCTGATTTACGTTCCGGATTTTGCCGGTCTTTGTTTTCTTCTTTCTGCAACTTTTTCATCATCTGGCAATGACCATTACAGTGCATCTGGGGACGGGCCTTGTTTTCGCAATTTTTCGCAAAGGCAGCAGTGTTTGTATAATATTCCACCACAATAAATGCCTTATCGAACGTTTGCAGTGCAAACGCAACGATCATACAGATTATGGTAACTGCTTTCAGCATTTTGTATCAGACGGTAAAGCAAAACTAATCCTTCGCCAGGAAACAATTATGATTGCAATCATTTTCATTATTTCCACACCAAAATAAGCATACCGGTAAAAATGAAACCGGCACCTAATACTACTTTGGGGGTCATGGGTTCTTTCAGTAATACAAAAGAAAGAACCAGTGTAATTACAATACTTGCCTTATCAATAGCAGCCACATACGAAACCAGCCCCTCTTTCATGGCCCGGTAATAAAACAACCAGCTTAGGGTGGTAGTAATGCCAGATGCTATTAATAACAGCGTTTGTTTGCCTGTTAAGAATGGAAGTTCTTTGTATTTAGCACCGACGATATTAATCAATGTAATAAAGAAGAAAATGGTGGTGGTTCTGATCCCTAATCCCAGGTCTGCACTTACATTGTGCAAACCATATTTAGCCAAAACCGATGTTACACCGGCAAACACCATAGATAAGATGGCATAAAGGATCCATGTTTCCATGTTGCAACATTTTTATTTGCAAGGTAATTACTATTTCAAGGTAAGTGGTACGCTATTACCCAATGATAAAAATCATTCTTTGCTATGATGAATTGCTTTTTTCGTCCTTCAATTATATTGCTATATTAGTACAACCAAATTTTAGCCATGGGAGCTATATCATTGATTGTTCTTGCCTGCGCCGGAATTGCCTTTTCTGCAGGCGGTATTATAGTAGCCAAATTGCTTGTAAGGGGGTCTACCAATCCACAGAAAGGACAGGCTTATGAGTGTGGTATTCCTTCTGAAGGAACACCCTGGAACCAGTTCAACGTGGGTTATTACCTGTTTGCACTCATCTTCCTCATCTTCGATGTAGAACTGGTATTCATGTATCCCTGGGCGGTGGTAGTTAAAAAAGTAGGAATGATGGCATTGGTAGAGATCATCATCTTCCTCTTCATCTTATTCATGGGATTTTTATACGCACATAAAAAAGGAGCATTGAAATGGATGTAACAACAGCACAACAACCTTCAGATTTTCCGGGTCAGATACATCAAACCGCAGGTGGAGGTATTGTAATCAGTGCATTGGATGATGTGGTGAACTGGGCCCGTTCCAATTCATTATGGCCGCTCACTTTTGCTACCAGTTGCTGTGGTATTGAAATGATGGCCGTTGCCGGTGCGAAATACGATTTTTCAAGGTTTGGTTTTGAAGTGGCCCGTGCCACCCCACGCCAGGCCGATGTAATTATTATTGCCGGAACCATTGTAAATAAAATGGCACCGGTATTGAAGCGCCTTTACGACCAGATGGCCGATCCGAAGTATGTTATTGCGATGGGTGCTTGCGCCATCAGCGGCGGACCTTTCTTTTATAATACTTATTCTGTTGTAAAAGGAGCTGACCATGTGGTACCGGTAGATGTATACATACCCGGCTGCCCGCCAAGGCCCGAAGCCTTGTTGCATGCACTGATTGCGCTACAGGGAAAAATTAAAGCAGGCTTAACAAGAGAACAGATCAGGCAGGATAGTGCAATCGCTTCTTAACTTATGAAAGATAGGATATGACTAATGAAGAATTAAAATCAACACTGGGAGAACTCATTCCTTCTGCTACTTTTGAAGAAGGCGGTGAATGGGTTAACCTTTATGTGCCATTGGAAGAATGGAAACCTGTTGCCCTTCAACTCCGAAATCATCCTTCCCTCCAGTTGGATTATTTGTTTTGTTTAACCTGTGTTGATTGGAAAACACATTTCACCATTGTATATCATTTATCTTCTACTGCTGTACGGCACAATATTGTAGTAAAGGTGAAAGTAGACAGAAACAACCCGACCATTGAAACCGTTTCAGATATATGGCGTACCGCTGAATTTCACGAACGTGAAGTGTATGATCTTTTCGGCGTTACGTTCCTGCACCACCCCGACCTGAGAAGACTGATCATGCCAGATGACTGGAAGGGATGGCCGCTGCGTAAAGATTATGAAGACCCCGTGAACATGATCAAGTTATAACCATGAACCGTTTACGAAACAGCATCATTAGTTATTGCTGTTCCGTTCATTATTTGATTATACCAACCTTATGATCGAAGAAGTAGGCACAACAACAGAAGGCGACCTTGTAATTAACGTAGGCCCGCAACACCCTGCCACACACGGAGTGCTGCACCTGGTAATTACTTTAAATGGCGAAACCATTAAAAAGGTAGAACCGCACCTCGGCTATATACACCGTTCCATAGAAAAAATGTGTGAGAGCTTAACATACCGCCAGTTCATTTATGTAACCAGCCGTATGGATTATCTCTCTGCACACATCAACAACCACGCCTGTGCCTTATGCGTTGAAAAAGGCCTGCAGGTAGAAGTACCGCAAAGGGCACAATACATAAGAGTGATTATGGATGAGCTGACAAGGATCGCTTCTCATGAACTTTGGTGGGGTGCTATGGCGATGGACCTCGGTGCTTTTACACCTTTCTTCCACGCTTTCCGCGAAAGAGAAACCATCAATACCATTATGGAAGAAACCTGCGGTGCCCGGCTTACTATGAATTATATGGTGCCCGGCGGTGTGATGTTCGATCTTCATCCCGACTTCCAGAAAAAAGTAAAAGCATTTATCCAGCAGTATACATCCAAGATAAACGAATACGATGAATTGGTAACCGGCAATATCATTTTCCAGAACAGGATGAAAGGTATTGGCTATGTAACGAAAGAAGATGCGATCTCTTATGGCTGCACCGGTCCTGTAGCTAGAGGAAGCGGCGTAGCATCAGATATCAGGAAGATCGCTCCTTATGACGTGTATGACAAAGTAGAGTTTGATGAAGTGCTGGAGACAGGCGGCGATTCTTTTGCCCGCTATCTTGTTCGTGTAAAAGAGATGCAACAAAGTATCCGCATCATAGAACAACTGATCGATAATATTCCCGAAGGTGATTTCCAGGCGAAAACAAAAGCCGTGTTGAAATTACCGAAGGGTGAATTCTATCAAAGAGTAGAAACGGCGAGAGGCGAATTGGGTGTTTATATTATTAGTGAAGGAGGAACCACACCTTACCGCATCAAATTCCGCTCACCCGGTTTTTCTAACTTAAGCATTTTGGACCATATGGTTCGTGGGCATAAGATCGGTGATCTTGTAGCGGCCATGGGTACGCTGGACCTGGTGATACCTGATATTGACAGATAACAATACAGTGAGGAATTATGAATGATACATTAGTTCACTCATAACCCATCACTCATCACTTATAACTGATAACATGTTTAGTTTAGAAGGCATTACAAAAGCGATTGATACCTGGTTGAATGCACATTTCAACAGCACCGTTGTATTACTGGCAGAATGTGTATTGGTAGGTGTTGCTGCGATTGCATTGTTTGCAGTACTGGGATTAGGACTGGTTTGGATGGAACGTAAAGTGGCGGCCGTTATGCAGATACGCCTAGGGCCTAACCGCTTGGGGCCTAAAGGTATCTTTCAAACTTCAGCCGATACACTGAAGCTGATCATGAAAGAAGGCTTAACACCTGATGGTGCTGATAAGTTCTTATTTAACCTGGCGCCTTTCATTGTAATGATCGTTGCCATGCTGGTATTGGCACCCATTTCATTTGCAAAGAACTTTCAGATATGGGATATTAATATTGGCGTGTTGTATGTATCTGCCGTTTCCTCTCTTTCCGTGATCGGTATTTTAATGGCCGGATGGAGCAGCAACAACAAATACTCTTTACTCGGCGCTATGCGTAGCGGTGCGCAGATCGTGAGTTATGAGCTGTCTGCCGGCCTGGCCATTATTTCCATTGTAGTGCTCACAGGCAGTTTAAGCATCAACGATATTATTCAATCGCAACAAAATGGTTGGTGGATCTTTAAAGGACATATACCGGCCATTATCAGTTTCATCATATTCATTATTGCTGTAACCGCGGAGACCAACCGTGCACCATTCGACTTAGCAGAAGCGGAAAGTGAATTAACAGCCGGCTTTCATACGGAATACTCCGGTATGAAGTTCGCCCTCTTCTTCCTCGCAGAGTACATCAACATCTTTATTGTGTGTTCTATTGGTGCTACACTGTTTTTTGGTGGCTGGATGCCATTGCATATTGGTAACTGGGAAGCATTTAACCATATCATGGATTTTATTCCTTCTTCTATCTGGTTTTTTGGTAAAACGATCTTCCTGATCTTTTTGATCATGTGGTTCAGGTGGACGTTCCCGAGGTTGCGTGTAGACCAGCTATTGAACCTGGAATGGAAATATTTATTGCCGATCAGTTTATTCAACCTGTTGCTGATGACCGTTGTGGCGATCATGGGATGGCATTTTTAGTTTGGGGGTGATTGTTTGAAGTAATGAGTTGATTGAAAATATACAGTTGCAGTGTGCGACGCAAGGGACGATGAGGAGCACACTGAAGCTGATACCAAAAGAAAAAAATTAATTAACGATAATGTTTTTAAAAGAGTATATCAATGATGTGTTGAAAGCCGCTAAATCTTTGCTTACGGGCATGAAGGTTACGGGGTACTATTTTACGCATCGCAAAGAAATTATTACCGAGCAGTATCCTGATAACCGGGCTACATTGCAACTGGCAGAACGTTTTAGAGGCGAAGTAGTGATGCCGCATGATGAGAACAACCAGCATGCCTGTACCGGCTGCTCGGCCTGTGAGATTGCCTGCCCGAACGGAACCATCAAGATCATCAACAAGTTTGATATACAACCCGATGGTAAAAAGAAAAAAGCAATCGACACATTCGTATATCACTTAGAGCTGTGCACCATGTGTGGGTTGTGCGTAGAAGCTTGTCCTACCAGCGCCATTAAAATGGCCAACACATTCGAGCACAGCGTATTTAACCGCAATCAGTTAACCAAACGGTTGAACCAACCGGGATCCAAAATCAGGGAGGGCGTTGAATAATGAGTGCTTCAGCTATTATATTCTATTGTATCTCCGCCTTTATTTTAGGCGCAGGTATTTTGTCCGTTACCACACGTAAGATATTTCGTTCCGCCATCTGGTTATTGTTTTCACTCATCGGTATTGCAGGATTGTATTTCTGGATGGATGTGAATTTTATTGCAGCGGTACAGATCATTGTATATGTAGGCGGCATTGTAGTACTAATCATCTTCTCCATATTCCTTACCCAAAAAGCAGGAGAAGAAATGCCGAAGCCAATTACTAAAAGGCTTTTGTTTTCGATACTAGCTGTATTGCTCGGTTTTGTTTTTACTTATCGGCTGATCGATCAATATGGTTTTAAAGAAAGCAGTGATGCAGGCAGCTTCAATGTGAATGTGGCGGATATCGGTACGCAAATGTTAAGCACAACGGAGCATGGGTTTGTGCTACCCTTCGAAGCTGTGAGTATGTTATTGCTGGCCGCGATGATCGGTTGTATTGTGATCGCCATAAAATCGAAACCGGAAGCAAAAGAGCAAATATCGAATAACAAACAAGGAATGTAAAATTTCGAATGGAAGAGAAGAAGAAATATGATTTGGAAGAACGGCTGATCGACTTTGCAGTAATGATCATAAAAATCACGGAGTCGATAAACAAAAACCTGGCAGGATCACATTTGGCAGGACAATTAGTGCGGTCGGGTACTTCTCCTGCATTACAATACGGAGAAGCACAAAGTGCTGAGTCAAGAAATGATTTTATTCATAAGCTGAAAATTTTACTTAAGGAATTAAGAGAAACAAGAGTTGGGTTGAGAATAATTGAGAGGACAGCGTTAACAGATAAAACAGATTTGATTGGGAAAGCACAAGCAGAGTGTAACGAACTAATATCAATTTTTGTAAAAAGCATTGATACTACGAGAAAAAACAATATTAAAGCAAACAGCAAATAAAATTCATTATTCGTCATTCATTATTCAATATTTAAACAATGAGCCCCGTTCCAGTTACCCATATATTATTCGTTAGTACTGCCCTATTCTTCATCGGCATGTACGGATTATTCACCCGACGGAATATGATCACTATGCTGATGTCTGTTGAGCTGATCCTTAACAGTGTGAACATCAATTTCGTTGCGTTCAATAAATACCTCTATCCCGGTAAGCTGGATGGTATTTTTTTCAGCCTGTTCATTATAACCATAGCTGCCGCTGAAGCCGCAGTTGCCATAGCCATCATTATTAACCTGTACAGAAGCCATCATTCCATTGATGTGGAAGATGCAGGTGAATTAAAATATTAAAGCCTTATCCCTTAAGGAGAAAAAAGTAGATACAATGAATCATTATTCTTACATAGCATTGATCCCTATTTTGCCGCTGGCCAGTTTTCTTTTGCTGGGCTTATTCGGCAGGAAATATTTCAAAGCGTATGCGGGTTTACTGGGAACAGCCTCTTTATTAGCCGTTACCGTATTAGCACTCATTACTGCTGGCCAATATTTTTTTGAAGACGGCAAAGTGAATGGCGTTTATCAAAAGATCATTGCCCTGAAATATACCTGGCTGCAGTTTGCTCCCGGTGTTTCGATTGATATGGGTATTGTGCTCGATCCCATTTCTGTGATGATGCTGGTAGTAGTAAGCTTTGTTTCATTGATGGTGCATATATTCAGTTTGGGATACATGAAAGGTGAGGAACGTTTTGCTACGTACTATGCCTTCCTTTCTCTTTTTACCTTCTCCATGCTGGGTTTGGTTATCGCTACCAATATCTTCCAGATCTATATGTTCTGGGAACTGGTGGGTGTATCTTCTTTCTTACTCATCGGTTATTATTTTGATAAACCATCGGCGGTGGCTGCTTCTAAAAAAGCATTCATCGTTACACGTTTTGCAGACCTTGGTTTTTTGATTGGAATTTTAATCTTATCCTTCCATGCACAAACACTCGATTTTGCTACTTTAATCGAAAGATTAACGGCGCCGCAATCGTCTTATTTCATGAGTATTTCAACTGCCTCTTTCCTAGGCATCTCTGTACTTACCTGGGGATTGGCGCTGGTGTTCATGGGTGGTGCCGGTAAAAGTGCCATGTTCCCCTTGCACATCTGGTTACCCGATGCGATGGAAGGCCCAACACCTGTTTCTGCCTTAATCCATGCGGCTACCATGGTGGTGGCTGGTGTGTACCTCGTGGCTCGTTTGTTCCCAATATTTTCTACCAGCGAAGCAGCTTTGCATTTGGTAACGTATGTGGGTTTATTCTCTGCATTCATTGCAGCAATCATTGCCTGTACGCAAACAGATATTAAAAGAGTATTAGCCTATTCCACTATGTCGCAAATTGGTTATATGATGTTTGCATTAGGCGTGGCCAAACAAGGTGGTGAAGAAGGGTTGGGTTATATGGGCTCCATGTTCCACCTGTTCACACATGCATTCTTCAAATCATTATTGTTCCTCGGTTCCGGTGCCGTGATACATATGGTACATAGTAATGAAATGAAAGACATGGGCGGCTTAAGAAAACTGATGCCCATTACACATATTTCCTTTTTAATTGCCTGCCTGGCCATTGCAGGTGTTCCTCCTTTTGCAGGATTCTTTAGTAAGGAAGAAATACTGCTGGCTGCTTATCATACCAATAAAATGGTATATGCCGTGGGTTTATTCACTTCAGGCTTAACTGCTTTTTACATGTTCCGTTTGTATTACAATATCTTCTGGAGCAAAGAAGCGCATATACATGGTGAGCATCATGGCGAAGGTACCTTATCAATGAAACTGCCATTGATCATTTTAGGTATTCTTGCTGTTGTTGCCGGATTTGTTCCTTTCTCTCATTTTGTTACAAGCGATGGTGTAGCACTGGAAACACATATTGATTATGCGTTCTCTGCGTTGCCTGTTGCATTCGGCTTAGCCGGTATTGCACTGGCTACTTATTTATATAAAACAGCGAATGATAAACCAGCAGCTATAGCCAACAGTTTGGGCGGTTTATATAAAGCAGCTTATAAAAAGTTTTATATAGATGAACTGTATTTATTCATCACCAAAACAATCATTTTTAACCTGATCGGGAGACCGGCTGCCTGGTTTGACAAAAATGTGGTAGATGGATTGATGAACGGGCTGGCTGCTTTAACCGCTAAAATTTCGGAGATGATCAAGGGATTACAATCGGGTAAGGTACAAAGCTATGCCTTGTATTTCTTTGGCGGTGTATTGGCACTGGCGGCGATGTTCCTTTATTTATGGAAGTAAGAGAAGTACGATTCTTACATCCAAAAAAATTTATAACGCATCATTCATAACTTATAACTCATCATTCAATATGAACTTATCTTTTTTGATCCTTATCCCGCTGCTTACGGCCATTGCAATATTGGTTGCAAAAGGCACAAAGCAGGTACGAACAATAGCATTAGCAGGATCGGTATTACAGTTAGGCGCTGTACTCAATTTATTCTGGCAATACCACGTTACCCGTGCCAATGGCAACAATGCACAGATGTTGTTTGAAGATGACTATACATGGTTCAGTCCTTTGAATATTCACTATCATATCGGTGTTGATGGTATTTCCGTAGCAATGATACTGCTTACCTCTTTGGTGGTAGTGGCAGGTGTATTGGTTTCGTGGGCACAGGATAAACTGAGCAAAGAATTTTTCTTCCTGCTTATCTTCTTAAGCATGGGTGCTTATGGATTTTTTATTTCACTCGACCTATTCACTCTATTCTTCTTCCTGGAAGTAGCAGTAATCCCTAAATTCTTACTGATCGGTATCTGGGGGAGCGGTAAAAAAGAATATAGTGCCATGAAGCTAGCTTTGATGCTGATGGGGGGTTCCGGTTTTATATTTATTGGGTTGCTGGGATTATATTTCAACACCAATATCAATGGTGCTCATAGTTTCGATCTTTTACAGATTGCAAAAGTGCCAGTGCCTTTGGCCGTTCAAAAAATATTCTTCCCCTTTGCATTTGCAGGGTTTGGTATTTTCACTGCCTTATTTCCTTTTCATACATGGGTGCCCGATGGACACTCTTCTGCACCTACCGCCGCTTCCATGTTCCTGGCAGGTATTTCCATGAAGCTGGGCGGCTATGGTTGTTTGCGTGTGGCTACTTATTTAATGCCACAGGCGGCACATGAATACCAGTGGATCATCATTTTATTATCCTGTATTGGTATTATTTATGGCGCCTTTGCTACAATGATGCAGAAGGATCTTAAATATATTAATGCTTACTCTTCCGTGAGTCATACCGGTTTTGTATTGTTCGGTATTGGCATGCTTACGCAAACGGCTATCAATGGTGCAGTGATGCAAATGGTATCACATGGACTAATGACCGCCCTTTTCTTTGCTGTGATTGGTATGATCTACAGCAGAACGCATACAAGAATGGTTGACCAATTGGGCGGATTGCTAAAGGTGATTCCTTTTATTTCTACCGTTTTTATGATCGCAGGTTTAACTTCTTTAGGCTTGCCCGGCTTTAGTGGTTTTGTTGCGGAGATGACGGTATTTATGGGCTCCTGGCAAAACCCTGATGGATGGTACCGTATTGCTACCATTCTTGCCTGTGCCTCTATTGTTGTAACGGCCGTATATATACTAAGAGCAGCAGGTAAAACATTGATGGGGCCTATTACAGATTCGCACTACAATGTTTTAACAGATGCTAACTGGAGTGAGAAACTGGCTTCGGGTTTACTGATCATTGCCATTGTTGCCATTGGTATTGCACCTTTCTGGTTAACAGATTTAATTGGGCCCGGTACAGAAGCGATCATGAACAAACTGATGGCGGTAACACATTAACTGATTTGAAGATGCAGAACCATTGTTCTGTATATGATGAAAAAATAAACTTATGCTGAACGATTTTTTAGTACTGATGAAACAGGAGTTAGTGGTAACACTCATCATTTTTATTCTCCTGTTCATTAAAGTAGGAAGCAAAGAATGGAAGAATGAAAAACTGCTGAACACAGTGAACGTATTGCTGCTGCTGAATTTTGCGGCTGGTTGCATAGGTAATGCAGAAGGCAGTTTATTCAACGAAATGTTTATTGGTAATGCTATTACTGCATTAGAGAAAAACATTTTGAACCTGGGCACCTTCATCATTTCCTTACAGTCTTATGCCTGGCTGAAAAATCATAAGCACGTAGCAGAGTTTTACATGTTACTGTTATCCACCTTACTGGGTATGTTTTTGATGATCTCTTCCGGCAATCTTTTAATGTTCTACTTAGGGTTGGAATTATCTTCTATTCCTTTGGCAGCATTGGCCAATTTCGATTTAGAGCAGCGCCGCTCTTCCGAAGCTGCCTTCAAATACATCATCTCCTCTGCCTTTTCATCAGGTTTGCTCTTGTTTGGTATTTCACTGGTTTTCGGAACTACTGGTACACTTGTTTTTTCTGAATTATCTGCTGCACTGAACGGATCTCCTTTACAACTCTTCGCCTTCATTTTATTGATTGCAGGGTTTGCCTTTAAGATATCAGCTGTTCCTTTTCATTTATGGACCGCAGATGTGTACGAAGGAGCACCGGCATCGGTTACCTCTTATCTTTCGGTAATATCAAAAGGTGCTGTGTTATTTGTTTTCGTTTCTGTCTTATACAAAGTGTTCAGGCCATTGGCCGAAACATGGTATCATTTACTTTTTGTGGTATCTGCTGCCACCATGATCGTAGGTAATCTTTTCGCCATCCGGCAAAACAACCTGAAACGCTTCCTTGCCTTCTCCTCCATCGCACAGGTAGGTTTTGTATTGATCGGTATTTCAGGCAGCAGTCAAACAGGAAGTGCAGCTGTTGTATACTTCATCCTGATCTATGTATTCTCTAACCTTGCAGCGTTTGGTGTGGTTTCTTTAATAAGTGCACTAACCAACAAAGAAACCATTGATGATTATAAAGCCCTTTATAAAACCAACCCGCTTTTATCATGGGCGCTCACTATTGCTTTATTCTCGCTGGCAGGCGTTCCCCCAACAGCAGGTTTCTTTGGTAAGTTCTTTTTGCTGATCGCCGGAACAGGCAAGGGGCTTGTTCTCTCTTATGTATGGATCACTATTGCTGCGCTGAACCTTATCGTTTCTTTTTACTATTACCTGAAAATAGTGAAAGCTATTTTCATGGATAGCAATACAACACCTATTCAGAGATTACAGATACCAGCTGTTTCTAAACTGGCTTTATTTATCTGCCTGGCGGGTATTGTATTAACAGGCTTGTTCAGTTTTGTGTACGAATATATTTATTCGTTGAGTCCTGTTTTTTAAATCATCCGTATCTAACAAAGTTTGTATTATGGCAATCAATCAAAATCATACAGCAGAAGAGTTGAACGGTATCCGCTGTGCCGTGGTAGAAAAAAATGTTTCGAAGGAAAGAGCTGAGTTTCTGAAAGACTTACTAAGCTATAATCGTTATGAAGTAGTAGTGGCTGTATCAGCACCTCCAAAGGCAGCACCGGCAAAGCCTGTGGCAGAAGGAGAAACTCCGCCGCCGCCACCCCCTCCTGCACCAGAAACTTTTACTGTAGGTGTTACAAACCTGATGTTTAATGCCATCAATGCGATCTATGGAAGAACTCTTTTTACCCGCAGCGGCCACATTGTTACACCTGCTTACTGGAACCAGCATGATCCTGTAAGCCATGATGAGATACCATATTATGAACAGCCTGCGTAAACCCAAGAACGTTTACTCATACTCTTAATGAACAACTTTTGGCGCAAGCCCCTGTTAATTATAACCGCAGTAATCCCAACTTATACATCGTACTGATGGGTTTATTATCCCAGAACAATTCAAAATCTTCCAATCCGGCGGCCTCATAATCATCCTTTATTTCCTGCAGGGTAAACATCTTTTCATTATATACAGAAAGCCTGGGTAACATGGTTGCCAGCCATTCACCCTGCTCTTTGGGTACCTGTAACTTTACAGTTTCTTTTTTTGAATAAAAGAGAAGATTGGCCACTTCCCACTGGTTGCCTTTTTTACTTTTTGTGATGATTTCTATCGTTGGCGGATGGCCCATATAAATCACTTTCGCATTGCCTTTAAAAGAAAGCATTTCTTCTTCTTTCAAACAATTGGCAATATAATCCGGGGCAATGGTTGTTTTGGGTATTTTAAAATCAAACCATTTATGCAAGGGGTCTTCCAAACAGAGGCCATGCATATAATTGAGCAATGATTTCTTTAAGCCATAAGCAAAACTTTCATGGTCGGCACCTGTAGGATCGATATGTTCTACATCATTATTCGCAAAAGTGATGGTAACTTCTTTCGCTTTTTTCACACCATATTTTTCCGGCGCTAATCCAACAGGGCTATGTGCCGTCATGGTAAACTGGTGCCAGAAAGCAGATTGCATCACACCGTTTTGAAACAATTGTCTAACCATTTCCAAACTATCAATGGTTTCCTGCGCTGTTTGCGTGGGAAAACCATACATCAGGTACGCATGAACCATGATTCCGGCTTCTGTAAAGTTGCTGTTTACTTTTGCTACCTGGGCAACGGTGATGCCTTTATGAATCAATTGCAGCAAACGATCACTTGCCACTTCCAATCCGCCCGATACTGCAATACAACCCGATGCTTTGAGCAATAAACAAAGGTCTCTTGTAAAGCTTTTCTCAAAACGGATGTTGGCCCACCAACTCACTACTAGTTTTCTTTTAATAATTTCAAGAGCCAATCCACGCATCAATGCAGGCGGTGCCGCTTCATCCACAAAATGAAAACCGTTCTCTCCCGTTTGAGCAATCATTTCTTCCATCCTGTCGCACAATAACGAAGCCTGCAACGGTTCATAGAATTGTATGTAGGGTAAGGAGATATCGCAGAACGTACATTTACCCCAGTAACAACCATGTGCCATTGTGAGTTTATTCCATCGGCCATTGCTCCATAAGCTATGCATGGGGTTAACGATCTCGATAGCCTGAATGTATCGGTCCAGTAAAAAATCGCTGTAGTCGGGTGTGCCTACCTGGCCCTGTTTATAATCGGTACATTGTTGATTATTGATGAATACCAACTCATCATTTTGTACTAGGTAGGTCCGTTTCAATTCGTTTACAGTACATTTTCCTTCTATCCAGTTCAGCAGTTGTTCAACAGGCGCCTCTCCATCATCCAAAGTGATACAATCAAAAAATTCAAATACTCTTTTATCTTTTAACGAACGAAGTTCCGTATTAGCAAAACCGCCGCCCATGGCCACTTTCACCGAAGGATAATTTTTTTTGATGAACTGGCCGCAGCGAAAAGCAGTATATAAATTACCGGGGAAGGGAACCGAGAGTGCCACTAATTTAGGTTGCACTTCTTCCATCCTTTGCTCAAGGATATTAAGTAAGATCTTATCCGTATAGGTAAGCGGTTGTTGTAATGCCGCATACATTTCATCAAAGCTATTCGCACTTCTTCCCAGTTTTTCAGCATAGCGGCTAAAACCAAAATGAGAATCCACACATTCCATGATCAGATCGCTCAGGTCTTCCAAATACATGGTGGCCAAATGTTTGGCCTTATCCTGTGAGCCCATGGTTCCGAAAGCCCAGTTAAGATCATCCAACTGAGCAAACCTTGATGCTTCAGGCAAAAAATCTCTTTTACAGATAAGATGTGCCAGTGTTGGGTTTTTCCCCTGTAAGAACAAGATCACGGCATCAATGGTGTTGATGTATTCATCCTGTAAAGCAATTATCCTCGCTGCATTTTCAGAACGTCCATTATTTTCCTGCTGCTGAATATGAGCAAATAACCGCTGCAGTCCTTCTTTACAAAACAAAGCCAGCGTTACTTCAATTCCCAAATCAGACTGGAATGCAGAAATATGTTTTGTATTGAGAAAACCCTTTAAATAAGCCGTTGCGGGGTAAGGCGTATTTAATTGTGTGAATGGCGGTGTGATCAAATAAACAGTTGCACTCAAACGAAAATCTTTAAGCTGCAAAAGTATTCTTTATTAAATAGTGGTTACAAATAAAAAAGGAACCTGGGAACAGGCTCCTTTTCGTTCAAAGATATAGCTATGCAATCATTACAGGCCTTTTAGTGTAACCAGGCGATCCCATTTGTTTGTCCGGGCTTCTTCAGCCTGGTGCAGAAATGCTTCTGCCAATACGGGATCTTTCGCTTTAATTACTTTAAAACGGTTTTCATGATACATAAACTCACTTAATGGAATAGACGGTTCTTTAGAGTCGATCACAAAACGTTGACCTTTAGGTTTGAGTGGGTTATAGTGGAACAACGGCCAATAGCCTGATTTAACTGCAAAGTCTTGTTCATCGGCACCATGCGCCATATCAATACCGTGTGCAATACAATGGCTGTAAGCGATGATCAGTGATGGACCGGGATAGGCTTCCGCTTCCAGGATAGTTCTGATGGTGTGAGCATCATTACCACCCATAGCAATTTGTGCTACATAAGCGGTGCCGTGTGCAATGGCCTGCAGTGCAAGGTCTTTTTTACCGGTTGTTTTACCATTCACGGCAAATTTTGCACTGGAGCCTACAGGTGTTGACTTAGATTTTTGTCCGCCTGTATTAGAATACACTTCTGTATCCAGCACCATGATGTTGATGTTCTCTCCGGTAGAGAGAATATGATCCAATCCGCCATAACCAATATCATAGGCCCATCCATCACCACCGATGATCCAGATAGATTTTTCTGTTAAGAAGTCTGCCAGGTGATAAAGATTATGTGCCGCTACACTATTGATACCGCTCAAACGGTGTTTAAGTTCCTTAATCAGTTCATGTTTTACACGAAATTCTGCTTCACCTGTTTCAGGAGCCTGTAATATAGAATTAGCGAGGTCTTCACCCACTTCTGAGCTCATCTGGTTCAATAAAGCGGCTGCTACTTCTTTCTTCTTATCGCTGGCCAGTTTAATACCTAAGCCAAATTCTGCATTGTCTTCGAAGAGAGAGTTAGCCCAGGCCGGACCCACACCGTGTTTATTGGTACTCCATGGAGTGGTGGGCAGGTTACCGCCAAAGATGGAAGAACAACCCGTTGCATTGGCAACGATCATTTTTTCACCAAACAACTGTGTAAGCAGTTTAATATAAGGTGTTTCACCGCAGCCGGCACAGGCACCGGAGAATTCGAATAATGGCTGAAAGAATTGGGAGCCCTTCACTGTGTTGCGGTTGATTCTTGACCTGTCAACCTCAGGCAAGTTGATGAAGAAATCCCAATTCTCTTTTTCAGCAGCTTGCATAGGAGTTTTATCGTACATGTTGATGGCTTTATGGCCCGGATCTTCTTTGCTCACCATGGGGCAGAATTCCACGCACAAAGTGCATCCTGTACAATCTTCTGTTGATACCTGCAGTGTATAGGCCTCTTTTGTTTTATCCCATTCTTTACCGATGGGATCAACATGTTTGAATGATGCAGGAGCATCTTTCAAAAGCTCTTTATCGTATACTTTCGGACGAATAGCAGCATGCGGACAAATCAGGAAGCATTTACCACATTGTGTACACAGATCGGCATCCCAAACAGGAACGGCATCTGCAATATTTCTTTTCTCAAACTTGGTGGTTCCTGAAGGGAAAGTACCATCTACAGGGAATGCACTTACCGGTAATTCATCACCTTCTCCCGCAATGATCTTCGCCAATACCTCTTTCACAAATTCAGGAGATTCTTTCGGAACAACTTCATCCAAAGGAATATCGCCGGTTTGATATTGTGAATAATCTATTTCATTCAAATTATCGAGGGCTTTATCTACTGCCACGTAATTCTTTTGAACAATGGCTTCACCTTTTTTCCAGTAAGTATCATAAATCGCTTCTTTAATTTTTTCTATCGCTTCTTCTCTTGGTAATACATTACTGATGGCAAAGAAGCAGGTTTGCAAAATTGTATTGATACGGTTGCCCATTCCTGTTTCCTTCGCAACCTTATACGCATTGATGGTATAGAAACGAAGATTTTTTTCTATGATCTCTTCCTGTATTTTTTTAGGAAGCTTGCTCCATACCTCTTCTTTCTCATAAGGAGCATTCAAAAGAAATACGGCACCCGGTTCTGCATTTTTGAGGATATCGTATTTGGTTAGATAATTGAAATGATGACAGGCGATGAAGTTGGCAGACTGTACAAGATACGTAGAACGGATCGGCTTTTTACCGGAACGTAAATGCGATACCGTTAATGATCCTGATTTTTTGGAATCATATACAAAATAGCCCTGTACAAAATCCTCTGTTTTTTCACCAATGATTTTGATAGAGTTTTTATTGGCACTTACTGTTCCGTCTGCACCCAGGCCAAAGAACAATCCCCTGAAAGTATGCTGACTGTCTAATGAAAGGTTCTTATCATATTCCAGGCTGGTATGTGTAACATCGTCATCAATACCAATGGTAAAGTGATTTTTAGGATGTTCTTTCAGCATTTCCCTGAAAACAGCTTTAGCCATAGCAGGAGTGAACTCTTTGGAAGATAAACCATAACGGCCTCCAATTACATGGGCATGATGGTTTTCGAGAGATTCGTTCAGAGCATTTACCACATCCATATATAGGGGCTCACCAATACTGTTAGGTTCTTTACAACGATCGAGTACTGCAATATTAGTAACGGATTTAGGCAATACGGACATAAAATCTTCTACAGCGAACGGGCGGTATAAACGCACATAGATCATACCTACATGAACGCCGGGGCGTTCGTTTAAGAAATCTACCATTTCCTGCACGGCACCGGCACCGGATCCCATGATCACAATCACTCTGTCGGGATGCGGATGGCCATAATATTCAAAAGGCTTATAGCGACGACCTGTTAGCTTGTAAAATTTCTCAAACATCTCTTTCACAATACCAGGTACATTTTCATAGTAAGGATTGGCTGCTTCCCTGTTTTGAAAATACACATCAGGGTTTTGCGCTGTACCGCGGATAAATGGATTATCCGGAGACAAAGCCCTGCTTCTGTGTGCATTGATATCAGCCGGGTCCATCATCGCAGCGATCACTTCATCAGAAATTACTTCTACTTCTGATAATTCGTGTGACGTACGGAATCCATCGAAAATATTCAGGAAAGGAACTCTGGAACGTAAGGTAGCAGCCTGTGCGATCAGGGCCATATCCATTACTTCCTGTGGTGAAGCGCTGAACAATTGTGAAAAGCCGGTAGCCCGTACAGACATTACATCACTATGATCTCCAAAAATGGACAATGCATGAGTGGCCAGCGTTCTGGCAGCAATATGAAAAACAACCGGTGTTAACTCACCTGCAATCTTGTACATATTAGGGATCATGAGCAAAAGGCCCTGCGATGCAGTAAATGTGGTTGCCAAAGCACCACCCTGCAAAGCACCGTGAATAGCACCGGCAGCACCGGCTTCACTTTGCATCTCTACCACTTTCGGGGTTTGCCCGAAAATATTTTTAATACCCTTCGCACTCCATTCGTCTGCCCATTCGCCCATGGTAGAAGAGGGAGTGATAGGATAAATAGCACAAACTTCATTGGTTTTATAAGCAATATAGGCGGCGGCCTCATTGCCATCCATGATGGTTACATCTTCTTTATGAACTCCTTTCTTTTCAGAACTAACAGGAGCTGTTTCTTGGCTTTGCATAACGCTTGATTTAAATGAATAGAAATGCGAGCCGAAAATAGAAACAGCATTTACCGAAAAACATGATGGATGTCAACGCGAAAGATGATTCTTTGCAGGTTGATATTTAAGTCAAAAATGAAAACGAATAACCTAAAAGGAGTTGTGCGTAGTACGTTATAAGTGAAGTGTTTTTTATCATTAGCCAAGACACTTATCCCTCATCATTCACTATTGCCCATACTGCTTGCGGTACCTGGATGGCGTTGTGCCCTTTACCTGTTTAAACTGCTTACTGAAATGTGCCCAGCTGTTATAGCCGCTATTGTAACAAACATCCATCACCGGCTCGGTGGTGGTTTGTAACAATTTACAGGCATGACCGATACGCAGCTCTTTCAAAAAATCGAAATAACTTTTTTTGATATTCTTTTTAAAGAAGCGGCAAAATGTTGGAATACTCATACCGGCTATATCGGCCACTTCCTGTAGGGTAATTTGCTTGAGATAATGTTTAAGGGAGTAATCGAATATTTTTTCAATAGCAGAATTTTCTCTGGTACTGGAAGAAAAAGAAAAATCGGCAGTAAGAACTTCAGCGGAAGATGGTTTACTAATGGCCTGTAAGCAGATCATCAATGCATACAACCTGTTTAAACCTGCAGAATGTTCCATCTCTTTTATTAAAGGGGCTATGGTTTTTCTCAAAGAAGGTTTTATCCACAATCCATTGTTCTTACCATTCAATAATCCCTTTATCTGTTTCATTTCGGGTAATTGTAAAAAGGCATCTCCCCAGAAATCTTTTTTAAAATGAACCACAACTGCACTACCTGTTATTTTATGATGTGATTTCCTGAACCAATGTGGCAGTTCGCTCCCCAGGAAAAAAATATCCCCTGCCGCGTAGTTACCTACATAATCACCAATCAATGCCGTTCCATGTCCTTCGGTGATCAATATCAACTCACATTCTTCATGCTTGTGCCAGTTGGTTTCAAAATCCGGTGTACGGTAGGTGCGGCAAGCAAAGGATTTATCTTCTTCAATATGTATCTTCTGGATAAGTGTACGCATGGAAAAATAACCTGTATTTTATCAGTATTTTTTGATGAATTTATAAATGATTGATAAGATAGCATATTTTTTTTCCCAGATAGCGGTTGCTCCGCAGCACAAAGGCTAGTTATTTTGACAATAAGATCACAGAACTGCATGAACGATTGTTGCGCAGTATTCTTTTGATTGCCATTTAAAAGAGATGCCATGTTATTACTGGGAATAGACGTAGGAACTTCTTCGATAAAGGTTTCGGTAGTAGATGCACAAACAGGAAAAACCATTACCGCTGCCCAATATCCCGAAACAGAAGCTGGTATTATTGCACCGCAGCCGGGCTGGGCAGAACAATCGCCCATGCAATGGTGGCACGATGTTAAACAAGCTATACTTAAGGCGCATGCTACAAAAGCCTATAACCCTAAAGACATCAGGGCCATTGGTATTGCTTACCAGATGCATGGTTTGGTAATGGTTGATAAAAACCAGGAGCCTTTACGCAACAGTATTATCTGGTGCGATAGCCGCGCTGTTAGCATAGGTAACCTGGCTTTTGAATCCATCGGCGAGCAACATTGTTTAACACATTTATTGAATTCACCGGGCAACTTTACTGCTTCAAAACTGGCATGGGTACAACACAACGAACCGGGTATTTACGAACAGGCCGATAAGATTATGCTACCCGGTGATTTTATTGCCATGCAATTAACAGGCAGGTCCACCACCAGTATTTCTACTTTATCAGAAGGCGTTTTCTGGGATTTTAAAAACAACAGTTTATCAGAAGCGGTTTTCGGATATTATGGTTTCCCAAAGTCATTAATTCCGGAGATTAAAGATGTATTTACAGAACATGGAACCATAACAGCCGCTGTTGCTGCCGAATTATCATTAACTACCGGTATTCCGGTGACCTATAAAGCCGGCGACCAACCCAACAATGCTTTGTCATTGAATGTGCTGCAGCCCGGCGAAGTAGCCGCTACTGCCGGAACTTCAGGTGTGATCTATGCCGTAAGCGATGAGCTTACCTACGATCAACAATCGAGAGTAAACAGCTTTGCCCATGTAAACCATACGCAAACAGAAACAAGAACGGGTGTTTTACTGTGCATCAACGGAACGGGTATTGCCAACAGGTGGATCAAAAATATTGCAGCACCGCAAATGAGTTATGGCCAAATGAATGAAGCTGCCGCTACTATTGAGCCGGGCAGCAATGGCCTCCAACTGCTACCTTTTGGTAACGGTGCTGAAAGGATGCTGAATAACGAAATCGTAGGCTGTCAATTGGAGAACATAGACCTGAATGTGCATACGGCAGCACATTTATTCAGGGCTACACAGGAAGGCATTGCCTTTGCTTTCCGCTACGGACTGGATATTATGAGAGAGAATGGCATTCAACCCGGTATTATTCGTGCCGGTAAGGCTAATATGTTCTTGAGCAATGTATTTACCGAAGCCTTTGTGAATGTAACAAATACACCCGTTGAACTGCATGATTGCGATGGAAGCGTAGGAGCTGCCATTGGTGCTGGTATCGGAGCTGGAATTTATGGCAGTGCTGCAGAGGCATTCAGCCATCAAAAAGCATTAGCTACAATAGAGCCAACAAAATCAATACTGTATGATGAGTTGTATACTAAGTGGAAAAAACAATTACTGAAATTTTTATAGTTGCTCAAAGAGCAGAATGTACAAGTGAGTGACACAACAGGCGATGCCATGTAACACAAAAGACGGTACCTTTTCCATAAATTTTAAAAATTCAAATTATTATGTCTGTTCTTATTGGCAACAAAGAATATTTCCCGGGCATTGGGAAAATTCAGTTTGAAGGAAAAGATTCAAAGAACCCACTGGCATATAGATATTACGATGAAAACAGGATGGTAGGTGGTAAAACCATGAAAGAATGCTTACGTTTTGCTATGGCTTACTGGCATACCCTCTGTGCAACTGGCGGTGATCCTTTTGGTTCGGGTACTAAAATTTTTCCATGGTTGGAAGGAACGGATGCGATCAGCAGAGCCAAACATAAAATGGATGCTGCTTTTGAGTTTATGACCAAAATGAGCATTCCTTTTTATTGTTTTCACGATTTTGATTTGGTGGAGGAAGGCAATACTATTGCCGAATCTGAAAGCAGGTTACAGGCCATTGTTGAGTTTGCCAAACAAAAGCAGGCGGCCAGCGGCATTCAGTTATTATGGGGAACAGCTAATGCTTTTTCTAACCCACGTTACATGAACGGCGCTTCTACCAATCCTGATTTTAACGTAGTGGCACATGCCGGCACACAGGTAAAGAATGCCATTGATGCTACCATTGCACTGAACGGATCGGGTTATGTATTCTGGGGTGGTCGTGAAGGGTATATGAGCTTGCTGAATACAGATATGAAACGTGAGAAAGAACATTTGGCTACCTTCTTACACATGGCTAAAGATTATGCCCGCAAAAATGGTTTTAAAGGATGTTTTTACATTGAACCTAAACCCTGCGAGCCCACTAAACATCAATATGATTATGACAGTGAAACGGTGATCGGCTTTTTGCGCCAATACAATTTGCTGGAAGATTTTAAACTGAATATTGAAGTGAATCATGCTACATTGGCCGGCCATACTTTTCAGCATGAATTACAGGTAGCTGCCGATGCGGGTATGTTGGGAAGCATTGATGCCAACCGTGGCGATTACCAGAACGGATGGGATACAGATCAGTTTCCGGTGAACTTGTTGGAACTGGTAGAAGCCATGCTGGTAATTGTAGAAGCAGGTGGCTTTACCACAGGTGGTATCAACTTCGATGCAAAGACAAGGCGTAATTCAACTGACCTTGAAGACATCTTCATTGCACATATCAGCGGTATGGACATCTTTGCCCGTGCCTTACTGGTAACACAGGATATCCTCGAACAATCAGACTATAAAAAGCTGAGAAAAGAACGGTATGCTTCTTTCGATAGTGGCAATGGCGCTGTCTTTGAACAGGGTAAATTAACACTGGAAGATTTAAGAAAGATCGCTATTGCCAATGGTGAACCTAAGCAAATCAGTGGCAAGCAGGAGCTGTATGAGCTGATACTGAACATGTATATGTAATTATAAGCAGTTATATAATAAACAAAAAGCCGCTGAGAGATTCAGCGGCTTTTTTATGCAATACATGTTTTACTTACTTATGTAAAACATCCTTATACACCACTCCGGCTTTCATTACAAATTGCACATTCTCCAGGCTCGTGATATCGGTAAGCGGATCTTTAGTAACAGCGACCAGGTCGGCCCATTTATTCACCGTTACAGATCCAAGTTTTTCTTTCACCCCCAACAAGTCTGCCGCATTAATAGTAGCCGCCTGTATGGCCTGCATAGGTGTTAAACCATATTTCACCATCCATTTGAACTGCTTTGCATTCCAGCCATGCGGATATACACCTGCATCAGTTCCAAAAGTGATCTTTACACCGGCTTTCACTGCTTTAGCAAAACTTTCCCTTTGTGTTTTTCCCACCATCCTTTCTTTATTCAAAATCTTTTCAGGATAACCCAGGCGGGCATATTCACTCATAATGTATTCGTCATTGTAAATGTCCGCATCAAGGTAAGTACCATGTTCTTTCATTAACTGAATAGCCTCATCATCCAAAAAACTACCATGTTCAATAGAAGCAACACCGGCTTTCACCGCCATTTTAATGGCTTCCGTTCCATGGGCATGGGCACAGGCTTTCTTTCCCCACAACTTCGCCTCGCTAACAATCGCATTCATTTCTTCCTGTGTAAACTGGGGTGCACCTACACTTTCTTCTTCTGTAAGTACGCCGGCACTGGCGCCGAACTTAATCACATCCGCACCGTATTTTATGTTGTAGCGCACCTGTTTACGCAATTCATCCACACCATTGGCAACGCCGGTCATTTCTTTTGGAATTTTAAAATCGAGATAGGGTGAAAAACCGTTCAGGTCGCCATGGCTGCCTGTAGAACCAATAAATAAAGTGGCCACGTATAAACGCGGACCAGGAATATCGCCACGGTTAATAGCATTGCGTAAAGCCACATCTACAAATCCACGGGCACCCACATCACGACAGGTGGTGAAACCTGCTTCGAGGGTACGCTTAGCGAAAATGTGAGCAATGATGGCATCATCAACAGGCGTATTGCGGAAGATATCTGCATAATAATCGCCGCTGGGCTGGCTGGTAATATGCGTATGGCAATCGATTAAACCGGGCAATACAGTTGCATTGGAAAGATCGATGACCGTTGCGGAATCAGGAATGGGAATATTGACGCCCACCTGTTTGATAGAATCATTACGAATAATGATTACCTGGTTGGTTAATACTTTGCCGTTCTCTGTGTCGATCAGTTTTCCGGCTTTCACAGCGATCAATTTTTGCTGTGCCAGTAAAGATGCCGAACTGATGAAAAGTGAAAAAAGGAGGAAGGTTTTTCTCATGTGCAATTATTTTCCTCCCAAGTTAAAGAAACTGGTTTTACGGACAGTAAGAATATGGTAAAGAGCTTAGGTTAAAGGAATTTTAAGATGTTTGTATTTATATGTTTTTATCCTTCTTGCAAAATTTGTAACCGGCTACTCATCATTCAATCCCTTTCCTTTCAGTATCTGCGGAATATATTTTTCTATTCTTCCTTCTCTTGTTTTCGATTGCGCGGCAGCAGCAAAATAAAGAAGATAACCTCTTTGTCTTCCGGGTGTTAATGCTTCAAATGCTTTTTTTAAGGTGCTATCGGCTTTCAAGCGTTTTTTAAATTCTTCCGGAACGGCATATTCAGTAGTTTTCTTCAATGTTACTTTCAGTCCGGCTTTTTCCACTTCTATGGCCTCATAGATATAAGCTTTCAAAACAGGTTCTAATTCTTTTATGTGCTTAAGATTAGTAAAACGTACCTGCCGTGTAGCTTGTACATTCGCTGATTGTTGTATAAGAATTCCATGCTCATTTTTTAACAATGCGCCTTTAAAAAAAAGAAAGGCACAATATTCTTTAAAGGCATGTATCAAAACAATATTGCTATTGTGTGATGTATAACAGGGAGTGCCCCATTTCAATTCTTCAGTTAATCCGCAGCTTAGTGCAATACTTCTCATTTTCTCCATTTCTTTTTGCCATTTTTCGGCTCTGCTTAAATACGCATCAACTTTGGGATTCATGATATGATGGATTGTTTCGGAAAATTTGATTCACTCTCTAAGTTACTGTTCCTTTAATGATGGCATGGTTAAAAGTTATCATGATGTTTAGATTCATCATTTCCCAACAAAAATTCCAGAGGAATATTCAGCCTCTTTTTCCATGACTTTTCGCTGTGGTCTTCACCTGGAAAATATTTGGTAAGCCAGTTATGTTTATTGTACCCCTTCTTACTCATTATATCATCAACCTGTTTTTGAATGGAGGGGTAAAGGGCATCTAAAGTTTGATCGCCACAATCAAAATAAATTTTATGATTCTTTGGACTAGGTAAGTGTTTATTTAAATAACTGATAAAAGCATCGGGAACAGGATTATTTTGCAGAGTAAATGTTCCGGGCCAATGGGTTGACATACACGCTGCCCCACCAAAAATGGTAGGATACTCACAAATAGCATACATGGAAATGAGTCCGCCCATACTGCTTCCGGCAATAAAGGTATTTTCCCGGTTGCTGTAAACAGAATATGTAGAATCGATATAGGGTTTTAATTCATGTACAATAAACTTAAGGTATTGATCAGATTGTGGAATGAATACCTTTTTAGACCTTCCCGTTCTTTGCAATTGTGCATTAACTGTGTCCTTATCTTTTTGTGATAATTGTTCATACGGTTGTTGAGGAAAATAATCGGTATGCCTCGTTGATCCTCCGTTCCAAATACCTACAACTATAAATTTTTTAACCTTTTTTGTTTGCAGTAATTCAGTAGCAACATCATCAATATCCCAAGCTTGCTTATTCCAGGAACCCGAGGAATCGTACAACATTTGGCCATCGTGCATATACAAAACGGCATATTTTGCCGAGTTGGAATATCCTTCCGGCAACCATATATCTACGTTTCTCTGGGTAATGTATTTGGAATGAAAGTTTTCAATTCGTTCAATCCTGCCGCTTACTACTTTAGGTATGGTATTTTGTGCCTTGAGAAAAGTAGCGTTAAGGAACAATAAAGTACAGAAGATGAGTTTTTTCAGTGGAATAGATTGTATATCCATCTTTTTAACAGGTTCTTATCCGCTAAATATACGATGGTTAGGATGATCAATCTTTTAGTTGAATTATTTATGCCGCTTTAGAAATTCTTGCTGTACACGGTGGTTTGCCATTCCTTTATTTCTGATACTCTATTGATAATCAGTAGTATAACTAATTTTATTTTTACTATTCGCCTCTTTTAACTTATTCAAACCCAATATATTATCGGATCAAATCCACATCAAACCCACATCAACATCACAATAAAGCACATTTTTTGTGGATAGTTATGCGTTTGATGTGTTTATGTTATGAAGGTGTATGCCTAAAATACGATTACAATAGTGCTTTGGTAAAAAGTAAATACTGGTAACATTAAAGTAGCGCAACTGAAATGACGCTTTATAAAACACAAAAGGCCGCCCTGGGAAGAGCAGCCTTATTTTATTAAACTGACTTTTGTTCTTATTTTTTCAATGAAGCGATATCAATTACAAATCGGTATTTTACATCCCCTTTTAACATCCTTTCATAGGCGTTGTTAATGTCCTGCATATTGATCATTTCCACATCAGCTACAATATTCTTTTCAGCGCAGTAATCCAGCATTTCCTGGGTTTCTTTAATTCCACCGATCATAGAGCCGGTAATGCTCCTGCGATTGGTAATTAAAGAGAAAGGAGACACTTTCGGATCTTCAGAAGGCAGACCTACTACCAGTAATTTTCCATCAATATCCAGTAGGTCCAGGTATTTGGTATAATCGTGGTTAGCAGAAATGGCATCGAGAATCACATCAAAATAGCCATTGTATTTTTTCATGGCTTCTGCATCGGTAGTTACCAGGAAGTTGGTAGCACCTAATTTTTTCGCATCTGCTTCTTTAGAAGGTGAAGTACTTAACACAGTTACTTCTGCACCAAAGGAAACAGCGAATTTAACGCCCATATGGCCCAATCCTCCCAATCCTACCACACCCACCTTCATACCTTTGGTAACTCCGGCATAGCGTAAAGGTGAATAAGTAGTGATGCCGGCGCATAATAAAGGCGCTACAGCCTTTAAATCCAGTTTATCGGATACATGCAGCACATATTTCTCATCGGTTACAATTTGGGTAGAATAACCGCCCTGTGCAACTGTTTTACCATCTCTTTCCATTGCATTGTAAGTACCTGTCATTCCTTCTACGCAATATTGTTCCAAATCACGCTGACAATTCTTACAAACACGGCAGGAATCAACCATTACACCTACACCTGCAGTATCACCTACTTTAAAATTAGTTACTTTGGCACCTACGGCTATTACTTTTCCCACAATTTCATGGCCGGGTACCATGGGGTACATTGATCCGCCCCATTCGTTTCTTGCCTGGTGTAAATCGCTGTGACAAACACCGCAATAAGCAATTTCAATCTGTACATCGTTTTCACCTAAAGCCCTTCTTTTAAATTCAAACGGAGCCAGTGGATCTTTCTCATTGTAAGCAGCATACGCTTTTACAGGAATCATAGTGTTTTATTTTTTATGGGGTTTATTTTAGAATATTATCCTACTAAACCGGCAGCTCGGCTGATCTGCAACATTCGATCTATCGGTTTCTTTGCAGCCAGTCTTAATTCTTCATCCATTGTAATCTCCGGCAGTTCATACTGCATACAAAGCCATAATTTTTCAAGCGTATTCAACTTCATATGCGGACAATCATTACAGGCACAGCTATTGTTCGGCGGGGCCGGGATGAATGTTTTGAACGGATTAGATTGCTGCATTTGATGTAAGATACCGGTTTCTGTTGCAACAATATATTCTTTGGCGCTATCTGTTTGTGAATATTTCAATAATTGTGTAGTGCTGCCAATAAAATCTGAAACATTCAGCACCGCCTCTTCACACTCCGGATGTGCAATCAGTTTCGCCTGGGGATGGCGGTGTTTTAACTTGGTGATCTTTTCCAGGCTAAATATTTCATGCACCATACAAGCGCCATTCCACAACACCATATTGCGGCCGGTTTTTTTATTCAGGTAAGCGCCAAGGTTTTTATCGGGTGCAAAGATGATGGGTTGGTCTGCCGGTACACTCTCTATAATCTTCTCTGCATTGGAAGATGTACAGATAATATCACTCAATGCTTTGATCTCTGCTGTACAATTGATATAAGAGATCACGATATGATCAGGATGTTTCTCTTTGAACTTTTTAAATAGCGCAGCCGGGGCACTGTCTGCCAGTGAACAACCCGCTTTTAAATCGGGAAGGACCACTTTCTTTGTAGGATTTAGGATTTTAGCTGTTTCAGCCATGAAATGAACACCGGCAAAAACAATCATATCAGCATCGGTTTGTTCCGCTTTTTGGGCCAAGCCTAAACTATCGCCAATATAATCGGCCACATCCTGTATATCAGGTTCCTGGTAATAATGCGCCAGCACAATGGCATTTTTTTCTTTTTTCAATTTTTCAATGGCTGCAAATAAATCAAGATGCGGATCTACCTCTACATTCACAAAACCATTGGCGCTAACCAGTTCATTCAGATTGTTCATAACTGCTGTAATAAATAAATAATAATACTTTTTATATAAATCCAATACTACTATTAGGGGTGTGTATTTCGGGATAACTAACTTATCAACAAGCAGCAAAGTTAATTAGTGTTGGTTTACTAACACTTACTAACAGCGAACCCACAACAGAAGTTTCTTTACTGGTAAAGATTTGCTTTGCTTATTAACAAAAGTGGATTTTGAGAAAGCGAATTATTCCCACCCCTTGATTCACGTTTTAAACACTGTGAATCAACAGTTGTAAACTGGTGTTGTTTTTTGTGAGTGAAGTATTTTTTACCGGAATGGCCGGAATTTATTCGAACAATTCCCACACTGCTCACTAGAAAAAGTGATGTTTTTCCACCGAACCGGGCCGTTATCAACAGCGTATTGTGAATTGATGTTTCACGAAAAAAAGAAGAGCGTGTTGAAGAAAAGAACAAGTTGGTTTAAAAAACTACACAATCATTCTAACCAACAGTAGCAGAAGTATTTTTTCCACAATTTGTTCTATAAACAGTTTCCCCTATTTTTGCCATCCTTTCAAAATGTAGTACTAATAATAAATAACGTATGTCTGTTATTCAAAGAATTCGTGACAAAGGTGCCTGGATTGTTTTTGGGATTATTGCGCTTGCCCTTATTGCATTTATCCTGCAGGATTCTTCTTTCCGCAGGGGAAACATGTTTGCCAACACAAATACATTAGGTAAAGTAAACGGTAAAGCTATTGACCGTACTGAGTTTGAAGAGAAAGTTGCCATGTATGGCGGCAGAGGTATGCAGCGTGAACAATTGATCAGTCAGTTATGGACCTCTGAAGTTGCTAATATTATTATGCAACAAGAATACGATAAACTTGGATTATCAGTTACCGGAAAGGAATTAGGCGAAATATTATTCAGTGAAAATTCTCCATTCAGAAGAGAGTTCACTGATCCACAAACAGGTGAGTTTAAAGTTGATGATGCCCGCCGTGCTTTCGATCAGATTAAAAAATCGAAGAACAGCGAGCAAAAACAAGCTATTTACAGGATGTATATTGAGCCCGCTATACAACAAGCCTTGCAAACTAAGTACCAGGCTTTGTTGCAGGGTTCTATGTATGCCCCCAAATGGATGGTTGAAAAGCAACAGGCCGATGATAATGCAGTGGCCAGTGTTTCTTATGTATATGTTCCTTACACTTCTGTTTCTGATAGTGCTGTAAAAGTTTCAGATGATGAAATCATGGCTTATGCTAAAAAGCACAGCAAGGAATATGAGAAAGAAGAAGAATCTCGTGGAATTCAATATGTTTTATTTGATGCTTCAGCAAGTGCCGCTGATTCAGCAGCTACGTTAAAACAGCTTAGCGATCAGAAAGCTGAGTTTGCAAGTGCCACTGATATGAAAGCTTATTTTGGCAAAACACAATCTGAGTTACCTTATTACGATAGTTATATCAGTAAAAAGGAGATTAAGCAGAAATATATAGATTCTATTGTTAAAGTTCCGGTTGGTGGCATTTACGGTCCTTACCTGGATGAAAGTAATTTTGTACTGGCTAAAGTTATTGGAGAAAAAAGTTTACCCGATTCTGCCAAAGTACGCCATATATTAATAGCTACTCACCAACAAGATCCACAATCTGGTTCAGTTGCACGTGTACGTGAAGATAGTACTGCCCGCAGGATTATGGACACAGTTGAAATGGAATTGAATGCAGGAAAAAGTTTTGATTCCGTTTGTGCTAAGTATTCTGATGACGGTAATAAAAATAAAGGTGGTGTATATGATTATTTCACTACCGGAAGAATGGTGCCTACGTTTAATGATTTTGCTTTTGAAAAATCTGTTGGTTCTAAAGGGGTGATCCAAACAGAATATGGTTTTCACTATGTAGAAGTATTAGGACAAAAAGGTTCTTCTCCGGCATATAAAATAGCTTACCTCGCTAAAGCCATTAACGTAAGTAATGAAACAGATAATGCTGCTTTAAATGCTGCATCACAATTTGCAGCAACCAGTAAGGATAAAAAAACATTTGAAGAAAATGCTGCGAAGCTTTCTAAATCAGTTTTACCGGCAATGGATATTAAAGAGAATGATTACAATATCAGTGGATTGGGCGATAGCCGTTCTCTTGTTAGATGGATTTATGAACATTCTACCGGCGATATTACGGATCAGCCAATGCGTGTAGGTGATAAATACGTTGTTGCAATTGTTACTGCTGTTATTAAACCAGGTTTACCACCTGCAGGTATTCTAAGACCTATGGTTGAACAGTTTGTTCGTAATGAAAAGAAAGCTAAACAAATTATTGATACCAAGTTTAAAGGATCTACTTTAGAAGCATTAGCCTCTTCAACTGCAACTTCAGTTCAGAAGATTGATAGCCTCCAGTTCAGTAATCCATTTATTCCCGGTATAGGCAATGATCCTAAATTCAGCGGTGCTTCTTTCAATAAATCAATCCTTGGAAAAGTATCTGACGCAATTGCAGGAACATCAGGAGTTTTTGCTGTTAGACCTGATAATATTTTTGCAAAAGCCGGCACCGAAGATCCAAATGCAATTAAGCAAAATATCATACAGGCACAGCGTATGGCATTGTACCGCGGTATGGATGCTTTGCGTAAAGCAGCAGTGATAAAAGATTATAGAAGTAAATTCTATTAATAGAAACTATTTTGAAAGGTTTGAAGAATCCTGTCTCTGTAAAGGAGATGGGATTTTTCTTTTACTGAACACGAAAACAAAGGGTTGGGTTAATTTGTAATTTTGAACGAAAAGAAATGCAGAACTATGAGTGAAGCTATTGTAAATAAAGTGGCGGAAAGTGGACTGATCAGTTTTAACCTGGAAGAATTATATCCGAAAAAGAACATAAAAATTTTCGATCTGAAAGATCATCTGTTTATGGGTTTGATTCTGAAAGAAAAAGATTTCAGGGCTGCTTTGCAACAACTGAACTGGGAAGAATACCGTGATGCTTATGTTGCTATTACCTGTTCTGCAGATGCCGTTATCCCCATGTGGGCTAACATGCTTGTGGCCAGCTACTTGCAGCCTGTTGCCAAAGCAGTTGTTTTTGGAGATGAGAAAAGATTAATTGAAACTGTTTTGGTGAACAATATTGAACAACTAAAAGGAGAAGATTTTTCGGACCAGCGGGTTGTGGTAAAAGGGTGCGGTGAAGTGGCTATTCCGGAAGCGGCATATGTTGCCATTACCAATAAACTCAGGCCATTTGCCAAAAGTATCATGTATGGAGAACCTTGCAGTACGGTACCTATTTACAAGAAGAAATAAAAGAGAAACAAATAAAAAAAGCAAGCCTTCAAAGCTTGCTTTTTTTGTATATCCGTGTAAGACTTCGGTTAATGCGCTTCCAACCAGTTCTTTCCAACACCTACTTCTGCCTCAACAGGAACTTCGTTGGGAAGAATCAAAGCTGTACGCATATTTTCCAGGATCAAAGGTTGTAGTTCATCAAGTTCCTGTTCTACTGCATCAAATAACAATTCATCATGTACCTGTAAGATCATTTTACTTTCCAGTTTTGTTTTTTGCATGGCAGCATGAATTTTGATCATTGCCAGTTTGATCATATCTGCTGCTGTTCCCTGGATAGGAGAATTGATGGCATTTCGCTCTGCAAATCCGCGTACCGTAAAGTTTGATGAATTAATATCTTTCAACCATCGTTTTCTACCCATCAGTGTTTGCACATAGCCATGTTCTCTTGCAAAGTTGATGGTATCATCCATATATTTTGTGATGCCTGCAAATTCACGTTTATAATTATCAATGATTTCTTTTGCTTCTGTTCTTGAGATGCCTAAGTTATCAGCCAATCCAAAAGCACCCTGTCCGTAGATAATTCCGAAGTTTACACTTTTGGCTTTGTAACGCATTTCTTTTGTTACTTCTGTTTCGGCTACATTGTACACTTTTGCTGCTGTTGCAGTATGAATATCTTTTCCAAATCTAAAAGCATTGCACATATTTTCATCACCACTGATTGCGGCAACGATCCGCAATTCAATTTGCGAATAATCGGCACTGATTAAAACCCTTTCTTTTGTTCTTGGAATAAATGCTTTTCTTATTTCTTTTCCCCTGTCTGTTCTGATAGGAATGTTTTGCAGGTTGGGGTTATTGCTGGATAACCTTCCAGTAACAGCAACGGCTTGTGCATAAGAAGTATGTACCCTTCCTGTTTTTGGATTGATCATTTCCGGTAAAGCATCTACATAAGTAGATTTAAGCTTAGTCAGTTCCCGGAAAGCGAGAATATCATCTACAATAGAATGGCCGCGGACAGCAAGCTTCAGCAGAACATCTTCACCGGTTTGATATTGCCCTGTTTTTGTTTTTTTAGCGGAAGGATCCAATTTCAGTTTATCGAACAACACTTCACCCAGTTGTTTGGGAGAGGCGAGGTTAAAGCGTACACCTGCTTCTTTATACACTTTTTCTTCTGCCAGCTTTGCTTCTCTTTCTAGTTCTTTACTGTAATCATGTAAAAAATCTTCATCAATCTTTACACCTTCAAACTCCATATCGGTCAACACTTTCACCAGTGGATTCTCTACTTCATAAAAAACTTTCTCTACTTCTTTTTCTTTCAGTTGTGGATGTAAAGCATGTTTCAGTTGTAAGGTAATGTCTGCATCCTCCGCAGCATAATCTTTTATCTTATCAATCTCTACATCACGCATGTTGCCCTGTGATTTTCCTTTCTTGCCAATGAGTTCTTCAATATGCACAGGTTCGTAATGAAGATATTGAGTACTTAATAAATCCATGCTACGCTTGCCTTCCGGCTCAATAACATAATGCGCCAGCATGGTATCATAGATGTTTCCTTTTAGTTCAAATCCATACCATTTTAATACGAGCAGATCGTATTTTATATTTTGACCGATCCATGTAAAAGAAGGATTTTGGAAAATAGTTTCGAATTGTTTCAGTATATGTAAGGTCTTTTCTTTTTCAGTTGGGCACGGAATATAATAAGCTTCATGTGGTTTGATAGAAAAACTCATGCCCACTAATTCTGCCTGGTTAGCATCTAAACCCGTAGTTTCTGTATCAAAACAAATTTCGGTAGGAGATTGCTGAATGAGTGTAGTAATGAATTCTTGTATTTTGGTTTCTGTATCGAGTAAAAAATAGTAGTGTTCTACAGATTGAATAGTTTTTATATCCTGTGAGAAGAGAGACGCGTTGTTAGTAGTTGTCTCTTCTGTTTGGTTTTTTACTTTCTGTTTTTCTGTTTCCACAATATTGCCAAAAAGATCAGTCTGTACACCAACAGGTGCAGATTGAAATGCATTAAAATCCTCTCCCAGTATGCGTTTACCCAATGTTTTAAATTCCAGTTCTGCGAATACTTCTTTTAAAGCTTCTTTGTTCCATTCCTTGAGTTTAAAATCTTCTTCATGAAATTTCACCGGCGCATTGGTAATAATAGTTGCAAGTTTTTTACTGAGAATAGCATTTTCTTTTCCTGCCCTGATCTTTTCTCCCAATGCTCCTTTTATGGTATCGGCATTAGCAAGAACATTTTCGAGAGTACCATATTCTTTCAATAATTTGGCAGCGGTTTTTTCGCCCACGCCTGCAATACCGGGAATATTATCTACCGCATCACCCATCAATCCGAGTATATCTATTACCTGGTCCACTCTTTCGATATTCCATTTTTCACACACTTCTTTCGGGCCCATGATCTCCACATCACCGCCCTGATAACCGGGTTTATAAATATTAATACCCCCTCTTACCAACTGGCCATAATCTTTATCGGGTGTTACCATAAAAACATCGTAGCCTGCATCATGGGCTTCCCAAGCCAGTGTACCGATCACATCGTCTGCCTCATAACCCTGGACACCAATCACAGGAATATTGAATCCTTCAATGATCCTTTTGATATCAGGAATAGCAGCCAGGAGATCTTCCGGTGCTTCCTGCCTGTTGGCTTTATAATCAGTAAAATCTGTATGTCTTTCTGTTGGACCTTCCATATCGAAACAAACCGCGAGATGCGTTGGTTTCTCTTTATTGATGAGATCGAATAAGGTATTGGTAAAACCAAACTGGGCATTGGTATTTCTTCCGGTGCTGGTAATACGGGGATTACGGATCAAAGCATAATAGGCGCGGAAGATGAGAGCGAAGGCATCTAAAAGAAATAATTTTTTCTGCATGTGGCTAAGGTAAAAAAAAGAAGCGAGGGCAATTCGGAATGATGATAAATGACATGTTTTACATGGCGTATCACTAACATTTGTCATTTTATAATGATGAGAAGATGTATAGGTTTGTGTTGTGGATCAAAACTGAGGAATTATGAAAACTTATCAATCACACTCAAAACTCGAAGAGGTAAAAAAATCCAGTCAAACCAAGAATCAGAAAAAGCAAAAAGGAATCATTGATAAAAAGCAAGGCAGGTGTTGTTTACAGCAGAGCCAAATGCAAAAGGCAGGAGCAGAGGAATATCAGTATGTCTCAGTATTGGATGTTTAATAATGGAAGTTTGATGAAAAAAGGCCCGCTATTTAGCAGGCCTTTTTGATGCTGTTATCTGATGTTGTATTTGTATTTATAGCGTTCATACAATTGCTTTTGCTTATTGTCTAAACTTACTTCTCTGCCTTGTATAAATGCATGTTCAACATTACTGGTTCGCATATCTAAAATATCACCGTCAGTAATAACGATATTGGCATCTTTACCCGCTTCAATACTACCGGTTTTATCGGCTATGCCTAATATCCTGGCACTGTTCAATGTAATGGCTTGTAAAGCTTGCTCTTTTGTTAAACCATACGTGGCTGCAGTACCGGCGTTGAATGAAAGGTTGCGGTAGCGACTTTCATCATGCGTATCATTTAAAGCAAAGAGCACACCGGCTTTTTCGAGTGTAGCCGGTGTTTTAAAAGGCTGATCAACATCATCATCTTCTGTGGCAGGCAAAGCATGTTCCTGGTTAAGGATAACAGAGATGTTGTTTTGTTTTAAAAGATCAGCGATCTGAAAACTTTCACTGGCACCAATAATGCATGCGTTGAAACCAAATTCTTTCACAAGGTCTATTGTGGCCAGCATTTGTTTTACCTGGTCTGCATGAATAAAAAGTGTTTGAGATTTATTGAATAGCCCTTTTACAGCCTCGAATTTTAAATTGGTTTCTTTATGGCTGCTTTCTTGTAAATAGGCTTTCGCCTGACGGAAGAAGGATTTTATTTCCTGGAGTTTATCCAATGCTGCTTTATTAGGATCTGCAGGTGCAGTTTCTCCACGCATAAAGAAACCTCTTCTTCCGGTACGCTGAATAAAGCTTGGCATGGTAAGATGAACACCATTATCCATTTTGTAAGCTGCATCTTCCCAATTCCATGCATCTAACTGAACAACGGATGAAGTACCACTGATGATGCCTCCTTCCGGTGTTATACTTGCCAGTAATATTCCATTGGCTCTTAATGTACCAATGATCTTTGAATCTGTATTATAAGCGGCAATAGAACGAACACTTGGATTATAGTCCCCCAGTTCTAGATAATCATTACTTCCTCTCACGCCATTGGCAATCTCTTTGAGGCCAAGGTCTGTGGAAGGCAATATAAGACCAGGATATACTTGTTTGCCATTGGCATTTATCACTTTTACATCTCCAGAAGGAACAGTGATGTCGTTGGCCACACGAATAATTTTACCATTGTCTATTTCAATAGTGGCATTCTCTTTTACTTCGCCGTTGCCAATATGAACGGTTCCGTTGGTAATAAAGATTTTTTCCCTGTATTCTTTTGCCGGGTACACTGTTTCCTGTGCCTGAGAATAGCTGATGAATAAAAGGAGTGCTGATATAGTGCAGAATATATTCTTCATAATGCATTAATATTTATTTGTTAATTGTATCATCTTCCTGAACATCTATAGTGATCAGTCCATCGTGATGAGAATGATCGCCACAGCTTAAGATCACTTGCCAGCTTGGTTCAGCGGCTCTTACGGGGGCACCGCTTCTTTTCTCTCCAATCATTTTTTGTATCAGACGATTTCTTTCTGCAGCAATTTTATTTCTCATCTGCAAATCTCTTGTGCGGTCAAAATAAATAGTACCATCTACAATGGTTTGTTCTGCTTCCGCGTAAATACTTAAAGGATGCGCACTCCAAATAACAACATCAGCATCTTTACCTACTTTAATGCTACCTACTTTATCCGCTACATGCAATGCTTTGGCAGGATTAAGTGTTACCATTTTCAATGCTTCTTCTTCTGTAACACCGCCGTATTTAATGGTTTTAGCAGCTTCCTGGTTTAAGCGGCGGGCCATTTCTGCATCATCGGAATTGATACATACATTTAAACCCATTTTCTGCATGATTGCTGCATTATAAGCAATGGCATCCTGTACTTCCATTTTGTAAGCCCACCAATCTGAAAAAGTAGAAGCGTTTGCTCCATGTGCCTTCATTTTATCCGCTACTTTATAGCCTTCCAGAATATGTGTGAATGTGTTGAAACGGAAACCAAATTTTTCTGCGATCCTCATTGCTGAAGTGATCTCACTTTGTACATATGAGTGACAGGTAATAAAACGTTTCTTGTTCATGATCTCAACAAGTGCATCGAGTTCAAGATCTCTTCTTGTGTGAACAGGATCAGCTTTCATAGCGGCTTCATAATCTTTTGCTCTTGTAAAGGCATCATTTAAAACTTGTTCAACACCCATTCTTGTATCGGGGAAGCGATTATTATTGGGAGAAGTTGTACGTTTAACATTTTCTCCTAAAGCAAATTTGATGAAAGGATCAGCGCCTTTGAATTTCAATCCTTCATCATCCATTCCCCATCTTAATTTGATCAACTGTGTTTGTCCGCCGATGGTATTAGCTGATCCATGTAAGATGTGTGATGATGTAACGCCTCCGCTGAGTTGCCTGTAAATATTGATATCTTCAGGATTGAGGTTATCACCTATTCTTACTTCAGAAGTTACGGACTGTGCTCCCTCATTGATGGAAGCAGCAGCGATGTGTGAATGTTCATCGATGATACCGGGTGTTACGTGTTTTCCGGTTCCATCAATGATAGTGGCTCCTGTTTCTGAAAGATCCTTTCCAACTTTAGCAATCTTTCCATTCTTTAATAATACATCTGTGTTTTGTAAAATGCCATCTTTCTCATTGGTCCATACGGTAGCGTTTTTTATGAGGATGGTTTGTTGTTTGGGCATTTCTTCAAAGCCATAACCATCGAAAGGATACGTAACTTTTGCTAAGGGTTTTGAAACAGATGATTTACGGTGTGAGGTTTCAGACATATTATTTGCAGCCTTATTCAATGAAGCAGTCCAAGTAAACTTATTACCTGCTGTATCTACACCATTACCTGTCCATCCCCCATCAGTTACAAAACCACTCAACATAAATTGTGGCTGTGTTGAATTTGTACGATATCCAGCTGCTGCGGGTATTGCAGCAACTCCTCTTTTTTGAGGTGTAGTGGAAAAATTGATTTTTACAGTTTGTCCATCATAGGTGAATTTGGTGGCTACTGTGTCTTGTAAGATCACCGATGCGGTAGTATTGTTTTTTACATCTATCTGGTATGAAGAAGTTCCTTTGTTGTTGGTGATGTTAAGTGTGTAAACACCTTTGATATTGTTCCAGGCACTTTCATTGACTTCATACTTATTGCCCTGTATCCAGTTTTCAAGAATGGTAGAAGATTCTTTGAATACGGGTCCTGTTGTAATGATGAAGTTTGCAAGTTTACCATTTTCAATGCTCCCTACTTCATCATATACATTCAATATTGTTGCTGGTGTTTTGGTCAATGCTTCCAGTGCTTTATTTTCTGATAATCCCAAGTCGATTGCTTTTCTAAGATTACTCATGAATTGCTTTGTATCCTTTAAATCAGCTGTGGTTAAGCAAAAAGGAATATTCGCTTTTTCAAAGACTGCAGGATTGGTTGGTGCCAGTTCCCAGTGCTTCATATCTGCCAATGAAACGAACCTGGCATCATTAGGATCTTCTACATCCATCGCCTGGGGATAATTAAGCGGAAGTATATAAGTGGCTTTAGTTGCTGCAATATCATCTATTCGTTGGTACTCATTACCACCACCTTTGATAATGTATTGAACACTAAATTCGTCACCGATCCTGTCGGCCCTAAGATCATTCCATTTATCATCTGCTTCAAAGATCTGTGGTAATGAAAGATTATCATTCCATGCTTCGAGGGAAAGATTGGTTCCTTCGGTAGCTGGTTTGTTTTTATACCATTTTGCATCGAGAAAAGTTTGGCGTAACAATGCGATGCAACCCATCATACTGCTTGGGTAGCTTTGAGTAGATGTTCCCTTGTTTAAGGAGTAATGGGCAGTGGCCTTTTCTTTGATAATAACCAAATTATCTTTGGTTGCTGCAAGGGTAACAACTGTTCCTGTACCTCTTGCAATTCCATCTTTTACATGTGTTAGTACAGTTCCAAAACCTGCCTCCCGAAAGGGTTTTGCTTTAGTATCATCTATTGAAAAAAGTTTAAATGCGTCCGTTTCGGGTTTTATGGCCTGGTTCCAGTTATAAGCGCCTTTAGTATTAGAAAGAAATTGTGTGGGAGCATTGTAATTAAAACCGCCTGCTTGTCTTTGCGGAGTAATTACTCCATAATCACTGTAAGCATCTATGAAGGAAGGATAGATGAATTTGTTCTTACAATTAATAATTACCGCATCTTTCGGAATTATTACAGTAGTGCCAACAGCAACAATTTTTCCTTCTTTAATCAGTAAAGTTGCATGTTCTAAAGTTGTTGTAACATCCTGAACAATGGTTGCATCAGTGAAAGCATAGGTTCCATTTCGTTTATCTGCTACACCATTAACTGGAAATGTTTCCTGGGCCCTTGAAACAGCAAATGCCAGTAGCCCTGCAAAAAGGAGCTTTAATTTTCTCATAGTGTGTGTTTGGTTAAGTATAGTTTAGGCCTCTTAAAGCTACAGAAATGATACTTTGTAGAAAACCGTTCATCCTTTTTTCGGTCAATTTGTTTTTTTGTGGGGTTAACAGGGAAAGCAATTACATTTACATGTAAGTACAAATGTTTATGCAAGTACCAAATGCTGAAAACTGGATTAACGAATATGGCGATATGTTATACCGGTTTGCGCTACAAAGAGTAAGCAATACTGATGCTGCTAAAGATCTTGTGCAGGAAACATTTCTTGCTGCCTGGCGCAACAAAGAATCTTTTAAAGGGGAAGCTTCTGAAAAGAACTGGCTCTTTGCCATTTTAAAAAATAAGATCATTGACCATTACAGGAAAGCAGTGAACAGGTTAACGGATAATATTAGCGAAAGTGGAGAAAATGAGGATGCTTTCTATTTCGATGAAGAGGGCCATTGGACGAGCGAGGCTTTTCCGAGGGATTGGGCTATTGAACCTTCAGGAAAAATTGAAGCGAAAGAATTTTATTCGGTATTGGAAAAATGTAAGGGTAAACTGAAAGAAATACAAAATATGGTTTTTTCCATGAAGTATATGGATGAAATGGAAAGCGAAGAAATTTGTAAGACTTTAAACATTACTGCGTCAAACTATTGGGTGTTATTACACCGGGCTAAAGTTCAACTGAGAGCCTGCCTGGAAAAAAACTGGTTTGCATAATAAAAAACAAGATTATGGGATGGATGATCACCTGCAAACAAGCAACTGATTATATATCAAGAAAAGAAGAGGGAAAACTTTCTTTATTGAAAAGAGTTCAACTTTGGCAACACCTTGCTATCTGCAATATCTGTAAATTATTTATGAAGCAGAATACTGTAATAACAAAGCATGTACATATTCTTGATAAAGAAACCAACGCTTCATTGACAGCGGAGGAAAAGAAGGCGATGGCCCAAAAGATTGTTGAATAGAATGAATAAAATAATTAATATTACAATTTGCCTTCATCAACATCTTTTATGAAGGAGATTACGCCGGGATAAAAATGTTGCTGGTCGTCCCACATAGCCAAATGGCTTCCGTTGGGGCAGAAGAGATATTTCCCTTTTTTAAATTGTGTGCTCATCCACTTCATGTAATCAGGGTCCATCGTGTCAAACTTTGCACCTACTGTTAAAGTAGGAACAGAGATCTCCCCTAATCTTTTTGATACATCCCAGTTGGCCAACCTTCCTGCGATACCAAATTCTGAAGGGCCTTGCATCATGGTATAAATTTCTTCATTGGCATGTTTGAAGCAGCGGTTTATTGGTTCTGGCCATTCCTGCAGTCTGCAAATATGTTCATGGTAAAAATAGGGTATGAGCAGCTCCATGTATTTTGGATTCTTATAATCTCCTTTGGCTTCAAGCATTTTAATGGAATCCAGTATAGCTTTTGGCATTTGCTGAGAAAGAATATCATTTGCATATTTTCCGTAGGCAGGGCAACTAGCCATCATATTACAAATGATCAAGCCTTTCAAATTTTGCTGGTATTTCAAAGCATATTCCATGGCCAAAATACCTCCCCATGAATTGCCAAGCAGATAGAAGTTATCTTTTGTTAAGTTTAGCGCTTTTCTTACTTGTTCCACTTCCTCAACAAAGCGATCTGTTGTCCATAGGCTCGAATCTTTGGGCTGGTCACTATAATATGAACCTAATTGGTCATATTCTATCATTTCAAAGCCTTCTTTTGGGAAAAAGCTTTCAAAACATTCCATGTATTCATGGGTCATGGCCGGTCCGCCATGAAGTAATAAAACTTTGATCCGTGGATTATTGCCAATTCTTTTTGTCCATACTTTGAAACTTCCAACAGATGTTTGGATGGGAATCATTTTAATTCCTGCGGTTTGAACGCCGCTATCAGCCGGGGCAAAATAGTTAGCCACACTTACCGTTTGTTGGGGCTGGTGACAAGACAGGCTTATGGTAATGACAAAAAGAAGCAGCAATAGTCTCATATATAAAATATTTAAATTGTATTATCTTCCCATGTAAACCATTAAGATCTGAACATCACTCGGATTTACACCACTAATCCTGCTGGCTTGCCCGAGAGTTCTTGGTTTTATCTTTTTGAACTTTTGTAAAGCTTCATTTGATAATGCCGCCACTCGGTCGTAATCAAAAGTTTCCGGGATCAGCAGCGATTCCATTTGATTCATCCTTTGTGCGATATCTTTTTCCTTTTCAATGTATCTCTCATATTTTATCTGAACCTCCGCTTGCTCAATAGCCTCGGCAGATAAACCCTCGAGAGCCTTGGCTAAAGTGCTGCAATGTTGCATCAGGTCGTTCAGCGACACATTAGGCCTTAATACAACTTTCGATGCTTTTTGTTTTTCCCCAAGCAAAGAAGATTGAATTTTTTCGAAATAAGGATTGATATCAGCCGGTTCCAGGAATAATTCGTTTAAAACTGATTTTACTTTTGCTGTCTGATTTTTCTTCGTGTTCACAGCATCCATCCTTTCTTGAGATGCAAGACCTAAGTTGTAACTCAATTCGGTTAGACGCAGGTCGGCATTATCCTGACGAAGTAGTGTTCTGAATTCGGCCCTACTGGTAAACATCCTGTATGGCTCTTCTGTTCCCTTACTGATAAGATCATCGATCAGTACACCAATATAGGCGTCGCTTCTGGAAAGTGTAACGGGCTCTTTGCCAAAAGCTTTTTGATGGGCGTTGATACCGGCCATCAAACCTTGGCAAGCTGCTTCTTCATAACCTGTGGTTCCATTTACCTGCCCTGCAAAAAAAAGATGCTCCACCAATTTTGTTTCGAGAGAATATTTTAATTGTGTAGGAGGGAAGTAATCATATTCAATGGCATAACCCGGTCTGAAGATGCGGCAGTTTTCAAAACCTGGTACGGTTCTCAAAGCCTTAACCTGTACATCTTCTGGAAGAGACGTTGAAAATCCATTTACATAAATTTCAACGGTATTCCATCCTTCGGGTTCTACAAATAATTGATGGCGGTCTCGATCAGCAAAACGGTTGATCTTATCTTCAATACTGGGGCAATACCTCGGGCCAACACCTTCGATCCTTCCCTGGAACATAGGACTTCTGTCGAACCCCGTTTTTAAAATTTCATGAACTTCGAAATTGGTATATGTAATGAAGCAGCTTCTTTGTTTTGATGGATTAAGTTTCGCGATATCGAGGTAAGAAAATCCAACGATTTCTTCATCACCTTTTTGCTCCTCCATTTTTGAATAATCAAGGCTACGACCATCTACACGGGGTGGTGTTCCTGTTTTTAGCCGATCGCTTTCAAAACCATATTCAATCAATTGTTCTGTAATTCCAGTAGCCGCTTTTTCGGCTACACGCCCTCCTCCAAACTGTTTTTCACCAATATGAATAACACCGTTTAAAAAGGTACCACTGGTAACTACAACAGATTTTGCTTTAATCTCGTGTCCAAGGCCGGTAACCACACCGCAAGCCTTTCCGTTTTTAATGATGATGCTTTTTACCATGTCCTGGTAAAAATCTACATTGGGTGTGTTCTCCAGCATTTCTCTCCAGGTAGCAGCAAAGAGCATACGATCGCTTTGGGCACGAGGGCTCCACATAGCAGGACCCTTACTCCTGTTTAACATTCTGAACTGGATCATACTTTTATCGGTAACAACACCGCTATAACCACCCAGAGCATCTATTTCTCTAACAATTTGCCCTTTGGCAATACCACCCATGGCCGGGTTACAACTCATTTGGGCAATGGTTTGCATATTCATGGTAACCAATAAGGTTTTGCTACCCAGATTAGCAGCTGCGGCAGCAGCCTCGCAGCCGGCATGGCCAGCGCCAACAACAATTACATCGTATTCAGGAAACATAATAAAGATTAGGCTGCAAAAATAAGAATGGCTCGCCTAAGCAATAAGACCAGGCCTTCTTAGAAGCGGAAAAGTTTCACGTGAAACATTAGTATTTAGCAAAATCTTGTACTGTAAATAAACTACCATCAGAAAGAAAGGAAGTGCCAATGCCAATTTTTGTATAGGAAGGGTTTAGCAGGTTTTTTCTATGTCCGAGAGAAGGAATATCAAGATCGAGGTACAATAAGATGAGTGATAAAACAACCGCGTGATTGCCTACGCTAATGTTTTCAGCGGCTGCGCCAATCCCTGCTTTATTCATTCTGTCTGCAAAACTATCCCCATTGCTAGACGTGTGACTCGGTGAAATGTTATGTTCGCTTATGTCTGTAGCATGTGCCTGAGCTGTATGTATCAACCTGCCGTCAAGCGTTAGCAGGGGAAGGGGTTGCATTTTAAAAAGTGTTCTTTTAAGCGATAAAGCATAACCGCCTTTGGATAGAATGGGGTAGGCCCTTAGATAGGGAGTGATAACATTTGCCCAAAAACTTTGAGGATTTTGTCTGCTATAATTTATCCAATACAACCATTCTTTACCATCTTTTGAGAGTTGTGCGTAGAGTCTGTGGTTCTGTTTATCCCAGTTTTCGATACGCTCATCTTTAGGAATAGATAGAAGCACTTCTTTCTTTTCCAGCCAAACCTGGTTCATTGCTTGCGAAAAAGCCAAAAAGGGTAAAGCAATTAATACAAAAAGGAGGATAGTGGATTTCCGTTGTTTCACGTGAAACATAAATTATTTGTTTTATTGTTTCTCAAACAATTGCAAATAGTATTCCTCCTTTTGTCTCATTACCTCTATTTCACTTTTCTTTTTGTCCTTATAGCCGCAGAGATGCAATGCCCCATGAAATATTACTCTTAATGCTTCTTCTGTATAACTGGCGTTTTCCTGTTTAGCATTGTCTTTTATCCTATCCAGACTAATGTAAACCTCTCCTTCAATCCCCTTTTTTACCGCGTCTTCGGAAAGGTCGAAGGTGATGATATCTGTGTAGTAGTCATGATTTAGGAATTGTTTGTTGATCTCTAACAGGTATGGATCCGAGCAAAAGATATAATGGAGGGAAGAGAGTTGTTTCTTTTCCTTTTTAAAAAGCTGCTCTATGAATTCTTTGATCTTTGTTTTGTTTCTTAAAGTAAGACTTCTGTCTGCCGATGAAAACTGAACTTTTAACATGATGCTGATCTTTTGCTAACTCCAAAATTCGTAACAAAAAGCCACCAGCCCGCAATACTTTTGTACTAACAGCACATTACATGAAAAGATTGAGCGAATTAAAAATGGGCCAAAAGGCGAAAATTGCTTCTTTTGAAAAGGATGATATCTTTATTAAACTCATGGAAATGGGTTGTATTCCTGGAGAGATAATCAAAGTAGAACAGATTGCACCCTTAGGTGATCCTATTTCTATAACCGTAGCTGGTTACCGCCTTAGCCTTCGCCTTAATGAGGCACAAAGTATCTTTGTGGAAGAGTTTACTAATTAGAATATTCTTCAAATGAAAATCGGCCTTTACTTCGGCTCGTTTAATCCCATACATACCGGACATTTAATCATTGCAAGCTATATAGCTAATCACACCGACTTGCAGAAAGTCTGGTTTGTAGTAAGTCCGCAGAACCCCTTTAAACATTCGGCAACTTTATTAAATGAGTACCAGCGGTTAAAACTGGTACAGTTGGCTGTTGAAGAAGATGATCAGCTTAAGGCCTCTGATATTGAGTTTAAGCTTCCGAAACCTTCTTATACGATTGACACCTTAACTTATCTCGAAGAAAAATACCCGCAACATGCGTTTTCCGTAATCATGGGGAGCGATAGCCTCCAGAATTTCAGTAAATGGAAAAATGCTCATCTTATCCTGCAGAAATTCAAACTATTTGTATATGAACGCCCCGGTTTTTTAATTAATGTACCGGAAGAGGGTAAAATAATAGTGGTAAAAGCGCCGTTATTGGAAATATCTGCAACGTTAATCAGAAATAATATTAAAGAAGGAAAAAGCATCCGCTACCTGGTACCGGATGTAGTGAGAGAAGAAATTGAGCGTTCCGGTTATTATAAATAGATTAGAAATTTGAATTTTGACTCTTTGTTAAGAAACAAATCTTTTTCTTGCTTCCAAAATCATAAACGCATGAAAAATAGATACTTATTACTACTGTCAGTGTGCAGTTCAGTTGTTTTATTCTCCTGTGTCAGTTCAAAAAAATTGAAGCAGGCAGGAGCAAAATATGTTCAGTTAGATTCTGCTTACCTTGATGTGCAAGGCAAATTAAGAGAAGCCCAGGGAGAATTAAATGGTTTGAAAAACCAAAACAAAGGGCTTTCTTCAGATAACGCTGCTTTAAAAGCAAAGATCGACGACCTTAATAGACAAGTTGATTACCTGAAACAAAACAATAATGTTGTTTTGAATCAACTAAAGGATATGTCAGTTATCTCCAGCGCACAGGCTGAAAGTATTAAAAAATCAATGGAAAATATCGGTGCGAAAGATGCGTACATAAAAGATCTTCAATCTTCCATTGCCAGGAAAGATTCTTTGAATATGGCTCTGGTGATGAACTTGAAAGGAGCTATAGGCGATTTGGATGACCAGGATATAAATATAAAGGTTGATAAAGGTGTTGTTTATGTAGATATTTCTGATAAGCTTTTATTTAAAAGCGGAAGCTATGATGTAACTGACAGAGCAAAGGTTGTTTTGGGAAAAGTTGCAAAAGTGCTTAATAATCAACCGAATATAGAATTTATGGTGGAAGGCCATACTGATACCGTTCCATTTAGATCTGGTGCTTTACTTGACAACTGGGATCTGAGCGTGAAAAGAGCAACCACTGTTGTTCGTCTACTTCAGAAAGAATATGGTGTAGATCCTAAACGTATGACTGCAGCAGGTAGAAGCGAATATTTACCTGTAGCAGATAACAATTCAGCACAGGGCCGCGCTGCCAACAGAAGAACAAGGATTGTGATTCTCCCACAATTAGATCAATTCTTCAAATTGTTGGAAAGAAAATAAAAGGGTTTCTTGTTTTAAATAGAAAAAGGTCGTAGCTCAAACTACGGCCTTTTTTAATAAATAAATATCAACGATATTATTTATTTTGACACAACAAAAGATTGCCTTGCTGAGAAAAATCGCTCAAATCATTTTGCAATTTGCTGGTTGGGATACCAACGTTTCTTTTCCACAGGAAATTAGGAAATGCATTATAGTGGTAGGTCCACATACCAGTTCGTGGGATTTTGTTATTGGAGCATTATACAGAAAGGTGCTTCATCTCGAAGAAGTTAAGTTCCTAGGAAAAAGAGAGCTTTTCAAGTTTCCACTTGGTATTTTTTTCAGGTGGCTCGGCGGTATACCCGTGAACAGGTATAGTCATAGCAACGTGGTTGCCCAGGTTACTGATTGGTTTTCCGCAAAAGAAGATTTTCGTATTGCTTTATCTCCTGAAGGAACCAGGAAAAGAGTAAATACCCTAAAGACCGGATTTTATTATATCGCCAAAGAGGCTGGGGTACCCATTGTAATGGTTGGGATTGATTTCTCTAAGAAGAAAATTTTTATCTCCCCACCATTCTTTATTTCTGAATCGGTAGAAAAAGATGTTTTACATATTATAAAGTTTTTTTCTTTGATGAATGGGAAGAATTCCTCTAAAGATTTGTCTCACCTACGGCAATTATTTTGAAATAAAATCACTCGGTCAAAAAATTGTTTAACAAAAAACTTGGATTGTGTTAATATTATCTTAACTTGCGTGAGCCTTTTTGAAAAAAAGAAAGGTCCACTGTAGAAACAGCCGACCTCTAACGATTGCTTGCCATATGAAAAAAAGTTCTATCGAATTTATTTTCAGCCATTTATGACTGATGAAGATTGTGCCTCTGATGATTGCTTTTTCCTCTCTAACGATTGCCTGCCATCTTATCTGGCTCATCAACAATGTAAAATTACTACTGCTGTATAGGCTTTACAAACCAACTTACAGCAGTTTTTTTTACGTCAAAGCCGTGAATGAAAATTTAAAACCCTTACTGGGACTGCATTTGAGTTAAAAATCATTATTATGTCCAACCGTTTTTCAGATATATTATTTCAATTAGTTCATTCCCTCGAAAAGTCTGAAAAGCGGCATTTTAAGCTTTATATCAAGCGTAGTTCGGGAAAAGAAGACCTGAAAGTGGTGCATTTGTTCGATGTGCTTGATAAAATGCCGGAATATGATGAAGTTCTTGTGCTTAAAAAATTGAAAGATGTTACTAAGCCGCAATTGGCCAATTTAAAAAACCATTTGTATAAAGAATTACTGGCCAGTTTACGTTTACTTAAAACTACAGAAAATGTAGACCTTCAATTGAGTGAGCACTTGGATAATGCAAGGCTGTTATATAATAAAGGTTTGAAAATACAAAGCCTGAGAATTTTAGAACGGGCAAAGGAAATAGCAAAAGCAAACCAGAAATTTAATTTTTTAGTGCAGGCCATTTCCCTGGAAAAGAAAATAGAAACATTGCATATCACCAGAAGTTCTGTTGATAAAACAGAAGAACTTACCCAAGAGGCAATGGAAGTAAGTGAGCATATCAATAGAGTTACACGCTTATCTAATCTTGCACTTTTATTGTACAGGTGGTATGTAATTAACGGGCATGCAAGAAATGAAAGAGATGAAACTGATATCAGGGCTTACTTTAAGCAAGAACTTCCTGAAGATCTGCATGCTGTAAATGGCTTTTATGAAAAGCTTTATCTCTATCAAAGCTATTGCTGGTATGCCTTTATCAGGCAGGATTTTTTAATGTATTACCGATATAGCCAGAAATGGATTGATCTTTTTACCGAACAACCCATTTTAATTGGCGTAGAAACAGGCCATTATGTAAAAGGGATGCATAACCTTTTGAATGCACATTTTGATTTAAGGAACTTTGACAAATTTGAGCAAACACTAAAACAGTTCGAAGCGTTTGCTAAAACACCGGAAGCCAATCAGCACGATAATTTCAGAACACATACTTCAATTTATATCAATAGTGCAAGAATTAATCAGCACTTAATGAAAGGTTCTTTCAAAGAAGGCGTTGCGTTGATTCCGGAAATTGAAGATAGCTTGCAGAAGGATGCATTGTATGTTGATCGCCACCGCATCCTTGTATTCAACTATAAATTTGCTACACTACATTTTGGTAACGGCAATTATGAAGCCTCTATTGATTACCTTCAGAAAATAATTCATGGTCCGCTCGACCTTAGGATAGATCTGCAGTGTTATGCCCGTTTGCTGCATATGATGGCACATTATGAGTTGGGTAATTACGATATAATGGAATCGCTTACCAAATCCGTATATCGTTTTATGGCGAAAATGAAAAACCTGACTGTTGTTGAAGAAGAAATGTTCCGTTTCCTTCGCCGTTCTTTTGGTTTATCTCCTCGCTTATTGAAACCCGAATTGGAGAAGTTTTTAAACAATATCAAGCATCTTGAAAAGAGTCGCTATGAAACAAGATCATTTGCCTATCTCGATGTTATTTCTTGGGTTGAAAGTAAAGTGTACGAAAAACCGATGAGCGCCATTATCTATAATAAATACCTTCAAAGCAAACACAGATAACAATAGCTTTGTAAGCGTATGAAAAAATTGCTTCTCTGTAGCCTGTTACTTCTGTTCTTTTCGTGTAAGCATGTTCAATATGCCAATCCGCATGTTATCATTGATACTAAATTTGGAGAGATTGAAATAGAATTGTTTGCTAAACAGGCTCCTAAAACAGTAGCAGGATTTTTAGCTAATATCGATTCGGGGTTTTATAGCAATGCAAGTTTTTACAGGGTATTGAATGATCAAAACCAACCATCCAATGCGCCTAAAACTGAGTTGATTCAGGGAGGTGTATGGCATAGCAAGCAATACGGGAATAAAGTTTTTTCATTCATTCCTCATGAAACAACAAAGCAAACAGGATTACATCATATATCCGGTACCGTTTCTATGGCAAGAAGAGAACCGGGAACCGCTTCAACAGAATTTTTTATTTGTATTGATGATGAACCGGGGTTAGATTATGGGGGAGAGAATATTGATGACAGGCAAGGCTATGCTGCATTTGGAAAAGTAGTGAAGGGTATGAATGTGGTGAAGATGATTTATCATGAAAATGAAGACAATCAATATTTCGATCCTCCTGTAGATATTTATTCTATAAAAAAATTATAGCCTCTTTTCGTTGTAACTTTATTAATACAAATAACGATGCTATGTTAAACCCTACGGCAGAAGGCTATGTAAAGCATGAAACGCACCAGCATGTTACAACGATAGAATTTCATCACTCGCAAAGCAATTCATTACCAGCTTTTTTATTGGAAAGCCTGGCAAAACAAATTCATCATGCAGCCAACGATCCTTTAACCCATGTAATAGTTTTGAAATCCACAGGTGAAAAAGTTTTTTGCAGCGGCGCATCTTTTGATGAGTTAGCAGCAATAACAAACGAAGAAGATGGCCGTATATTTTTTAGTGGTTTTGCTGCTGTGATCAATGAAATAAGAAAGAGTGAGAAGTTTGTAATTGCCAGGATTCACGGAAAATGTATTGGTGGCGGTGTTGGATTAGCAGCAGCAGCAGATTATGCTATTGCTCAGCAGAATGCCGATATTAAACTGAGTGAATTGGCGGTTGGTATTGGTCCTTTTGTAGTGGGCCCTGCCGTTGAAAGAAAAATAGGGAATGCTGCATTTTCCCAGTTAAGTATCGATGCTTCATCATGGCGGAGTGCTGAATGGGCTTATAAAAGAGGATTGTTTGCAGAAATTCATGCAGATGCAGCCGCATTAGATGAGGCCGTTTCACAATTATCGCAAAGGCTATCCCGTTATAGTATGGAAGCTATGAAAGAATTGAAAAAGATATTGTGGGCGGGAACAGAACATTGGGATGGACTTTTACAAGCAAGGGCTGCTATTAGCGGTAAGCTTGTGTTAAGTGATTTCACAAAAAATTTTATTACAACTTTCAAAGAGAAGCAGAATAGCTAACATAATGAAGTTTAACAAAAGAGGAAACCAATGTTTCCTCTTTTGTCTATTGCTTATAAAATATCGTATTCGTATAAAGGATCGATATGTGTTCCGGCAGGCATTTCGAAAACAGGTTTAATTAAACCATCTTTCAATCCATATACCCAACCGTGTAAATGCGGTGTGTGATCGTTGGCCCAGGATCTTTGTATAATAGATGTTTTTGCAAGATTCATTACTTGCTCTTTCACATTTAACTCTACTAATCTATCGAACCTTTTCTCTTCATTTTCAATAGCAAAAAGTTCTTCCCTGTACAAGCGTTGAACATCTTTTATATTACGCAACCACATATTCAGTACATACTTTAAATCTGTATTGCTCATTGATGCTTTAACACCCCCACATCCATAATGCCCGCAAACGATGATATGTTTTACTTTTAAATGGTTTACCGCATAATCTAAAACAGAAAGCAGATTCACATCAGTATTAATCACCAAGTTGGCAATGTTTCGATGAACAAAGATCTCTCCGGGTTGGGTTCCTGTAATTCTATCTGCAGGAACACGGCTATCGCTACAGCCTATCCATAAGAACTGCGGTGTTTGAATTTTTTCCAGACGTTTGAAATACTCCGGATCACGCTCCACTTGTTCTGTAGCCCATTCCTTATTTTCAAGTAGTAATTTTTCGTAAGGGTTCATAATGTGATCTCTTTAAATATCTCTACGGAAGGACATGGCTATGTATTATTAAATATTCAAACCTCCACACGCACTGATCACTTGTCCGGTAATATAACTGCTCATATCACTTGCTAAGAATACAGTTGTATTTGCAATTTCTTCTGCCTTGCCAAATCTTCCGAGTGGAATTTTTTTCAGGAACTCATCGGCTCCTGCCCCGTCTTTTAAATAATGTGTCATATCTGTTTCTACAAAGCCCGGTGCAATGGCGTTGCAACGAATATTGCGGCTGCCCAGTTCATGTGCAACAGATTTTGTAAAACCAATAATTCCTGCTTTACTTGCAGCATAGCTACTTTGACCTGCATTTCCGCGGATACCAATAATGGAACTCATGTTAATAATGCTACCTGCCTTTGCTTTCATCATGGGGCGTATTACCTGTTTGGTCATGTTGAAAACACTTTTCAAGTTAACGTCCATTACCTCATCCCATTGATCAGCGGTTAAGCGAAGTAATAAATTATCTTTAGAAATACCGGCGTTATTTACGCAAACATCTATGTTTCCAAATTCTTTCAATACATCGTTTACGAATGATTCGCATTGTGCAAAGTCGCCTGCATTGCTTTTGTAAGCTTTTGCTTTAACACCTAAACTTATTAGCTGGGCTTCCAGTGCAGCGGCCTTTTCAGCACTGCTATCACTAACATAAGTAAAGGCAACATGCGATCCTTGTTCTGCAAGTTTTAAAGCAATAGCGGCACCAATACCTCTTGCGGCACCTGTAACGATAGAAACTTTATCTTTTAATAACATAAATGGATGTATTTATTGTGCAATGATAGGATACTTTCTTTTATTCACTACCTCGAAGATAAGGCTCTTTATAAATGAGCTATAACCGGGTTATGGATGTTTAATGAAACAAATGATTAGATGTGCGGGATGGAATGATAAGATTAAGAAGACTACTTAATAAATAAGGTAATCTCGTCTACATATTTCCGGTCATTAGAAAGCCTGGGTATTTTATGTTGCCCACCCAGTTTTCCTTTACTTCGGAGCCATTCAGTAAAAACACCTTTATGTAAAGGTTTTACGATGGGCATTCTTAGTGCAATATCCTTGTGCCGTTTGGCTTCATAATCGCTGTTAAGGCTTTTTAGTGCACAATCCAGTTCATAAGCAAACTCTTTTATACAGGCAGGTTCTTTTGCAAATTCAATAAGCCATTCATGAGCACCATTGTTTTGTTCACTAAAATATACAGGAGCTGCTGTATAGTCTGTTACCAGTGCATTTGTTTTTTCGCTGGCCATGATAATGGCTTTATCGGTGTTATCAACAATTACTTCTTCTCCAAATGCATTGATATAATGTTTTAGCCTGCCGCTTACTTTTATTTTGAATGGAAAAACAGAAGTGAACTGAATAGTATCACCCAAAAGATATCGCCATAAGCCGCCGTTTGTTGAGATAACAAGAGCGTAATGCTTATTCACCTCAACTTTATCTAACCCGATTGTAACAGGATCTTTCTTACCATATTCTTCCACCGGCATGAATTCGTAGAAAATACCATGATTTAAGAACAATAACATTCCGTCATCATCCGGGCTATCCTGTGCTGCAAAAAAGCCTTCACTGGCATTGTACAGATCTAAGAAGAAAATATTTTTTCCGATCAGCTTTTTAAACTGCTCTTTATATGGGCCAAAGGCAACTCCTCCATGCATATACAGTTCAAGGTTGGGCCATACTTCCTCCAAAGTTTGCTTACCCGTAAGTTCTAAAATTCTTTTGATCAATACCAAGGTCCATGTAGGAACGCCGGAGATGGAAGTAACATCTTCGGGCATGGTGGATTGTGCCAGCTTTTCAATTTTATCTTCCCATTCATCCATCAAAGCAATGGATAGTTCAGGAGTTCGTATCCAGTTCGCCCAAACCGGAGTGTTTTGTAAAAGCACGGCACTTAAGTCGCCGTAATGCGTATCCTCATTAATACTGCTTATCTGGTGGCTCCCGCCAATTACTAAACCTTTGCCGGTGAGCAAATCACTTTCTGAATTGAAATTGTAGTACAGAGTGAGTACATCTTTGGCTGCCTGGTAATGGCAATCCTGTAAACTTTCTTCTGTTATGGGAATGAATTTACTCTTATCACTGGTGGTGCCACTGCTTTTGGCAAACCAGTTGGTAGGCGTATCCCATAAAATATTTTCTTCGCCCTGCATCATCCGTTCGATGTATGGTTTCAGATCGTTGTATTCATGAATGGGAACAGATTTTTTAAAATCACGGATGGTGGAAAAAGCCGTCATTCCATATTTACGGCCTATTTCTGTGTATTGGCCATGGGTAACAAGATCTTGTAAAACCTCTCTTTGTGCGGCAACAGGCTCCTGCATCCATTGCTCAATTTTCCAATGGCGCAAGCGGGCTAATCGTGATATTGCCGGACTTAATAATTTCATTTGGGCAGTAGTTACAGCAAAATAAGAAATGCCGCCGAATTTTTAAAGTTATTCTTCTGTGTTTCCTGAAAGGGAGGCATTGCGTTGCTGAGCATTTTCTCTTTCCATTTCAATGATCCAGTCTTTTCTTTTCAATTCAAAATTAGTTCCGAGGTATAAGCGTCGAACCCTTTCATCATCGGCCAGTTGCTCGGCTGTACCATGTTTAAAGATCTTTCCTTCAATTAAAAGATAAGCTCTGTCGCAAATAGAAAGTGTTTCGTTCACATTATGATCCGTGATAAGAATGCCGATATTCTTGTATTTGAGTTTTGCTACAACCGATTGAATATCTTCCACGGCAATAGGGTCAACACCTGCGAAAGGCTCATCCAGTAAGATGAATTTAGGGTCAACGGCCAGTGCCCTGGCAATTTCCGTTCTTCTTCTTTCACCGCCACTTAAACTATCGCCGTTATTGGTACGAACGTGGTGCAGGTTAAATTCATCCAGCAATGCTTCCAGCTTGGCAGAACGTTCTGCTTTGGTAAGCTTTGTCATTTCCAATACACTCATAATATTGTCTTCCACAGTAAGCTTTCTAAACACACTTGCTTCCTGAGGTAAATAACCAATACCCATTTGTGCCCTTTTGTACATGGGCATTTTGGTGATATTAACATCATTCAAAAAAACATCCCCTCCATCAGGTTTAATTAAGCCTACTACCATATAAAAGGTAGTGGTTTTGCCGGCACCGTTCGGACCAAGCAAACCAACAATCTCTCCCTGGCTAACATCAACACTAACGTTGTTAACAACGGTTCTTCCCTTGTAGCTCTTCACCAGGTTTTTTGTGTGTATTGTTAAATTCAATGGATGAATATTTTGACAAAAATAAAGGTTCCGCCTTTCTTAGCTTGCAAGGCTTTTCATCTTAACAATTAGTTGAGTTAATATGGGTATGTGTATATTGCAGCAATTTTTAAAGAAATGAAAGTTACAGAACATATTTCCAGGGCAAAGGATACACTGATCTCATTCGAAGTGTTGCCGCCTTTAAAAGGAAAAACCATTACATCTTTATACGATCATTTAGATCCGTTGATGGAATTTACACCATCGTGGATCAATGTTACGTATCACCGAAGCGAAACGGCTTTTAAAAAGAAAACAGATGGAACTTTTGAAAAGGTAGAAGTGCGTAAAAGGCCTGGTACCGTTGGTATTTGTGCGGCTATCATGAACCATTACAAAATAGATACGGTTCCGCACTTTATATGCGGCGGGTTTACTAAGCGGGAATGTGAAGATGCATTGATCGATTTGAATTTTTTGGGAATTGATAATGTTTTGGTGTTGCGTGGCGATGCTGAAAAGAATGAGCCCAGTTTTATTCCTGAGAAAGATGGGCATGCTTATGCCATTGAATTGCAGAAGCAGGTGGTAAACTTGAATCATGGATTGTATTTGGATGAGGATATTCAGAATGGCGGCAAAACGAATTTTTGTATCGGTACTGCCGGCTATCCTGAAAAACATTTCGAAGCACCAAACCTGGAAATAGATTTGAAAAGACTGAAGGATAAAGTAGATGCAGGTGCAGATTATATCATGACGCAGATGTTTTTCGATAACCAGAAATTTTTTGATTTTGTAAAGACCTGCAGAAACATGGGTATTAATGTGCCTATTATCCCAGGATTAAAACCGCTTACTACCAAAAAGCAATTAACTGTTTTGCCAAGAATATTTCACGTGGATATTCCAACAGATTTATCTAACGAAGTAATGAAATGTAAAACAGATGCAGAGGTAGAAGCAGTAGGTACACAATGGTTAATACAGCAAAGTAAGGAATTGAAACAATTTGGGGTCCCTGTTTTGCATTATTACACTTTGGGTAAACCAAAAGTAATATGGAACGTGGTAAAGGAACTGGTATAATAGTAAAGAGGCGCTTTTAAAAGTGCCTCTTGTTTTAGTGTATGGTTTTCCAAACTTCCTTATTAATAACTACCGGATATCTCTTTTGAAGTTCTTTGATCCAGCCGTCTTCTAACACCTGCTGGTAGTCTGCAGTTACGGATGGTTTAGCCTCTTCAAAGCTTTTCTGTTCCGTTTTTTCAAACACACTTGTTACCAATGCAAACACAAAAGGCTTATCGTTAAGGTTACTGGCTTCTATGGCAGATATGAAGCCTTTTTGAATTTCCAGTTTTTCTTTTAAAGGCTTACTAACATTATTTTCAAAACGTGAACTATCAGCAATAACACTTTCTCCGTAGCTGCTTGTTATACTTTTCCAAAGTTGTGGTTGCTGCTGTAATTGCAATGCCACTTTCTGTGCAGTGTTCTTTGTTGCTGCATATACAACTATTGCACTATAACCTGGTTTCCATTGATATTTCTCCAAATGTTGGCCATAGTAATTTTTTAAACCGATACTATCTGTAACAGCTTTTGTCCAAACATGCTTGTCTGTTGCTGTAAATAAAATATTTGCTTCTTCAAATTCCTTTATTTGCTTTTTGAAAACCGGATCAAAATCTTCAAGATGATTTTTATAGTAAGCAACAACAGTTTTTCCGGTGAATGAACGGAAGAGTGCCTCGTATTGATCTTCTCTTAATCGTTCTAATAGATTCGCATTACGCAGGTATTGTAAAAAGTCTGCTACATTAATGTGTTGCTGTGGGAAGGAAAACAAAACCGTATTATCATTTACCGATTGAATAGAGTGCGTAGAATGATTATGCAAAACACTATCAACATATTTAAATACTATTTCTTTATTGAAAGGGACTTGATGATAGCCGGAAATTTTTTTCCATGTATCTGTTAATAGTTTTTTTCTTACCAGTAGCCTGTCGCTACTTTCTACTTTTTGTTTCAGGTCGTAAGAAGCCAAAGCGTCTTCATATTTTGCTGGAACGGGAATGGCATCAACCAATTGAACAATATGAACACCGTAAGCTGTGGTAAAAGGTTTGCTGATGGTGCCTTTAGTATGTAATTCAAATACAGGGTTTTCAAACTCCGGTGTAAACTGGCCAACGGAGATCTCTTCAATATTGTTGGATGATTGAGCCGTAGCATCATCGCTGAACAAGCGCATATTCTTTTCGAAGTCGGCACCTTTAAGCAAAGTATTGTATACACTATCTGCCAGATGTATGATTCTCTGCTTTTGTTCGCTAGAAACATTCGGCGCTATTGAAAACAAAATTTGTTTGAAGGTTCTTTTACCAGCAGCCGGCCGCTCCGCCACCACTTTAAAAATATGAAAGCCAACAGCGCTTTTATAAGGCTTTGAAAAACTGCCCGCTTTAATGTTGTAAACAATACTTTCCACTTCATAAGGAAGTGAGAATACGGTAACATAACCAATGCGGCCTTTTTGAGCAATAGTTTCAGAGTCTGTTGAATAACGAAGACAAGTAGCAGTAAAATTTTTACCGTTCTTCAATTCGTTGTACGCTGCTAAAATTTGTTTGTATGCAGCGGCTGTATCTTTATTAAAAGGCACAAATACCTGTTGCAGCAGCAAATCTTTTTTGCTTCTCACAAAAGCTTCTTTCATCAGGTTTTCAATGCCCGCTTCTTTGTTAACGAAGTTATCTGCCAGTTGTTTTTTAAAATTATCCAGTTCTATTACAAAGGAAGACTCTTCATTCAAATGCTCATCATAACCGGCTTGTACTTTTAGTTTGTATTTTATATACAGGTCTAAATAATCATTCAGGGTCTTTTGCCGGTTGCCATTTTTGTTTGGGTTTTTATTGAACGCCTGCAGGAACTCCTGTTTGCTTACCGAGCTATCGCCATAACTAAAAACAGGCTGGCTTTTTACAGCAGTACAAAATAGCAATAACGCAAAGCTGTAAATATATTTTTTCATAACGGGTTCAATTAATTGGCCGTTGTTTTGGCCTTACTCTTAACGGTAATCAAATCATCAAATTGTTCCAGGCTAAGTTGTTTGGCAATGATGTGCTTTTCGGCATCCAGCAGGTACATGGTAGGGGTTTTAAAAACATCGTACAGTTGCCTATAGTTGGGTTGACCTGCAGCTATTTCAGCATCCCTTGCTTCTTTGGTTTGATAAGTATAAATCCAATCGCTGCTGAAATTCTTTTCTTTCACAAATTGCTTCAGTTCATTCATCATCTTTTCATTCACATTCACGCTGTATAATTTTATACCTAATGCTTTCCATTTTGCTTTGTATATAGAATCTACTTTAGGCAATTCTTCCTTACAATGCCCACAAGTTGGATCCCAGAAAACAACAAAAGTAAAAGGTCCTTTCAATGAGTATAATGAAACCGTTTTACCACTGGTGTCTGTAAGATTAAGTGGAGAAGCCTGTACACCAATTTGATTCGCCATCATACTGTAAGCTCTTTCGAAGATCATTTTTTTAGAAGCAGTATTTAAAATGGTAGTATCTCCTTTTGCATAGAAATTTTCAAACAGATAAAGAAAAACTTTATCCTGCCCCATGTATTCGGGATTAAGGTATTTATTGGTGAATTTGGTTAAGAGATAAGGATACATTTCTTTACCCGTACGTGCAGAAAGCAATATGTATTTTACTTCTTTGATCAAAGAATCCGGTTCGGGAGAAACATAATATTTCAGGTAATCATCCAGCTTCGGCTCAAAGAAAGGTGTATGCAATAGCCTGTCATCATTGAAAAGAACATCATCCCAAAAATGATCTTTCACATATAAGTAAGCAGACAAAGAATCCGGCTTTCCTTTCACTACATGAATGGGGGGAAGATCTGGCCTTTTCATTGCATCTAATAAAGCTGCCAGTAATGAATTGGGATGTTGCCGGATAAGCTGTTCACGATATACTTGTAACTCCTTATTGTATTTAATGATTTGCGATTTAATAGAAGCGGAATCGGCAGCTGTTTTCACCTGCGTAAGCTGTTGATTTAATTGGGTAAGTTTTTTACCTTTTTCAACCGTGAAAGCAGAATAAGTTTTGAAGAGATCATTATCGGGAGAACCCGTGATCACAGCATTTTCTTTTTTAGAAGAATCAGCCACAATGCTAAAATGTTGCTGATTACCAATCAACAGTTCAAACTGAATGGTGTATTGCGGCGATACTACGAAGTAGATGCCGCCGGTTAATTTGGTATTTCCTTTAAAAACACCTTTACTTTTATCATCCAGCCAGGCAGAATCGGCAATGATCTTCGATTTACCGTAATAACTTCCCAGGTACACTTTTGTGTTTTTAAAGGGCGTTAAAGTAATGGCAATATTTCTACCGTTAGCGGTTGTTTTTTGTTGTGCCGATGCCAACTGAAAAGCAAATAAGAATAAAGCAATAACTAAGCTGTTCTTCATTTGTACCATATTGAATTGTTCTGCTTGTAAATGTAAGTATTTCAATAAGCAGGCCCGTTAATCATTTGTAAAATGAAAGCATTACGCTTTCTGCATTTACAAAGCAACATACCTGTATTTTTGCCGCCGTGAGAAAGAAAAAACAAAATATCGTTTTGCAGGATGTTGTTCTGCAGGATTATGCTGCCGAAGGTAAATCTTTGGCCCGTATAGAGGGCAAGGTGGTGTTTGTAGAAAATACCATTCCCGGTGATGTAGCAGATGTTCGGTTGACCAAGAACAAGAAAGACTGGGCGGAAGGGTATGTGGTGAATTTGAAGAAACCTTCACCCGATAGGGTACAACCTTTTTGTTCGCACTTTGGTGTATGTGGCGGATGTCAATGGCAGATGCTGCCTTATCAGCAACAATTACAGTATAAACAAAAGCAGGTAACAGATAATTTAACGCGGATTGGAAAAGTAGTATTGCCGCCGATCTCTCCTATTATTGGTGCAGATGCTACAACATTGTACCGCAATAAGCTCGAGTACACTTTTTCTACCAAACGATTTATTCCGCATGACGAGTTTAACAAAAGAATCGCTTCGGAAGAGCCAGCAGTAAATGAGTTGAACGGCTTTGCCGGTTTTCATGCCAAAGGAATGTTTGATAAAGTGGTGGATATTGATGTTTGTCATTTGCAGCAGGAGCCTACCAATGAAATTAGAAAAGCCATTGTTCGTTTTGCCAAACAGCATAATTATCCTTTTTACGATATCAGGCAGCACGAAGGCTGGCTGAGAACCATGATGGTTCGTATAGCTACTACCGGTGAGATCATGGTAAATGTGGTATTGGGTTTTGAAGATGCGGACATGCAGCAACAACTGATGGAATATATCATGCAGCAGTTTCCTCAGATCACAACCCTGCTGTATACCATCAACACCAAAAAGAACGATAGTATATACGATCTGCATCCGCAGGTATACCATGGAAAAGGCTATATTATTGAAAAGCTGGAAGATTTTCAGTTTAAGATCAGTCCGAAATCTTTTTTTCAAACCAATACCCGGCAAGCAGAGAAGTTATACCGCATAACCCGTGAGTTCGCAGCGTTAAATGGAACACAAAATGTGTACGACCTGTATTGTGGTACCGGAAGTATTGGCATTTTTGTAAGTAAACAAGCTAAAAAAATTGTAGGGGTGGAAGCGGTTGCCGAAGCAATAGAAGATGCGAAAGAAAATGCAGCGTTGAACAGTATTTCGCACTCTGTATTTACAGCCGGTGATGTGATTGATATTTGTGATGATGCTTTTTTCAATAAACATGGTTTTCCCGATGTGGTGATCACCGATCCGCCTAGAGCCGGGATGCATGAGAAGTTGGTAAATAAATTATTGGAAATACAATCGCCTACTATCGTGTATGTAAGCTGTAATCCTGCCACCCAGGCCAGGGACCTGGCCCTGCTGGATGATAAATACAGTGTTACAAAAATTCAGCCGGTAGATATGTTTCCGCATACCCTGCATATTGAGAATGTGGTACAACTTAAACTGAGAGGATAAGAGGGAAGAGATGTTTTAGAAAATTTCTTTTCCGAATAATTAAAAAATTATGACAGAATTCAGGCCGTCCAGATTTCAGATTCTTCCGTTGGTGATTAAGAATTTACTCATCATTAATGGTTTATTTTTTCTTGCACAGAATACAATTGGCAAACAGGGTATTATTAATATGGATGATTTGTTTGCCCTGCATACCTGGCAGAGCCCGCTGTTCAGGCCTTGGCAGTTTGTTACGCACCTCTTTATGCACGGAGGCTTCGATCATATATTCAGTAATATGTTCGCCTTGTGGATGTTCGGTTCCGTGTTAGAAAACCTCTGGGGTCCCAAACGGTTTCTTACTTTTTATATTTCCTGTGGGTTAGGTGCAGCTTTTTGTCACATGATCGTATTGTACATAGAAAGCCAGCATTTAATACAGGCCTTCAATTCCCTGGATGCCTTTACGCAAGATGCTTACAGAAGCCGTTTTATGGAAAAACTGAACGAGGCTACTTTAGGTGCTTCGGGAGCCGTTTTCGGATGCCTGGCAGCTTTTGGTTACCTTTTCCCCAATACAAGAATTTATTTGTACTTCTTTGTTCCAGTAAAGGCTAAATGGTTCGTGATTTTTTATGCTGCTTTCGAATTGTATATGGCCGTTGCCAACTCTGCCGGCGATAACGTAGCCCACGTAGCCCACTTAGGTGGCGCTTTGGTAGGTATTATCCTGGTATATTTCTGGAACAAAAGAAACCGGCGAACGTTTTATTAATTTAATAGTACAACACAAAAAAATAATCTCAATTTTGAAAGTATGAGTGTGAGAGAATACAACCGTAGTAAAAAGCCATTATTGGGAGAAAGCGATAATGCATTGGTAATGCTGGTTGCCATTAATGCGATTGTATTTGTATTACTTAACTTCCTGAAGATCGTTTATTTTCTTTCTTACGATAGCAACGCTACCGCAGAAACATTTTTCAACAGGCAAATTCTCGACTGGTTTATACTTCCCGCTTCCTTCGATAAGCTGGTAACAAGGCCATGGACGATTCTTACCTGTATGATCTCCAATTATAGTATCTGGGGATTGATCAGCACTTTGCTTTGGTTGTGGGGCTTTGGCTATATTTTGCAAGACCTGGCAGGTAATAAAATCATGTTCCCTCTATATATCTATGGTGGTGTGGCAGGATCTGTTTTCTTTTTACTGGGTATGAATTTTATTCCAGCACTCCATCAGAATATTGACCTGGCACCCGCTTTTATGGGAAGTGGGGCGGCGGTAATGGCTATTGCTGTGGCAGCAACTACTATAGCGCCGGATTACAGGATATTTCCTCTGATCAACGGGGGTATTCCCTTGTGGGTGCTTACACTTATTTTCGTAGCCATTGATTACGCAACCATTGCCAGTGCCAGCGGCGGTTATGCATTAGCACACCTGGCAGGTGGTTTCATCGGTTTTGTTTATATACGACAGTTGAGAAAAGGTATCGATATTGGTGCATGGATGCACCAGTTGGTAACATGGTTTGATAACCTGTTCAATCCTGAAAAAAAGCAAGCCGGAACTTCCAGGGATCGTCTCTTTTACAAATCTATCGGTAAGCCCTACCAGAAAACACCGAATGTAACGCAGCAAAGGCTGGATGATATTCTCGATAAAATCAACCAGCAAGGCTATCATATGCTTACAGACGAAGAAAAAGAATTTTTAAAACGAGCCAGTAAAGAAGAATTATAACTGTAGTGCTCGTATTTTTCATATGAGATGGTCACGATCAAAAAGATAACCCTGATTTTTTTTGTACTGGTAGCAATAGCCTACTTGCTTTCCTGCTTAACGCCTTATGTCAATCCGGTTCAATATTGGCCCTTCACTTTTCTGGCCCTGGGTTTTCCTTTCCTGCTGGCGGGCATGCTAATATTATTACCCGTTTCTTTTTTTGTTTATGGAAAGAAAGGATGGATCTGGCTGCTGTTAATTGTATTAGGATATAAAAATATCAGCAGCACATTGGGCTTCCACATTTTCAATAGTTTTTCTATGAATGAGAAGAAAGGAAGCTTTAGGTTATTATCATGGAATGTATGCAACTTCAGGAATAACCAGGCTTCAGCAGATTCAGCCGGATCGCAGCGCAGGCAAATGCTTGCATTTATTAAAGAGGCCAAAGCCGATGTATTATGCTTACAGGATTTTTCTGAGTATACCGGCTCGGGATACAGGCATAATATTTCTTTTATCAAAGATTCTTTAGGTTATCCTTATGTCTTCTTCTCAAAAGATTTTGCTTACAACGTTGCAGATGGAGAAGAACAATATGGAACCATCATCTTCTCAAAATTCCCCATCATTGATTCGGGAAGAATTGTTTTTCCCAACGAGGCTTCAACTGAAGCATTGTCTTTTGCAGATGTTCTCATCCACAATCAAAAGATAAGGTTTTACAATGCACACCTTCGTTCCATGGAAATTCATACCAAAGCACTGGAATTAGACCCTGCAGAAGTGAGCTTTTTACAAACCGATACAGCATTGATACTGCACAAAAGCACATTCAAAAAACTTAAGCATTTTGATGCACTGCATGTTGAACAGGCCAAAACCATTCGCTCTGTGTTAGATACCACTTCTGTCCCCTTTATTTACTGTTCTGATATGAACTCGGTTCCTGCCACCTACGTGTATCACTACATCAGCAAAGGATTAGATGATGCCTTTACAAAAACAGACTGGGGCCTGGGAACCACCTATGATAGTATTTCACCTACATTACGTATAGATGTTACTTTGCTTAAAAAACCTTTGCAACCTGTACAACACCATACGCCGCATTTACATTTGTCTGATCACTTTCCCAACCTTGTAGACATCGCCTTGCCATAATTCTTTACATTTATAGCATGGCAAAAAGCGTGGTAAGAAGAGCTGTTAAAATATTTTTTATCTCCCTGAATGCAGTGGTGATGGTTCTTTTTTTAATGGCTTGTGCCGGGTCATGGTTAGGGCCTGGTTGGTTTTCCTGGGTTGGTTTTACCGTTTTATCTATGCCTTATCTTATTCTCCTGCTTATTCTCTCTATTATATTCTGGCTGCTGGCAAAACCAAGGTTTGTATTGCTTCCATTGATCACCCTGTTGGTAGGTTGGAAGCAGATATCAACATTATTTGCTTTTCATGCAAGGGCGGGCTTTTCAAAAGCGCCGCTGAGCTTACGAATTGCCGACTGGAATGTGCAGGGTTTCAATGGCCTGTCTAAGAACAAGGAAACCAAAAAACATATCCGCGAATCAATTGCTAAAACGCTTGTGCAGTTAAGGCCCGATATTATTTGCCTGCAGGAGTTCAACCATTCGGAACAGAATAATTTAGGCGATAATATTGGCTTGCTCAACCAGCAATACCCTTATCATTTTTTCTCAAAGGATTATATCAGAAAGAACGGCTATCGTTCGGGCTGCATCATTTTTTCCAAATACCCGATCATAGATTCCGGAAAAGTAAAATATCCATTGGCTGAAAGTTTAATTTATGCTGATGTAGTTCGTGGTCCCGATACATTGCGCATTTTTACCACGCATTTACAATCATACCAGTTTAAGAAGGAAGATTATGATGATATGGAAAAGATCAAGGAGGATGAATCGCTGGTTGCATCGAGAAATATCTTTATGAAGATGAACACCGCTTTTAAAAGAAGAGGCATACAGGCACAGATCGTAAGATCGGCACTGAATGAAAGTCCTTATCCTTCCATCATCTGCGGCGATTTTAATGACGTGCCCAATAGTTATACCTACTGGCATATCCGCGGAGAGAGAAAAGATGCTTTCCTGGAAAAAGATTTTGGGCTGGGCAGGTCGTTCATTTCTTTATCACCCACACTCCGCATCGATTATATTATGCCCGATCCTTCTTTTGATGTGCTTCAGTTTGATATGGTGGATGAAGACCTAAGCGATCACATTATGCTGGTAACAGATCTCCGGTTGAAAAAATAAAGCTTATTTTCGCCTTCTATGCAATTCATTCAACTTTCTGTTTTCTGTTGTTGTTGCTAAGGCAGCTATTTCTACTTTTGTGCCGCAGTGCACTTACAAAACTTTGCATTTCACAATTAAGTACAACAAACAACTATGTCTCTAAAAGTTTATAATTCGCTCACACGAAAAAAAGAAGTTTTTCAATCCATCACACCCGGACTGGTAGGTATGTATGTATGCGGTCCTACGGTCAGCGGCGAAAGTCACCTGGGCCATGCAAGGCCCTATATCACTTTCGATGTGTTGTACCGTTATTTAACACACCTGGGTTTTAAAGTGCGTTATGTACGAAACATCACCGATGCCGGGCACTTTGAAGAAGAAGGCCGTGAAGCGGAAGATAAGATCAGTAAAAAAGCAGTACTCGAAAAATTGGAGCCCATGGAGCTGGTGCAGAAATACACCAACCTGTTTCATTGGGCCATGAAGCAATTCAACAACATTGAACCAAGTATAGAACCTACGGCCACAGGACATATTGTTGAGCAGATCAACATGATAGAAGAAATTATAAAAGATGGGTATGCGTATGAGGTGAATGGCTCCGTTTATTTTGATGTAGAAAAATATCATAAAGATTATGCTGCCAAAGGCTTGCCTTATGGTATGCTGAGTGGAAGAAATATTGAAGAACAACTGGAGTCTACCCGTGAGTTGGATAACCAGGATGAGAAAAAGAACAAGAATGATTTTGCCCTGTGGAAGAATGCACCGCCGGAACATATCATGCGTTGGAAAAGCCCATGGGGAGAAGGTTTCCCGGGATGGCATATTGAGTGCTCGGCAATGAGCACTAAATATTTGGGAGAAGAATTTGATATTCATGGCGGGGGAATGGACCTTCAGTTTCCGCACCATGAATGTGAGATTGCACAAAGTACTGTTTGCAATCATAAAACCCCGGCCCGTTATTGGATGCACAATAACATGATCACTATTAATGGCCGAAAAATGGGTAAGAGCTATAATAATGTAATCAAGCTAACTGAGTTGTTCAGTGGCAACCATCCTTTGTTGCAGCAGGCCTATCATCCCATGACCATCCGTTTCTTCATCCTGCAAACACATTACAGGTCAACCTTAGATTTTAGTAATGAAGCTTTACAAGCTGCAGAAAAAGGATTGAAACGTTTATGGGAAGCCTATGAGAACCTTCGGAAATTGCAGGTAACAGCTGCACAATCATCGGATACAGAGCTTGAGCAAAAAGTACTGAAACTGGCGAATGAGTTTGAAGCATTTATGAACGATGATATAAGCACTGCTAAAGTGCTGGCCAATATGTTTGAACTGGTACCCGTGATTAATGGAATAAAAAACCAGCAAATAGCAGCCGATGCATTGAGTACAACAGTAATAAGCAACCTGCAACAACAATTTAAACTTTACCTGGAAGATATTTTTGGGTTAACAGCCATGCAGGCTAATGATGATGGAAAATTAGGCGGCGTATTACAATTGCTCATCAACATTCGTAAAGAAGCCAAAGTCAGGAAAGATTTTGTTACCAGTGATAAGATCAGAAACGAACTGGCAGCCTTAGGTATTCAGCTGAAAGATGAAAAAGATGGATCGATGAGTTATACCATCCTTTAAAATCATTCTCCTCTTTTAAACATCGCTTATTAAAATCAGATTAGTAAGCGATGTTTCTTTTTTTAACTGCCCCGCCTATTTTAACGCGATCGATTGCGGAAATAAACTATTTTCATCATTAAATTTTAATCCGGTTGCGCATTTAATGGTGTTATTTTTGATAGTTATCAATTCAAATTTTTCTTCATGTTACACATTAGGAAATTGCTTGCAGCAGCAGTAATATTTTTTTGCAGTACATCTTCTATTCATGCCCAGGTAATGGATTCGATACTGAATATTTACAGTGATCAGTACCTGTATGAAAAAGCACATCTTCATTTTGATAAGGCTTTGTACAATAAAGGAGAAACCATTTGGTTCAAAGCTTACCTGATGGCTGGTTCTGACCTTTCTTATTACAGTAAAAATTTCTATGCCGATTGGTACGATGCTTCTGGCAAGCTTCTTAGCCATACGGTATCACCTATTTTCCGCTCTTCTGCAAAGGGGCAATTTGTAGTACCGGCTAATTATACAGGATCTACTATTCATGTAAGAGCTTATACACAGTGGATGCTCAATTTCGATTCTGCTTTTTTATTCGATAAAGACATCGCGATTTATCAGCCGGATTCAAAACCGAAAGCACCGGTGATCAATAAAACAACGCTCGATTTTTTTCCTGAAGGAGGCAATATTATTGAAGGGCTTACCAATCGCATCGCTTTTAAAGCGGTGAACCAGAACGGATTACCTGTGTATGTAACCGGCGCCATTAAGAACAGTAAGAATGTGTTGATCGATTCCTTTGCTGCCGAACATGATGGCATGGGCTCTTTTTCATTGGATTATAAAAAAGGCGAAACCTATCATATTACCTGGATAGATGAATTTGGAAAAACAACCACCAGTAGTTTACCTACGCCTAAACCTTCGGGTGTTGTAATGTCGGTTCAGGTGCCAAGAAGCGAGCAGTGTGCCGTGCTGGTAGAAAGAACACCTGATGTTCCCGATAATGAAAAAACATTATATCTCGCTGCACACATGAACCACCAGTTGGTGTATAAATCGAGAATCAACTTCAGCATTAAAACAAGCATAGTAGCTGAAATACCTACCACAGATTTCCCAACCGGTGTTTTGCAAATAACCTTGTTCAATAGTGAATGGAGGCCAATTGCAGAAAGAGTGGTTTTTGTAAACAACTATCTGCACCAGTTCAATACAAAAGTTGAACCGGCGCAGGTAAGCCTTTCCAAACGCGGTAAAAACGTTATTGAGTTTTTTGTTTCAGATACAGCACTAACAAATATGTCTGTTGCCATTACCGATGCTGATGTGGCTACAGATACTAAAACAAATATTTATTCCGATCTGCTTCTATCAGGTGAAGTGAAGGGCTATATTCATAACCCGGCGTATTATTTTTCAAGTGATGCAGATAGTGTTGAACATAACCGTGACCTGGTGCTGCTTACACATGGTTGGCGCAGGTATAATTGGGATGAGATTTCTCAAGGCAAGCTACCTACGATCAAGTTTCCTAAAGATGATGATTACCTCCAGATCAAGGGAAAAGTTTTTGGTAATGCCTTTTCGCGTTCTCCTACTAAACCACTGTTAAATTTAATTGTGGTAGGGAAAGACAGTAGTAAACAGTTCATTATGATTCCTGTTGGAAACGACGGCTCATTTGATCAGCGAGGTATCTTCTTCTTCGATACTGTTAAACTCTATTATACTTTTAATGGAGATAAGAGATTGGTGGACCGAACTGATGTTACTTTTTCTAATGGCTTATTCGCCCTGCCCAATAACAACAATTCTTTGGTAAGAACTACACCATTTGTTCCGCTCACCAATTGGAATGACAGCCTTGCTAAAATGCGGCTGAAATATTTTTATGATGAAAAACTGCGACTTGAAAAACTGATGGCCTCAACTACTTTGCAGGAAGTGATAGTAAGGGCGAAAACAAAAAGCAAGCTGGAAGAACTAGATGAAAAATATGCGAATGGTTTGTTCAGCGGTGGTGATGGTTACCAGTTTGATGTGGGCTCCGATGTATTTGCACAAGGTGCTATGGATGTGTTTATGTATTTGCAGGGAAGGGTTCCCGGTTTACAAATCAATTATAATGGCGGTCAACCCACGCTTAGCTGGCGTAATAGCCCTACTTCATTGTTCCTTGATGAAATGCAGGCACAACCCGATCAGTTGCAATCTATTCCCATGACTGATATTGCTTACATTAAAGTATTTAGGCCGCCATTCTTTGGTGCAACAGGCGGTGCTCCGGGCGGCGCTATTGCTGTATATACAAAAAGAGGTAACGATGGCAAAAGAGTGTATAGCACTCCGGGAATGCCCACCACTATTCTGGGCGGTTATACCACGTATAAAGAATTCTATTCTCCCAACTATGCCAATGCCCCTATGAATAGCGACCCTGATCTGAGAACTACACTGTACTGGAATCCTTATTTAATGACAGATAAGCGGAATCCAAGAACAAGGATAGAGTTTTACAATAACGATGTAAGTAAAAAACTCAGATTGGTTTTAGAAGGAATGAATGCTGATGGAAAGATGACCAGGGTGGAGAAAATATTAGAGTAGCAGTTATAGCACGAAATAAAAGTGGGTCACTCCTTAGGAGTGACCCACTTTTTTATGCTTGTATTAGAACAGGAACCTGAAGACTGCGATGCCCGTCTGACCGAACGGGCAGGCAACAACTGTTGAACAGTATTGCTATTGTGGGTTACAAAAATCTATTAATGCAATACCATACTGCTTTCCATATCTTCCAGCGCAACCCCTTTTGTTTCAGGCATCAGCTTCCATACATAGATGAGTTGAAATACCATCATCACCGCAAAAAAACCGAAAATATAAGCGCCTCCTATTTTATTGGCGAAGTAGGTAAAGGTTTGTGAGATCAGTGCTGCAAAAAACCAATGCGTTAAAGAACCGAATGAAGTGCCTGCTGCCCGAACGGAATTGGGGAATATCTCTGAAATAAATACCCAGATAACAGAGCCCTGCCCAACAGCATGTGCAGCGATAAATAAAAATACAAACCAGGTAATACCACCATGTATGTAGCCCGCAAAAGCCAGAGCGGTGAGTGATAAGGAAACGATATAACCTATAGAACCGATAAACATCAGCGTTCTGCGGCCGCTCCTGTCGATCAGGTACCAGCCCAATATGGTAAATAAAAAATTGGCAATACCTATACCGGCGCTGGATAAAAAAGCAGCGCTTTTTGCCAGGCCGGCCATTTCAAAAACCCGTGGCGCAAAATAAATGATGGCATTAATGCCCGATAACTGGTTAAAGAAGGACAGTAAAAAAGCCAGTAACAGCGGTCTTGCAAACTTTTTAGAAAAGAGAAATTCTTTTTGGGTTTTATGGGTATGTTTTATTTCATGGATCAGCTGATCGGCATTGGCACCGCTTCGCTCAAACACTTTTCGGGCTTCAGTTTCATTGTTTTGATGCAATAGTAACCAGCGCGGACTTTCGGGTGTGAAGAACATCATCACGGAAAAGAATAAGGATGGAACAGCAATTAAACCCAGCATATAACGCCAGTCGTTATCTCCTCCAACACCTTGCAATAGATAATTAAAAAAATAAGCCAGTAGTATGCCGCAAACTACGTTTAACTGGAAGGCGATACCCATTTTACCGCGATGCTGTGGCGGCGCTATCTCGGAAATATACACCGGCGCCACCACTGAAGATGCACCGATGCTCAGTCCGCCGAGAAAACGGAAAGCCATAAAGGTGTACACATCATTCGCCATCGCACTGCCAAGGGCCGAAATAAGAAAAACAAAGCCAATAACAATCAGTGTTTTTTTACGGCCGAACCTATTGGCAGGAATACTACCGCCGGCAGCACCGATGATGGTTCCGTATAAGGCCATGGCAATGGCGGTACCATGCAGCAGGTCGCTTAAGTTCCATAAATGCTGTATCCGTTGTTCGGCCCCGGAAATATTGGCTACATCCATGCCGAATAGTAATCCGCCCAAGGCAACGGTTACAGACCAGAGTATCAGGTTTTTGTTCATATGGTGTTGTTAGATGATGAGGGAAGGAAGTTGGTTATGTTATGAATAAATAGAATAGCAAGTTGATTTCATGGCAATCGTTTTGTATACGCTTTTGTTTTTGCGTAAGAACAGAGATGAGTGGTCATCTTCTGTTCAATGAATAAATATAAAAGAAAAGGATTGCTTATTTGAGTAAGACATGGTTGCGGATAAATTGGTAACGTTTGCAGTGGAAATATTGGCAATAAAAAAGAGACTGCTTCCAAGCAGTCTCTTTTTTGAAAGTATGTAGGCTATTCATGCTTCTGCATGAGAAAAATTTATAATTTTTCGTATAGAGCCCTAAGTTTTTCCCTTGTCATTATTTTTTCCCAGTCTTTTCCCAATGCATTTTCCCACAAAGGTTTCATACCTAAGGAAACATTGATCATGGTATCGAACTGTTCATTTGAAAGCCCTTTACAAATGCCCACAGGAATATCTATTTTATTCTTCTCCACCATACGTTTAAATTCATCCACGCCCTGCGGATAATATTCTTCCAAATGGTTCATCACAATACAGTTGCCAATGCCATGTTTCGTTCCCAGCAGGTAGCTTAAGCCATAGCTTACAGCATGTGCCACACCTACCTGGCTGTAGGCAATACTCATACCACCGGCATAAGAAGCCATCATTAATTTATCATCGCTGCTATCATCCCATCCGTCTTTTTCTAAAAATACTTCCTGGCAAAGCTCTAATGCTTTTTCACCATAGCTCTTACTGAATTCATTCAGGTAAGTTCCTTCAAGGCTTTCAATGCAATGGATATAACAATCCATACCTGTATAAAAGCGCTGGTTAACGGGGGCATTCTTGGTTAATTCAGGATCGAGTACAATTTGATCGAAAGGTGTAAAATCTGAGTTCATTCCCAGCTTACGTGTTGGGCCTGTTAATACGGTAGTTCTGGATACTTCTGCACCTGTACCGCTTAACGTGGGGATACCCACTTTATAAACACCGGGAAGTTTTACCAGGTCCCATCCCTGGTAATCAGCAGAAGAGCCCGGGTTGGTCATCATTAAGGAAACAGCTTTGGCAAGATCCATCGTAGAGCCGCCGCCAATACCAATGATACCGCTGATGGTACCAAACTCACTTTTCAATTCCTGTGCCAGTGCATCTACCTGTTTGGTCTTAGGTTCATGGGTAACGTCGGCAAACAGTATTTTATCATTACCCCGTAATGGGATCCTGTTAACGAGTGGTTTGTTTTCAAAGAAATGATCTACCAAAAAAATCATGGGAGCATTAGGCTTTCTTTGTGGTGCCAGTATTTCATCTAACTGGTTAAAACTTCCTCTTCCATACACCACATAGCTTACCATCTTGAAATTTCTGAACTGCATAGGCTTGGTTTGATACAAAAAATGAGGGCGTAAAGATAGGTAAAAGCCATTCGCTGAAGGGTATACTGCTCAACCAATAATGGGTAGGCCGGTATTTTTAGGTTTTTATTAGAGGGAAGGGAGATGGCTGAGTTTAGCAAGAAGGCAATAAGGTTTGAATAAGCAGAAAGAAAAAGTGATGAGCGATGGCTGAGTCTGCCCATGGATACGATTAAACTGAAGTAAAGCAGTACTTTATTGGATTCATCATCTGGAATAAAACAACTACAAAATAGTATTAAAACTATTATAAAACATATATAAGCCATTCCTTTAAAAGGTTGGGATATATATGAGATATATATAGCTTGTATATGGGATATATATGGCTTACACTCTTGTTTGAGTCGAAAAAAACCGTTGCAATTCCCGGAGAAAAAAATTATCGCTTAATTGAAATAGACACGATGAGAAAATAGGATTAATTGATTCTAAATGGAGAATTACGAATTTATTTCTCATCGAATGCCTCCGATGGTCGAAGACATTGCTGGAAAATGAAACTTCCCTATTAGTGTTAGCCCTTGCATCAGCATTGTATTTTCCCACTCAAAAAGATATTTTAAAAATAATCTATCTCATTTTATTGTGGGTATAGGAAAAATTAATTAAAATTGCTATGCAACACCCTGTATGAAGTCAACCTTTATTGTAGAAAATATTGAACAAGCTCTTTTGCCTGAACAGTGGATCATGTTAGCTAGTCTTTCTATGAATGATCTGAACTGGCAGCATACTATTATCAATAATCATCAAATCGTTGGTAGAACAAAAGTGGGTATGTTCACCACCGGTGAACAGGTTTCATTTACTGTACATGAAAATAGCGGTACCATCGAAAGTGCCTCCATGCAATGGAATCCTTTCAGCGGTAAGCGAAATCAAAAAAATATACAAGTGCTGCAAGAGTATATGCGGTTGAACAGGAAGATCTATTCTCCAGAACAGCTATCCGAGCTCTTCCGCTCTTATTTTAGTCACAACAAGGCTAACTATTCTGATCATATCGTTTTAACGAAAGGTAATTTTATCGGAACCTATTCTTTAATCGCCATCAACGTACTGGTATTTATTGCCATGGTGGCTTCCGGTGTTTCTTTTACCGAGCCTAACGTAATGGATATTTATCACTGGGGAGGAAATATCCGCATCTACACATTAGGTGGCGAATGGTGGCGGGTGATCACCAGCAACTTTGTGCATATCGGTTTTGTACACCTGTTCCTGAATATGTATGCACTCTTTTTTGTGGGCCGTTACCTGGAACCGATCATTAACAAATGGCTTATGATTATCCTGTACCTATGCACCGGTATCTTTGCCAGTTTGGTAAGTATATGGTGGACGGGTAGCCGCATCAGTGCCGGAGCCTCGGGAGCTATTTTTGGTTTATACGGTACTTTCATTGCACTGTTAACCACCAACCTGATCGACAGCCGTATCCGTTTTGCACTGCTGCAAAGCTTCCTCATTTTTGTCGTGTATTCTTTATTCAGCGGTATGCAGCCCGGCATAGATAATGCAGCGCACTTGGGCGGCTTGCTGAGCGGGGCTTTATTCGGTTATTGTTTTTATGCCATGCAAAGCCTGTGGCGGCCATTTGTTATTACAGGCATTGTGGTAATGTTTTGTACACTTTCACTTGCTACTTTTTACCTGGTTACACACCGAACCTATAAAGCACAAATGATAGAACTATTGAGCAGGTTCTCGGATTATGAATCAAAAGCACTAAATGTAAGAAAGGGCAGAGCGTTTAAATCTGTAAATGTTCGCATTGCTGAGATGAACAATATTGCTGCACCTTCGTGGCATGCCTGTTCCCTTATAGTGGATAGTGTAGACAAACTGCCGCTCGATACGCTGTTATCCAAACAAAAGATCAACTTAATGAGGCAGTATATAAAGGCAAGGATAGAAGAAAATAAACTGATGATTGATGCCGATAAAAATAATCGGGCAAACACCGATGCCTTAGACAGTGTCAGGGCGATAATACATGATCAGCTTACTACTATAGAGGCGTTACGCTATTAACCCCTGTGCTCTCTCCAAATCTTCCGGCGTATCTATCTCAATGCCCATGTATTCGGTAACTACCATTTTCAAGGGAATACCATTCTCTAAGTAACGTAAACATTCTATTTTTTCAGCGGCTTCCAGGGGTGTCATTTCCCAGTTGGTAAAGTTGATGAGTGCCTGCTTTCGAAAAGCATACACCCCAATATGTTCATAATAAACGGGAGAAATAGTTGTATCCCTGCGATAAGGGATCACACTTCTGCTGAACATCAACGCGTTCATATTTTTATCAACGGCTACCTTCACATAGTTAGGGTCTGCGATCAGTTTAGCGTCTTTCAACACCTGCATCAAAGAGGCTACCTGTACAGTAGCATCTTCAAATACTTGCAATAGTTTCTCCAGCGGTTCTCTTTTTACAAAAGGCTCATCACCCTGTACATTCACAATCACTTCCACATCTAAACCTTCCGCAGCTTCTGCAATACGATCACTACCGCTTTCATGTGCCTTTTTGCTCATAATGGCTTTACCACCATGCTGTGTAATTTCGTTGAAAATGATATCGCTGTCCGTTACCACAAATACATCATCGAATAAACCGGTAGCGATGGTATTATCATAAGTATGGCGGATAACGGTTTTATTTCCCAGCACCTGCATGAGCTTGGCAGGAAAACGGGTGGCAGCGTAGCGTGCAGGGATCATTGCAACTTTCTTCATTACAAAAATTTGCGCAAAGATGCAGAAAATCTATTCCATCTTACCGAAAGGCTTTTTCAGTAATGCCATAAAATTTTCATCCTGTTCATTAGGGTAATAACGGTCTAACCCATATTTCAAATCAGCCGTATCCAGTTTCATAAACGTACCCAGCAGCCGGTCCCACACTGCTAATACCGCTCCGTAATTGCTATCCGTAAAAGGCTGTTTCCAATGATGGTGTACTTTGTGCATATTGGGCGAAACAAATACATAGCTCAACATTTTATCCAACCCCTTCGGTAAAGCAATATTGGCATGCGTGAAGGCAGCAGAAAGCACCAATATAGTTTGAAAGATCATCACCGCATACATAGGGGCGCCACATACCATGATTCCTATGAAAAAGAACAATCCACGTAATACGCTTTCTACCGGGTGATGCCGTAAACCGGTAGTTACATCCACTTTATTATCGGCATGGTGCACTACATGGAACTGCCATAAAAATTTAAGCTTATGTTCTGTAATGTGTACCAGCCAGCCGCCAAAAAAATCAAGTGTAAGGAAAGATAGTAGGATCGTGGATCCTATGCTTGCCTTCAGCCAGTATACCAAGCCAAACTGGTTGTTCCTGCACCAGTCGCTCAGCCGGATAATTAGTATGGCCAGGAAAGTATGAATGATGAGATGAATGAGCGTGAACCCGAAGTTAATCGCTGCATGATGCAGTTTAGTGCTTTTGTAAGTTAGGTGAACAAGGGGTATTGAGCCTTCCATGATCCAGAATAGTAAGAGGCCTCCTACTAAAAACAACATTCGCTCCAGTGGCCGTTGTTCCAGTGTTTCAAAATGGGTAACAATATTGGTAAACATAGCAGCAAGCGTTAATAGTATGAATGTAAGCAGAAAAACAAAACCCCGGTAGCCTTAGCCATCGGGGTTTTTATCCAAAAGAAAAATAAAATTAGTTATTCAGCATCAAAGGCATTACCAGCATCAGCAGCTCTTCGTTTTCCGCCTGTTCCGATGGTTTAATGATACCTGCTTTTGTTGGCGTAGATAATTCAATTTTCACTTCATCTGTATCAGCTGCATTCAGCATTTCAATTAAGAACTTCGCATTAAAGGCAATTTGCAGGTCGCCGCCATCGTACTGGCAACTCATTCTTTCATTTCCTTCAAAGCTAAAGTCTACATCCTGAGCGGCCATTTGCAGTTCGCTGCCGCTGATGGTAAGGGCCACCTGGTTGGTACTCTTATTAGAGAATACACTCACACGGCGCAAAGCACTTTGAAAATCGGATTTGTTTACGATCAGTTTGTATGGATTATCAGCCGGTATCACTACTTTGTAATCTGGGAAACGGGCATCGATCAGTCTACAGATCATCTGCACTTCACCATGGCTTACAAACAAATGGTTATTGTTGTAGCTGATGCTTAATTCATCATCATTATCAGGCAAGGCATTCTTTAATAAGTTCAATGGTTTTTTAGGAACGATGAACGAATCGGTTTTCGTTGCCCTGGCATCGGTTCTTTTATAACGTACCAGCCTATGTGCATCGGTAGCAACGAACTGAACGCCATCTCTTGTTAATTCAAAGAAAACGCCTGTCATCGCCGGACGCAAATCATCATTGCTCACTGCGAATAATGTTTTGTTGATAGCAGTTACTAATCCGCTGCTGCTCATGGTAAAGGCAGTGGTATCATCGGCGGTAGGCTCTTTTGGAAAGTTATCGGGGTTTTCGCCCATCACTTTATACTTACCGTTATCGCTGGTAATTTCAACACTGTAATTCTTATCAATGTTAAAAGTCAGCGGCTGATCGGCAATATTCTTCAAAGAATCCATCAATATCTTAGCAGGAATACAAACTTTTCCACTCGCTTTGCTTTCCACATCCATCTGTACCCGCATTACCGTTTCCAGGTCGGTAGCCACCACGTTCAGTTTTTTATCTTCAATCTCAAATAAAAAATCTTCCAAAATAGGCAGTACCGTGTTGGCATTAATTACACCGCTGATTTGTTGCAAATGCTTTAATAAAGAAGAGGATGAAACGATGAACTTCATAATCAGTTTCCATTTTATGTATGGCAACAAACCTACTGTAAAATGTTAATATTCCATCCACAATTTATTCATGCTTTTTGTGGATAGTTTTGCAAGGGACAGGAAGGAGGTGATACCGGCAGCAACGCTTTGTGCAGCTTCGGTTGCGTCGCAATCCTTTCATCCGCATCACTTTGGGCAACACAAGCAAATAACAGGATGATCAGGCAAAAACTAACACCACAGCAGGCATTACAAAAGCTTAAACAATATTGTGCTTACCAGGAGCGTAGCCATGCCGAAGCTAAAGAAAAACTATATGGTTATGGCCTGCGAACAACAGAGGTGGAGCAACTGCTTTCGCAACTGATAGAAGAAGATTATTTGAACGAAGAACGCTTTGCCATCCAGTTTGCCGGTGGTAAGTTTCGTATGAAAAAATGGGGTAGGGTAAAAATTCAATATGAACTTAAGTTGAAAAAAGTGAGTGCATACAATATTAAAAAAGCACTTTCCGCAATAGATGAGGAACAATACCACCAAACCCTGCAACAACTTACTGCGGCAAAGTGGAAAAGCTTAGCTGCTGAACAATACATTAACCGAATGGCCAAAACCACGCAATACATGCTACAGAAAGGTTTTGAACAACCGCTTATTCAGCAGGTCATTATGAATATTCGGGAAAAGAAAGATTAAGTTTTATCTTCATGATGAAATCTGCTGCATGAAGCTTCTGATCACTGTTATTCTTAGTTGTTTTGTATTACCCATTGTCGCACAGCCGCCAGCCGCCAGATCGTACAGCCAGGAGTTCTCTGTTGTAACAGATAATGATGCGTACCTGTTGCAGGGCTCAGACCGCTATTATACCAACGGCCTTTTTTTAACTTACCGAAAAGCGTATCAAAAGAAAGCGGATAAACTGTTACGGGAATACCAATTAGCACAAACCATTTTTACGCCTTACTATGCCCAGGTTTTTTTTGCAGAGGAAATAGATAGAAGTTTTTGTGGTTACCTCTTTGGCAAATACAGTCAAACACATTTTTATGCTAACGGACAAGCATTTCAGTGGTATGCTTCCCTCGGCACCATCGGTACTAATTCTTTGGCAGAGAATCTTCAAAATGGTATCCACAAACTGGAGGGCCTGTATTCTGTGATCGGTTGGCATTACCAGGTGCAGGAGGCTTTTGCAGTTAATACCGGTTTTAGTTATACGCCATCGGCAATTGTTGATAACAGTGGTACAGTAAAACTTTCACCCGCAGTAGAGGCCGAACTGGGATCTGTGTTCATCAATGCAAAAGCGGGTACTTATTTGTGTATTGGTAAGTTTGCGAAGAATAGTGAAAGTGTGTTGTATAACGCTGTTGTTTCAACCGATAAAACAGCAGGCAAACACCGGGAGTTATTCTTCTATTTATTTCCGCAACTTATAGTACAGGGATATAATGCCACCGTTCAGGGTAATTTGTTTGGAAACAAAAGCGGAACGATCACCAAAACACCTGAAACATTTGTGTTTAAACAAACTATCGGATTGGCATTCGCTAAAGAGAGGTGGAGCAGTAAATTAGAAGCAGTACTGCAAACGAAAGAATGCACCACACAGTTCCAGGGCCATGCATGGGGATCTTTACAGTTTGCCTATCGGTTTCATTAAAAGAATGTAGTTAAAATATGTCGCTCACTTTTTCCATCATCCAAACTGATCTTGTTTGGGAAAATAAGTTGGCCAACCTGGCAATGCTGGAAGAAAAAATTCTTTCCATCACCCACAAAACCAATGTAGTGGTATTGCCGGAAATGTTCAGCACAGGTTTTAGTATGCAACCTGAGTTACTGGCAGAAGATATGAAAGGGCCAACCGTGCAGTGGATGAAAAAAATAGCTGCTGCCAAAAAGGTTATTCTCACGGGAAGCCTCATTATTGAAGAAGATGGATTTTATTTCAACCGGTTGCTATGGATGCTGCCCAACGGTCAGTACGGGTATTATGATAAACGCCATTGTTTTGCTTTTGCAGGAGAAGATGAAAAATATACGCCGGGCAATAAACGGGTGATCGCCTCGGTGAACGGTTGGAAAGTAAACCTGCAGATCTGTTACGACCTTCGGTTCCCTGTGTGGGCAAGGCAATCATTTGATGCTACAGCAGCTGATAAAGAATATGATGTTTTATTGTACGTAGCCAATTGGCCTGAAAGAAGGAGCCATGCCTGGAAATCTTTGCTGGTGGCCAGGGCCATAGAAAACCAGTGTTATGTGGTGGGTGTGAACAGGATCGGATATGATGGCAATAGTATTTATCACAGTGGCGATAGTATGGTTGTAGGTCCCCTGGGTGAAACACTCTATCATAAGGCCAATGAGGAAGATGTGTTTACCATAATGCTGAACAAAGAAACATTGGGAGAGGTAAGAACAAAATTTCCTTTCTGGAAAGATGCGGATGGTTTTAAAATTTTGAGCGAAGAGTAAAATGAATAGCAATATGCAACAAGTATATTCCGCAGAAAAAATATTTACAGGAGAAGAATGGTTATACCATCATTCCATTATTACAGAAGATAAAAAGATCGTAGCGGTGGTTCCTTCAGCTTCCATCGAAAACCTTTCCACCCTAAAATATACAACGTTAATTCCTGCCTTGATCGATTTACAGATCTATGGGGCACATGGAAAATTATTTGCCATGTACCCCGAAGCGGATGCGTTGTTTAAGCTCTATGATTACTGTAGCATGGGCGGTGCTTTGCATTTTTGTGTTACGGTAGCCACCAACAATTATGAAGTGTTTTACCAATGTATTGATGCGGTAAGGGATTATTGGAAGCAGGGTGGTAAAGGTTGTTTAGGCCTGCATATCGAAGGCCCGTGGATCAATACGGTAAAGCGGGGTGCACATATTGCTTCCTTCATTCATAGCCCATCTGTAGAAGAAGTAAAAGCTTTGCTGGAGTATGGGAAAGGGGTGATTCGTATGATTACGTTAGCACCTGAGGTTTGCAGTGAGGAAGTGGTTGCTTTGATCAGGTCTTATGATATCCTCATTTCTGCCGGCCATAGCAATGCCACTTATGCGCAAGCAGTGGAGGCTTTTAATACAGGTATTCCAACGGTAACACATTTATACAATGCTATGAGCCCTTTGCAACACCGCGAACCCGGGTTGGTAGGTGCCGTATTCAATCATCCAACCGTGATGGCGAGCATCATTCCCGATGGGTACCATGTAGATTTTGCTGCTGTGCAGATCGCAAAGAAGATCATGCAGGAGCGATTATTTGTGATCACCGATGCTGTTACGGAAACAACTACCGGACCTTATCCTCATCAACTGGCAGGTGATAAATATGAGAGCAACGGCATATTGAGCGGGTCTGCATTAACTATGCTCAAAGCGGTAAAGAACCTGGTTGCTTATTGTGATATAACACTGGAAGAAGCTTTACGTATGTGCAGCCTGTATCCTGCAAAGATCGCAGGCTTGCCGCTGGGAAGGATAGAACAAGGGTTTACGGCATCCTTTGTAGCATTGGACGACAATAATGAGGTACTCAAGGTGATTGATTAATAGGCGTGTTGACTGTTGGCTTTGATACGCTTTTTCACTTCTTCCAGTTTAGGGTCTTTTCCGTTCCTGATAGCTTGTGATGAAGGATATACCGGAATATCGGGCATTACACCCCTTCCGTTCTTTATCCTGTTCTTATCCATCACCAAACGGTACATGGGTAATATTATTCTCAGCTTGCTGTGCGGCAATTGTATGTTCAGTAAATGCATGGCAGAATTGCCGTAATACCCGCCACCTGTTTCTTCGCCGATGAGCGTTACATTTTTTTGCCCTTTCAAGGTAGCCTCAAACATGGTAGCTGCCGAAAAAGTATAACCGCCCTGCACTAAGTATACCTGCCCGTTGAAATGATGTTTTTGTTTGGGATTGTAATAATGATGCTCCAACCTTCTTTGATGAATTCGGCCATCGGCCATTCTGTGTGCCGTAAAATGCATGGGCAGCCAATACACCCACCAAGGCTTAATGTATCGCCTGTATTGAAAACTCCTGCTTACAGCAGCTACGGTATCGCCTACTTTGAAAGCTGTATCTTTCAGATACTTTGTAAGTAACACACTTTTTTCAACAGTACCACCTCCATTCTCTCTGAGGTCGATGGCCAAATGCTGAATGTGTAAGCGGTCCATCATTTTAAAAGAACGCCTGAAAAAACCTCTTAAACGGCCACCATCAAAAGTAGCGAGGTGCATCCAGGCTGTATGCGCAATAGTATCTATGTAAAGTGCCCTTTTATCTAATAACGCCAGTTTCCTGTTTCCCAAATGTGGCTCTTTTTTGGAGACGATTATTTTGGTAAGAAGCGAATCTGCATTGGCTGTACTGTCTTTTACCGGTACGAAAGCTTTAATGGTGGTACTTGCCTGCTCGCCGTTTGCATTGATGTAATCAATGGTGAAAGAAGAGGGCTGCCCGAATGCTACTGCATACCATGCAGGAAAATTGCCGCTAATTACCTGACTTTTATAATTATCCGAATAACCATCTGTGCTGATGAGTTGGAACATGGAATCTAATAATGCTTTGTTTTTCCATCCGTTGATGGCCGTAACGATGGTGCCTCTGGTGAAAACAGAATCTTTTGGCCAAACACTTTGTACCACCACCATGCTATCTTTCCATGTTTTAAGATAGAGGGGAAACATAGGAAACCTGTGTTTGCGAACGGTTGCATAATAGGCTTTTGAAAAGCGAACACTGGTATGGCCGCAACGAATCTTGCCTACTGTTTCTGCTACCCTGTTCCTGAACTGAATTTCGGTAAGTGAATCTGTAATGCCTGTTTCCAGTCGGTTGAAGTAGGTATCAATAGTATCTTTTGGTGTGTACCAGTACAGCGAGGGGTGATTGGCTTCCAGCACTTTTCGTAGCACCTGTACATCTTCCTGTAAAGCAGGCGCAGCATATTTTTGATTGAATGTGTAGTGGGCCTTGCTGCAGGCACTGAAAATAAAAAAAGCATATACGAGCAGCCGTAAATACTTTACGTGTTGTATATGCTTCATAAAATAGGATAAGTATTAAAAGTAGACTATTGTTTGAAAGCGTTCCAGCCCTGGGCAGTAATATCAAACGTATTGCCACCTTTGGTTAAAAGCTTGCTGCCTTCTTCTATTTCACTCATGTATCCGATCACACTGATCTCTTCATTTAATGTGATCTTCTCATAATCTTCCTGCTTCAATGTGAAGAGCAATTCATAATCTTCTCCACCATTCAATGCACAAATGGTAGGGTCTAATCCGAATTTAAATGCAGCTTTCCGGGCTGCTTCATGCACAGGTATTTTTTCTTCATATACCCGGCAGCCCAAATGGCTTTGCTTACACAGGTGCAATACATCGCTGCTTAATCCATCGCTAACATCCATCATGGAAGTTGGTGTGATGTTGTTCTCCGCAAAGAATTCAATGATGTCTTTGCGGGCTTCCGGTTTTAATAAGCGGCCAACAATGTAATCTTCGCCTTCCAGATCGGGTTGTATCTGCGGGTTTTCTAAAAAGATTTTTTTCTCTCTTTCCATCAGCGTTAAGCCAAGGAATGCACCACCCAGGTCGCCGCTCACGCAGATGAGGTCGCCCTTTTGCGCTGTACTTCTTTTTACAAATGTATCAGGAGCTACTTCACCGATGGCGGTAACTGAAATGATAAAACCTTTTTGTGAAGAAGAAGTATCGCCGCCTACGAGGTCTACGCCATATTTTTCGCAGGCCGCATACACACCTTCGTAAAACTCGTCCAGCGCTTCCACGCTAAAACGGTTGCTGAATGCAATGCTTATGGTGATTTGAGTAGGCGTGGCATTCATGGCATACACATCACTCAGGTTTACGATAACACTTTTATAACCGAGGTGCTTGAGCGGTGTGTACATTAGGTCGAAGTGAATGCCTTCTACCAAAAGATCTGTGGTAACAACAGTTTGTTTACCAAAATGATCTATCACTGCAGCATCATCACCAACACTTAAAACGGTAGATGCATTTTGTATTTCGAAATTCCGGGTTAGATGATCAATCAAACCAAATTCACCTAAACTGGATATTTCTGTACGGGTATTTTCCATATAAGATTTACAAGTTACCAATTACGATTTAGAGTTGCCTTGAGTTCTCAATGTTTTTAAGCTTGCTACAACGATCGCTAATAGTTCATTTGCTTCTTTTTGCAAAAGTGTGGTGGAATCTGAGAACTCAGGATTTATTTCCTGGATCATTTCTAAAAAGAAAATAGATTCAATCTAATTCTTCTTCCACAATTTTTAGCTTATTAATAAAATCTGCTTTAGATTCTGCTCTTAATGCAGCCCTATAATTTGCTGCAGAAGAAGATGCCGATCTTGTAAGATAAGCTGATCAGCATAATTTTTATTTACGAAATTAAATGGTAAACGTAACACCAGCTTCGCAATAGCCAGAGCATAATCTTTCAACTTTATTTTCATTATCTCTTTTGTCATGCAATAATTTGTATAACGTAAATCTTACATCGTAAATCAATGTTGCTTACACCTGTCCGCCATTGATGATTCGCAACATCTCGTTGTGAATTTTTCCGTTAGTGGCCAGGATATGTGGTTGGTAAGGGCTGTAATAATCACCGTTAAAATCGGTGATTTTACCACCGGCTTCCTCTACAATTAAAAAGCCCGCAGCGCTATCCCAGGCCTGCAATTTGTGTTCATAAAAACCATCAAACCTTCCGGCTGCTACCCAGCAAAGATCAATAGCGGCACTACCTAATCTTCTTACAGGCACGCCTCTGCGAATGAATTTTTCAAACACTTGTAATGGTCCGTTCGGCATATCCAGGTAAGTGTAAGGAAAACCGGTAACCAGGCAGCTTTTGGTAACATCACTCTCATCGCTTACATAAATTTTTCTGTCGTTAAGTGTTGCACCAAACCCCTTTTGTGCAAAGAAGAACTCGCCGATGAAAGGATTGTATACAGCACCCATTTCCATTACGCCATTGCGTTCTACCCCAATACTTACACAGCAAATAGGAATACCATTGGCATAATTCACGGTACCATCGATGGGGTCGATGATCCATTTATAAGTGGAATCCTGCACAATTTCACCTGCTTCCTCACTTAAAATAAAATGATCGGGGTATTCATCCCTGATCACCTGCATGATCACTTCTTCACTTTTATGGTCTACTTCAGTAACAAGGTTATTGATCCCTTCCTTATTTGAAATAGTAAATGAAGTTTCGAAATATTCTTTCAATACGGCAGCACCCGCCTGGGTCGCTTTAATTAAGGTGTGTTTGAGCATCATGCTGCAAAAGTAACTTCGTTTTTGTATGATTGTAAATGATTTCGCAGATTTGGCAATCGTTATGCTTTTCATTCATTCCAATTATCAGTACTAATTGAAGCTTTCCGTAATTATAGTAAGTTATAATGTGAAGTATTTCCTGGAGCAGTGCCTGTATACTGTTCAGAAAGCTTTGCAGGGTATAGATGCTGAGATTTGGGTGGTTGATAATGCATCCAAAGATCATAGTGTTACTCATATTCAGGCTTTATTTCCTTTGGTGCATATCATTGCCAATGAAGATAATCTGGGTTTTGCCAGGGCGAATAATAGGGCATTGGCAAAAGCTTCGGGGGAATATATCCTCTTCCTTAATCCCGATACATTGATCCCGGAAAATGTGTTGCAGCAGTGTGTGGCATGGATGGAGGAACATCCCGACGCCGGGGCTGCAGGCGTTCGGATGATTGACGGTAGCGGCCGGTTCCTGCCGGAGAGCAAAAGGGCTTTTCCCACGCCGCTGAACTCATTTTTTAAGTTATGCGGTGCGGCGGCTCTTTTTCCCAGATCTGCTTTTTTCAACCAGTATGCCTTGGGCCATTTGAATGAAAATGGTACATACCCGGTAGAGGTATTGGCCGGTGCCTGCCTGTTTGTTCGTAAAAAAGTACTTGATACCATTGGCGGTTTTGATGAGTCATTTTTTATGTACGGCGAGGATATTGATCTTAGTTATCGTATTCATCAGTCGGGTTATGCCAATTATTACCTTGGTTTTGCTACCATTCTTCATTTTAAAGGGGAAAGCAGGCAGGGCGGCGGATTTAACCATGTACGACAGTTTTATAAGGCCATGCATGTGTTTGTACAAAAGCATTACCAAGCTGCCGGGGCAGCAGCCTTTGGTGTTTTGCTGAGGATTGCCATTAGCATGAGTACTTTCCTGGCCTTTATCCAGCAATGGGTACTGAAAAGAGGACTGCCCATTGTGGATGCTATACTGATACTGGTAACATTGTATGGTACAGATCGTTTTTGGGTGCAAATGATAAAGCATGGGGTTGAATTCGACACTTTTTTTGTGCCCTATGCATTGCCCTTGTATACGGTTGTTTACCTGCTGGCAGCAACGGTAAGCGGCATGTATGATCAATTGTATAAACCATCCAAAGCATTATTTTCATCCATTACCGCTATTATTGTTTTACTGGCTTTTTATTCTTTATTGCCAGAGCAGGTCCGCTTTTCAAGAGGTGTGGTTCTGGTGGGAGGTATGGCAGCTGCCTGCTGTATGATGATGGCCAGGTGGGTATTGGTTCGACTGAACTGGTTATCTGCCAACACGCAGCGTAGTGGAGAAAAGGTGTTGGTATTAGCTTCTCCGGAAGCTTATGATGAACTGATGACTACCACAGCATCCGCCGATTTGAAAAAGCACATTATGGGAAGAGTTTCTTTTGCGGCAGAAGATGGTGGCCTATGCAGTGTAGATGCTTTGCCGGCCTTTCTTAGAAAAGTAGCAATTGGGGAGGTGATATGTGTAGAAGATAGAACCTACCCGTTCCGGCAGATCATTGATTTTATACAGAAGGTTCCGGAAAGATGCAGGTTTAGGTTTCATACCTCCGGCAGTAGCAGCATTATAGGTAGCCATTCAAAGCTAACGAAAGGAGCATCGCTAAGTGTCCGCTATTCTTATTCAATTAGTCACCCCTACCAGCAGCGAATGAAAAGGATGGTGGATATTGCGGTGGCTGTATTTTTATTCCTAACCTTTCCTCTGCAGATTTTCATCATCCCGGCTCCATTCCGTGCATTTAAAAATGCCTCGCAGGTATTAAAAGGAAATTTAACCTGGGTAGGCTATGCTTTTTCTTCTCCACAATTGCCAAATATTCAAAAAAGCCTTTTAACTTCATGTGGTACACTGAAAAATCAATTACCGGTTGATGTATTGTTGAAAGCGGATGAGTTATATGCATTGGAATACGATTGGATGAATGACATAACCCTCATCTTAAAGAACTACAAAAACCTGGGAGCAAAGCAGGCGAACCGTTGAGGAATAATATCTTTGAGCGAAAAGCTATAGTTTCGCGTATTGATTAAAAACTTATTGTTGCCGATGGCCCTGATTGAAATTCATTTACCTAAAACGATTGCAAAGGCACTGAATCTGCCCGAAAACAATCCTCGCAGGCAACAGATTCGTGTTTTAAAGAAGTTGTTGCGTAAAGCAAGGTTTACTGAGTTTGGACAACAATGCCATTTTGATGAGATTTTAGTGAGTAAGCACCCCGGAAAAAAATTTCAGGAGCTGGTGCCTGTTTCCAACTATAATAAGATTTATGCCGATTGGTGGCACAAAACATTAGAGGGTAAACCCGATGTTTGCTGGCCCGGTAAAATAAAATATTATGCCCTTTCTTCGGGCACTTCCGAAGCTGCTAGTAAATACATCCCCATTACCAACGACCTGCTGGCAGGTAATAAAATGGTGATGATCAAGCAGTTACTAAGCCTGAGAAATTACGAGGATATTCCTTTCGGATCGATCGGAAAAGGCTGGTTAACGCTCGGTGGTAGTACCGATCTTCAGAAAAATTCAGGCTACTATGCCGGCGATCTGAGTGGCATTACAGCTAAAAAAGCACCTTTCTGGTTTCAGCCTTTTTATAAGCCCGGTAAAAAAATAGCTAAGGAGAAAGACTGGAATAAAAAGCTGGAAGAGATTGTAGACAAAGCCCCTAATTGGGATATTGGCTTTGTGGTGGGTGTTCCGGCCTGGATACAGATGTGCATGGAGATGATCATTGAACGCTACAAGCTGAATAATATTCACGATATATGGCCTAACCTTGCCTTTTTTGTACATGGCGGCGTGAGTTTTGAGCCTTACAAAAAAGGGTTTGAAAAATTGCTGGGAAAGCCGATCACCTATATTGAAACCTACCTGGCCAGTGAGGGTTTTATTGCTTACCAGGACAGACAGTTTGCCAAAGGAATGCGATTGGTTACCAATGAGCATATATTCACGGAATTTGTGCCTTTTGATGAAAAGAACTTCGACGCCAACGGGGAGATGCTGCCGGAGGCAGAAACCTTAATGGTACATGAGGTAGAGGAAGGAAAAGATTATGCCTTACTCATTAGCACCTCAGCGGGTACCTGGCGTTACCTGATCGGGGATACCGTTAGGTTTGTTGACAAGGAAAGATGTGAAATTGTTATAACAGGAAGAACCAAACATTTTTTAAGCCTGGTGGGAGAGCACCTGAGTGTTGATAACATGAACAAAGCCATTCAACTGGCCAGTGAAGAACTGAATATCTGCATACCTGAATTTACGGTGGCGGGTATTCCTTATGGCAGCTTCTTCGCACATCACTGGTATGTAGCCTGCAATGATGCGGTAAATGCAGAACAGCTTCGTTTTATCATTGATAATAAACTCAAAGACCTGAATGATGATTATGCTGTAGAAAGAAGAAGTGCGTTGAAGGAAGTGTTCCTGGATGTGTTAAGTGAAGAGCAGTTCATGCAATTCATGCAACAGAAAGGAAAAGTAGGTGGACAGCATAAATTTCCCCGTGTATTAAAAGGCAAAATGCTGGAAGATTGGCAGCAATTTTTGCAATCGTCATTGGTGCAAGCCAAATAAACCAGTTAATTTACAGCATCATTTAATTTTCATGATCGCCGCTTTCTTAAAAGGACTTGCTTTAGGAATTATGCTCGCCATTTCTGTTGGGCCGATCATCTTTTCCATCATCAAGCAAAGTATTAACAACGGCTACCGCGGCGGCTTCACTTTTGTAGCAGGCGTAAGTGCCAGCGATATTACGCTAGTGGTAGTAAGCCAGTTATTCACGGAATTATTCCGTAGTATTCTGGCATATAAAAAACCTATAGGAATCGGTGGAAGCCTGCTGCTCATCATCATCGGGATATTTGTGTTGTTTTATAAAAAAGTACACATTAACGAAGATGGTTCTCAGAAAATACAAATGCGGAAGAGAGATTATGTAAAAACCTTTCTATCCGGTTTTTTTATGAACACGCTTAACCCCGGTTCTATAGCTTTTTGGCTGGTGTTGGCAACTTCGGTGGTAGATTATACCCGCAGTTACAGAATCGTAATGTTTGCTACTTGTTTAACCTTTGTATTAAGTACAGATATTGCCAAAGTGCTGTTGGCCGGAAGGTTGAGACAAAAATTAACGCCTCATAATATTCATATCATTAATAAAATCTCGGGTATCATTTTAATTGGTTTTGGTATTGCGCTGATATTGGGCACTCTGGAATTTGGCAGTAAGCTATAACCAATATTTTAACCTGTTTTTATCTTTCGTATCCATTATTTCAGCATAGTTTGGTATGCATGAAATTTTTGGTATTCCTTCTTTTATCTTTTTTCTTCTTAACATCGCTTCATGCACAAAACGATTTTGTGTTGCTTAAGAAAAATGGTTACACCATCGACCATTATTTCAAAGGCTCTCCCATAGCAGTGTATACCAAACAACATGAAACCTTCCAGGGTTATGTTGCGTTTTGCAGGAATGACAGCATTTTTATTCATATAGGTTACAAGGGATTGAAGCCAACGATGTTCGGCTCGGTAATAGATACCATTTACCTGGGAATGGTAGCTGTGAATATTCATGATGTTGCGATCATCCCGGCACGTCGTATCAGTGCGGCCGATGTAGGTAATACCTTGTTTAAACTTTTATTTATTGCAGGAGGGGTTGTTGCAGTTAACCAGATCAATATTGAACAGCCTACAGTTTACCTGGTGCAGTTTGCTGCAGGGGTTGTGATCAACTATGCCATTTATCTTATTAAACCATTCAAAAATAAAAAGCCAAAGGGATATAGGATCGGTAAAAAATTTCAACTTGAATACGTTCCGCTCTCCATAGCAAAATAGTATCTTGCCAGCCATGGCGAAGAAATCTTCCTCACAAAAAAAATCAAAGGCCGGCAAAATTTGGAGAACAATCAAAAGGGTTGTTCTTATTTTATTTATCTCCTCTTTAGTATACACTATTCTTTGCAGGTGGGTAATGCCGCCCATTACGTTAACACAGCTTTCCAATACTTTTTCATATGGGTTGAAGAGGGATTATGTAGGCTGGGATGAGATTTCTTACAATGTTAAACTGGCTGCTATTGCCAGTGAGGATCAGGCTTTTCCCGATCACAACGGGTTTGATTGGGATGCGATGGAAAAAAGCCTTAGGCCTAAAAAGAAGAACAAAAAAACAAAGATCCCATTAGGTGGTGCTGCCAGCACAATTTCGCAACAAACAGCTAAGAATGTGTTTTTGTGGCAAGGCAGCGGCATTGGTAAATACATTAGAAAAGTGCCTGAGTTCTATTTTACTTTTTTAACCGAGCTGATCTGGGGGAAGAAAAGAATTCTGGAAGTATACCTGAATGTTATTGAAATGGGGCCCGGTATTTTTGGGATAGAGGCTGCGGCACAACATTATTTTAATAAGCATGCCAAAAACTTAACTAGGGAAGAGGCAGCAAAAATTATTGCCTGTTTGCCTAATCCAAAGAAGTTTTCGGTAGTACCCATGAGTACAAGAGTAGCCTGGCGCTACCCGCAGATTGTACAGCAAATGCACAATATTGAAGATGATGAAGATGTACAACGGGTAATTAAATAAAAGTATCTATGGCCGCGATGGCTTGCTGCAGGCGTGTTTCATAATTGCCGCTTATTTCTACCCAGGGTGTTTTCTGGTTGATGAGAATGTCTTTGTAAATCCTATAAAGTTCCTGTCTTGGCCCTTCATCCGGATATTCCCTCAGTTCATCTTTCACCCAGGGAAGGTCAATATTACAAAGCAGGTACAGGTCGTATTGTTTTTCGGCGATCGTATCCAAGATAAAATGATGGCATTTATTAAACACGTATTCGCACCAAACTTTCATCACGTACATATCCGTATCTATAAACAGCAACGGTTTTTGCTGAGCTGTTACTGTATTTTCCCCAGATATGGTTAATGATTCATGAACGAAGGCTGCATGTTTTTCTTCCAGTGCAAGCTGTCCTTTGGCAATGTGTTCCAGGTCTTCAAAAGAATATTCTTTCCCGTTGGTTAGCAGGTATTCCCGAGCATACTCGGGGCACCATTGTGTTTGATAATGTTTTGCCAATAACTCACATAATGTGCTTTTACCGGTTGATTCCGGTCCTATCGTTACGATCCTTTTAATCATTCCAGTGCTTTAGTTTTTTGTTTCCATTCTATCCACCCTGCAATGGCAAGTATAAACAGAACCACAAATTGTACGCTGGTAAAAACGTATCCCTTAATAAAGTATAACGGAATAGAAGCCAGGTTTGTTGCAATCCACCATAACCAGCTTTCCATTTTCTTTTTCGCCATCAGCCACATACCTGTATAGGCGGTGGCACTGGCAAAAGCATCGGCCCAGGGAATTGCTTCGGGGGCAAATGCATTTTTCAGCCAGCTGAGCGAATAAAAGATTACCACGTAAAAAATGGAAAAGAAAAGTAATTGTTGGATCCATTCTTTTTTAGTGCTATAGCTGATGTGTAATACTTTCTCGTGTTTAATACTATCTTCCTTTGCCCATAAGATCCAGCCATAGATACTCATCGCAGAGTAGTAAAAATTTACACTTGCTTCGCCGAATAAATGTCCTTTCACACTAATGTATATGTAAATCACAGTGCTTATCAAACCCACGGGGTACACCCATATATTTTCTTTCTTGCTGAACCAAACACTGCCAATACCGGTGAATACGGCAATGTATTCCAGTAAGCTGGTTTCACGCAGGCCGTTTATAAAATGCTGGAAAATTTCAGAGCCACTCACGAATGAAGGAATTAAATGATTTTTTCAAAGATAGGTTCTCAATTTGTTTAGTAACTTGTAATTCATTTTATCTAAAAACAATTGTATATGATTCGTACAGGTACCGCCGTTTGGAACGGCTCAGGTAAAGAAGGCAATGGCCATCTTTCCACACAAAGCACAGTGCTAAACAAAACGCAATATTCATTTAATTCAAGGTTTGCTGATGGTATCGGTACAAACCCGGAAGAATTGATCGCTGCTGCTCATGCAGGCTGTTTTACTATGAAGCTTTCTTTTGTACTGGGGGCTGCGGGTTTTACACCTGAAACACTGGAAACAAAATGTGAACTGGAGTTTAGAGATGGTGCTGTTACCAAATCTCATTTGATCGTATAGGGAAAAGTTCCGGGTATAACCAAAGAAAAATTTGATGAAGCAGTGAAAGAAGCAGAAGAGAATTGTCCTATTTCCAAATTACTCAATACGGCTATTTCCTCTGAAGGAACCTTATTGTAAATTGATTACCATACCGGGAAGAGGATGATGTTGTTATAGCATCATCCTCTTTTCTTTTTATAAATGATCAGTGTGGCGATGATTACCATAATAATAAAGGGAAGCCAGGCACCTGCATAATAACCGATCTTATATCCTATCTCATTTCGCAAAGCAGTGCTGTCTGTAAATAATAAAATCATACGCAAAAGGGTTTATTCGGTAGTGGCGTATACAGCAAAACTGGCCAGCCAGTGTTCGCCACCGTAACTACCGGATGCAATGTTAGGAAGACTGGCCTGTAAATGTTGTATGGCAGCGTGTAATAATAATTTTTTTCTTGCATCGTCTTTAGGTAATACCGAGGCAATTCCTTTCATGCACCAGCTTCTGCTGAAACACAAACCATCCAAATGCACAATTGTTATGTCGGTCCTATCGGATACAACGGGTAACACCGTCAGATGCTGTAATGCTGTTTTGTTGAGGTATTGATTGAACCAGCGAATGAAATCTGCTTTAGGTAAAACCCTTCTCATCAGATCGGCTTCTTCAAGGGATGGCGATAAAAAATCCGTTCCATCGGGTTCCCAGGTAGCCGGAGCATTTTTATCTTTTGCATAAATGTTGATTGCAGATTGGATGATGGCCTTTTCAAATGCTGTGTTCTTTACTGTTCGGGCATAATCTAATGCGAAAACCAAACCAAATGCGGTATTGGGGTGAACACCGGTTCTGTTAGGGTAGGTTTGCTTGGGAAGAAACTTCATCCATAAAGAAACGATGGTATCGCAGAGCGGCTGCAGATTTTGTTTCCACTGCCTGGCATCATCATCATTCCATGTAACCAACTCCTGTTGTAGTTTTAATAACCATGCCCAGCCATAAGTTCTTTCAAAACTTTTAGAAAATGGTGCATCAAAGTACCTTACTTCTGCTTCAATATTCTTTGCAGTAAGATTGGTAGCGAGAGCTTTTCTTATTTGCTGTGCTTCGGGTAATGATGGAAATTCTTTCAGAAGTTTTACCAGCATCCAATGGCCATGCACACTGCTATGCCAGTCGAAGCATCCATAAAAAGAAGGATGCATCTGTTGTGGTGTTAGCATTTGATCGCTATCTGCAACAGCTACATGATTGATTTTGTTGGGATACTCTTTTTGAATACAACGTAAAGGAAGTGAAGCCAGATGTGAAGCACCTTTCAGTGTTAACTGAAACCTGCTGCTGTCTTTGCTAATGGTAAAATATGGTGCTGCTTGTGAGAAACCTGCAACACTACAGCATAATATAAACCCGGTAATAATAGCCTTCATCATAAACTTAAATCTTGGTTTCTATAAAGATAATGCGGTGTTGTAACACCTTATATTCTTTTTGAGGAGAATTAAACTTAGCTGTTCTATGATTGTCTGAAGATCAAATTTAATGTAACCACTTGTATGAAATTTTTACTCTCTGCTTTGGTATGCCTAACTGTGTATTCTGTTTCGTTTGCACAAGACAAAACGGGAGATAGTAGTAAAACGCAAAACACATCAACCTTCAAGGCTTCATTAACCTATCTTTCCAATGCGGTTTATAACGGAAGAAAAGATTCACTGGCATTGCCTTATGTTACCCCTTCGCTGGGATATTTTGATAAGAGTGGCTTTTATATTAGTGCTTCTGCTTCTTACCTGGCCAATGCTTCTTCCAGGTTTGATCTTTTTACTTTAGAAACGGGGTATGATCTTACTATATCGGATCAGGTGAGTGCAAGTTTTTATGCTGAAAAATATTTTTACAATAAAAACAGTACTTCCGTAAAGTCTGAAATGAAAGGAGGGATGGGAGCCAGCTTATCTTATGATCCGGGATTGATAACATTGAACGGAGGCGTTGATCTTTCTTTTTCATCACAAACAGATGTATTTACCAACCTTTCTTTGGGACATGCGTTTTATTTAGGTGCAGATGATCAGCAATGGTCAATCACACCAACAGTAACTGCAAATGCAGGATCACAGAAATATTACCAGGCGTATAAAAAGTCAGCAAGAATTATTAAGCGGAGTGGTGTTTCAGGTGGCAATGTTTATGTGGTGGGAGCAGATAAGTTTGTATTACTTGATTATGAATTTTCGGTACCCATTACGTATGATGCCAAAAAATGGGAGCTACACTTTACACCCACCTATGCATTACCCGAAAATCCTATTTCGCTTACCAGGCCCAACGGGGCCGTTTTGGTAAAGGAAAAACTGGAAAATACTTTTTATGCAGAATTGGGTGTATATGTTAAGTTTTAATTACAGTGGGGGTTTATAAAAAACAAAGGGCTGGTGTTAAACCGGCCCTTGTTATTAATATAATAGGTATTCTTACATTTTATTCTGCTTCGGCAACAACTTCTTTTACTTCAGGTATCATTCTTTTCATCATGCCTTCAATACCAGCCTTTAAAGTGATCATAGAAGAAGGGCAACCGCTGCAACTTCCCTGTAACATCAGGTTCACCACACCATCGTTATAACTTTTAAACTGAATGGCGCCGCCATCCATTTCAACAGCGGGTTTAACATAGTTCTCCAGTAGTTCTTTAACACGTTTTACCACATCATCATCATCAGCTGCAACAGCATTGCTGGCTTCCTGTTTTACTTTGGCCACTTCTTCTTCATTTACTACTACACCGCCGTTTTCTAAATAATCTTTCAGGAATTGCTTGATAGTAGGGATTACATCCTGCCAATCATCAGTATCGCCTGTTTTTGTTAGAGTAACAAAATTGCTGGCAATGAAAACACTCCTGATAAATGGAAAACTGAAAAGTTCTTTAGCTAAAGGAGAAGGACCGGCAGCGCTCTCATCCTGAAAGTCGATGCTTTTTCCCGGATACAATAATTTGTTGGCAACAAACTTCATTGTTTCGGGGTTAGGGGTCATCTCGGTATATATGCTGATAACGGGATTACCTGTTTTAATCATAACACGAAATTTTTTTTCCAATCACAAAAATAAAGTTTTGTGTGGGCCAAATCATATGCTACTGTCTATTTCAGGCCTTTTTTTCGGGTATCGAAACCCTTACACAGCTGAAAAAAAAGTAAAAAAGGATGTATTAAAGTGGTTCTGTTACAATTTCACCTCGAGTGTAAGTGTTAGGTAAAACATATTCTGCCCGTTTTCTCCTGCAATCAGGTGTTGTGGCATAACATACGATGGAATTACAGCAGCATTAAATTTTCCGGCAACAAAAACGATGGGCATAGAAGCTTCATAAGATAAGATATTGAAGCTGGTAACATTGGTGGTTACCTGTTGCTGGCCAACGGGAATACCTAAAACATTTTTCTTCTCTACATAGGTTTGAGAAAAGTTTTGAGTTCCGAGGTAAGTATAAAAAGAAGGATCAATTGCAAAAGCCATGGGTTTTTGCGGGATCTTAATGATGAACAGATGGTCTGCACCAATTGTAGTACCTATATCGGTTTTACTACTGAATTTAATATCGGCACCGGTATTGATATTTAAAACAGGGTTGGTAAAGGCCAGGTTAATACCCGATTGGTATTGCAATGCAGACTGAACAAGTACACTATTATCTGCATATAAAAATTTTGTGAAGAAGAGGTTCCCATTGATGTGTTTGTTTTGCCCGAAACGATAACCTGCTTCCAATGAAGTTCCTGTGTATTGCGTAGGTAATGCAGCATTTTGTATGAAAATAAAAGTGCCTTGTGCATACAATCCGTTTTTAAGCTGGTAACCTACAGAAGGAAGATAACCGCTGCTTTTCAGGCTATCTGATCTACCAAAATAATGCAAGTATGATTGGTAGGTTAGGTTTGCAGAAAATTCTGATTTTGCGGTACTGTCTTTCTGAGCATGAACTAACAAAGGCATACAGCAAACAAAAAAAGCGGAGAGTAGAACAAGCTTTTTCATACTATATGTTTTAATAAGTGTAAAGGTTGAGGCATAAGAAAGGCCGGTGAGATGAAAGAATAGTCAGTCATACCCGGCCTTTTTACTGCATGAGAACGGATTATTACAGGTTAATGTTTGCCGGCGTTTACTTCAGTTGAAGCGTTAACACTTGCTGAAGCTTTTACTTTGGCAGAAGGTTTAACAGCATTGGCTTTGGCCTTAGCGCTACTTGCTTTTTCCATAGCCTCTTCCTTTGCTTTTGCAGCATCCGCTTTCATTTCATGTTTTGCTTTTTTCGCAGAAACATTGGCTGATCCCTGTGCAGAAACATCTGCGCTTGTATTATTGCCGGTACTTACACTTCCTCTTTGTACAGCAGAATGGCTGTTACTGTTGATTTTCGCATGAGCATTGGCATGTGTAGAAGCTTCAACCATTCCTTTTGCACCCTTCATTTGTGTGGCTGTTTCCTTTGCGGTAGCTTCTGTTTCATGCATTTCTGCTTTCGCATCTTCTTTCATTTCTTCTGCCGGTACGGAAGCCTGAACATCTGTATTAGCGTTCACAGATGTTTTAGTGTCTGCATCAATGTTTTTTTTCTTGTCTGCTATGTTAGCACTGGCATTGTTCGCTGCATTAACAGATCCATTCATACTGGCTCTGGTAGCTATTTGTGCAGCGTTGGTGGTTGCAGCTACAGCATTAGTAGCAGCATGTGTACTGGCTCTTACCGCAGCGGTTGTAGCAGCAGCTGCTTTGCTGGCTGCTGCGGCTGCTCTTGATGCGTTAACAGTAGCTGTTGTTGTACTTCTTACGGCTGTGCCAACACCTATTTGTGCTGAGGCTGTAGTAAAAATAAATCCACTTAAAAGCAATGCGGTTGTTTGAATAATAGGTTTCATAGTTGTTGATTTTTTTGATAAGTAAAATTGTGTTCCTGGTTAACATTTTCAACAACCATGCCAAAGCGGGAAAAAGGAAATGTTTAAAAATGGCTGAAAGCCTTTCTGCTGTTGATTTTCATGAAGATACAAGCTTTTATATACGAGAAATATCAGCCGATGGATTGAGTAATACTAAATTTTTTTGATAGCGAAAAGCCAACCCCTTGAGGTTGGCTTTCTTTGCTAATTATATCCTCGAATTTGATTATGATAATATGGTAATCAATCCTTTGATAACAGCTCCGAGTTTTACAGCTTCAAATATTTTTGATTCACTTGCACCATGTTGTAAAACAGATTGTTCGTGAGATGTAACACACATCTCACATCCGTTTAATGATGAAACTACCAGGCTTAGCAGTTCAAAAAATTCCTTGCCTAATACAGGGTTCATCATAATACTCATTTTTATACCTGCAGGCATATTGTTGTATGAGTCTTTATGCATGAAATGGCGAAAACGATAAAACACGTTGTTTGTATTCATTAATGCAGTTGCTGCCACTATTTCTGCTATCTCTGCTTCTGTTGCACCTGCTTCTGCAGCAAGGCTTGTGAAGCTTTCTTTCAATACGTTGAATTTTTCATTTACTGCTACAGACAAAGCCAATAGTACCGCTTCTTTCCTGCTCAGGTATTGCGTATTGTTCAACACATTACCAGTGTTGATCTTCAGATCTTTAATGAATCTTGAATCAGCATTTAATAATGCTTCTGCATTTGAGGATGGTGTATAATTTTCTAATTTAAGTTCATTCAGCAGGTTACTGAATGTTTCGTTTTGTATGGCTACAGTACTCATGTATGAAGCGTTTAAAAAGGCAGGAATTTATTTCCTGCCTTGACGATGAAAATTAGTTGAGGTTCAATTGTGCTGTTAATGTTTCCTGCCCTTTGTTCCAGTTACAAGGACATAACTCATCGGTTTGTAAAGCATCCAGTACACGCAAAACTTCCTGTACATTACGGCCTACATTCAGATCGTACACGCTTACCCAACGAACAATACCTTGCGGATCGATGATGAAAGTAGCACGGTAAGCTACCTTTTCTTCTGCATCTAAAATGCCTAATTCTTCTGCTAATGATTTTGAAGTATCAGCCAGCATAGGGAATTTCAGGTCACGCAGGTCTGCATGATCCCTTCTCCATGCTGCATGCACAAATTCGGAGTCTGTAGAAGCACCAATCAATACCGCATCGCGGTCTGCAAAGTCGCTGCTTTTTTTGTTGAACTCAGCGATCTCTGTTGGGCATACGAAAGTGAAATCTTTTGGCCACCAAAACATTACTGTCCATTTGCCATCTTTTGTTGCATACTCATTGGTTAACTCGATAAACTCTTTTCCTTTCTCGATGGATACAACTGCTTTCTTTTTAAAAGCAGGAAACTGGCTTCCGATAGATAATACCCTGTTGCTCATATTGTGTGTTTGATTTTTACAATACTGTTAAATGAAAAAATAAATGGCATGCAAACTTGCCGGTAACCGGCTTGAATAGGATGCAAAATTGCAGGATAACAATATAGGTTTTGATTGTTATTTTCTATATCTTATAGATACAATCTATTAAGCAAAAGCTACCCTATAAAATACAGGATAGCTTTTGTTATAAAAGATGAGTATTATTCTACTATGCGAAGTTTTGCATAATTGAGCATGATCTTTTTCTCGCCGTTATTTTCAAATTGAACGGTGGCAATAGGATTGTGGGAACTACCTTCCATTTTTATCACTTCTCCAAAACCGAATTTCTGGTGTTCTACTTTTTGGCCCACCTGTAGATTGGATGTATCACTGGGAACAAAATCTTTCGATGGTATATGATTAACCGTGGGCTGCGGTTTATTTACCGGAGTTAAGTAAGAGGGCTTAGACTGCGGCTTTGCTTTGGGTGGAGGACCATATCTTTTTTCAGTTTCCCTTGTATCATTGTAATCGCTGAAACCACCTCTGTGCATCCGCTGAAAAGCAGAACCCATATTATCGAATGAAGCCCTGTTGTGTAGGCCGCCACCTGCATAGGTTTTATCAACATATTCTTCCGGTAATTCTTCTAAAAAGCGACTGGGTTCATTTTGAACAAGGTTACCAAAGCGGTAGCGTGAGTTGGCGTATGTGAGCCATAGCTTGTGTTTGGCACGGGTAACCGCTACATAAAATAATCTTCTTTCTTCTTCCAGTTCTTCACGTGTGTTAATGCTCATGCCGCTAGGAAAGATGGTTTCTTCTACACCCCCAACAAATACTGCAGGGAACTCAAGTCCCTTAGCAGCATGAATGGTCATTAGTTTAACTACATCACTGTCTTCTTTATCATTATCCGCATCGGTGAGTAATGTGATCTGCTGCAAATAAGCACCCAATGTTTTGCTTTCCACTTCACCTTCTTCCGTATCGGGGCTTTCCGTCCATTCTTTAATAGAGTTCAGCAACTCCTGTACGTTCTCATACTTCGCCAATCCTTCGGTGGTTTTATCGTTGAAGAGTTCTTTTACAAGGTTGGTATGCTTTCCTACCTGCATCGCCACATCGTAAGCATTCTTATCGGTAAGCAGGCTTTGAAAGTAACGTATCATTACCACAAAATTGTTGATCGATTCCAACGTTCCTGCTTTAAACCCGAACTCTGCGGCTCTCGTTAATACTTCGTAGAAAGTTATTTGGTGTTCATTGGCAAAGATGGCTACTTTTTCGATAGTTGTTTTACCAATACCTCTAACGGGGTAATTGATGATACGTTTCAGTGCCTCTTCTTCTCTCGTATTTACAATTACACGCAAATAAGCAATGTAATCTTTGATCTCTTTTCTTTGATAGAAACTCAATCCGCCATAGATGCGGTATGGAATACCCATACGGCGCAAGCTTTCTTCATAAGCACGGCTTTGAGCATTGGTACGGTAGAGAATGGCAAAATCTTTATTGAAATAATGATTACGAAGTTTTTGTTCCTGAATGGTATCGGCAACGAAGCGGCCTTCATCATTATCCGTCATGGTACGAACAAGCTTTAGCTTTTCGCCAAAGTCGTTCTCCGTCCACAAATCTTTTGGGATCTGCCCTTTGTTATTCTTGATCACCTGGTTGGCAACGCTCAAAATATTTTTTGTACTGCGGTAATTCTGTTCCAGTTTAATCACGGCTACATCATCATAATCTTTCTGAAACTGTAAAATATTTTCAATGGTAGCACCGCGGAAGCTGTAAATACTTTGTGCATCATCACCTACCACGCAAATATTCTCATGTACGGCAGCCAAAAGCTTAGTGATCTGGTATTGCACCGGGTTGGTATCCTGGTACTCATCTATCAAAATGTATTTGAACTTATGTTGGTACTTATGCAGTACTTCTGGAAAGTTTTTCAGCAATTCATACATCTTCAATAACAGGTCGTCAAAATCCATAGCGCCGTTCTTAAAACAACGGGCAGCATACGCCTGGTAAATCTGAGCAATAGCAGGCCTGTTGGCACGCATATCTTCCTGCTGAATATAGTAATCAGTAGCATATTCCATAGGGCCTACCAAAGCGTTCTTTGCTGAAGAAATGCGGCCATGCACTACATTAGGTTTGTAATGTTTATCATCTAGGTTTAGTTCGTTGATCACCGTTTTCAAGACAGAGCGACTATCGTCCGTATCATAAATGGTAAAACTATTCGGATAGCCAATGCGGTGTGCTTCTGCCCGCAATATCCTGGCAAATACGCTGTGAAAGGTTCCGATGTATAGGTTGCGGGCATCGCTATCGCCTAGTATTTTTTCAATACGCTCTTTCATTTCGGCCGCCGCCTTATTGGTAAAAGTAAGTGCCAATATATTAAAGGCATCTACACCTTTCGACATAAGATGGGCAATTCGGGTGGTTAAAACTTTTGTTTTACCACTTCCCGCTCCGGCTACGATCATGAGCGGGCCATTCATATGCAGAACAGCTTTGCGTTGCTGTTCATTCAATCCACTTAAATAATCCTGCATGGGCGCAAGTTAAGATGTTAGCAACAGGAAAACCAATGCCGTTGAAAACTAGATACGGAAAATTTGATTCACCTACGGGGGGAGAGATTTTTTAATAGAGAAAGAAACTCTTAACTGTGCTGTAGGGGGATTACTTTGAAAGATAATCCATTCGCACACAAATTTCAGTACCCTGGCCGATAACACTTTTAATAGCTAATACTCCGTTGATGCTGGCGGCTCTTTCCTTCATGGTTTTAATACCGGGGCCGGGTGTTTTGATTTGTTCTTCTACATTAAAACCGAGACCGTTGTCAACGATAGTAAGGCATATACCATTGTTTTCATCTTTCAAAGCAATTTTAACGGCAGAGGCGTTGGCATGAAGCATAACATTACGTAGAGCTTCCTGGCAAATACGAAAGAAGTCGAGCTTCATTTCATGTGTTAGTAAACTTTCCCTGAAGCTTCCTTCAAATACACAGGGTGTTTCGTTTAGTACAGAAAAATCTTTACATAAAAGATTAATAGTCTCAAATAACCCAACGTCTTCTATCATACTCGGGCTAATGGAAAATGATATCCTCCGAATAGTTTTTATCATTAGTTCTGCCAGCGTATTTGTATGTTCGAGCCTTTGTTTAAGATTTTCTGAAGATTCGGGTAAGTTCTTTTGCAACCACGACATATCAATTTTAATAGCAGCAGCTAATTGCGCCAGGCCTTCGTGCAATTCAACAGCAATATGTTTTCTGTCTTTTTCAATAGAGCTTTTAAAATGGGCAGCGATATCTTTAAAACGTAGGTATTTTTCTTCGATCTCTTTTTCAAGTCTTTTTTGTTCGGTAATATCTTTTGCGATAGCGAATACAATTTCCTTTTCAGGAAAATAAATAGAGGTCCAGTGAAGCCAGATGATCTTACCTGATTTGGAAATATATCTGTTTTGAAAATTTACCAGTGCTTGCCCCTTTAAAAGTTTTGCTCTTTCCTGTTGAGTGAGCTCAAGATCTTCAGGATGCATGAAAGAAAAAATAGGACGGCTGTACAACTCCTGTTCCGTGTATTCAAAACGGTCGATTACTGAGCTGTTCACTTTTTTGAAATAACCATCTTTACCGGCAATGCAAACAAGGTCGGGGGTGATTTCAAAAAAGGGAGAAATTTCAAAGTTCACATCTTTCACATCGTGCATATTAAGGGCTTGGGTTTGCAATATTTCCTTTTGATAAAGGATATTAAAAGTAATATACGAATAATGAACCTTTCTGCAGATGGATTATTTGTAAAATCGGTAAACCTTTAACAAAATTCAATAGCTGCCTGCACTGCTTTTGTTTCCGGTTGTGAGTAAAAGCAATTGGCCCAGGAATTAGGCTATGCTACATTTCGGCAGATTATGTTATTGTATGTATTTATTTCACTTCCAATAAACAAAACTCATAAGGTTCTATAACAAGGTATTCATGATCGGGGCCAACAGTATATTTTTTTTGTTTCCAGTGATCATAAGCGGTATATGGACGTAACCCTGTTTCCCGCAAAGCGTACCAGGTTACAAACGATGCTTTATTTTGAAAATTGAAGAAGCAGAATAATTGTGTATCTGCATTGCTTCTTACATAACCGGCTACATGAATGTTATAGGGTGTAAGCCAGCGAAGGTTCTTATGATCTGCCACTACGGCAAGTTTCTTTCGGATGGAAATTAGGTTTTGTGTGGCGTTGAATACCCTGTGTTCAACAGTGCTGGCATCATCAATCCGTTTGTTCTTATCCCAATCGATGATGGGCCGGTGCATCCACCTGTTATCATAACTTTTTCCCGGATCGGAGAGATAAGAATAATCGTTTGTGTAGCCCAGTTCATCGCCATAAAAAATCATGGGAACACCGCCAATAAAAAAACTCATGGCCTGCATGAGGATGATCTTTCGGATAGACAATTCAATGGCATAGCTATCCTGTTGATCCAATGCTTTTTCCAGGCCGCAGAGAGAAGCCAATGATCCACTGATACGGGCATCCTGCGTTTTAGGATTTACAGAAAACAAGGCTCCTTTGGCGGGTGAGTTAGGAAAAGTACCTGCATAATATTCTTTCAGGTATTTCCGGTGTTCGTAGGCATCGAAGCCGGCCTGCCGTATCATATAATCATCATACCCTAATCCAATATCATCGTGGCAGCGGGTATAGTTTATCCAGGTGGTACCAAAAGGTTTTTGTAATATCTCGTGTTGTGCCGCCAGCATTACTCTTGTATCGCCGGTTGCCAGTGCATCCCATTGCAAAGCCATTTGTGTAGCGTTGTAAGCAAAATCGCATTCACGAGCTGTGTACAATCCGTTGCCAAAATATTTCATGATCTCTTTGGGAGCTACGATCGCTTCGCCAAGCAATGCCAAACCGGGTGCAGCAATTGCAACACATTGTTTGATCAGGCGAAGAATGGTATGAGCCTTGGGTAAGTTCTGGCAGGTGGTGCCTAACTGTTTCCAAATAAAGGCGGGTGCATCAATACGTAAAATATCAACACCAAGGTTGGCATAAAAGAAAATGGTATCGAGCATTTCGATGAATACAAGCGGGTTAGAATAATTCAGGTCCCACTGGTAATTATGAAATACGGTCATTACCCATTTATCGCATTCGGGGATATAGGTAAAATTGCCGGGTGCACTTTCCGGGAATATTTCAGGCATGGTAACATCGAACTGATCGGGAATGAAGCGGTTCTCGTACATGTAAAAATATTGCTGGTACTGTGTATCTCCATTCTTTGCTTTAATGGCCCACTCATGTTTGTGAGAAGTATGGTTGAGAACAATATCCAGCATCAGGTACATATCTTCTTCATGCAACTTCTTTCTTAATTTTTGAAGATCGTTCAGTGTACCGAAACGCTCATCTACTTTCCTGAAATCAGAAACAGCGTAGCCGCCATCGCTTTCACCGGCAGGGCTTTCAAAAACAGGCATCAGGTGCAAAAAATTTACACCCAGTTGTTTAAAATAATTTGTTTTGGTGGAAAGTGTTTTGAGGTTGCCGCAGAAACGATCTACATACAAACTCATACCTGTTATCTCATTGCTTAGGAACCAATGGTCTTTTCCCGTTTTCTCCGTATCTCTTTTCTTTAAAGAGGCATCCCGCTGTTGATATGCGTTGATGATGGTTTGCAAAAGTTGTTCAAATAAAGCTTTTGCTAAAGGGTGCTTTACATAGAGCTCTTCATATAACGATTCTACAGCTGTTGCATTGGCAATAAATCGTGTAACAAAAGAAATATCCTCTCCTGCAAAATCAATTTTATTATGTTGCAGTAAGGTATTAATCCGGTTATGTAATTCGTGTTTGTACACAAGCAAAAATTTAGAACATTTGATTATTTGAAAATATCGTTGCTTAAGTGGCGGAAGGCTTCCATAGCGCCTAAGTATTCACAGGTTCTGGCCCCGGCTTTATTTCCATTGGTAATGATTCTCTTCCATTCTTCTAACGGAACAGTATGCATGTTAGAAGAAAATAACGTACTCAATTGGTATAATACCGCACCTACAAAAGCATCTCCGGCCCCGGTAGTATCAACAGGCGAAACCGGTATACTGGGTATGATGAAAGTTTCTCCGTTAATGCCCAACAAAGTACCTTCTTTACCCAGTGTAATCGTGAACACAGCATTTGTTTTTTGAAGCAGTTCGGTGGCTGCTGCCTGAACAGAATTGGTTTGTGTTAACAGCAATGCTTCTTCATCACTTACTTTAAAAAAGCTGCAATGCTGTAAGAAATACCAGGATTGCTGAATAAAGGAAGTTTGATCATGCTGGAATAATAAGTGCCTGTAATTAGGATCGAAGCTGATGAACAGGCCTGCTGTTGTTGCACGATGTAAGAATCGCAGGTAAGCTTTCTGCAAAGGGCCGGGCAAAAAGCCTGTTGCTGAGCCGAAATGCACAATGGCAACATCCGACAAATCAATGTGTTCAATCTCTGCTTCACTTAATTGGCCATCAGCGCCACGGTTAAAATAAAAATCCCTTTCGCCGTTATCCATTAAAGACACAAAGGCAAATGTGGTAAAATGAGCTTCATCCTTCATTACCCATTTGGTAGATACACCAAAGGATTCCATCACTTCAATCAAATGTTTGCCAAACGGGTCGATGCCCACTTTAGATGCCAGCTCAGCCTTGCCTCCTAATGCAGCAATAGCGGCAGCAACATTGGTAGGAGCACCGCCGGCCTTTTTGAGAAAATGATTGCCATCTGTTAATGAGCTGCCTTTATCAGTACAGATCATATCAATCAGGGCTTCTCCAATGCATATAATTTTTTTCATAATCAAATGGCTTTTGGTCTGTTATCCTGCTATATCATTTTAATGCCCTCCTGCAGGCATCGGTACATCTTCATCTGTGGCTTTTGTTGTTTTGATGAGGAAAGTAGCGCAACAGGCAATCAGTAAAAACACACCGGCAAAGCTGATGGCCTTACCCGGATCGTTATTTAAAAAATGATGCAATACAAACCCGAATGTGGTGGTTTGCAAGATCATCGGAATAACGATCATCATATTGATGATGCCCATATACACGCCATATCTTTCTTTCGGAATATTGTTCACCACCATTAGGTAAGGAACTCCCATCATACTGGCCCAGGCAATACCAAAACCTGTCATGGGGGCAAATAATAAATATTTGTTTTCAATATGAGGAAAGATGAGTAAGCCAATGCCGGCTAACAACAAGCAAGAAATATGTACCCATTTAGGTGTGTATTTGCGGGCTAATCCTACGAGGAAGAAAGCTGATAAAAAGGTTACCACATTGTACCATCCATTTACCAGTCCGGCCCAGCCCACTGCTTCCTGGTATAAAGTCGGGTTAGCAGAAGGCGATGTTTTCCATGCAGATTGTGCAATACTTTTCGAGGCATTTTGCCAGTAGCAAAACAGGGCATACCATTGAAATAAATATACCAGTGCCAGTTGCCACATTACTTTGGGCATGTCTTTAATAGCATGGATGATCTCAAGAAAAGGGCCGAATGCAGTTCGTTTGGAAGAACGTAGAATAGCCAGTTCTTCTTCTGTTGGTGGTATTTCGGGTGTTTTGCTGATAGACCAGCTAACTGAGGCAATAGAACAAATCGATCCTAAAAAGAAAGAACCAAAAACCCAGTAAGGTATTTGCCCGTGTACTTGTTGTAGAAAACCAACTTTTTGAAAAATAAATAAAGAAATATTGGCAAGGGTGATACCTAACCCGGTAAAAAAACTTTGTGTAAGAAAACCTGTCGCATGCTGGCTGGGAGGGAGTTTATCTGCAATGAAAGCACGGTAAGGTTCCATTGCTGTGTTGTTGGCTGCATCTAACACCCATAAAAGTCCACCTGCCATCCATAAAGAACTGCTGAAGGGGTAGATAAATAAACAAAGGCTGCAAAACAACGCACCCATAAAGAAATAGGGTTTTCGCCTGCCAAACCTAGGATGCCAGGTTTTATCACTCAGGGCACCAATGATGGGTTGAATTAAGAGCCCTGTCATTGGGCCTGCCAAATTTAAAAGAGGAATCTGATCGGGCTTTGCCCCTAAAAAATCGTAGATGGGGTTAACGGCGCTTTGCTGCAAACCAAAGCTGTATTGGATTCCAAAGAAACCCACATTCATATTTATGATCTGCAGAAAACTGAGTTTAGGCTTGAGTAATGACATAGGCAATCGTTGCGGTAAAGAGCAATGTAAAAGTTGTTTTAAGGATTAAGAGCTGCTTTCCAATGGTTTAGGCAATGGATTATTTTTAAAGATAAAAAGAGAAAATAACCTGTCAAGCCTCTTTGAAATTGCAAACGTTTGCTGTTTACATTTTACACTTTGTGTAAGTTTTTGCAATTTTTTAAGCCGGATGCCGAACATGACAAAAAAAAATTAAGAAAAATTTCTCAGTTGTGTAAAAAGTACACATATTTGTATACTAATGTGTATTATTAACACATTATGCAAACGATTGAGATCAATTAAAATGCGTTTATGAGATCAACTTGTCTTGTGATTTTTTTGATGATTGCTACCGCAGCAAAAAGTCAGCTATTAAGTTGGTCTCCATCTTTTATTACCGATACATCTTCTACAGTAACCATTACTTGCGATGCCAGCCAGGGTAACCAAGGTTTATATAATTATTCAAGTACATCTGATGTTTATGTGCACATTGGTTTGATAACATCGGCTAGTACTTCTTCAACAGACTGGAAACATGTACCTTCTTTTTCTGTTTGGGGAACTACCAATGCACAGATACATGCCAGTTATCTTGGCAATAATAAATGGCAGTATACCATTACAGGAGGAATCAGGAATTTTTTCAGTGTAACAGACCCCACAGAAAAAATATATAAGATCGCTATTCTTTTTAGGAATGGCAGCGGTAGTCAAAAACAGGCTAATACAGATGGAACGGATATGTATGTGCCCATATATACTTCCGGAGGTTTTTATGCAAGATTAGATGCACCGGCCCGCCAGCCTATGTACACTCCTGCGTTGGCCCCAATTACAAAAGCTGTTGGTGATAGTTTGCTTGTTACGGCTAATACCAGTCAGAATGCAGCCATCACTTTGTTCTTCAACGGAACAGAGGTGGCTACTACCAATAATACAAGCACTTTAACTTCTGTTGTAAAAATTACAACAGCAGGAACACAGACCATTATTGTTCAGGCTAATAATGGAATCACAACAGTTGCTGATACTTCAACTTTTTTTGTATCATCACCCACAACCTTCCAGCCCTTACCATCTGGTGTAACCGATGGTATCAATTATGAAGCTGGTGATACTTCTGTTGTATTGGTGTTATATGCTCCTTATAAATCTAAGGTAGTAGTGCTGGGAGATTTTAATAACTGGACTGCTTCTTCAGCTTATCAAATGAATGAAACTCCAGACAGTCTTCGTTATTGGATACGCATCAAAGGATTAACACCAGGTACAGAATATGCTTATCAATACCAGATTGACGGCTCTTTAACTGTTGCAGATTACAATACCGAAAAAATTTTAGATAAGGCTAATGATCCATACATTCCTTCAATTAACTATCCTAATCTTAAACCGTTTCCTGCCAAAGCATCCGGCAATATTGTAAGTGTGCTGCAAACGGCAAAACCTACTTACAACTGGCAGGCCACCAATTATACAAGGCCTGATAAGCGTAATCTTGTTATTTATGAATTACTGGTAAGAGATTTTACAACTGCAAAAAATTACCAGGCATTGCAGGATACATTATCGTATTTGAAAAGGTTAGGCATTAATGCTATTGAATTGATGCCCGTGACAGAATTTGAAGGAAATGACAGCTGGGGATATAATCCATCTTTCTACTTTGCCCCTGATAAATTTTATGGAACAGAAACGGCATTAAAGCAATTCATTGATGCTTGCCATATGCAGGGCATAGCCGTGATACTCGATATGGTAATGAACCACTCCTTTGGATCATCACCCATGGTGCAAATGTATTGGGATGCCACCAACAATATTCCCGCTGCCAACAGTCCGTGGTTCAACCAGTATGCAACACATGCTTATAATGTAGGATATCAATTCAATCATTTAAGCCAGGCCACAATAGATTTTCGCAACCGTGTGATTAAACACTGGCTAACCAAGTACAAGGTAGATGGTTTCAGGTGGGATTTGGCCAAAGGCTTCACACAGAAAAGAACTTGCGATGCTACAGGTAATAACTGTAATGTGGCTGCATGGGGTAATTATGATACGGCAAGAGTAGCTACATGGAAAAATATTTACGACCAGATGCAATCTGTTTCCAACGGATCTTACTGCATTCTTGAAATGTTTGCCGATAATAATGAAGAGCAGGTAGAAGCTAATTATGGAATGATGTTATGGGGTAATATGAACTATAACTATAACCAGGCTACCATGGGCTATAACAGCAGCTGGGATTTGAGTTATGGCATTTATACCAATCGAGGTTATAGCGCTCCTAACCTGGTAACTTACCAGGAAAGTCATGATGAGGAAAGACTAATGTATAAGAATGAACAGTATGGTAATGTATCAGGTTCTTATAATGTAAAGGATACAGCAACAGGCTTAAAACGAAATGCCATGGCCGCGGCATTCTTTGCAACAATACCAGGTCCTAAGATGATGTGGCAGTTTGGTGAATTGGGATATGATTACAGCATTAATACCTGTACCAATGGTACTGTTGATGCTACAGGCGGCTGCAGGCTTTCGGACAAACCCGTTCGTTGGGATTATTATTCAAACGCCAACAGGCAAGCATTGTATAATGTGTATGCCAGGCTTTATAAATTAAGAAATACGCCCAATTATATAAGCACATTTACTACAGGTAACATAACGAGCAGTTTAAGTGGTGCTTTCAAATCTTTAATAATTACAAGCGATTCTCTCAATATTGTTGTAATAGGCAATTTTGATGTGGTTGCACAAACGGGTTCTGTTACTTTCCCTTCATCAGGAACCTGGTACAGTTATTTAACTACAGCAGCGAGAACAGCAACGGGCGGCGCTGAAAGTATTACGTTGCAGCCGGGTGAATATTATGTGTATACCAATAAGAACCTCAACAATTTTATACCTACTGCAATTGGCCCTGTTGTAGTACCTGCAGGCGATGCATCAAGTGGTATTACCATTGCACCCAATCCGGTGAGGCCAGGTGCTACTGCATCGTATACCTTAAGCGAAAGTGGCTCTGTGAATGTAAGTGTTTGGGATATGATGGGTAGAAAGATCAGTGTTTTGTTCAACGGTTTTCAATATAAGGGAACACAAACCATAGCATTAAACAATAACAATTTTGATAGCCAGTCATTGCAAAATGGAATGTATGTATTGAAAGTTGATTGTAATGGCAAAGCAGTAACAACGAAGTTTAGTGTATTGCATTAATTATAATAATTAATGCAGCAGAAAACTAACTAACGGTTGTCTGTATAGTATCAAAATTGTGTAAAAAATACACATTTGTTGTATAAGTAAACTAAAGCCTATATATAACATTTACTTCTTTAACCAGTAAACTCACAATTATGAACTTCAACCGATTGCTTGTTGCCCTAACGTTGGTGCTCACAGTATTCTGTGTACCTGCGTTGGCTCAAGACAAAGTGGTTACCGGTAAGGTAACAGATTCAAAAGATGGTAGCCCGCTGGCTGGTGCTACTATTACGGCAAAGGGTACTACTGTAATTACCCAAACAGATGCCAATGGTGTTTTTAAAATTAAAGTTCCTGCTTCAGTAACAACCTTAGTTGTAACCAATATTGGTTATGCCAACCAGGATGTTCCTATTGCAGCTGAATTATCCATCAAACTGATAGCTACCAGCGCATCTTTGAACGAGGTGGTAGTGATTGGTTATGGTACAGCTAAGAAAAAAGATGTAACCGGCTCTGTGGCCACAGTTACATCGAAAGACTTTGTAAAAGGTGCTATTACCAGTCCTGATCAGTTAATTACGGGTAAAGTAGCCGGTGTGGCCATCACCTCCAATGGCGGTGCTCCCGGAGCCGGTAGTACTATCCGTATCAGGGGCGGTGCTTCGTTAAATGCAAGTAACGATCCTTTGATTGTGATTGATGGTATGCCTTTGAGTAACAGCAATATTCCAGGTGCTGCGAATCCATTAAGCTTGATTAACCCCAACGACATTGAATCATTCACTGTGTTGAAAGATGCCTCTGCTGCTGCTATTTACGGTTCAAGGGCATCTAATGGTGTAATCATCATTACTACTAAAAAAGGAAAGAGCGGAAAACCTGTCTTCAGCTTTAGCTCACAAATCTCTGCTTCTACCATTGAAAAGAAAGTAGATGTTTTAAATGCTGACCAGATTACTCAAATCGTTAAAGCGAATGGTAATTCTTCTATTGTTCCTCTATTGGGAACAGCTCAAACCGACTGGCAAAACCAGATTTATCAAACTGCTTTAATGCAGAATAATAACTTAAGTATTGCCGGTAGTTTAAAGCATTTGCCTTATCGTATTTCACTGGGTTATTTAAACCAGGATGGAGTTTTAAAAACCGATAACCTGCAAAGAACATCACTCGGTATTAATTTAAGCCCGGTTTTATTGGATAATCATTTGAAGATCGATATCAGTTTAAAAGGAACTTATAGCAAAACAAGATTTGCAAACCAGGGTGCTATCGGTTCTGCCGTAACCTTCGATCCTACACAGCAGGTATATTCCAACAGCAATCGTTTTGGTGGTTTCTGGGAATGGCTGGATCCAAATAACACTACAACAGGTTTAAAATCTTTGGCTCCATTCAACCCATTGGGTTTATTAATGCAAAAAGTAGATAGAAGTACTGTACAAAGAAGCATTGGAAATGCTTTGATCGATTATAAAACACATTTCCTGCCTGATTTGCATGCTATTGTAAACGTTGGTTATGATGTATCTGATGGTTCGGGTACAACCGTAATTAATGATAGTGCAGCCATGAGTTATAAGAGATATAAAGATGCTAATGGCGTTTTTCATGGTGGACAGAATACACAATATAAATCTGTTATCACTAATACTTACCTGAACTTCTACCTGAACTATTCAAAAGATTTAAAGTCGATTGATAGCCGTATCGAAGCAATGGCAGGTTATGAATACCAGGATTATAAAACAAAAAATTATTTCTATCCCGATGTTGCTTACGATGGAACCATCGTAAATCCGGTGAACTACCCATATGATATTCCTGAAAATACATTGGTTTCATTCCTGGGTCGTGTAAACTATACTTTTAAAAACAGGTATATTTTAACAGGAACAATTCGTAGAGATGGTTCTTCCAAATTCAATCCCAATAACCGTTGGGGTACTTTCCCATCTGCTGCTTTTGCATGGAGAATTAAAAATGAATCATTCCTGAGAAGTTCTTCTGCTGTATCAGACCTTAAACTGAGAGTTGGTTATGGTGTAACTGGTCAGCAAGACGGAATTGGTAACTATGATTATATTTCTTACTACAATCTTAGTAACCCTACTGCGCAATACCAGTTTGGTAATAATTTTTACCAGATGTACAGACCAGGCGGTTATTATTATAACAGGAAGTGGGAACAAACAGCTACTTCCAACATCGCCATTGATTATGGTTTCTTAAACAACCGTATCACCGGTACTATCGAGTATTATTATAAGAATACTACTGACTTGTTGAACCAGATCAACCAACCTGCCTTGGCCAATTTCTCTAATAAAATTGTAGCCAACGTTGGTAGTATGGAAAACAGGGGTGTGGAGTTTACGATCAACTTCCAGCCTGTACGTACCAAAGATTTGGTTTGGGATGTTGCCTTCAACGCTACATATAATGAAAATAAAATCACCAAGCTTACCATCTCCGATGATCCTAATTATCCAGGTGCACAATTTGGTGGTATTTCTGGCGGAACAGGAAATACTATCCTGATCAATTCTGTAGGATACAATAGGGGTGCTTTCTATGTATACAAACAAGTATACGATCCTAAAACAGGTAAGCCGATTGATAACCTGTTTGATGATAAGAACAGAGATGGTATCATCAACCAAAATGATTTGTATCAATACAAAGGGGTTGATCCTAAATCATATTATGGCTTAAGTACCAACGTAACCTACAAAAAATGGAATGCCGGTTTCGTAATGCGTGCCAGCATAGGTAACTATGTATACAATAACGTAGCATCAGGCACAGGTACTTTGCGTAATATTATTAACCCGATCGGATACATTAATAATGGTTCTACCGATTACCTGTATACCGGTTTCAGTGGTAACGGATCTAACTATTACCTGTCTGATTACTATGTTCAAAATGCTTCCTTCCTGAGAATGGATAATATTAATATCGGGTATAACGTAGGTAAAGTGTTCAACAACAAAGCCAACTTACGCCTAAGTGCCAATGCTCAGAATGTATTTGTTATCACAAAATATAAAGGTCTGGATCCTGAGATCAACGGCGGTATAGACAATAACTTCTATCCTCGTCCGAGAACATTTGTGTTTGGTTTGAATCTCGACTTTTAATTTTTCACAAAAGGAATAACAAAAAAAATAATCATGAAAAAGCATAATATTTTTAAACTCATCATCACTGCGGGCATAGTTGTTGGCAGCTTCGCCTCTTGTACCAAGAAGCTGGACCTTTTGCCAACCAATGATGTTACTGCTGCGCAGGTGTACAGCACATCTGCAGGTTATAAAGAAGCTTTTGCCAAAGTATATGGCAGCTTTGCATTAACGGGAAACCAAGGCCCAGCGGGCAATGGCGATATCCAGGGAATTGACGAGGGTACATCAGATTTCTTACGTTTGTTCTGGAAGGCCCAGGAGTTAAGTACCGACGAAGCTGTTGTTTCGTGGGGCGATCCCGGTATACAGGATTTTCACATGATGAACTGGAGTGCTACCAACCCTATGTTAACGGGTTTATACTATCGTTCTGCCTACCAGATCACCTTATGTAATGATTTTATCAACCAGGCTTCAGATGCTAACCTGGCATCCAGGGGTATTACAGGTACAAGTGCCGATAGTATTCGTCAATACCGAGCCGAAGCAAGATTTTTAAGGGCTTATCAATATTGGGTATTGATGGACCTGTTCGGTAATCCTCCGTTTGCTACCGAAAAAGATGTGGTAGGTTCTTTCTTACCCAAGCAAATTAAAAGAGCAGATCTTTTCACTTACATTGAATCTGAATTAAAAGCAATCGATGGAAGTTTAGCGGCTCCAAGAAAGAATGAATACGGAAGGGCAGACCAGGCAGCTGAATGGGCTTTACTGGCACGTATGTACCTGAATGCTGAAGTGTATACAGGTACTGCAAGATGGACTGACGCGGTTACTTATTCCAAAAAAGTAATTGATGCAGGTTATTCATTGATCCCGGATTATACACAATTAATGCTGGCCGATGATAATCTTAATACCAGTGAGTTTATTTTAACCATTAACTACGATGGATTGAAAACACAGGGTTATGGAGGTACAACATTCCTGATGCATGCACCTGTAGGTGGTTCTATGTCAGCCTCTAATTATGGAATTGATGGTGGCTGGGCCGGTTTGCGTACAACTAAAAATCTACCTGCATTATTTCCCGATGTTACCGGTACTGCCGATAAAAGAGCCCAGTTCTATACCAGTGGCCAGAATCTTGAAATTAACGACCTAACACAATTTACCGACGGTTATGCCATTACCAAATACAGGAATTTAACAAGAGGCGGAAAAGCAGGAAGCAGCCTTACTTTCTCAGATATTGACTTTCCAATTTTTCGTTTGGCAGAACAATACCTGATTTATGCTGAAGCTACTTTACGCGGTGGTACAGGTGGTGATGCTAACCTTGCCTTAACTTATATCAATAATCTGCGTGCAAGGGCTTATGGCAATACATCAGGTAATATCTCAGCTTCTCAGTTAACAACAGATTTTATACTTGACGAAAGAGCAAGAGAACTGTATTGGGAAGGCTTCCGCAGAACAGACCTGATCCGCTATGGGAAGTTTGTAGAAGGAACTTATTTGTGGCCATGGAAAGGTGGAGTGAAAGGAGGTACATCTGTATCGAGCTATCGTAAGCTGTACCCGCTTCCTTCTTCTGATATTTCGTCAAACGTAAACCTTACTCAGAACCCAGGATATTAATCGGAATAGCGAAAGCAGGTATACACTGCTTGTTTTCGCTTTCTCTTCAATTAATCAAGCAATAAAAAAATTATTATGAAAACAATATTATCGAAACTGTTTTTCATAAGCACCGCAATACTCTTGTTTGCTTCCTGTAAAAAAGATGAAGCAAAGCAGTATTTCGAAGGAGGAACTGCACCGGTGCTTTCTGCTTCTGTAAGCGGAACAATCCCTTTATCGTATGCAACTGCTTCCAATGAAGCCATTAAACTATCATGGACCAATCCTAATTACCAATTTGTAAATGGTGTAAGTTCCCAGGATGTTGCATATCTTATTGAAATAGATACAACCGGAGCTAACTTTACTAACCCGAACAAACAAGTTCTTTCTGTAAGTAAAGATTTAAGTTTATCTATTACTCAAAGCCAGTTTAATGATTACCTGCTCAATCAGCTTCAGTTAAAACCTTCAATGTCTCACAATATCGAGATGAGAGTTACAGCAAGTATGTCATCTGTAAATGCTACCAAACTGGTTTCAAATGTGATGAAGTTTTCAGTTACACCCTATGCCATTCCTCCAAAAGTGGCCCCACCCACTTCTGGTCAGTTATTCCTTGTGGGTAGTGCAACGGCAGGTGGATGGAATAATCCTGTACCTGTTCCCAGTCAGCAGTTTACCAAAGTAAGTGATACCTATTACACAATTACTGTTGCGTTAACCGGTGGTCAGGAATATTTATTTATACCTGTTAATGGAGATTGGAGTCATAAATATGCGTGCAACAAAACAACGCTTCCTCCATCAGGTGATTCGGGTGGCGATTTTGGATATGATTGGAACGATAACTTCCCGGGCCCAACAAACGGTGGAACCTATAAGATTGATGTAGATTTTCAAAGAGGGAAGTTTACTGTAACCAAACAATAACGGGATAGTGAAAGAAAAATTCTTTACTTTCTTATTGCTCATCTAACAAAAAAAGTGCTATGAAATATTTAATAAAACTTGGCTTCTTCACATTATTGCTGGCGGGGATATTTGCTGCCTGCGAAAAAAAGGTGGATCCCCTGCCAATTTATGCACCAGGAACGGCTGCTATGCTCACGGCATCTACCAACACCATTGCTCCGGCCATGGCTGATTCAAATAAAACGGTATTAACCTTGAACTGGACTAACCCGAATTATTCGGTTGATTCCAACACCGTTAAATACATTGTAGAAGTAGATTCTTCCGGCAGAAACTTTGCGAAGGAGGTTACAAAAACTGTAATCGGTTCCCGCACTGCTTCTTACACTGCAAAAGAATTGAACAATATTTTATTGGCTTTCGGCTTTGCTTATAACACAGCTTATAATATTGATGTGAGAATTACATCTTCTCAAGGCAATAATAACGAGCAGCTAAAATCTAATACGGTAACCATCAAGTTCACAACTTATGTGGTTCCTCCAAAAGTAACACCGCCTTCTTCTAAAACATTATTCTTAGTAGGTAGTGCTACAGCAGGGGGTTGGGGTAATCCTGTACCTGTACCAGCTCAGCAGTTTAAAATGCTTGATTCTGTTACTTATCAGGGTACTTTCTTCCTGAATGGCGGACAGCAATATTTGTTGTTACCTGTTAATGGCGATTGGACACATAAATATTCAGTGCAGGATAACACAGTGCAAGGGTTAAGTGCTGGCGGTAGCTTCGGTGCAGACCTTCCACAGAATTTCCCTGGTCCTGCTGTTACAGGGTTTTATAAAATAACAGTCGATTTTCAGCATGGTACTTTCGTTGTAGCATCTGCAGGTGCCTATGGCTTGCTGTATGTACCGGGGGATTACCAAGGCTGGAGTCCAGCAACAGCATCAACGTTAGGTGCTCCAAAGAATGATGGCAATTTTGAAGGGTATGTAAACTTCCCTTCTGGTGGTACCTATCAGTTTAAGTTTACCACAACACCAGACTGGAGTAATGCATTGGGTGATGCCGGAAATGGTACTTTAAGTACCAGCGGCGGTAACTTATCGGTTCCGGCTGCAGGTTATTATAAGATTAATGCAAATACAGTAAACAATACATGGTCTGCCACTAAAACTGCTTGGAGCCTTATAGGTAGCTTTGCGGCGAGTGGATGGAATAATGATGTAGACATGACTTATGATGCAGGATCTAACAGCTGGTCTGCTACTATCACTACTGCTACAGGAGACCAGTTTAAATTCCGAGCAAACCACGATTGGGGTATTAACCTCGGTGAGTCAGGCGGAACTGGTCAGCTCTCTTACGGCGGAGATAACATCGGCGATCCAAGTAAAAACTTTTCAGTACCTGCAGGTACACATAAGATTACTTTATTCCTCGGTAATTCCGGTTATTACACTTACATGATTCAATAATTGGAGTGGAATTTTGGTTAAACAAAAACGTCTTCTGAATAAGGAGGCGTTTTTTGTTTCTAGCTCCTTCCCAACAGATTTAAAACATTGCTTACATTGCATCATTAATATGTACACTATGCTCTATTCAATGACAGGCTATGGAAGAAGTGAACAAACCGTGGGAGATAAAGTATTCCTTGTGGAAGTAAGATCGCTTAATGGAAAACAATTCGACCTGCGATTGCAATTGCCTTCCGTTTTAAAACCATATGAATTTGATGTTCGGAATATCTTGAACGAAGGTCTGGAAAGGGGTAGCGTAGAATGTATTATCAATATCAAACAAAACGGTGCTTCCAAACCTGTTACTATTAATACAGACCTGTTGAAAGCCTATTACCAGTCTGTTGTACAGGTGGCCAAAGAGATCAATGCAGAAACAGACCATTTACTTTCTGCTGTATTACGTTTGCCCGAAGTAGTGGTAAATACAACAGAAGTGCTGAATGAAGAGGAATGGAGCCAGTTTCAAACAGTGTTAAAAGCCGCCATTCAAAACCTGAATGAACACAGGAAAGAAGAAGGTAAAGTGATGGAAGCCGATCTGTTGCAACGTGTGGCCAATATTGAAGTGCAACAAAAAGCCATTGCAGAATTAGAGCCTTTACGCAGACAAAAAATAAGAGATGGGTTAAAGAAAGTGCTGGAAGATAATGTAGGTAAAGAAAATTATGATGCCAACCGACTGGAACAAGAGCTGATCTATTACATTGAAAAAATTGACATAAGCGAAGAAAAAGTGCGACTGAAAAATCACTGCGATTATTTCAGAACCATCCTCTCCGAAAAAGAAAAAAGTAAAGGCAAAAAACTTTCTTTTTTATTGCAGGAGTTTGGAAGGGAGATTAACACCACAGGTTCAAAGGCATACGATTCTGAAATACAGAAATGTGTGGTACTTATGAAAGACGAGCTGGAAAAAGCAAAAGAGCAGGTATTGAATGTTTTATAATTGAATTTGTAATCATAGAAGCGTTGAATAACGGGTAGCATGAAAAAAATAATTTTCTTTCTGGCAATCACAACAATCATTGTATCCTGTAACACACTGAGCGTATATGAAAGAACAAGCTTTTTTCCATCGCATGAATGGAAAAGTTCCGATTCGCTTTCTTTCAGCTTCAACATTGCCGATACAACTTCTTATTACAATTTGTATGTTGTGTTACGGCATGAAGATGCCTATCGATATAAAAATATTTGGTTCAATATAAAAGTGAATGGCCCGGATTCTACCTTCTCTTTTAAAAGAGAATTTCAGCTGGCCGATAATACCAAGTGGTTAGGTAATGGCATGGATGATATAATTGAACATCGCATGCCGTTTAATGAAGCACCAGCCAAGCTTAAGAAAGGAGCATATACATTTACCCTGCAACAGATCATGCGGGAAGATCCATTGCAGCATGTGCTGAATGCCGGTATCCGCATTGAAAAAGTAAAACCATGAGTTTTTTCAGGAAACATCAACTGGCTGTTGTTACCATCGTGTACTGGGTATTGTTGTTGTACATGATCGCAGCACTGCTATGGTGGTTCATTGCCCTGAATAAACAAAACAATGCAATGATGACCATGCAGTTCATTGCACTAAGAAAAGATGATCCTGCTTACCTGCAAAAGTTTGAAATGTTAGAGGAAGCACGCCAAAGAAAAACAGCCCAGTACATTGGAGAAGGGGTAACCTTCCTGGCTTTAATCCTGATTGGCGCTGTATTTGTGTACAGGGCCGTTAGAAGGCAATTGCGTGTTTCGCAACAGCAACAGAATTTTATGATGGCCATAACCCATGAACTGAAAACGCCTATTGCCATTGCTAAACTAAATCTTGAAACTTTACAGAAAAGAAAATTAGACCAGGAAAAACAGGAAAAACTAATCGGTAATACTTTGCAGGAAGCTAACCGCTTGAGCCTGCTTTGCAATAACATTCTTATCACGGCGCAGCTGGAAGGTGGGTTATATAAACCTGTAAAGCATGACCTGGATCTTAGCAACGTAGCAACGGCTTGTGTGAACGAATTTAAAAACCGGTTCCCGCAACGCCCCTTTGTTACAAATATTGAACCCGACCTGCATATTTTAGGAGAAGAAACATTGGTGCAGATTCTTTTTAATAACCTGGTAGAGAATGCTATTAAATATTCACCGAAAGAGGCTGCCGTAGAGCTTTTTATAAAAAAGCACCACAATAAAATTGAATGCAGCATTGCAGATGAAGGCATTGGCATTACCGATGAAGAAAAGAAAAAAGTATTTCTAAAGTTTTACCGTACCGGTGATGAGTTAACGAGGAAAGCGAAAGGTACCGGCCTTGGCTTATATTTATGCAAAAAGATTGCAGATGACCTGAATGCTTCTATCTGGATAACGGATAACCAACCGAAAGGCACTATTTTTAACATCAGATTTCACTTGGCATGAGTACAGATCAAAAGGGAACCATATTGTTGGTGGAAGATGAAGAAAATCTCCACGAAACACTCAAGCTCAACCTTGAACTGGAAGGCTATGAGGTAAGTTCTGCCTTTGATGGAAATGTGGCTTTAAAAGCGATTGCCAATGAATACTTCGATTTGATCATTTTAGATATCATGTTGCCTGAAGTAGATGGGATTAGCGTTGCAGAAAGTGTTCGTGTAAGTAATAATAATGTTCCTATTTTAATGTTAAGTGCAAAAGGCAGCAGCGCTGACAGGATTTTGGGATTGAAAAAAGGGGCGGATGATTATTTATCCAAACCCTTCAACCTGGAAGAGTTGTTATTGCGTGTAGAAAAGCTGATTGAAAAGAATAAAAAACTGCTCGATAAAGAAACCATCGGCAATACCTATAGTTTTGGTGATAATTTTATCGACTTCAACGCACAGGAAGCGGTTAACTGGAAGAAAGAGAAAATAGAACTGAGTAAAAAAGAAGCGATGCTTTTGAAACTGCTTGTTGAGAACGATGGGCAAGTAGTTACACGTGAAAAAATATTGCAAATGGTGTGGGGTTACAATGTGTATCCAACAACAAGAACGATTGATAATTTTATTCTCAACTTCAGGAAGTATTTTGAAAAAAATAGTCGTACCCCGGCACATTTTCATTCTGTAAGAGGTGCAGGTTATAAATTTACACATTAAGCCTGCATCAGTAGTTCTTCAATAGCGTCAATCATTTCTTTCCTGTTAGCTGCTGAAGAAGGTGCATATAAAGCTTCATCACAAGCTTCGAGTAATACTATGCAGCGTTGCTGAACATCTTCGCCAATATTTCCTCTTTCGATCTGCCTAAGTAATTCTTTACAGGTATGGTAAAACTCCCTGCTATTTTCCGTTGCTTTCAGTTGCTGAAATAATACCGCTGTGTTGTTAATAAAAGTTGCATGCTGCTGCTTCACTTCGATAGAAGTATCAATATCTACTTTTACAGGCTCAACGGGTGTACTGTTCTTTTGAGCAGCCAGTTGTTTTTCTTTTTTGCTGGCATTCATCCACCATAAAGAAATTGTTGCTATTGCAGCGATAAGGCCAATTAGCCAAACATATTTTTTATTGCTTACGGCTTCGGATAGTTTGGAAGTATCAAAATGTGTTTTAAATGCAGGTGCCGCATCAATAGCAATGCTATCGCTATGTATGGTTTTGTATTGATGTGTAATTATATCAAAATAAGTGAAGCTGATGGGAGGGATAGAAAACTTACCAGCCTGCTGCAGCACGAAAGGGATTTCAAAAGTAGTATTGCCGCTGGAAGGAAATACCAATTTATTGATATCGCTTCTTTCTGAGGTTTCAAAATGGTCTATATGTGATGGCCATTGAATAGGCGGACAACTGATGTCTTGAAAATTACCCTGCCCTTCAATCGTAATGTACAGCGTATTATTCTCTCCAGCAGTATCTTTTGTTTTGGATACATGCGTTGCTATTGTAAAATTGCCGATCGCTGTTATTTCCTGCAAAGAATCGTTTTTGTAGACAGGCAAAGGTTTCACATGAATAACAGCGGGTTTATTACTGAGCGTGATCGTATGTGTTTCAGGAATATTTTTAACGTTGTTCTGGTTCCTGTAAAATGTTATTTCATTTTCAACTGTTGCCGAGTCTAAAACAATATCCCCTGTTCTTAGCGGTATGAGCTGCACTTTTCGAATCACATAGGTTCTGTAATCCTTACCGTTCTTTTTTTCCAGTTCAGGAAAAATATTATCTGTGGTCATCTCGTAAACGGTACACCCGTTAAAGGCAGGCTGCTGTATAGGTTTTGAATTGGAGTGTAACCTCGTGTACAACTTATATGTAATCAATACCGGTTCTCCTACAAAACAATGATAGCTACTGGCATTAACATCAACGAAAATATTGTTCTTTATTTTTTCTAAAGCATTTTCTCCGGGTAGTAAAATGCTGTTGGCATCAGCCTGGTCTTCTTCAAAAAAATCCTGTTGTAAAATACCTCCCGGCAGTTGTAGGTTGGAAGAAGTTTTTCCCTGCACATGCTCTACATTTCTTACCAGAATATTTACGGTGCTGCAACCGAGTTGTTTTGCGTTCACCATAATTCCTGCAACAGGAAGGCTTAGATTGCCTGTTGTTAAAGGTTTCAGCGTATACACAAAGCTTGTTGTGGAAGAGGCTTTTCCGTTGGTGATAACAGACTGTGAAGAGAAGGCTGGTCCTGATATTACTTTCCATTGCTTAAATACAGGCTCTATAAAATCGTTACTGTTGGCAATGGCATTCACTTCATAAGCTACCTCTATTACATCTTCTTTTCCTATTTCTTTAACAGCAGGTTTTATTTCAAACCTTACTTGTGCACTTAGCGTAAAGCTTATACAGCAGAGTATCCATGCAAAAAAAATATGTTGGTAAACTTTTTTCATCTGTTCATAACAAATGTAATTAGCGCCGGCACTGAATTTATGCGGTAACGGTTAAGGATGGGTTAAAACATTCTTTCATTTGCTGTATGTTTGTTGCAAATAGCCGTTATGAGCCTGCAAACGATTATAGATTTTTTAGAGCCTGTTAACCTTGCCGAGATATCAGATGATGAAGGTTTCAGGGATACACAATTAGGCCGCCATGTAGCTGTGTATGAAGAGGAGTTTCCTGATATTGCACATGCCGATTTGGTATTGGTAGGATGTACCGAAATGCGTGGTGCCGGAATAGGTATTACAACCACAGATGCGGCCAATGCGGTTCGCAAAGAATTTTATCGGTTATTTCATTGGCACAATGATGTATTACTGGCCGATGTGGGAAATGTAAAAAGGGGCGCCACCTTACAGGATTCCTATGCAGCCCTGAGAGCCGTAATCTCTGAGTTATTGGATCAGAAAAAAAGAGTAGTGATCATCGGTGGATCACATGATGTAACACTGGCACAATATGGTGCTTATGCTTTTAGGGAAAAGATCGTGGAAGCAGTATGTGTAGATGCTAAGATTGATCTGAATATGGACAGTCATGCACCGGCTGATCATTTTTTAATGGAGATGCTAACGGGTGAACCTAACTATATTAGGCATTACAATCATATTGGCTTCCAGAGTTATTTTGTGCATCCGCACATGCTGGAAACAATTGATAAACTTCGTTTCGATTGTTATCGTGTAGGAAGAGTAAAAGAGAACCTGGAAGAAATGGAGCCTGCTATTCGCAACGCTACTCTTTTTTCATTCGATATCAGTGCTATTCAACATGCACATGCTCCTGCCAACAGGGCTACGCCTAATGGCTTTAACGGTGAAGAAGCTTGTACACTGATGCAGTATGCAGGAATGAGTGCCCATGCTTCTACGATTGGTTTATATGGATATGCAACAGAGTATGATGTGCATGGTTTAACAGCCAAACAGCTCTCGCATATGTTGTGGTACCTGATGGATGGTGTATACAAGGGAAAGAGAGAAGCAGCTTTTGAAAATAAGGATGCGTTTAACGAGTTTACCATGGCTTTTGCAGAAGTGGAAACGGTATTCCTGCAAAGTAAGCATACCGGCCGTTGGTGGATGCAATTGCCCGACAGCAGTTTTATTGCCTGCAGTAAAACGGATTATATGGCAGCCGCCAGCAATGATATTCCTGAAAGATGGATGCGTGCAGTAGAAAGAAGTTAGTAGGTTTCGTTATGAAATACTTGAAAATAATAAAAGCCGTACTTATTGGTACGGGCTTTTATTATTGCTGTAAATTATTATTTACCAGATATGTGTACGTTGGTCTGCCGGTTTAAACATTTTATCTCCCTCTTTAATGTGGAAGGCTTCGTACCAGGCATCAATATTGGTTATTGGTGCATTGGCACGGTGAATGCCGGGTGAATGCGGATCGGTTAATATTAATTGTGCTTCTGTTTCAGGCAGGGTGTTGTTGCGCCAAACCTGTGCCCAGCTTAAGAAAAAGCGTTGTGCCGGTGTAAAGCCATCTATCTTCTTGCCTTTCTTAAATTCTTCAGTCTTAGTAAATGCTTCATAGGCAATGCTTAAGCCGCCAAGGTCGGCAAGGTTTTCACCCAAAGTGAGCTTCCCTTTTACATGAATGGTATCTTGTACGGTAAGCGCATCATATTGTTTTACCACTTCATTGGCGCGGGCAACAAATTTATCTGCATCTTCTTTAGTCCACCAGTTTTTCAAATTACCTACCGCATCAAACTGGCGGCCCTGGTCGTCAAAACCATGGGTCATTTCATGACCGATCACTGCGGCAATACCACCGTAGTTCACAGCATCATCCGCACCAAAATCGAAGAACGGGAATTGTAAGATACCTGCGGGGAAGGTAATATCATTGTTAGAAGGACTGTATTGTGCATTGATGGTGGGTGGCGTCATTCCCCATTCGCTACGGTCAACAGGCTTACCCATTTTGTTCACATTGTAATTATAGAACCATACGCTGCAACTGCGAACATTATTAAAGAAATCATTTCTTGAAATTTCAATGCCGTCATAGGTTCTCCATTTATCAGGATAAGCAATCTTCTTTGCAAAAGCATTCAGTTTCTCCAGGGCTTTTTCTTTGGTAGCTTCACTCATCCAATCTAACCTTTTAATACGTTCTGCAAAAGTGGTCTGCATATTATTTACAAGGTTCACCATGTAGGCTTTTGCTTCAGGCTTAAAATATTTCTGAACATACAGTTGGCCTATCAGGTCACCGAGTGTTCTATCGATCAAAGCACTCATGCGCTGCCAGCGTGGCGTAGGTTCTTTTTGTCCTGTCTGTACACGGGTAAATTCAAAATCAGCATTTACAAAAGCACTGCTCAAATAAGGTGCTGCACTTTTAATGATGTTCCAGCGTAAATAATTTTTCCAGTCGCTCAAAGGAAGTTCAGTTAAAAGGCTGTTCACTTTTTTTAAGAACTCAGGGTTGCCCGCCAGCACACTATCTGCACCATTAATTTTTGCATCAGCCAATATGGCTGCCCAATTAATAGCAGGAGTAGTAGCAGTAAGATCTGCCACCGCGAACTTATGATAGGTTTTATTAGGGTCACGCATTTCAATGCGGCTCATCTGTGCATTGGCCAATGTGGTTTCTATTTTCATTACACTGGCAGCACTTGCTTGTGCGGTGGCAGCATCTTCACCAACCAGCGAGAACATTTTTTCGAGATGACTTTTATATGCAGTGCGGATCTTCTTACTGCGTGGGTCATCTTTTAAATAATAATCTCTATCAGGTAAACTAGTACCACCCTGGCTGATAGAAGGAATATACACCATTACATTTTTTCTATCAGGGCCAACGAATAAGCCGAACAAAGCGTTGCCCATACCGTTGGTACGCATGTAAGTGATCTCCTGTAATACTTCGGGAATGGAGCTGATATGATCAATTTTTTCAAGATCAGCTTTGATAGGCTCGTATCCTTTTGCTTCAATAGCAGCACTATCCATGCCGCTGGCATAAAAGTCACCGATGACCTGTTGTGTACGGTCGTGTGTGCCCGGAGCGGCTGCTTCTTCCAGCAAGGCTTTCAAACGTTTGGAGCTTTCTTCACGCAATACATCAAAACTGCCCCATCTTGTTTTAGAAGCAGGAATAGGATTATTCTTCAACCAATTACCATTGGCATAGAGATAAAAATTATCTCCCGGTTTTACCGAAAGATCCATGTTTTTCTTATCGATGTACTTTGTGGTTTGTGCGGCAGCACCGAGGCCGAATAGCAGGGATACTGCCCATAATCGTAGGGGATGTTGTACTTTCATTCGTGTAATAGTTTTGGAGAGCTTTAAAAATAAATAAACCTTGATAATTGAACAGCTATTGTTGATGAATGGATAAACAATCTTCTTAAACCTACCGAAATTTGAATAGGTTATCCTACATGGCAAATTTTTCAATAGTATAAAATCATATCGATGAAACATACAGCTACCTGTTTTGCAATGGCACTTCTTTTTTTTGCGATGGGCATTAGTTCCTGTTCATCTCAAAAACATATTGGAAAATCGGCACAGCGTACTATTATTCGCAATGAAAAACTGGTTACTGCACATGTGGGTATTGCATTGTACGATGCTGCAGCAAAAAAGTTCATTTACAATTATAATGGCGATAAATATTTTATTCCTGCCAGTAATAACAAATTGCTTACCTGTTATGCTGCCATGAAGTACTTGGGGGATAGTTTAGTAGGATTGCGGTATGTAGATAAAGGTAATGGTGTGATAGAAGCCGAACCCGCCGGTGATCCCACTCTATTGCATCCTGCATTTGTTCATCAGCCTGTGATCGCTTTCCTGAAACAACAAAAAAAGATATTGCTTACCGATGCCAACTGGAGAGAAAAAGCATGGGGTTATGGTTGGGCATGGGATGATTATAATGATGATTATATGGCGGAAAGAAGTGCCCTGCCTTTGTATGGTAACTTGGTACATTTTACAAATAGCAAAACTTTGAAAGCCTTTCCTTCTTATTTTCAGGATAAGATAGAAGGTACTGATTCTTTGAAAAGGTTTCGCATCAGAAGAGAGTTGAGCAATAATCATTTTATACTACAACCGGCTGCATCAATATTCACAACAACGGATATTCCTTTTTATACAGGTGAGAAAGACCTGGCTATTCATTTATTGAAAGAAGCTGTGAATACTGAGGTACAGCAGGTACATTTTGTTATCGACAGATGGCCGGATGTAAAGATCATCCATTCGCAGCCCACCGACTCTATGCTGAAGATAATGATGTATGAAAGTGATAATTTTTTTGCAGAACAAAGCCTGTTGATGGTGAGTAATGAGAAGCTTACGATGATGAATGATGCGGCCATTATAGATACTTTACTAAAAACAGATTATGCCGATTTACCTCAGAAACCTAAATGGGTGGATGGCAGTGGCTTGAGCCGTTACAACCTTGTTTCTCCGGAAGATTTTGTAAGTGTGCTGGAGAAGATGCGGAATGATTTTTCATGGAACCGCATCACTTCTATTCTTCCTTCGGGAAATGAAGGAACATTGAAAGGGTATTATAAAAATTACGGAGGGCATATTTATGCCAAAACAGGAAGCCTCAGTAACAATATCTCTTTAAGTGGGTATATCATTACAAAGAAAAATCACCCCTATACCTTTTCAGTAATGGTCAATAATCACCAGGCCGCCGCTTCCGATGTACGACATGCAGTAGAAGCATTTCTTACAAGTATTATTGATAGATATTAATGCATTAAATGATGAGTGATGAATGTAAACTGTCAACTAGAGGAGGGGGAATCTTAGTTTTTCCTTTTCACTTTTGCTTGATGAGAAACTGCAACTATTTCTCTGTATCTCTGCGGTTAATACGCAATTCGCTTAATCCGTGAATCTTAATGATTATCTCCCGGGCAGTGGCATTCCCATTCGTGGTCAAGATCAATACAAGTGACCACGGTAACCTTATCCTCACAAGGAGCGAAGATGATGCGTAAGTGTGTATCTTTTGCATAGCCTTCTACGGCGTATTTCTGGTGACAAGCATCTCCGTTCAGTTCGCTTTTTCTGTAGTTAATTTGCCCATTCTCCAATATGCTTTTTATTTCACTTTCATCAATATGACGGCAATCCATCCTGCACTTCGCATGTTTTGAATAATGAATGAAATGAGGATGACGGTTGAGACCATCGGCTGCTGCTTCAGTTGCAGAAGCTGTGCTTGCCAATATAGCCTTATTGCCTTGCGAAGGATGATTGCAGGCAATAAATGCTGAAAGAAATATGAAATAAAATAGTTGCTTCATCTTTATAGTTATTATTACACAGGTTTTACGAATTACAAGAATGATAAAAAACATAAAGATTACTAAGAAGGGATAAGGGCTACAAGAGTGAGAAAGTAGAATGCAAAGGCATAACTTTTTAACTATGCAACTCAATCAATAATACTTCTGCATCTCAACGCCTCCGCAGTTAATCCACAATCAGTATAATTCGAATAATTAGCCTAATTCGTGAAAATCGTATATCTATTTCCCAAACATCCTGTCTAAATAATCTTCTTTAAACTCCAGGTAAGTGGGGCTTCCACCTACCGTTACATTGGGTGTATTACATTGGAATAGTTCTTCGAGCAAAACCTGCATTTCTTTATGCGTTAAAGATTGCCCTGCTTTGATGGCCTGCTGCCGTGCCATACAACGCACCAGTTTTTCACGTTTGCTAAACTTCACATCACTACTAAAATGTTTTACCTGCTCGATCAGTAATTCAATGGAATGTTTTTCATTGCCCTGTAACACATCGGCGGGTGTACCCTGAATCACGAAAGTGTTGTTGCCGAAAGGTTCAATGGTATAGCCAATGGCAGCGAGATCGGTGAGCATATCATTCAGTAAAGCCGCATCAGCTGCAGGTAGTTCTACAGTTACGGGGAACAGGCTCTTTTGCGCAGGCATTTGTTTGCTATGCGCCGCCATGCTGTAACGTTCATATAAAATACGTTCATGTGCCAGTTGCTGGTGCACCAGTACAAAACCATTTTGTACAGAAGCGATGATATAAGTATTGTGTAATTGAATAAAAGAAGAGTTTTCAAAACGGCTTTCAGTTGGTGCAATAGTTCTTTGCTCATAGCTGAACTGCGTATGTTGCTCTGAGTTGCTAAGCGTGCTAATATCTTCAGGAAGTTTTGTTTCTGTGAAAAATGCTTTCCAGTGCTTTAATTCACTTTTGCCGGAAGATTCAATCACATGAGCCTGGTGTTTTTGAGTAAAAGTTTTATAAAGGTTGGAAGAAGAAGCAGTTTGTTGTTTTTCTTCTGTAAAAGGTTTATTCACTGCTTCCAGGTTCTGTATCTCAGCGTTCAGGGTGAAATCGAGTGAAGGCGCTACGCTGAATTGTGCCAGTGCATGTTTTACGGCAGCTTGCACAAATGCATACATGATCTTCTCATCTTCAAACTTGATCTCCTGTTTGGTAGGATGCACATTGATATCCACCTGCGAAGGGTCTACATCAATAAACAATACATAGCTCGGAAAACTGTCTTTAGCGATCAGGCTTTCGAAAGCAGAATTGACCGCATGGTTGAGGTAGGCGTTTTTGATAAAACGACTGTTAACGAAGAAGTACTGATCGCCACGTGTTTTCCTAGCCGTTTCAGGCTTGCCTACAAAACCGTAGATGTTCATATAATCCGTTTCCTCTTTCACAGTTACCATCTTAGCATTGTAACTGCTACCAAGTATTTGTATGATGCGTTGTTTGTGATTACCCGCTTCGAGATGAAATACCTGCTGGCCGTTACTGGTAAGTGAGAAGAAAATATTGGGAAAAGCCATGGCTACCCTGATAAACTCATCTACAATATGCCGCATTTCCGCAGCATTGCTTTTTAAAAAATTACGGCGGGCAGGCACATTAAAGAACAGGTTTTTCATGCTGATGCTGGTACCGGTAGCGGAAGCACAAGGCTCTTGGTTTATTACGGCGCTGTTCTCTATTTCAATATAAGTGCCTAGTTCATCTTCTGGCCTGCGGGTTCTCATTTCTACCTGGGCAACGGCGGCAATGCTGGCGAGGGCCTCACCGCGAAAGCCCATGGTTTTAATATGAAAGAGGTCTTCAATCGCACGTATTTTACTGGTGGCGTGGCGTTCAAATGCCATCCGGGCATCGGTTTCGCTCATTCCTTTTCCATTATCTATTACTTGAATAAGGCTTTTACCTGCATCAGCAACGATTAGTTTAATTTCGGTAGCACCTGCATCTACGGCATTTTCCAGCAATTCCTTAACGGCACTGCCTGGCCGCTGTATCACTTCACCTGCAGCGATCTGGTTGGCAATATTATCGGGCAACAACAATATACTATCTGGCACAATTACAATTTTATTGAAGCGGTAAAAATAAAACTATTCATTTGGTTATGAAGGCAGAGGGGGATAATTCGCCTAAAAATTGGGAATTAATAATGTGTGGTGAGAAACAAGGCCTATCATGTACTACATTTTCATTTTACAGGAAGTTTTTCAGGTTGGTTTTTTTTGTTGAAAATAATTTTGATCATCCTCTCTATGAAAAAAGAGAAAACAATGGCATTATTGTTTTCTCTTTTTTCAATAGTAATCTTACCGGAAGTATCAAAACCCGCTTTCCCTTATCAAAACATTGATCTTTTCTATTTCTTCTTTACTCAGTTGTACATGGATGGCTTTGGCATTTTGCACTGCCTGTTCTGCATTGCGGGCACCTACAAGAGCAATAGTGATGGCCGGTTGTTCAATTGTCCAGCGGATTACTAGCTGGGATAGTGTGGCCTGTTTACTGTGTGCAATGGGTTTCAGCTTTTCAAGCAATAGGTTTGCTTTGGTAATACTTTCATCAGTATAAAAGCGGTTACCTTCACGTGTATCGCCTTCATTGAACTGATGGCCTGGTTTTATTTTTCCGGTGAGCAAACCTCGCTGCAAGGGACTATAAGCAATAACAGATTTTTTATTTTCAAGGCAATAAGGCACAACTTCTTTTTCAATATCGCGTAGTACCATACTATATGGCACCTGGTTGCTGGCCAGCGATATGGTTTTCTTCGCTTCTTTCATTTGGTCAGCTGTATAATTACATACGCCTGCTGCTCTTATTTTTCCTTGCTGCTGTAGTAATTGCAGGGCCTCCATGGTTTCGCTGATAGGCGTAGAGCCGTCGGGCCAGTGTATTTGGAAGAGGTCTATGTAATCAGTTTTTAAACGGCGCAGGCAATCTTCGCATTCTTTGATCACACTTTTTTTTGATGCAAGCTTGTACATATCAAAAGGCCTGCCTTCATTGTCTTTACTGGCGAAGAAGAATTCGCCCTGCTGGATATCCCAACGCAAACCAAATTTGGTGAAGAGCTGCACTTTATCACGGGGAATTCCCTGCAAAGCTTCCGCAACAATTTCTTCGCTCAATCCTTGTCCGTATGCCGGCGCTGTATCTATACTTGTTACGCCTTCATCATACGCTGCCCTGATGGCTTTAACGGCATCATTACGGTCGGCACCACCCCACATCCAACCGCCAATAGCCCAGGCCCCGAAAGTAATAGCAGAACATTCTATGTCTGTAGTTCCTAATTTTCTGTATTCCATTTTTTGCGTGATTTATGAATCCGCAATTTAAATGAACTTATCCTTACCTGTACTTAATGTACAATGTAAACCCGCAGGCTCAGTGGGCCGTGAGCGCCAATTACCAATGATTGTTCTATATCTGCCGTTTTAGATGGGCCGGAAATAAATACGCCATAGCCTTCTTCATTCACTTGAATCTTGCGGTAGGCCTGATGCATATTACTTACAATATCTTTTGCTTCTATCACTAATACCAAATGCTGACAAATAAAAGGCAATAAGCGGTTGGGCAAGTTTTTATCGTTTAACCAGATGGCACCGTTTTCGGCAATGCCAATGGGTCCCTTTATTAATGCATAATCTAATGAAGCCAGCGCAGCGGCAGATTGGTTAATCGTATCAGCACCATCATTCACAATGCCATCCACGCCATCTATCACTGTAACAATTTTATATTGTTGTTTCAATTCACTGACGTATTGTATCACCTCATCCCATCCATCTACTTCTTTCACCTCAGTACTCAGGTTTTTCAGTATAGCTGTGAATTTTACGATAGGATTTTCTTCCGTTACATCCAGCAGTGCCGGGATTTCCTGCAAAGGGATCAACGCAGGTTTATTGTTTTTAACGGCCTGTAATATTTTATCTCTTGTGCTCATGGTTATTGTTTGTTCTGTTGATACCATTCCCTGAAACTCTGTTTAGGAGGTGCAGGCATTTCCCTGTTTTTATACCAGGGATTGAGGGACTTATTATTGAAAAGCCAGGGCATCCATCGCATAACTTTTCTTCCCATACCTCCTGCCATACGATAGATGCGTGGATGTGACAGTACAAAGGCCATTCCTTTCATCATTATATTTTTCCCTGAACCGCCGTAGCCTTCTTTCATCAGTACCTGCCGCCATTTCCAGAGCTGGTCGTGAATATCAATTTTCACCGGGCATACATTAGAACAAGAACCGCATAATGTAGAAGCAAAAGGAAGATCTGCATTCTTACGCATATCGATATTTGGCGCAAGAATAGAACCAATAGGTCCTGCCACGGCATTGTGATAGCTGTGGCCACCGCTTCTGCGGTATACGGGGCAGGTATTGAAACAGGCCCCACAGCGAATACACTTTAAAGAATTACGAAAATCGGCCCGGCCCAATTGCCTGGAGCGGCCGTTATCTACAATTACAATATGCATTTCAGCGCCTTTGCGTGGCTTATGAAAGTGGCTGGAATAAGTGGTAATCGGTTGGCCGGTAGCACTACGGGCCAGCAGGCGGAGGAATACGCCCAGGTGCTCTGCCTTAGGAATCATTTTCTCCATTCCCATACAGGCAATATGTACCCTTGCTGCATGAACACCCATATCGGCATTGCCTTCGTTTGTACAAACTACTATGCCACCTGTTTCCGCGATAGCAAAGTTTACACCTGTTATCGCCACATCAGAGGCGATGAATTTATCTCTCAGGTGCAAGCGGGCCGCATGTGTGAGGTAGGATGGATCTATATTATCTTTTTCCGTTCCTAAATGCTCATGAAAAGTATCGCTTACATCCTGTTTTTTCAGGTGAATCGCCGGTAATACAATATGGCTGGGTAACTCGTGGCGAAACTGCACAATCCTTTCTCCCAGATCGGTATCTACCACATCTATGCCTTGCTGTATGAGGTATTCGTTGAGATGGCATTCTTCCGTAAGCATTGATTTGCTCTTCACAATCTTATCAATTCCCGCTTTTTTTATGATGCTGTGCACTATGGCATTGTGTTCCGCAGCATCGGCTGCCCAATGCACCTGTACACCATTGGCCAGTGCATTCTGTTCAAACTGCGTAAGGTAATCGTGCAGGTTGGAAAGTGTATGCTCTTTAATGTGCGATGCCGTAGCTCTCAGTCCTTCCCATGCTTCGATAGTATGAGCGGCACGGTCTCTTTTGGTTCTTACAAACCAAAGAGTATCATCATGCCAGTCTGTACGCGGCTCATTTGCAATAAATTGGGCTGCCTTTTCGGAGTGTGTAGTGGTTCCTTGCATGATGATCAGTTAAAATGTGCGTTAAGAATTTCAGCAATGTGAATCACTTTCACTTTACTGTGCTGCCTTTTTAAAATACCTTCCATGTGCATGAGGCAGCTCATATCAACACCGGTGATATAATCAACATGATTGTCTTCGTGTTCCTGTACCCTGTCTTTTCCCATCTTGGCCGATACGGCTTCTTCAAATACACAGAAGGTGCCGCCAAAACCACAACACTCATCAACCCTTTGTGGTTTACAAAGTGTAATACCTTTTACCATATTCAATAAGGTTTCAGGTTTGGAGAAGGCGGGTAACACACGTTCACTCATAGAAGATAAATGCAGGCCGCGCTGGCCATGACAGCTGGAGTGTATGCCTACTTTAAAAGGGAAAGATGCCGTAAGATGGTCTATCTTCAAAACATCTATTAGGAATTCACTGAGTTCGTATACCTGTTTGCGTATTTTCTCGGCTTCTGCTTCCTTTCCTTCTACATGCAAATGATCTTTTATATGCAGTGTGCAGCTCCCTGAAGGACAAACGACATAATCCACACCTGAAAAATTATCAACAAAGTTTTTATTGCACCCTTCACTGATGTGAGAAAAACCGGAGTTGGCCATAGGCTGGCCGCAGCATGTTTGTTCTAAAGGGAAAACAACTTCACAACCTAACTTTTCTAAGAGTTGCATGGTGGCAATAGCCACATTAGGATAGAACTGGTCTACATAACAAGGCACAAACAAACCTACTTTCATTATATCACAAACTTTAGAATTAAAAATCGATCGATTTTTTAACTCTTATAGCCTAGCATAGGCCGCTAAGATAGCGCAAGAATTAAAAAAACTGTCATTTAGTATCCTGTACGGGCAGAACGGTGCAGCCATTTTTAATTTTCAAAAGATAAAGCTATACGCTTCCCGGGTTCCAATTTTCAATTTATTTGAGCATTTTCAATACTATCTTAACCGTGCAAACAAAAATCAACCGTGTTTTCAGCAATTCTTAAAAAAAGATATATGTAAACAGATTTACATTTACGCAACTGATGTTGTATATTAGATAATCATACAACCCCTTAGCAATGGAGTATATTTTAAGAGGAGAAGATATTGTGGTGAATATGAGTTTTTTAGAGGAGTTGGCAGGAGATGATCCTGCCACAATTAGGATTCTAATTGAAACATTTATTGCTACTGTTCCCGCTTCGGTACAGCAGCTGAAAGAAGCTTTTGAACAGCATGACTGGAATACCTTACGCCAAAAAGCCCATTCTCTCAAATCATCCTTATCTGTTATCAAGGTAGATAATTTACAGGAGCATTGTAACGTTATAGAAACAACAGCCTCTGCAGATAATACAGAGAAAATACATTTATTGATAACAGAAATAAATGAAAAGGCAAAGAAAGGTACAGGCCTCTTGCTGCAGCTGTTGCAACAACTGGAATAAATAGAGTGGAATAATTTATTTTCGTAAGGTCCTTTGAAGAACTTAAATCAATACTATGTTTAAAATTCTAATTGCAGAAGACGAACCTCTGATGTTAAAAACCCTTGAATTAAAACTGCAAAAAGAAGGGTACCAGGTAATTGCCTGTAATGATGGAAGGGAAGCTTTGCAAAAGATCGAATCCGAGCAGCCGCAATTAGTTATTACCGATATTATGATCCCCTATGTTTCAGGGTTGGAAATTGTGCGCCATGTAAAAGCCATGAACACTTCTTTACCAGTGATCGTACTTTCTGCTATGGGGCAGGAGAAGACTGTTGAAGAGGCGTTTGAACTAGGGGCCGATGATTATATTACCAAGCCTTTTAACCTGAATGAGCTGGCCATTCGTGTAAAGCGATTAACCAGGAATATCAGGTAAAACTCTATTGTTGTTTCATAAATCCAATAACGTTTGATTATTCCCCCATGTTCTACTCGGCAGTGCCTGTTACCGGTTTTGGCCAGGGCAGGAAACGGGTTCACCCGGTTTACCTCCCATATTATGCAAACGGAATACCTCTGGGTGGCCATCATTATTTTGTTTATTGTCTTTCTCTTAACCGTGATGTTTATTTTCATACATCTCAAGATGTTGAAGTACCGCTTCTTGTATAAAAAAAGTATTCGGAATAAGCTGGAGGTTTGGATCACCCAGTCTATACTGGATGATATTAGTGATGAAGGTGCGGCTTTTGAGATCCCCGAGAAATTCCGCCGTATTCTTCAAAATAAAGTAGCTCGCCAGTTTGTAATTGATGAACTGGTGAGCAGTAAAAAAAACCTTACCGGAACAGCAGGTAACAATATTGTAAAGTTGTACGAGGAACTTGACCTGAAAAAAGATTCACTTGAGAAAATGAGCAGTACCCAATGGTACATCAAGGCAAAAGGTATTCAGGAACTGTACCTAATGGATCAGAACGATATGCTTAAGCGTATTTATAAAAACATCAATAGCCGAAATGAATACATACGCATGGAAGCCCAAACCGGTATTATCCACATGAGCGGATTCGATGGCCTTCGTTTTTTAGATGTAGTGGCTTATCCTTTAACCGAATGGCAGCAACTGAAATTACTTGACCAGCTGAAGCTGAACGATGTAAAGGAAAATTTTTCCCAATCCATCATACGCTGGCTTACTTCTCATAATGATACAGTTATCATTTTTGCTTTAAAGCTGGCGGCCGAATACCAGCAATTTTCTGTTCACAACGATGCTGCAAGAGCATTGCATCACACCAACGGCAACGTACGTTACCAGGCTATTAAAACATTGAAAAGATTGGCTAATGAAACAACAGCCTCTTTACTGGCCAATCATTTTCCTAAAGAGAACCAGCGCAACCGCCTGCTTATCTTAGAAGTGCTTACAGATATAGGTAGTGTGGAGCAAACCAATTTTCTGGAAAACCTTTTAAATGTAAAAGATATTACCATTCAGCTAAAAGCAGCCACGGCACTGGCCAAAGCAATTCCTGGCGGTAATGAGTTATTATATCAAAAAGCAATTGCACAACCGGATTTATTAAGTGCAGTGTACCTGCATGTAAAAGCAGCTTTAAAACTATGACCTGGAGTACTATACCGGAAATATTTTTTGAAGTGATCACTGCCCTGGTATTTATTTACTCGGCACTGCTGGTTATTGTGTATGTGCTTATTGCTTTGTATTCTATTGGAGGAACAAAAAATTATTTAAGGAAAAATAGTTTTACCGATTACCGTTTGCTCGCTGCTTCTCCTCACATTCCTTCTGTAAGTGTATTGGCTCCTGCGTATAACGAAGGAAAAACAATTGTAGAAAACGTTCGCTCTTTATTATCTATCTATTACAGCAATCTTGAAGTAATTATAATTAATGATGGCAGTAAAGATGATAGCCTTGTACAGCTGATAGAAGCTTACCAGTTGGAAAAAGTAGACTTCCTGGTGAATTACCAAATTCACACAAAGGAAGTAAGGGGCATTTATAGAAGTAAAAATCCTGTTTACAATAAGCTGGTAGTAGTTGATAAAGTAAATGGTGGTAAGGCAGATGCGTTGAACGTAGGCATTAACATTGCATCGAACGATTATCTTGTTTGTATTGATGTGGATTGTGTGCTGGAGCAGGATGCGCTTTTAAAAATGATGAAGCCTTTTATGGAACAAACAGATGAGAGGGTAATTGCCTCAGGCGGTGTAGTACGTATTGCTAACTCATGCATTATTGAAGATGGGAGACTGGTAAAAGTAAAACTACCCGACGATTATTTACCCCGTGTACAAACGCTGGAATACATCAGGGCTTTTATTTTAGGCAGAATGGCCTGGAGCCGGTTAAATGGCTTGATGCTTATTTCCGGAGCATTTGGTGCTTTTGATAAAGATATTGTACTGAAATGCGGCGGCTATAACCATAACACGGTAGGAGAAGATATGGAACTGGTAGTACGGATGCGGCGTTATATGGAAGAAAGGAAAGAAAAATATCGTGTTACGTATATTCCCGATCCGTTATGCTGGACAGAAGCACCGGCTACATATACTATTTTAGGAAGGCAGCGTAACCGATGGACAAGAGGTACTTACGAAACCCTTATGCTGCATAAAAAAATGTTTTTTAATCCTAAGTATGGCATAATGGGGTTGTTGAGTTACCCTTACTGGTTCTTTTATGAGCTGAGTGCCCCACTGATTGAGTTTCTTGGATTTGTCGCTTTCTTTTTCTTTGCTATAGCAGGATTGATCGACTGGAGCTTTTTCTTTCTATACCTGCTAATGATCATCTTTTTTGGATACGCTTATTCTGCTTTTGCTATATTGATGGAAGTTACTTCTTACAATATGTATCGGCGAAGAACAGATATTCTGCGTTTGATCTTAACAGCTATATCCGAACCTTTTTATTTTCATTCTTTTGTTGTGTGGAGCGCTATCAAAGGATTTATTGACCTGCTGAAAAAAAATAAAGGATGGGGAGAAATGACAAGGCAGGGCTTCGCCAAAAAAACTACTCCACAAGTACAGCCTGTATTAGTGACCGCAACAACCGCAACAACAGTTGTAGCTTCTGCAGATTTGCCCGAGCGGGAAAATAAACAACCTGCAGTATTAACAGTCTTCTTATTGCTATTAAGGGTTGGTAGAAAATATACGGGTTTTGCAGTGGTGTTAGCCATGTTATTGCTATTATGCAGGTTTGTAGAATGGGGCCTTGATTTGTATACTTACGGTACACCATTATTTGCAGCAAAAACTTTAATGATAAGCGTTTTACAAGACGCGTCTTTTATTGTAAAGGCAACAGTAGCTTTATTTATTCCTTTTTTGGTACTCTATTTTATTCATAAGAAAACAGCAGTTGTTTTTCTTTCAGTTCTAAGTATACTTCTATGTCTTACACAGTTATCGCTTTCTGAGTATTTTATTAAAACCCTTGTTCCTTTGGGTGCTGACTTGTGGAGTTATTCATGGAATGATATCCGGCAAACGGTTGGTGCGTCAGGTGGTATAAATATTACTGTAACGCTTCTCTTACTGCTTTTTGTTTTATTAAGTGTAGCAGCCCTTGCTGTCATTCCTAAAAAAATAAAACCCGGCAATGCTACGGCACTGTTGGTTGCACTTGTGTATACAGGCTTATTAATGAGTGGCTTTACATCTAAAGCAGAGGAATGGAAGCCCGGCCCTGAAAACAGCAATAACCTGGCAATTAATAAAACCAATTTCTTTATCGCTAAATCTTTGGAATACTTTTTCCCGATGGAGCCTGATGTTGATATTTATGCAGCCAATTATTTACTTAGCCCTACCGATAAAAGCATTGTAAAATTTAGGTATACGGATGAAAAGCAATATCCTTTTTTGCACGTAACCGATAGTAGCGCTGATGTATTCACTCCTTTTTTTGATACGGCTGCTGTGCATCCAAACATTGTGATCATTGCTGTTGAAGGGCTGGGAAGAGCTTTTTGTGGCGATGGGGCTTACCTGGGTAGTTTTACGCCCTTCATTGATTCGTTAGCCGGGAAGAGCTTGTACTGGGAAAATTTCTTAAGTGAAGGTGGAAGAACATTCGCTTTACTTCCTTCACTTACAGCATCCTTACCGTTTGCATCAAATGGTTTTTTGGAAATGAAGGGCCATATGCCTGATCATCTTTCTTTATTTTCTATTCTTAAAAACAATCATTACCAAACCGGATTTTATTATGGTGGCGACAGTCGTTTTGATAATATGGATTACTTTTTGCAACGCAATGGTGTTGAGCATATTGTTGATGAAGCTGCTTTTGCTGGAGGGTATACAAAAATGCCTGCCGTAAATGGTTTTACATGGGGCTATGATGATAAAGAATTGTTCAGAAAATATTTTGAAACACTGACGGCTGCAAAAGAACCGTATTGTAATTTCTTGCTTACAGTAGCATCGCATAATCCTTTCTTAATTAATAATGAAGATGTTTATCTTCAAAAATTTGAAGCAAGGATGAATGCCTTGGGTTTTTCAGATAAAGTGAAGCAGCAATATCGTAACTACAAATACCAGTATGCCAGTATTTTGTTTGCAGATGATGCAGTACGGCAATTGATAGAACAATACAGGCAACGACCCGATTTTGATCATACTGTATTTCTTATTACAGGTGATCACCGGATGCCTGAAATACCAATGAACAGTAAGATCGACCGCTATCATGTTCCATTGATCGTTTACTCACCTTTACTAAAAAGAAGAAGCACATTTTCTTCTGTTTCCACACATTTCGATATTACACCCACATTGCTGCAATGGCTGCACAGACAGTACGCCTTGCAGATACCCGATACGGTGAGCTGGTTGGGAAGCGGGATTGACAGCAGCCGATCGTTCAGAAATATTCATGCGTACCCGCTGATGCAAACAAAGACCGATATTAATGATTTTATTATGGGAGATTATATGCTGAATGGAAGTGACTTGTATAAGATTAATACCAGGCTTGAATTAGAACCCGTTAGTAACAATGCACTGGAAGAACAACTAAAGGCGGGGTTCGACCGGTTTAAAATTAGGAATACAGTCATCATCAATGGCGGCAGGCTCTTGCCTGATAGTATTTTTAAACGCTTTGCACCTTAGCAAAATCAATTATTGTTGTAATAATCATTCAATATTCTTGTAAGAAGTGGCCTGTAAGCTTTCCAAAAAAAACTTTCCCGTTCTTCGGGATCTGCGGTATTATACATGATGAAGTCGATGTAAGGTATTCCTTTAAAATGAGAACTAACAAGGTTTACAGGGCTATCACTAAAGTCTGCGGAGAAGTAAAAAAACCGATAATCGTTGTTCCTATGTACCGTTATGGCAGGGAATAGAGAGGGAATACCGGCTTGTTGTAATAGCTGTTTACCTTTTGCATTGGCATCTATGGAAAAGGAAGCAATCGTATGATTGAAACTACTGTCGATCTTAATTACATCAAACCAGAATGAATATTTTATAGAAGCAGGTAATCCATAATGCTGTTGCTCTTCAATGCCAGCTTTTATTCTTGGTAATTCATCATTCAACTCTTTATCTTTTTCAAGAACAACAACATTATCTCCATCTTTTATAAATACAATACCGCTTTTGGTAAAAGGCCATCTGTTATGATGCTGTTCTTTGTAACTCTTAATAAGCCAGCGTGGAATATCTTTATTTTCTGTAGTATCGAGAGAGGTGAAATAGCGTCCGATCCAACCGGTCCACTGCATACCAAAACTGTGTTCAAACTGGGTACGAATCATTGAAGAAGTAGGTGCACCCAGGCAGTTAAACTCTGTAATGATCAGTTTATGTTTTGCCTTCATTTGTTGTAAAAAATAAAGATCTTCTTCACTCATGCCACCATACAATATGCCTTCCTGTGGTAATGCGGAAGTAGTAGTGTACCAGTCTTTTTTATAAATCCCATATGCATCTGCCAAATAAATGGCCTGTGCATCATCACTTAATTGTTCAAGCTGGCTTTTGTTAAAACGTTCCAGTCCTCTCACAATATATTTTCCATTAACAGAAGGAAAGAATCCAAAATAATCTCTCTGTGGTTGATACAATTCAGTTTTGTTCTTTGTAAACTTCTCATAATTCAGTACCCAGTTGAGTGATCTGTGTGCCTGAATTTTTTGTGTAAGCACTGTCTTATCAATAATGGCAATAGTTAATTTTTTTGTGGGTGAAGAAAGCCATGCAAGCCACATCCATACAGGAGAGCCGAGTACCAGTAACAATAGGATAACCTTAAGAAACTTCCTGTATTTTTTTAAAAACGGTGCAGCCATGCTAAGCCTATTTGGTATTGATTGCCTTTTGTATCGGGAAGGTATTCCTGGTTAAGCCAGTTGGCATCTGCCGATAATACATTCATTTTAGAAACTTTTTTCCTGAATGTTATGCCGGCTTTGTAGGTTTTAAGTTTGGCCGTGAAAATTTGTATGGCATTGTAACGGTCATCAGGAGAAATACCATAACCTGCTGAAAATGCCACTACATCATCTGCAGAGCCATAATAATAATTAGCAATAACGTTGTAGGATGCCGAAGGCGTATTTACATAGGTTGATGGTGTAACATAAGTACGGGCACCGAACAACCAGCTTTTATAATATTTTCCAACATAGGCTGTGTACACCCAGGTAGGTGTTCCGCTGAATAAAAGATAACGAACCCCCAGTTCGCCTTCATAGCTTTTAGGAAGATTGGCATAAAGAGAAAATCCGCCCCGCCACTGTGGAAAAACACCATTATTATTATCGCAGTAAGCAACATTTACATAACTGTAAAAAGTTTTTGAGATATGCGGATAGGCTTCCGCTTCATACTGTACTGCATTTTGTGCAAAACGATTGGCATAGTTAATGCGGCCTGTAACAACACCTATGGGAGTAGTTCTGCCATAATCCACACTAACCAGATGCCAGGGATCCGAGAATTGTTTATCGAAATACACAAAATCATAACTCACATCTATTTTATTTTTTGATGCCGATTCCCTGATCGAATTGGCTAAAGCCCTTGCCGCAGTATTATTTCGATTAATAGAAATAAGTTTCTGAATGGTGGCTTCAGCATTTTCGTATTGTTGTAATGCATTTAGAACCTTGGCTTTTCTCAATAACAATTCTTCTGAGGAAGGATGATATTGTAAACCTTTATTACAAATAGCCAATGCGTTATCATAATGATTATTCCAATATTCCACATCGGCATAAGCAACGGAGGCATCTTCATATTCCGGTTGAATATGTAAAGCGCTGTCAAAACAATAACGTGCACTATCGTAATGGTTTGTCCATGAGTAAATCCTTCCTAAAAATATCCAAAGATCAGCGTAACCGGGGCTTTTGGTAATGGCCTTGTTCAGGTATTGCTTGGCAGTGTTATAATCTTTTTGCGTAAAAGCTGCGGTGCGTGCCATTTGAAAAAGGCCGTCGGCTGAAGTAGAATCCTGGGCAATGGATGCAGTGCTGAAAATAAAATAGCAACCAATGATAAGCAGGAGTTTTTGTACGCATTTCTGCATAGGACATGTTTACTTTTAATAGTTCTTAAAGGTAAAGCATTATGAAAAATATAAGTAGAAAGATTTATGCTTTTGAGGAAGTTATTATTTCTACTCAATGGCAGTTGCGGTAATCAGTTTATATTCGCAACAAAGGATGAATTATGCAGCCAATAAAAAATATCATATTCGATTTAGGTGGCGTTTTTATAGATATTCATTACCAGAAAACAGAAGATGCATTTATTGATTTAGGTGTTACAGATTTTCATACACTGTTCACGCAACATCATGCTTCTGATATTTTTGAATTGCTTGAAACAGGGAAATTATCCCCCGAAGCGTTTTATGATGCTTTTCGTGCAACTACGCAATTATCACTTTCCAATGAACAAATCAAAACAGCATGGAATGCGATGCTGGGAAATTTTGGAATGGAAAAAATAGAGTGGCTAAGATTTATCAGGAGCAAATACAATATCTTCCTTTTCTCCAATACCAATCAAATACATTACGATGGATTTATGGAGATCTACCGCGAGCAAACAGGAAGAGAAGATTTTAATGATCACTTCATCAAAGCATATTATTCGCAGCATATTGGTGTTAGAAAACCCTATCCTGAATCATTTCAATACATACTGAAAGAACAAGGTTTAAATGTTTCGGAAACACTGTTTATCGATGATACGCTGAAAAATATAGAAGGTGCAAAAGCAGTTGGGCTGCAAACCATTCACTTAAATGCCCCGGTTTCGGTGATAGAATTAGGCTTGTGAGTATTTATTTTACATCTTCAAAATCAATATAATCATCAGAGCGAGTGGCCTCTTTTTTTGGCTGCTGCTGTTGTTGCATAGTTTGCCTGAATGCTTGTTGTTCGGCATATTGCCTTTTTTGTGTTTCCTGCATTTCTTTAAGCGTATCCTTCATTTGTGCAGTAGCTTTTCCCACAGGAACCACCAGTTCAAACACAAACTTATAAATGAGATAAAATAAAAATCCCCAGATAATTAACTTCATCATAAGGCTGTAAAGGTACAGCCATAGTGCTAAATCTTATTTCTTTTTGGCAATCGCTTAACCAAATTTGGAATGTAACTAAACATTCCACTACATTTGCAACGGAAAAAGAAACAAAGGAAGGGAACGGCAATCGTTCCCTTCTGCTTTATAGATATGTCAGCAACAGACCCACAGATACAACAAATACAAAAACTGGTAGACAAACTGCTCCTCGAAGAGCCGGAATATTTTTGTGTGAATGTTAAAATAAAGCCCACCAATAATGTAAAGGTTTTTATGGATGGCGACAATGGTCTGGCTATTGAAAAATGCGTGCAATTCAATCGTAAACTATATAAGATGATTGAAGAAGAAGGTATGTATCCTGAAGGAGAGTTTAGCCTGGAAGTATCTTCCCCGGGAGTAGATGAACCTTTGAAATTGCCAAGACAGTACACCAAAAATATTGGCCGAACTGTAGAAGTGGTCTTTATTGATGGTAGCAAAAAAGAAGGTAAACTGTTGCAGGTGGCCGAAGCCGACATTATTATAGAACACACGGAGGGCAAAGGAAAGAAAGCAGTAACACAACAATTGGTGATTCCATTTAGTAACATAAAATCAACTACCGTTCAAATTAAATTTTAGAACAAGCACTACGCCGTACGATGTTGTAAACTCGTACTTCGTACTTCGAAAACCGTAAAGAGTATGGCAAGTATTAACTTAATCGACGCTTTCCAGGAATTTAAAGACGCAGAAAACATTGATCGTCCCACGATGATGAAAGTGGTGGAAGATGTTTTCAAAACTTTACTGCGTAAAAAATATGGCAGCGATGAAAATTTTGACGTGATCGTAAACGCCGAAAAGGGAGACCTTGAGATCATCCGCCGCCGTATGATTGTAGAAGATGGAGAAGTGAATGATCCTTTGGCTGAGATTGCCTACAGCGAAGCCGTAAAAATTGAGCCCGACTTTGAAGTAGGTGAAGAGTTATACGAGGAAGTAAATATTTACGACTTTGGCCGCCGTGCTATCTTAGCAGCCAAACAAACACTGGCTAGCCGTATCAGCGATCTGAAAAAGAATGTGCTGGTTAAAAAATATGGCGACAGGATCGGGGAGATCATCTCTGCCGAAGTATACCAGGTGTGGAAGAAAGAAGTGTTATTGCTGGATGAAGAAGGGAATGAACTGATACTTCCTAAATCTGAACAAATTCCGCAGGATTATTTCAAAAAAGGCGAGAACGTACGTGCCGTTGTGGCCCGTGTGGATATGAAGAATAATACACCTGTGATCATTCTTTCCAGAACAAGTCCGTTGTTCCTCGCTAAATTGCTCGAAATTGAGGTGCCGGAAATATTTGATGGATTGATTGCAATTAAAAAGATTGTTCGTGAACCGGGAGAAAGAGCGAAAGTGGCTGTTGAATCTTACGACGATCGTATCGATCCGGTTGGTGCCTGCGTAGGTATGAAAGGTAGCCGTATTCACGGTATCGTTCGTGAGTTGAAGAATGAAAACATAGATGTGATCAACTTCACAACCAATATTCAACTCTTGATCCAGCGTTCATTAACACCTGCAAAGATCAGTTACATGAACATTGACCAGGAGAAAAAGCAGGCTGATGTGTATCTGAAGGCCGATCAGGTTTCCCTGGCCATTGGCCGTCGCGGGGTAAATATTAAATTAGCCTGCGAATTAACAGGTTTTGAAATCGATGTGTTCCGTGAAGATGAAGAACAAACCGATGAATTTGATATCGATCTGGATGAATTCAGTGATGAAATTGAAACATGGGTAATTGAAGAATTTAAGCGTGTGGGTTGCGATACGGCCAGAAGCGTATTGAACCTTACACCGGAAGAACTGGAAAGAAGAACAGACCTGGAAAAAGAAACCATTACAGAAGTAAGAAGGGTATTGCAGGAAGAATTCGACAGGGAAGATTAATACAGGCAGGCATAAATACAGTGTGGGTTGAGAAGTGAATAAAAAGTACAAGAGTGCGACGCAACGGAAGCATCATTAACAGCCAAAAGTTGGTCTCACCAATAGATAAAAATTTAGAAGAAGCAGCGGGCAACCTGCTTCTTGGGATTAAAAAAAACTGAATGTCAGAAATTAAATTACCGAGATTATTAGCAGCGGCTAAAGAGTTTAATGTTGGCCAGGATACCATCATTGAATTCCTTGGCAAAAAAGGCTTTAACCGAGATGAGCTGAAACCCACCGCAAAGCTTTCGGAGGAAATGTATTTTGCTTTGCAGGCAGAATTCCAGTCGGATAAGGCCGCCAAAACAAAAGCAGACCAGGTTGAAATACCGAAAGGAGGCAGTGGGGAAGCAAAAAGAAGAAAAGAGGAAGAGGAAGTAACATTCAGAAAAGAGGAAAAGAAACCTATATTTAAAGAAGAGCTCAAGACTGAAGAAGTAAAAGAGCCCGTTCTGCCGCCGGTTGTGGCAGAAGAAGCGCCAGCCCCTGTTATACCTGTTGTAGAAATTCCGGAAACGCCAGCCCCTGTTGCAGAACATACAGATTCAGGCGTTATCAAAATTGAAGCTCCGGAAATTGAAGGCCCCAAAATTGTTACCAAGATAGATTTGAGTGCCATTGATTCTTCTACCAGGCCGAAAAAGATAGTAAAGAAAAAAGAGGATGAAATGCCTCAGCAACAGGAAGAAGAGATACCTGCAACTGTTGAAGTGAAAGAGGAAAGAACCGAAGTACCACCACCAGTAGCGCCTGTTGTTGTTGAAGTAAAAGAAGAAAAAGCAGTAACTTCTGCTCCGACACCGGAAGTGAAGAAAGAAGAAACCCCTGTGACAGAAGTCCCTGCCGCATCTGCTTCAGCAGAAGAAGCAGCCCCGGTGATTGAAAATATTGAAGTTGAAAAATTAACCGGACCTAAAATTTTAGGCAAGATTGCATTGCCGGTGGATAGTGATACAAGGCCTAAACCCTCTCAACGGGATGAGAGTCGTAAAAGAAAACGTATCCCCATTCAAAAGCCAGGCCAGGCACCTCAGCACGGACAACACGGACAACATGGACAAGGCCAGCAACAAGGTGGCGGCCAGTTTAACCGTGATGGAAGACCGGGTCAGCCGCAACGTGGTGGTCAGGGTGGCGGTCAGTTTAACCGTGATGGAAGACCGGGTCAGCCGCAACGTGGTGGTCAGGGTGGCGGTCAGTTTAACCGTGATGGAAGACCGGGTCAGCCGCAACGTGGTAAAGGAGGAAGACACGAGCCTATTAAACGTGAGGAAAAAGAAATTGACGCAAAAGAAATACAGGATAAAATTAGGGAAACACAGGCCAAACTGGCCGGTGCTACCGGAAGAGGTAAGAGCCTGAAAGCCAAACACCGCCGGGAAAAGCGCCAGGAAATGGCAGAGGCAATGGGAGATGCAGCAGAAGATAATAAACTGCAGGTTACCGAGTTTGTTACAGTAAGTGAGTTGGCCAACCTGATGGATGTAAGCTTTGCTGAAGTAATCAGCAAATGTATGAGCCTGGGCATTATGGTGTCAATTAATCAGCGTTTAGATGCCGAGGTAATTGAATTGGTTGCCAGCGAATTTGGATATGAGGTAGAATTCATAGGTGTTGATGATGTTGAAGAAGTGGAAGAGGAGGATGAAGCTGATGATGAAGGAAATTTAAAGGGCCGTCCACCGATTGTAACCATTATGGGGCACGTTGACCACGGTAAAACTTCATTGCTGGATTATATCCGTAACGCTAATGTGGTAGCAGGTGAAGCAGGTGGTATTACCCAGCACATTGGTGCTTATGAGGTAACGTTGCCAAGCGGTAAACATATTACTTTCTTAGATACTCCTGGTCACGAAGCATTTACTGCAATGCGTGCCCGCGGTGCTAAAGTAACGGACATTGCTGTGATCGTGGTGGCCGCAGATGATGCGGTGATGCCTCAAACCAAAGAGGCAATTAGCCACGCACAGGCTGCCGGTGTACCAATGATCTTTGCCATCAATAAAATTGATAAAGATGGTGCTAACCCTACAAAAATCTATGAGCAATTATCTCAAATGAACTTGTTGGTAGAAGAATGGGGTGGTAAATACCAGAGCCAGGAATTATCTGCCAAGAAAGGATTGAATGTTGATCTTTTACTTGAGAAAATATTGTTGGAAGCAGAGTTGTTAGACGTGAAAGCCAATCCGGATAAGGAAGCCACAGGAACTATCATCGAAGCTTCATTGGACAAGGGCCGCGGTTATGTTGCTACTATACTGGTGCAAAATGGAACATTAAGACAGGGAGACCTGATTGTTTCCGGACAGCATTTCGGTCGTATCAAAGCCATGTTCAATGAGCGTAACCAGCGTGTTCAGGAAGCACCACCATCAACACCGGTTGTAATATTAGGTTTGAACGGAGCTCCGCAAGCAGGTGAGAAGTTCAAAGTATATGTAGATGAAAGCGAAGCAAAAGAAGTAGCTACCAAACGTGCACAAATCCTTCGTGAACAAGGGTTACGTGCCAAGAAGCATATTACGTTGGATGAGATCGGCCGTCGTTTGGCATTGGGTAACTTTAAAGAACTGAACATTATTATCAAAGGTGATGTGGACGGTTCGGTAGAGGCTTTAAGCGATTCATTACAAAAGTTATCTACAGAAGAAATTGTTGTTAGGGTAGTTCATAAAGGTGTTGGACAGATCTCTGAAAGTGATGTGTTATTGGCAACGGCTTCCGATGCTATCCTGATAGGCTTTAATGTTCGCCCTTCAGTACAGGCAAGCCGCCTCGCAGTTACGGAAGGAGTGGAAATAAAGATGTATTCTATCATCTACAACGCCATCGAAGAAGTGAAGAGTGCGATGGAAGGTATGTTAGAGCCTAAAGTAGAAGAGAAAGAAGTAGCAACCATTGAAGTGCGTGAAGTGTACAAATTTGATAAAGCTACTGTTGCAGGATGTTATGTTCAGGAAGGAAAAGTGAAGAGAGATGCCAAGATCCGTATCTTCCGAGATGGTATCCTTCTGTATCCAAGACAGGAAGGTGCATTTGCAGAATTAGGTAGTTTGAAACGCTATAAAGACGATGTGAAAGAAGTGGCTTCTAACATGGAATGTGGTTTAACACTGAAGAACTTCGGCGATATTAACGTAGGCGATACGATTGTAGCCTATGAGCAGGAAGAGATAAAACGTACTTTATAAATTCATAAAGCATAAGTTCAAGGCCCCACATGACGTGCATTTTACGCTGCATGTACACTGTGGGGCCTTGGTTTTAAGTTTTGTTAAAAGGGTTTTTTTACAATATTGGCAAGTAATGAAAGGTTAATTTTGAAATCATTTAACTACTATGAAAAAAGTATTGTTCACCTTGTTCTTATCCGGGAGTTGCCTGTTTTCCTTTGCGCAGGTTAAGAAAGTGATTGCAGATAAGATCGTAGGACAAGTAGGTGATAAAATAATTCTTCGTTCAGATATAATGAATGCCATTGCTGATTATAAACGCCAGGGACAGGAAGCTAACCTTCCTCCTAACCCTGAGTGTTCTTTTTTGGAAGGGCAATTGATTCAGAAGGCATTGGTATTGCAGGCTGAAAAAGATTCTATACAGGTGGGTGATGATGAACTCGATGCAAAATTGGATAACCAGATTCGCGGCTTCATCAGGGAATATGGTTCTAAAGAAATACTGGAAGAGATCGCAGGTAAAACTGTGTACCAGATAAAAGAAGACTTCAGGCAGATCTTTAAAGAAAGAGAAATGGCCGATAAAATGAGGTCTAAAATTTTAGAGAATGTAAAGGTATCGCCCATTGAAGTAAAGCAGTTTTACGATAAGATCCCGAAAGACAGTTTACCCTTCTACGAAAGTGAAATAGAGGTAAGCCAGATAATAATTCAGCCCAAAGCCAATAAAGATGTAGATGAATATGTGGCCAAACAATTATACGATTATAAAAGGCAGGTAGAAGCTGGGGTAAGAAAATTTGATCAGTTGGCTAAACTTTATTCCGATGACAGAGGTACGGAAAGCCAGGGTGGAACTTTAAATATCAACAGGGGCGATAAAGGTTCTATAGATCCAACCTTCCTTTCTGCTGCTTTTAAACTGAAAGAGGGCCAGATATCTCCTGTTATTAAATCAAAATTCGGTTATCACATAATTCAAATGGTAAGCCGCTCTGGTGATGATGCAGTAGTGAGGCACATCCTCAAAATTCCACCGGTAACAGATGCTGAAGTTGATATTGCTGTACAAAAACTAGATTCTATCAGAGCCAAGATCGTTGATAAAACAATGAGTTTCGGTGAGGCAGTAAATAAGTACAGCGACGATGAGAATAGTAAATTTAATGGTGGTGCTATACAGGCCAGAGATGGATCTACCTATATTACTATTGATCAGCTCCCTGATAAAGACTTGGTTGTGGCGATAAAAGACCTTAAACCAGGTGATATTTCAAAGCCGCAGGTATATACTGATGATAGAAATAGGAAAGCTGTTCGTCTTGTTTACTTAAAAACAAGAACTAATCCCCATCGTGAAAACATGAAAGAGGATTATAACAAAATTGCTCAAAGGGCACTGGAACAAAAGAAACAGGAAAAACTGGAAGAATGGTTCAAAGATCATCTTCCTGCTTATTACATTTCCATCGATAAAGATTATGCAGGTTGTAAATCTTTAGACGATTGGTGGAAGTACGCTTCGAAGAACTAATAAATGACTAAATACAACTTATTAAAAAGCCGCTTTTAAGCGGTTTTTTTTGTTAAAAGAAATTAACTTGGAAAATTAGATGTATGTACATACATTTGTGTTGTGAAATTAGAACAAGCTATACAAAGTACTAAATTTAAAAGCGAAGTGCATAAAGCGGGGTTGAATATTTTGTATACGGCCTGGTGGTTAAAAACTTTGGGCAGTCGTGAATTAAAAGAGTTCGGATTAACACATGAGCAATACAATGTGCTGAGGATCTTGAAAGGAAAATTTCCTGAACAGATGTGTGTGAGAGATATCGCTTCCCGGATGATTGAAAAAAATTCAAACGTGCCAAGGATCATCGATAGGCTGGAATTAAAAAAGCTGGTAAAGCGTACACAAAGTGAAATTGATGGCAGGCAAACGGTAATTACACTTACTCAGGCAGGAGTAAATATTTTGGAAGCCAGCAACCAAGTAATTGATGAGATGATGGCTAAAACATTAAGCCTTAGCAATACCGAAGCAGCTACCTTGAATAGCTTGCTTGAAAAAGTAAGATCGAAAGAGGTGTAAAATTTTTTATCCATTTACGTGTATATACACGTAAATGAAAAATAAAAAGGAGATCAGTTATGAAAACTGTATTACATAAAGCCAATACCAGGGGTCATGCAAATCATGGTTGGCTAAATAGCTGGCATACATTCAGCTTTGCCGGATATTATAACCCTGAAAGAGTTCATTTTGGTGCTTTACGTGTATTGAATGATGATACCGTGAAAGGTGGCATGGGCTTTAGCAAACATCCTCACGATAACATGGAAATCGTTTCCATTCCTTTATCAGGCGATCTGCATCATAAAGACACGACTGGAAGAGATAAAATTATTCGTCAGCATGATGTACAAATTATGAGTGCCGGTTCCGGCATTGCACATAGTGAAACAAATGCTAATCATGATAAAGAAGTAAAATTCCTGCAGATCTGGGTATTTCCTAAAAAACTAAATATTGAGCCTCGTTACGATCAGAAATCTTATTTGCCGGAAGACAGACTAAACCAATTGCTCACCGTTGTAGCACCGGATGATGCTAATGCACTTTGGATCAACCAGGATGCATGGTTTACGCTCGGTAATTTTGAAAAAGGATTCAGCTCTGCTTATACTGTCAAAAGAAACACAAACGGTGTTTATGTGTTTGTGATCAAAGGAGATGTTACGATAAATGATATTGCATTGAATGAGCGTGATGGTTTAGGTGTTGTTGAAACTGAAACATTGAACATTAAAGCAGACAGTGATGCGGAAATATTATTAATAGATGTTCCTATGGAAATAGAACAGGAGGCTTAAAATGAACAACAGAACCATACAACATATATTGTTTGCACAACCATTTAATATGGGTGGATTTCCTATCAGGCAACCTATCCCATCAGCAAATGTTGAACAGGTAGATCCCTTCTTGTTATTGCATCATGCCAATATCAAGGCACCGGAACACGTTGATCCCAAACATGCAGGCGTTGGCCCGCATCCCCACAGGGGATTTGCACCGGTAACCTTTATCTTCAAAGGAGGTGTACATCATAGGGATAGCAGAGGCAATAGTAACGTAGTGTACAAAGGAGGCATTCAATGGATGAATGCAGGCATGGGTGTGATCCACAGTGAAAGGCCACCACAGGATATTCATGAAGTGGGGGGTGTACAGGAACTGATTCAATTATGGGTGAATACACCCGCCAAACATAAAATGGACATTCCTTCCTATCATCCGTTTACTGAAGAAGAAATTCCGGTACTCGCATCAAAAGATGGATTGGTAACCATCCATATTTCAGCCGGACAGCTCGAAGGTGTTCAAGGGCCTGTTCCTGCACAGTCTGACGTAAATACGTTTACTGTTGAAATGAAAAAAGGTGGATCCTATTTCTTCAATATCCCTTCTTCACACAATACTTTCTTCTATTTATTGGATGGGAAAGTACAGGTAAACGATACAACAGAAGTCGAAGGAAAATACGCTGTGGTAATGAACAACGACGGTGAAGGATTTACGTTAACCGCTACCGAAGATACCCGTTTACTCATTGGTAGCGGAGAACCATTGAACGAGCCGGTGGCTTCTCATGGTCCTTTTGTAATGAACAACGAAACAGAACTAATGGAAGCATTCCGGGATTACCAAATGGGTAAAATGGGCGTTTTGATAGAAGAATAAAAGCCAATCATTTTTTAAAAACATATACTTAATACTTAAAAATCAAAAACATGGCAACTTTTAAAATTGATGCAGCACACAGTGAAATTACTTTTAAAGTAAAACATCTGATGATTACCAACGTAACCGGAAACTTCAACACATTCGATGCTACTATGGAAACAGTAGCCGATGATTTTGCCGGTGCTAAAATTTCTTTTGAAGCAGATGTGAACAGCATCAGCACCAACAATGAACAAAGAGATGGTCACTTAAAAAGTGATGATTTCTTTGCAGCTGATAAATTCCCTAAACTTTCGTTCGTTTCTACTTCTTTCCAGAAATTAAGCGATAGCGAATTTAAACTCGTAGGTGATTTAACTATCCGTGATGTTACGAAGTCTGTAGAGTTGGCTGTTGAGTACGGTGGTACAATGGTGGATCCCTGGGGACAAACCAAAGCTGGTTTCGAAATCGGCGGTAAAATCAACCGTAAAGAGTTTGGTTTACAATGGAGTGCTACAACAGAAGCGGGTGGCATTGTGGTAAGTGATGAAGTAAAATTACATTTAGCGGTGCAAATGGTTAAACAAGCTTAACATAAAATTGTTACTATGACAACGGCCAGCATTGCACAAGCACATTACCGGGTAGCCTTACAAAGCAGAAACCATGCTTTTTATGCCGATGAACCTGAAGTGCAGGGCGGAACAGATACGGCTCCGGCCCCCGATGAACTGCTTGAAGCAGCGCTGGCTAGTTGCACGGCCATTACGCTGAGAATGTATGCCGATAGAAAACAGTGGCCCGTTACCTCCATCAATGTAACGGTACAGTTGAACCGGGCAGATGGCAAAACCTTTTTCTTAAGAGATATTCGTTGTGAAGGAAAGATTACCGAAGAGCAGCGCCAACGTTTATTACAAATTGCCAAAGCCTGCCCGGTTTCTAAAACTTTATCCGGTCCTATTGAAATTAACAGTACCCTTCAATAAAATACAATGCCTCATATTATACATAAGTCGGATAACAGGGGATTGAAAGATATTGGCTGGCTGCAAAGTCGCTTTTCTTTTAGTTTTTCATCCTATCAAAACCCGGTGAACAATGGCTTTGGCCTTTTAATTGCACTGAATGATGACCTGGTGAAAAAAGGTGGCGGTTTTGGATTGCATCCTCATACCAATATGGAAATTATTAGCGTGATGCTGCAAGGCAAAATGAACCACAAGGATACAATGGGTTACACTGAAGTGGTGGAGAAAGATTGGGTACAATTGATGAGTGCAGGAACAGGATTGAGGCATGAAGAACACAATGTTGGAGATGAGGATGTTCGTTTTTTGCAAATTTGGATTGAACCCAAGCTGCAAAACATAACGCCCCGTTACCAGAAAAGGTTTTTTCCGAAAGAGAAACGAAAGAACCGCTTACAAACCATTGTAAGTAATGAGGAAGGAGTACAACATTGCTGGATTAACCAGAACGCCAAATTAAGCTTAGGCTGGTTTGAAAAAGACCAATCTCTTTCCTATTCAGTAAACCCCGTGAATAAATGTGTATATATTTTTGTACTCGAAGGGCAACTGAAAATAGAGGATAGTACGATCTATAGAAGAGATGCGATGGGCTTGTGGGAGAAAGACAATATTACCATCACCGCCCAAGAAGAAGCTGAATTTATTGTGATTGAAGTCCCGATCAATCATTGATGCCCATAGCTCCGAACGATGAATGGAGTGCGACGCAACGAACGCTGCCATGAAAAACGAAAAGCTTGATTAATAAATTAAAATATCGGAAAATGAATATTGAGATCATTTCGGGCAGCCCGAGAAAAGATAGTGTGACCAACAGGGTGGCGCTTTTTTTACAGAAAGAATTGCGTGAAAAGGCTCAGCATAATGTAAATATCATTGATGTGAGAGACTGGAACCTGGGTTTACTGCAACATGTTTTTACTTCGGTTGAAAATACACCGGAAGAATTTAAACCGCTGGCGGAAAGAATGTTTGCTGCAGATGCATTTATACTGGTAACACCGGAATACAACGGCAGTTATTCGCCTGCTTTACAAAATTTGATGGACCATTTCCCCAAGCAACAACATAAAGCGTTTGGATTGGCTCCTGCATCGGTAGGTGCAATGGGCGGCATGCGTGCCAGTCAGCAATTGTTATTACTGGTACCTGCTTTGTTCGGAATTGCGTCTCCGCATATGCTGATCACGCCTTTTGTGGATAAGAAGTTTGATGAAGAAGGCAACTTGGTGGATCAATCGTTTAAAAAGAATGTAGACAGCTTTATTAGTGAGTTTCTCTGGTTGGCAGAATCGCTGCACCCGGAGATAGAACCGGCTTATAATTAAATTGTGATTACGTGGCGGAGTTGTAACTTCGCCACTTCTTTTTTTAAATCATCATGAGCGACGAAATTAAACACGAATGTGGCCTTGCCTACATTCGACTCAGAAAGCCATTTTCCTATTTTTTACAACGGTACGGTTCTGTGATGTACGGTTTAAACAAACTGTACCTGCTCATGGAAAAGCAACACAACCGCGGGCAGGATGGCGCAGGTATCGCCTCTGTGAAACTGAATGTAGAGCCCGGTTATCCTTTCTTGCACCGCATCCGCAGCAATGCCCAGCAACCGATTGCAGATATATTTTTTAAAGTGGGGCAGGAAGTAGCTGAATTAGAAAAATACCAGAAAGAAATTAAACAACATCCCGGCCTTATGAAAGGCCACCTGCCTTTTTTGGGCGAATTGTTGTTGGGCCATCTTCGATATGGCACACAGGGAAAGAATAATGTAGAGTTTTGTCATCCCTTTATTAAAAGAGCTACCCAACCGGGAAGAAACCTCGCTTTGGCGGGTAACTTTAACCTGGTGAACACGGAAGAATTATATGATTTGCTGAATATTGATCCCGGTGAGTTTCAAAAGCAAAGCGACCTTGCGGCGATGATGGAAGTGATGCATCATTTCCTGGTAAAAGAAGATGAAAAGAATCCATATAATGCAAGCGTATCCTCTGTACTGAAGCAGGCTACTCCATTATTCGATGGTGGTTATACGATTGGAGGATTAATTGGCAATGGCCACAGTTTTGTAATGCGTGATGCACATGGTATTCGTCCGGCTTACTATTACATCAACGAAGATTTTATAGTGGCGGCCAGCGAGCGTGCTGCGATCAGAACCTCTTTCAATGTTGGCGAGAACGAGGTAATGGAATTGATGCCAGGCAATGCACTGATTATTGATAACAAAGGCGACTATAGTATAGAACAAATTCTTGAACCTAAAGAAAGAAGGGCTTGTTCTTTTGAACGCATTTATTTTTCACGGGGTAGCGATGAAAAGATCTATCGTGAAAGGATTGCCTTAGGTTATCATTTGAGTAAGCGTGTATTGGAGAACATTAATTACGATCTTAAGAATACAATCTTCTCATACATACCTAACACCGCCGAGGTTGCCTTCTTTGGCTTGGTAAAAGGCATGGAAGATTATTTGAACCAAATTAAGGTACAACGTATTTTAAGTTGGGGCAATGATATTACGGAAGAGAAGCTGCAACAAATGATCACCCGTAAGATCAGGCAGGAAAAGATCGCCATTAAAGATGTGAAGCTTCGTACGTTCATCACCGAAGATGCTAACCGTAATGAAATGGTGCAACACGTATATGATATTACGTATGGCACTGTTAGAAAAGGAGAAGATACCCTGGTGGTGATCGATGATAGTATTGTAAGAGGAACTACTTTAAAGGAAAGTATTGTAAGGATGCTGGCGAGATTAGGCCCGAAGAAAATTATTGTAGTTTCTTCTGCGCCGCAGATCCGCTACCCGGATTGTTATGGTATTGATATGAGTAAGTTGGGCGATTTCATTGCTTTCCGTGCGGCCATAGCATTGCTGAAGGAAAGAGGAATGGAAGATACGCTGAATGATATACATAATAAATGCAAAGAACTGCAACGCAACAATCAATTGCATACGGAGAACCTTGTTCGGTTGGTGTACAAGCCGTTTACAACGGAAGAGATCTCAGACAAGATCGCTCAACTGATCACCCCGGCCGAAATTGATATTCCCGTGGAAGTAATCTATCAGAATATTTCAGATCTGCACGAATCTTGTCCCACTAATACCGGCGACTGGTACTTTACGGGCAATTATCCAACTCCCGGAGGTAACAGGGTTTGTAACAAGGCGTTCTTAAACTTTATGGAAGGAAAGAATGTGAGAGGATATTAGTTTGAAGCTTATATACAAGTAACCATATAAATTGCAGTGAATTTGTCACTGCAATTTTTTTTAGCATGAAACAATTACTCATTATCAGGCATGCCAAAAGCAGTTGGGACCTTTCAACGCTATCAGATTTTGAGAGGCCGTTGAATGATCGTGGCCATAAGGATGCACCGGCAATGGCAGAACGATTATGGAAGAAAAAGATTGAGATAGATGCTTTTGTTTCCAGCACCGCGAAACGAGCTTTTACTACTGCAGAATATTTTGCTAAAGCTTACGATGTAAAAACAAAGAGCATCATTAAGGTAGATGAATTGTATCATGCAGCCCCTTCCGTTTTTTACCATGTGATTACTAAACTGGATGATGCGTTAAAAACCGTTGCCATCTTCTCACATAATCCCGGTATCACCTCATTTGTAAATGAACTTACCGATACAAGAATTGATAATATGCCTACCTGCGGCATCTTTGCGGTGAAAGTAAAAGCCAAAAGCTGGAAAGAGTTTCCCTTTGCAACGAAAGAATTCTGGTTTTTCGATTATCCTAAACTTCACGTTTAACTTCTTTCTTCCAGTTCACCAAATATACGCCGGTGAATATCAGCAACGCAGCCAGTAACTTATATACTGATAAATGTTCATGCATAAAAATGGTAGCTATGATGGCTGCAAATACAGGCTGGGTATAAATATAACTGCCTGTTGCAGAGGCTCCGATTACAGCAAGGCCATACGTGTTGAAAAGATAAGCTACGAAAGTAGCGCCTACACAAACCAATGTTAATGCCATCCAGTGTTGCAGGGCAAAGGCGTTCCAGTCTGCATGTATAAACTGGCTCCATCCAAAAGGCAGCATGAATACAACACCAATGGTAAATATCCACCTGATCACATGCAACGGGCTGTATGTATTCATTAATGGCCTTACCAGTACCATGTAAAAAGCATAGGAGATAGCGTTGATCAAAACGAGAATATCACCCAGCAAAATATCTGTTCCCTGGTGGGTAGTATCTTTTAGAAGTATTAGTAAGGATGCACCGCCAATACCGGAGATCAGCCCGGTGATTTTTACTATGGATAGTCTTTCTTTCAATAACCATGCGGCAATAAAAGTGATGAAAATAGGCGTTCCTAAAGCCAGTAAAGATGCATGAATAGAAGAAGTGAGCGATAAGCCTTTTATAAAAAGCAACTGGTTAATGGTAACACCGGTTAAGGCACAGGTAATAAACCTTGGGATATGTTTTTTTTGAATACCCGGTGCACAAACAGATGGCTTAAGCAGGTACAGCAGCCAGAATAAAATGAGTGCCGTAAAAACCCTTGCAATATTTAACCCGAAAGGAAGAATATGAGAAGGGGTGATAAATTTTACGGCTGCATAGTTTACGCCAAACAATAGATTGGTAATAAGAACTGCTAAATGTGCTTTAGTGGTTGATTTCATAACTATGCCGCAAAGTTAACTGCTATGAAATGCAGAAGCAGCATCCTTTAACAGGGAAACGATAGAATCACCTGAAAATACAGCTGGTACAATGGTTTGGTAAGAAAAATTTTTGGCGGCAACAACCACTTCATCCCAGCTAAACCGCTCTTGAGAAACGGAATAACACAACTGCTTATCCATAAGTTCTTTGGCTAAAAACTCCTGTTCGGTTTGCCTGGGTGTGGGAATGAAGATTGCTTTTTTTTGTAAAGCAATTACTTCCATTACTGTGGTGTAGCCACTTCTGCTGATAATGAATTCACTTTGCTGAAGTATTTTTTGTAATGATTCTCCCGGTAAATGGGAGATGATGCGAACACTTTCATTTAAAGCTTCTGCCGGTGACAAAGAAGGCTTGCCTTGTATCAATACAACTGAATAACGGGTGTCTTTTATTTGAGAAAGTAGTTTTTGCTCAAGTAAAGTTCTTTGAGGTTCCGGTCCTGAAAGAAGAATGCAAAAATCGTAGGTAAATTCCTTAGTTGTAGCAGTGGGTAAACTGAAACGTGAAAGTAAACCAATGTAAGAAACCGTGATGGCAGGTTTTTGTAGTGGATGTGAAAGATCTCCACCTATGGGCATTTGTGCCGGTGGCGCATCCGGAACCCAGCAAACATTGAAACGGTTGATATGATGATAATTGATTTTTTGCATCAGTGCCTCCAACCAGGTGAATGGTGCTTTGATCCTTAGCTGGTGTGTAATAAAAACAGATATAATTTTTTTATTCCATAAACCATACCTGTTATCACTGATAATATAATCTATTTTTCTTTCATGCATTAGACGGTTCAACCAGCGGTGTTCTGCACGGATGGCTTTAAAAATCTTGGGCAGTTGCCACAAAATTTTAAACGGAAGCCATTTTTTTGAAGTAGCATATTGAATATTATAACCATCAATGTGGATAATTTCAATCGCAGGGAACTCTTTTTGCAAAAGCTTTTGCTGTGCTCCCGAAGCAGCTATCAATACATTAAAACCATTATTAATCAATGATTTAGTGATTGGGATGCAACGCGTTGCATGGCCCAAACCCCAGTCCAGTGGGGCTATCAGCACAGTTTCAATGTTAAATTTTACCGACAATTTCGTGATTCGATGTTATATAAGTAAACTAAACACTAATTTAGAGAACAGTTTGTACAGCATGCAAAACAAATTAATTATTGCATTGTTATTTATATCATTAGCATTGGCTTTAGGTTCTTGTGGCGTTATTGGTAAATCGAATTATAAAAAACATTGCATGTGTCCCGTGCGAAAACCCGTATAATTAGTATACCCCCAAATGCTAGCATATGAAACACGGAAGCAGAGACCTTTTGGTTCTCACCAGAGACAAAGAGGGAGAGTGGAGCGACCAAGATTTGGAAAATGAAATCGAGGCCTTGCACCAGCTCTTGTTTGAAGTTGAAAATATTGATCAGTTCTGTATCGCTAATGAAGTTATTGATGTAAACAGATACAAGATACTGCAGGACAAAAAAGCCATAAGAAAAGTAATTTTCTCACAGCGCACCAAGCCATTTATTTTCATCTGTAACAAGAACTAAGAACCGATAAACTCCCCCGGGAAGCCATTACGAACATCCAGTTTTGTGATGGCTTTTTCATTTTACTTGCTGCAACGCCTTTTGAAGTTTAGCTATCATTTCATCTACTTCTTCAATCTTGCAAGTGCCTACACTAAGCCTGTACCAGGGACTATTTTTATCGGCACCGAAAGCATGGAAGGGAACGATCGCCAGCTTGGCCTCACTCAGAATATAGTCTGTAACATCTGCCTGTGTAGCCAGTAATTTTCCATATGCAGTTTTACCTGTAAGATCAATCTTTACTGTTAGATAAATAGCTGCCTGCGGCGCAATGGCATCAACGGAGAACCCTTTCTCTTTCAGGCTGATAAATCCGTTATAAATTGCATGAAGCCTTTGTTCCAGCGCTGTTTTAAACTGGTTAAAATAGGCTGTGATATTTTCGTTTTGCAAAAGATAATGCGCCACCGCTTTTTGCTCAGCCATAGGTGCCCAGGCGCCAACATGACTTAATATGGCTTTCATCTTTGCAATAACAGTAATGGGGCCTAGTGCCCATCCTACACGAACACCTGTGGCAGCAAATGCCTTGGAAATACCATCAATGAAAATGGTGTATTGTTTCATTTCAGGGCGAAGTGAAACGGGATTATAATGTTCGGTAGTACCGTACGTTAAGGTCCAGTACATTTGATCGAACATCACATATAACTTCTTTTCATTCGCAGCCCTGTTATTGTTTTCTTCTATTACCAGGTCGCAGATTTTTTCAAGTGATTCTTTTGAAAGTGTTGTACCTGTTGGGTTTTGTGGTGTGCACAAACACAACAGGCTTGCACCTTTAATGTGGCTGGCAATATCCTCGGGTGTGGGCATAAAATCATTTTCCCTGCTGCACTGGATTACACAATGTACGGCATCGGTCATGTGCACATAATGATTATTATTCCATGAAGGAACGCCGTATATCACTTTATCGCCCTTATCAACAATGGCTTTGAATAGTGTGTAAATCAGGGGCCTGCCACCGGAAGCGATCTGGATTTCATTCACGGCATAATCTAATCCTTCCCTTTCTTTTATAAACCTGCTAACAGATTGACGGAGATCAAGATTTCCATCCGCAGGCGGGTAGCTGGTAAAATGTTTTCGGTAGCTTTCTACAACAAGATCTTCAAGTTCCTGGGGTATAGGAAATATCTGCGGGTCAAAATCTCCGATAGTATAGTTGTAAATTTTTTCTCCGTTACGGATACGGTCGTTAATCGCATTTCCAAGTTTTACTATTTCACTTCCAATCAATGTCTCTGCCAGGTGGCTTAATTTGATATCGCTCATAAAATAACTTACGTTTGTTAGCAAAAATACATGATTGAACTTTCTGTTTCCGAAAATTTCTCTATCAAATTATGCTGTACAAAGTAAAACAGCAGCCCTGTTGAGCTGCTGCCGGTAAATATGCTATTGATTTCTTAACCATTTTTCTTTTCCTCGTATTTTTTCTCTGCTTCTTTTGCTTTTTGAAAATCGAGTACTACACCATTGATACAATAACGCAGGCCCGTTGGTGGCGGCCCATCTTCAAAAACATGTCCCAAATGGGCTTTACATCTTCCGCACATTACTTCGGTCCTGTCCATTCCGTAAGAATGATCGGGAGCATAAATAATACTTCCTTTGCTGATGGGTTCATAAAAACTGGGCCAACCGCAACCGCTTTCAAATTTTGTATCACTTTTAAACAGGGGATTACCGCAGGCAGCACAGTAATACGTTCCCACTTCTTTAGAATTTTCAAATTTGCTGGTCCAGGGCCGCTCCGTTCCTTTCTCCCGGGCAATATAATATACTTCCGGGCTAAGTATTTTTTTCCATTCCTCTTCTTTCAACACCACTTTCGAGGTATCGGTGTTGGAATACACGGGGTTATCTTTTTTATCTGTATGCATAGTTTCTTTTTGTTGAACTGTAACAGTTAATGGGGATGTTTGTTTCGGCTGGCTATAGCAACTCATCATAAATGTAGTGGCTATAGCTGTAATGCTGATCCATTTCATGGAATTCGTTTTGTTTTATGAAATTACGTTTAAACAGGTGCTAAGGTTTGCAAACCACCTAAGTTTAAACGTTCTACACAATGCAACCTTACAATTGATTTATTTAGCAAGCAGGCTGTTTTAGTTAAAGATTTCTAAAAGCATACCTTATATTTGTTCCTCATTCAAGGATATACAGTACATGTTCAACATTATTTTGTTCGGCCCCCCCGGAAGTGGAAAAGGAACTCAAAGTGAGAAACTGATCGCTAAGTACCAGTTGAAACACCTCAGCACCGGCGATATTTTGCGTAGTGAAATTGCCGCCAAAACACCTTTAGGACTGGAAGCAAAGTCTATTATGGATAAAGGGCAACTGGTGCCTGATGAAGTGGTGATCGGAATGATCAGCTCCGCATTGGATGCCAACCCGCAGGCAAAAGGATTCTTATTCGATGGCTTTCCCCGAACTGAAGCACAAAGCGAGGCTTTGGATGCCTTGCTGAAACTGAAGCATAGCGCAATAAACGTAGTGCTGGCACTGGAAGTAACAGAAGAAGAACTGGTAAAACGCTTATTGAACAGGGGGTTAACCAGTGGCCGCAGTGATGATACCAATGAAGATGTGATCCGTGCAAGAATTGCCGAATACAATAAAAAAACTACGGTTGTAGCTGATTATTACAAACGTTTTAATAAAGTGGTTTCCGTAAAAGGCATTGGCTCTGTAGATGAAATTTTCAATAGCCTTTGTAAGGAAATTGATAAAAGAATAGCTTAGTTTTACCGGATACTACCATAACCAACTGCAATCCCGCCTGAGTATTTTCTTTTGGCGGGATTTTTTATTCCCGCTATTCTGTATTTTCATACTGCTAACAAACGTTAGCTTTTGAATGAACAGCTCAATCTTGTCTATGCAAATTCTTGAAAATTATGTCCTCGGCAGTTGGGTGCCTGGTGAAGGAGAAGGACAGGTTTTATATAACGCCGTCACCAGCGAACCTGTTGCCAGCACTTCAACAAAAGGAATTGATTTTGCAGCCATGCTGCACTATGGAAGAAGCAAAGGTGGACCAGCCTTGCGGAAAATGACCTTTCATGAAAGAGGGCTGATGCTGAAAGCCCTGGCTTTGCATCTGCGGGAACAACTGAAAAAATTTTACCGGATCAGTTATATGACAGGGGCCACGAAAGCCGATAGCTGGGTGGATATTGAAGGTGGCATTGGTAACCTTTTTTCCTATGCTTCTTTACGCCGTAAATTCCCCGATACACCCTTTTGCCTCGATGGCGAACAGCATATGCTGGGTAAACAAGGTACGTTTATGGGCCATCACCTGTTGGTTCCCAAAGAAGGTATAGCTATTCATATCAATGCTTTTAATTTCCCGGTATGGGGCATGCTGGAAAAAATTGCCGTGAACCTATTGGCAGGTGTACCTTGCATCGTAAAACCGGCTACCGTTACTTCGTATCTTACCGAAGCGGTGGCAAGGGAAATCATTGCTTCAGGTATTCTGCCCGAAGGGGCATTCCAGCTTATCTGCGGCAGTGCAGGCAATTTGCTCGATCATGCTGCTTCGCAGGATGTGATCACTTTTACAGGCTCCGCTTCTACGGGCTTGCTATTGAAGAAAAATGAACACCTTTTAAGGGAAAATGTTCCTTTTACTATGGAAGCCGATTCGCTGAATTGTATCGTGCTGGCTGATGACATAGAACCTTCTATGCCCGAATGGGATATTTTTATCAAGGAAGTACGAAAAGAGATGACGCTGAAATGCGGGCAACGCTGTACAGGTGTACGAAGAATTTTTGTTCCTGCCGCGAAACTGGAAGCGGTTCGTACCTCAATAAGCAAAGCGTTATCACAAACGGTGATTGGTGATCCATTGAATGAAAAAGTGAGAATGGGTTCACTGGCCGGGCAAACACAAAAACAGGAAGTAAAAGCACAGGTGCAAAAACTATTGGCTTCTTCCCAGGTTATCTATGGATCACTGGATAGCGTAGAGCTGGTAGGTGCCGATCCTCATAAAGGGGCCTTCATGAGCCCGCTTCTGTTATTGAATGAACATCCTTTTCATTCCCCCGAAGTGCATGAAGTGGAAGCCTTCGGACCGGTATCTACCTTAATGCCTTATAATAGTTTTGAAGAAGCGATCGCTCTTGCTGCCATGGGTAAGGGCTCGCTGGTATCTACCATAGTAACCAATAATGCCCAAAGGGCACAACAATATGTACTGGGTGCAGGTGCATGGCATGGTCGTATCCTTATTTTGAATGAACAATGTGCCAAAGAAAATACGGGTCACGGTTCCCCGCTGCCACTACTGGTGCATGGCGGGCCAGGCCGTGCTGGTGGTGGCGAAGAAATGGGTGGTGTAAGAGGCGTACATCATTATATGCAGAGAGTGGCCTTGCAGGGCTCTCCTGATATGATCACTGCCGTGAGTAAAGTGTACCAGCAAGGGGCTCAAGGTATTGCTTCGGTTGTACATCCCTTCCGTAAATATTTTGAAGAATTACAAACAGGCGACCAGCTCATCACGCCCAAAAAACTAATTACCGCAGAAGATATCAACTATTTTGCAGACCTGAGCGGGGATCATTTCTATGCTCACCTTGCGGCTACCGATTTTACGGGAACCATGTTTACACACCAGGTGGCACATGGTTACCTGATCATGAGTATTGCTGCCGGCTTATTTGTAGACAGCTATGAAAAAAATCCTGTACTGCTGAATTATGGTATTGATGAACTGCGCTTCACCAAACCTGTTTACCCCGGTACGGAAGTGTATGTTCGGTTTACCTGTAAGGAAAAAATAAGGCAGGAAAAGAAAGAAGCAACAGATATACCCAGGGGTATTGTAAAATGGATGGTGGAGATATTGGATGATACAAATGAACTGGTGGGTATTGCTACTATCTTAACCATGGTGCAACGTAAAGAAGCATAACATAGAACTAATTATATAAAAGGATGCAATACACAAAAAATATCCCGGAAAAGTTCCGGGATATTTTTATTACTACATTTTATTGGCTGGAATTAAACATTCAAACCGCCGCTCACTTCAATTCTTTGCCCATTGATCCATTTGGCTTCTTCTGTGCAAAGGAAAGCTACCACACCACCGATATCATCCGCATTGCCTACACGGTTAAAGGGCGACATGGCCGCCAATCGTTCTTTAAATTGAGGGTTATTACGAATTGCTGCATTATTAAAATCTGTTTCTACCGGGCCGGGAGCAACTACATTGGCACCAATACCTTTATGCCCTAATTCTTTAGCAAGGTATTTAGTGAAGGTTTCCACTGCTCCTTTCATGGAAGCGTACACGGAATAACCGGGATTGCAATAACGTGTGGTACCGGAAGAAATATTAATAATACGGCCACCACTGTTCAATAAGGGAACACAGTATTGTGTAAGGAAGTACACCGACTTGAAATGAACATCTAAAAACTCATCGAACAAAGCTTCGGTTACTTGTTCAAAAGGAACAGTAGCACCCATACCGGCATTGTTCACCAGGAAATCAAAATGATCCGTTTGCCAGTTATTGGCCAGCGTGGCTTTCAGATGCTGCACAAAAGAGGGCAGGGTAGAAAAGGTGGCCATATCCAAATGTATGGCAGCCGCTTTCCTTCCTGTTTGTTCTATCTCCTGAACTACTTCTTTGGCCATTTCTGCATTGCTTTTGTAGGTGATGATCACATCTATGCCTTTACGGGCAATGCTCAGTGCCATATCTTTTCCTAATCCACGGCTGCCGCCGGTTACCAGTGCAATTTTTGATACGCTCATATCTAATCGTTTTTGTGTAATGAATACTAACAACAAAGCTACTGTGCTGTTCGGTTGCTGTATTGTTTTTGGGCACATTATCTTTTACTAACCAAAAGCAAACATGAACATCAACCACAATTCAATTTCTTTTCAAAGCAAACACTGTTTGCTACGCCTTTATATTGCCCGTAATTCTCAATAATGGAATATCCATTTTTTTGATAAAGGCGGATAGCTTCGGGCTGCCGTTTCCCTGTTTCCAGTACACATCGGGTATAGTGTAATTCTTCAGCCCATTTTTCCAGCTCCTGTAAAATAATGGAGGCTAGGCCTTTGCCCCTGTATTCTGGTAATGTGAACATGCGTTTTACTTCCATGGTATTCTCCGCAAACGCTTTAATCGCTCCACAGGCAATGGGTAGCCCGTTTTCATACGCTACAATGGCCTGTTTAATAGTGTCAATTTTATTAAACTGTGCGTAAAAGGAATGCTCGCTGCCATCACGCCTGGCTAGCTCTGCATCTAATAGCCGCACCAACTGCAAAAAATCTGTATTGCTGGAATCAGTTCTTACAATTTGCATGGATAATCATTTTATCAAAAAAATCTCTACATCAACTTTTATTTTTTCAGTAGCGCAGCTACTTGTTGTTTTAATACGGGAAGTACTTCTGTTTCAAACCAGGGATTTTTCTTTATCCATATTTTATTTCTCGGTGAGGGGTGCACCAGCGGCAGAAACTTGGGTAAGAAATCAGTATAGTTTTTTACGTTCTCTGTAACCGAGGCATAGCTTCTGTCTTGTAAATAATACAGTTGTGCATACTGGCCAATCAGGATAGTCAGTTGTGCTTGCTTCATGAAGTGTAGCAGTGGTGCATGCCAAGCAGGTGCACATTCGGGCCTTGGCGGAAGATCTCCTGATTTCCCTTTACCTGGATAGCAAAAACCCATCGGCATAATACCGAATAAAGAAGTATTATAAAACTGTTCCCTGCTAACGCCCATCCATGTACGCAGATTGTCGCCACTCTGGTCATTCCAAGGGATGCCGCTATCGTGTGCTTTTTGACCGGGAGCCTGGCCAATAATGATGATCTTTGAATGATTACGCACCGACAATATAGGCTTGGGCTGGTAAGGCAAAAAGGCTTCGCAGATGCGGCATGCTTTTATTTCGGTGAGTAATTTTTTCATGCTAATAATTTGTAACTGCTTTCAACAGTTACCTATCAAAAAGTAGTTGATTGGTTGCTGTTCATCTGATTTTAAAGCGGCCTGTTATTTTCCAATCCAGGTATCAAATAGTTTTAAGATGCGTTTGTACTCATCGGTCCAGCTGCTGGGTTCTACAAATCCATGATCTTCCATCGGGTAGATAGCTATATCCCAGTTATCTTTTCCCAGTTCAATGAGCCTTTGTGTAAGTCGCACATCATCCTGGAAATGTACATTCACATCTATCATACCATGGCAGATCAATAAATGGTTTTTCAATCCATTGGCAAAATTAATGGGAGAGGAACGGGCATAAGCAATGCTGTCTGTAAAAGGTTCGTTTAAAATGTTGGATGTATAACCATGATTGTAATGTGCCCAATCTGTTACAGGGCGTAGAGCTGCTCCTGCTTTGAAAACATCCGGCTGCGTGAACAGCGCCATCAAGGTCATAAAGCCGCCATAGCTACCACCATACATGCCGATGCGGCTACTATCTATACCCAATTCTTTTACCAGGTAATGAGCAGCATCCACTTCATCATCCAAATCTTTGCCACCCATATAACGGTAGATGCCTGTACGCCAGTTACGGCCATACCCTGCACTACCCCTGTAATCAATGTCCAGCACCGTGTATCCTTTATCCGCTAATAAGTTATTAAACATATATTCCCGTGGATAGTAGTTACTCCACCAGTAATGCACATTTTGTAAATACCCTGCACCATGTACAAAAATGACAGCTGCATTGTTTTTTGTTCCTGCTTTCGGCTCATACAACCTGGCATAGATGGGCTGCCCGTCTCTCGCAGTAATGGTGAATATTTTTGTTACTCTCCAGGGGTAAGCCGCAAAATCCTCACTCATGCCTTTATGTGTAACCTGTACAGGTTTTTTATTAGGTGCATTTTCCTGTATATACAATTCCCATGGTTTATTGATATAGGAGTAACGATAGGCAATATATTTTTCATCCGGTGATAAGCTGATCTCATAGCCGCCGATGAAACCGGTGATCTTCTCTTTACTGCTGCCGTCTGTTTTGATGCGGTACCAATTTTGCTGCCCGGGATGGGCCTCATTGGTGAGCAGGTAAAAATACTGTTTCGACTTGCCCAACACTACATCCTGTACTTCATAATTCCCTTTTGTGAGTGCGATGGTTTTTTGTGTAAGGGTGTTATAAGTGTACAGGTGTGAATAGCCCGTTACTTCACTTTGAAAGTAAAAGGTTTGGTTATCGATCCATCCTGCATTGGCCTCATACTTACCGATGCCCGGCCCGCCGATCCATGCTTCATCACGCTGACGGTTAACAGGAGAAAGTTTCCCATCATCAGTATTCACCAATAATAGCCACCTGTCTTTATTGTCTTGTGAATATACATCAGCAATGAGGGCACTGCTTTCTTCATTCCAGTAGGTATGGGTTACTACAACAGCTCTTGCAGCAGGTTTCTTTGTAGCAGCTGCGGGATACTCTTTTACATAATCAGGGAGATCGGTACTGCCGGGAATAGAATCGAAACTGATCTTCATTACTGTATCTTTCTTCCTGTTGTAAACATACCATTCATATTTACCCTGCGGGCTTCCTACTTTGGTACGGCCGGCTATTTCTTTCGTAAAACCGCTCTCCGTTATGTATTCAGGTACTATTGTGTTTTTTGCATTCACCGGCGCTGTGTACAGACGGTAGGTGATTACCTGCCCGTCGGGACTCACCTGCAACAGTTGTACCTGTTTATCGCCAACGGGTATAGTGCGGAGGGTATCTTTATCTTTTAATGATTGCAGGAAGGCTTCAACCATCTCTTTCTTTTGCTTGCGCTGGCGAAGAATAGCAGATGTAGCGAGTTGTTGTTTTTGCAGGAACTGTTCCTGCCGGTTTATTTGGCTTGTGGCTTTACTTGTGATCTCAGGTGATTTGCTAAAATTGGTGAGTTGTTGCGTGAGCCCCGTTGCAATTTGCCATGCATAGAGGTTCTGGTTCTTGTTATAAACGATCCATTCATCATTCACAATGAATTTAGGATTGCTTTCGTTTTCTTCTGTTTGCGTAATGCGAATAGTTCGGTTGTTCAGTGTGTTTAGCAGGTAAAGATCTCCTTTGTAGCTATAGGTGATCTGTGTATGTTGTGTATTGTAAGCACCATTCTTAATCGCCGTAAGCAGTTGTGCCTCATTGTAAGCCATGGCTACGGGCACTTTGCTGTTAAGAGTATATACATAAAATGAATCGGCTACTTTCTTATCGGGGTTCCATTGAAAGAAAACCGATTTACTGTCCCAGCTCCAATTAATGTTATTGGGTGAACTTCCTATCCATTTCTGGTCGCTCATGATCTTTTCTACTGTTAAGGTTTGTGCATGTACAACAACTTGTGAAATGCATAGGAGTAGCATTGCGATTTTTCTCATAATAGGTAATAGTTTAGAAAGTATAAATCTAAATCAGTTCATGGAAGGTTTATAAATATTTTAGATAACCGGGTCAACGGCTACATGTTATACAGGCATTTGCTTCATGCATTAAACACTTACATTTGTTCATTATGGCTGCAACGAGACTTTTCGTAGAAGAATTTTTACAATTAGCAATACAATACCCTGTACTGGATGTACGAAGCCCGGGAGAATACAGCCATGCTCATATACCCGGTGCTCACACATTTCCTTTGTTTACGGATGAGGAGAGAAAAGTGGTGGGTACTGCCTATAAACAGGAGAGCAGGCAAAAGGCCATTAAGATCGGGTTGAACTATTTCGGGCCGAAGATGGTAAGGATGACGGAGGAAGCAGAACGTATTGCAAAAGCCTATCAAAAGAATACTGCAGATGGAAAGCCTGTTGTACTGGTACATTGCTGGCGGGGGGGTATGAGAAGTGCAGGCGTGGCCTGGCTCCTGGATCTCTATGGTTTTAAAGTGTATACACTGGCAGGCGGTTATAAGATGTACCGTAACTGGGTGTTACAACAGTTTGAAAAAAAATACCCGATCCACATTTTAGGTGGTTATACAGGAAGTGGTAAAACCTATGTGCTGGATGCATTGCGGCAGCATAAAACAAAAGTGATCGACCTGGAAGAACTGGCTTCACACAAAGGATCGGCTTTTGGAAACATTGGTATGCCTGCACAACCTTCGCAGGAAATGTTTGAAAATAAACTGGCCGGCCAGTTATGGCAGCTCAGTAAAGCCAAGGCTAATGATACGATATGGATGGAGGATGAAAGCCAGCGGATTGGAGATGTAAATATCCCTGCTGTTTTATTTAAACAGATGAGAACAAAACCTGTTTTCTTTTTAGATATACCTTTTGAAGAAAGGCTGAAGCATATTGTGGCGGAATATGGCCCATTGCCTAAAGAAAAACTGGTGAATGCCATTATCCGTATCAAGAAAAGACTGGGCGGACTGGATACAAAGAATGCCGTTAATTTTCTTATTGAAGAAGATATTGAAGCCTGCTTTTCTATTCTTCTGAAATATTACGACAAACAATACCTGAAAGGTTTGCACAACAGGGAGGATTATGAAAACATTGTGCATACAATTGCCTGTCCATTGGTAGCTGCCGCACAAAATGCAGCGGCCGTACTGAAAAATAAAAGATGATCCTGACGATGTTTTATACAATCGTATCCATTCAGCGAGTACAGGGTTCCTATGTAGATTCAAAAATTTTATTATACCAATAATTCTCTCAGGCCGGAAGGCCGTCACATTGAAAATGCGGTCTGCACCGAATCCGCTGATGCCTGTTTTTCAATATGGTTATCAGCTTAATCAATAACAAATAGTTATTTATTGATGTTATATTGATCAAAGGTATCTATGATAACTTTTTAGTGCATCGCATCCATCATAGCCAGCAGGCTCATCCATCCCATTACTGCTACCACAATCCATCCTGCGAGCTGCATCCATAACGGATGATCATAGCCTTTCATTAATCCTTTTTTTGTGGCTGCTATCAAAACAAAGGAAAGAGCAACAGGCAATATAAATCCATTAATGGTTCCTGCGGCAACCAATAGCTGCCTGGGCTTCCCAATAAAAATAAAGATGCAGGTAGAAAGAATGATGAAAACAGAAATACAGGTTCTTTCATACCGGGCAAACAAAGGATGAAATGTTTTGAAGAAAGAAACCGAAGTGTACGCAGCCCCTACAACAGAAGAGATGGCAGCACTCCACAACACAATACCAAAGATGTGGTAGCCCACTTCTCCGGCAGCAAACCGAAACACACTGGCAGCCGGATTATCGTGGTCAAGTATCGCTCCATGAGTCAATGTTCCCACTACGGCCAGGAACAAAACAAACCGCATGATCGTAGAAATAACAATGCCGTTAACAGCACTTTTATTTACCTGCCGTAAGTTGTGTTGTCCTTTAATACCGGCATCCAGTAAGCGGTGTGCTCCCGAAAAAGTAATATAGCCACCAACGGTTCCACCTACAATGGTAATGATGGAGGCTGCTGAAATTTTTTCGGGAATAAATGTATGATGAACAGCTTGTAAAAAAGGCGGATGTGAACTGAATGCGATGAATAGGGTGAGCAATATTTTAAAAGTGCCTAAAAACTTTGTAAATCCATCTAGCATTTTACCTATTTCCTTCATCCAAAATAAAAGCAGTGCTGCAATACAACTGATGATAGCGCCCTGCTGAAAACTCAAACCAGTCAAAACGTTTAATCCTAAACCACAACCGGCAATATTGCCGATGTTGAATGCAAATCCTCCTATTACTACTAACACGGTTAATAAATAACCCAGGCCCGGGAAGAGTTGATTGGAAAGATCTTGTGCCCTTAATTCACTTACCGAAAGAATGCGCCAGGTATTTAACTGTGCACCGATATCGAGTAATACCGATACCAGGATCACAAATCCGAAGTTGGTCAAAAGTTGTTGGGTGAATACAGTGGTTTGGGTAAGAAAGCCAGGGCCTATGGAAGAATTGGCCATTAAAAAAGCAGCGCCTACACCGGCACCTCCCCATTGCCAAAATTTTTTGATCGATGGTTGTTTAGATGGTCCTTGTTTCAATCGAATGCTGTTGTAGGGTTTGGTGAATCTTTTTGGCAAAAGCTACGGCATGTACGCCATCGCCATGAATACAAACTGTATCTGCTTTGATGGGAACGGCTTTGCCGGAAACACTGGTTACCGTTTGAGTGCTGATCATTTGTAGCACCTGTGCCAGTGCTTTTGATTCTTCTTCAATCAGGGCATTGGGCAGTTGGCGGGAAGTTAGGCTCCCGTTATCCTGGTAAGTTCTGTCGGCAAACACTTCACTGGCTGTTCGCAACCCGGCTTTCTCCGCTTCGCTAACCAGGTGGCTCCCGCTTAAACCGTAGAGAACGCAGGTGGGATGTACGTGTTGAATGGCATTTGCAATCACTGCACTCATGGCCGGATCTCTTGCTGCCATATTATATAAAGCACCATGGGGCTTAACATGGTGCAGTGTGGCATTAAATGTTTTGCATATATCAAGCAGGAGATACAACTGTTCCGCCACCAGGTGGAAGAGTTGTTCTTCCGATAGCCTTATTTCCGTTCTCCCGAAATTATTCATATCGGCAAAGCCCGGATGTGCGCCAATGGCTACCTTATGTTGCAGAGCCAGTGCTACTGTTCTTTTCATTACATCTTCGTTGCCTGCATGATAGCCGCAGGCAATATTGGTACTGCTGATATACGGCATAATATCCGCATCGGTGGCAAACCCTTCTCCCATATCGCAGTTCAGGTCAATGTATGCCATAAGTGGTGAAATATTCTTGTAACCGTAAGATACAGGCATTTTGCAGTTGCTGCAAATGCTGTTCTTGTTCAACATAAGCATCTTCTGCTTCCTGTTGGGTAACCCATTTGAAAGTGATGGAATCGTTGGCGGTAAGCTGTGCCAGCGTAGGAATATCGGCACTAATTACATGGGCTATTCTTGGGTAGCCACCTGTTGTTTGATGATCGGCCATTAGAATGATAAGCTGCCCGTCTGCCAAAATTTGTATCGTGCCTTTGGTAATACCCGTTGATAACATGGGTTGTGCAGGAACCGCTATTGCGGGGCCTTTCATCCGGTAGCCCATGCGGTCGCTTTTGGAAGTGATTTGAAATGAGCTTGCTGTGAATAACTGGATGGCTTCTTCAGTGAGTAACGACAACTCTTTACCCTGTATGACCTTTATTACTTTATCATTTGTATAGAAATCCCTCGTTTCAATTTTCCAGTTGGCTTGTTCGGCATCAGTATCTTTCAAAACTGAAGAGAAGCAATGATGTTCCTGTAAAGAAAGTTCATCGTTCTTCTGTAAATACCTTCCTTTATAACCGCCGGCGCCGGCTTTGAGATGAGTACTGTAACTGTTCAGCCAGTGTTCCAGGGTAAAGCCTCCTTTAACAGCAAGATAGGCCCTGGCCCCTTTTATGGGTTTGGTGAACTGAAGCACACAGTTTTTTTGAATGATGACCGGCGTATGTGTTGCAATGGGTATATCGTTGATCATCGCACCAAAATCGGCACCTGCAATAGCCAGGCAGGCTTGTTGTTTGAAGAGGAATACCGAAGCGGGGAAATGTAATTCTATCACTGCTGCCGTGGGATCGTTGCCTACCAGTATATTGGCCAGTTGTATTGCAATAGTATCCATGGCCCCGGTTGGATTGATGCCCGTATGCTGGTAGCCGAAGCGGCCGGTATCCTGTATGCTGTCGGCAATGCCTTGTTTTACGATGAGTATACTCACTTTTTCTTTTTCAGGTGATAAAATGTTTCAATGCTGATAGGTGTAAACCGTACCAAATTGCCGGCCTGCAATAAAACAGGATTTGTTTTTTCCGCATCAAATAACTGCACAGGCGTTTGGCCGATAATATTCCAGCCACCGGGCGATTCCAGGGGGTAAATACCTGTTTGCCTGTCGGCAATGCCTACACTTCCTGCCGCTACTTTTGTCCGGGGTTCTGTTTTTCTCGGCATGGCAATTTTTTCATCTACCATTCCCATATAAGGAAAACCGGGTAAGAACCCCGTCATAAATACACGGTACGTTGTACTGCTGTGTATGCGGATGATCTCTTCAACGGGTATTTGTTTTATTTCAGCCATTTCATGCAGGTCGACCCCCAAAGAAATATCATAACAAACAGGGATGTTGATGAGTGCTGTTTTCTCTTCCTGCACCTGTATATCGTGTGAAAGGATTTTCTCGAGTTCCTTCCTGATGAATTGTTCCGCAGAAGGATATTTTTCCCTGATCCTTAGTATATCATAGCAAACGGTAACACTGCTGTAGGCAGGAATAATATCCCGTACGCCTAAGATCTTTCTTTGCTGTACTGTATGAAAAACAGCAATGACAATCTGGTTGGTTTCCACGGAAATGGTATTGCCAAAGCTAATGGTGATGGCATTGTCGCCAACAGTATACAATTCATATCCGGATGGAAGGAGCATAGTGTTACAAGGTACGAAAAATAAAGAAGGCGGAGAGGGAGGGTAACAGTTGTTATTCCATTGGTTTTGAAATACTTATGCTAACGTAGGTGCGTTTGTTAAATATGATAACCCATTACTGCCTTTTTTATTAAAAGTTTCTTGCACATAGGGGGCTGTATAATCCCGGATCGGAATAGAAGGCATTCAAGATCAGTATACACCCACTACATAACCATATCAAAACACTTGTGATGTGGTTTAATGTGCGGTTGATGTGGATTTGATGTGGGTTTGATCCGATAATGCCTTGAGCATAAATAAGTTGGAATTGCTGTACTCCTGAAGTAAAAATAGATGGTTGTATTGATAATCAATTGATTAGGCGAATTGTGACGGATGTGATACTCTTGTGTTGTTACTTTAACTCAAATATTTTTAAAGTAATGCAGATACAGTAGAAAAGCCTGTGAAAGATTTGATAGCAGATAGTGCTTTACTGTTTCACTATTTTTTGCGTGTACCTGCTACCGTCTGCGGCACGTAAAATGATGATCCAAACACCGGGGGGTAGGGTAGACAGGTTGATGACATTTTTATTGCCGGTAATGGTTCCGGTATACACCCTTCTGCCCACCGCATCGATCACTTCGGCAGACTGGTAATTGTTGCAATTGCCCTGGTCTATGGTAAGCAGGGAGCGTACGGGATTGGGATAGAAATAAATTTGCGGGATGACCTGGTAACTGCCTTTCGGCGTATCACAGGGCGTGTATGGGTATTTCTGCAAAACCTGCATTTGCATTTTATCGGCACCCGTACTATCGGGCTCAACGGATAAAGCATAGTTTTTCCACCAGGGGCCCGCAGCCCAGTAGGTTGCATTTACACAGTTGGCACTGAGGTATTGTAAAAAATTATCCATCAGGCTCAGCCATCGGGAATCTGTATCGGGAATACCATAGGAACCGATCATGCCACGTTTATTGTTCTTTTTCAGCCATTCTACAAAAGGTTTGGCCCTTCGTACCCCAGCCTCCACATCTGCACCAATGGAATCGAAAGAATATTGCGGGTAATTCCCTACCCCATCTTTATCAAAAAAGATATGGGCTTCGTAAATCAGTTTATTGGAAGGGTCGTATATCTTTCGAAGTATATCATTGCATTGTTCCCAGCATTCGGTGAGTGAATATTTTTCGCCTTCTACAATAATATTTTTGCTTTTATCAATATCCCTGATGGCGTACAACACTTCCTGTGCGGCCAGTATCCAAACATAATAGCCCAGGTCTAAAGGCTGGTTCATAATGTCGTAACCGTAAATATTGGTCTTGTTTTTAAAGTAAGTAGCCAGCTTTACCCAAACGTCTACAAAGCTGGATTGCGGAACAAGGGTGGTGCCTATCTTGTAATTACTGTCGTTCATCCGGTAGGCCCCATAGTTATGCATGTCTAAAATTACCTGCATATTTTTTGCGGCACAGGTATCCAGGAAACTGCCGATCCTAAGTAATTCGGTGGTATCGAGGGGGCCGTTGAGTTGATGTTGCACCCTTTCCCAGCGAAAAGGAAGGCGTATCAATCCCAATCCCTTTGAAGCAAAATAATTTACCTCTGCTCCGGTAGGATAAGTGTAATCTGTTTGGTAAACACCAGGCATATTGGTTTGCCCGAATTCGGCCCCGGCGAGGTTTACACCATAAGGAAGTGTATCCCTGAGCGTTGCAGCAGTAGCTGAAAAAAACAAAAAAAGTATAGAAAATAAAATAAATGCTTGCTTCATAATCATACGATACACAAACTTATGGATTAGCTGTTTGCGGAATATTTTTATTACACAAACATTTATAAAAAAGCGAACATGTGTATGTTATATCTTTGAAGAAATAATTAATCTTGTCTTCGTAGCTCAGTTGGTAGAGCAATTGACTCTTAATCAATGGGTCCAGAGTTCGAGTCTCTGCGGGGACACAATGAAAAAAACAAGCACTTACTTATAAAGTGGCAAGTGATTTTTTATTTTCTTGCAAGGTTTTATGCAAAATGATCTATCCTTCTATTATTTTAAATCTAATTAGGTACTTCAAGTAAGTGATAAATATGAATCAGCTTACTGGCTGATTGCATAGAGAATTTTTGACTGGCAGGTGTTAAAGAGTCTTTCCTTTATTTGAAATACTTGAATGTATCAAGAGATGAGGTGTTATAAATCAGTAAAAAGATTATTTAAGTATTTGCTTAAATACTTATTTTGTTTATTTTTGGTAAAACAGAAAATATGAGCGCCTGCATCCGTTTATATGCCGATCCTGTTCAGATTAAAGCATGTAGAAAAAAAGTGGAGAATACAGCCAATGCTTTTTCTCAAACGTCATCCGTTCTTTCCTTAGCAGGGAATGATATACGACTTAAAATATTGTATTTGCTGGAAGAAGAAAAAGAGCTTTGCCCATGCGATTTGAGCGATATATTGAATATGAGTATCCCTGCCATCTCTCAACACTTGCGAAAAATGAAAGACGGTGGGATTATCAAAGCCCGTAAAGAGGGGCAAACAATATTTTATTCTCTCAAAGCCGAGCATTTGAAAATGCTTCGCTCATTATTCAAATACATTAATGAATTAAATCTAAAATTAGAATTGGTATGAATAATAAATCAAGCAATAACACTTTAGTAGCAGGTTTGATTGCTGGATTTGCAGCATCGCTTTGCTGTATTACACCTGTGTTGGCTCTATTAGGGGGCGTCAGCGGTCTTGCCTCTTCTTTTTCATGGATTATGCCTTACCGTCTATACTTGATTGGTTTAACGGTTGCCATCTTTGCATTTGCGTGGTATCAGAAACTTAAACCCAAAAAACAAGTTGCTTGTGATTGCGAAACAGAGAACAAAAAATCATTCTGGCAATCAAAAACATTTTTAGCTATTGTTACTGCGTTTGCTGCGGTATTGGTTGCATTTCCTTATTATGCAAAAATGTTTTACGGCAAAACACAAGAAATGAAAGTGATTGTGGTTGACAAAAAGAATATTCAAACTGTTCAGCTCAACATTAGTGGTATGGATTGCGAAGCCTGCACAACGGGCATCAACAATAAACTTTTAAAAACAAATGGCGTAATTGAAGCTAATACATCTTATAATAATGAAAATGCTGTTGTGAGATTTGACAATTCAAAAACATCGGTTGACAGTCTTACTAACATTGTAAATAATACCGGCTACAAAGTAATTTCATCAATAACTATCAGTAAGTATAAGTAAATGAACAAAGAAATGATACTTCAATCAACTATAACTTGTCCCAACTGCGGCCATCAAAAAGAAGAAACTATGTCAACAGATGCCTGTCAGTTTTTTTATAAATGTGAAAACTGTGAAATCATTTTAAAACCAAAAGAAGGAGATTGTTGTGTGTTTTGTAGTTACGGCTCAGTAAAGTGCCCTCCAATTCAGCAGCAAAAAAGTTATTGCTCCTGAAGCTTTAGTCATAAATAAAGATGAATATTATTATGTTGTTTGAAGGACCTAATAATGAATATTTACAGCTCCAAGTGATTAGCAACAATTGTCATATCAGCTATGATAAGTCCTTATCGTTTCCACTTATATTCATTTGGACAAAAGACGAATGCTCTGAATTATTTTATGAGGGTGTTACTAAAGAATTTCCTATTAATACAATTTTTTGTTTCACTGCATTTCACAGGTTAACGCTCAATAATTTAACCAAGGCAAGAGTCATTAAATTTAATCGTGAATTTTACTGTGTACTGGATCATGATAAAGACGTAAGCTGTAAAGGAATTTTATTTTATGGAGCCAATCAGCTGCCATATTTTAAAATCCCTGAAGTGGAACTGGAAAAGTTTGAATTATTATGGTCGATGTTTGAAATAGAAATGGAAACAAAGGATAAAATGCAATTAGAAATGCTTCAAACAATGCTCAAACGGTTTATAATCCTTTGTACACGTATTTATAAAGCACAATATCATTTCGATAGATTACAAACGAATGAAGCAGACTTAATTAGGGATTTTAATTTTTTAGTAGAGCAGTATTTTAAAACGAAACATACAGTAAAAGAGTACGCTGATTTATTATATAAATCGCCTAAAACAATAAATAATCTTTTTGCTAAATTATCAAGTGAAACGCCTCTTGAGATAATCCACAATAGAAAGCTTTTAGAGGCACGCCGTTTGATCAGGTACACAAATAAAAATATTAAAGAAATTGCTTACGAACTTGGATTTGAAGACATGCAAGCATTTAGTCGTTTCTTTAAAAAGCTAGAGAAGATAAGTCCATCTGAGTTTAGAAAGCTACAATAGGGAAATTTTGCTAACTCTTAGGGAGTTATTGCCTAATTCAAGGAGAGCTTAAGGCTGCAACTTTGCTTCGATAATTAAAATTTAAAAAAATGAAAAAGTTCGCAGTTCCCACCCGAGGAGAAGTATCGGAATCCAATCAAGTCATTTTTGATAATCTTAAAAAAGGATTAGGCTTTGTACCGAATTTGTATGCCTACTATGCTAAAAATGAAACAGCATTGAATGATTATCTTACGTTGCAAAACAGAAAGACTACTTTAAAGGCAAAGGAGAGAGAAATAATTAATTTAGTTACTAGCCAAATTAATGAATGTCGCTATTGTCAAAGTGCACATACAATGGTAGGTAAGATGAATGGTTTTTCTGATGAACAAATTATTGAAATTCGGAAAGGATCTGCTTCTTTTGATCTTAAACTCGATGCCTTGGCTAAATTTACTGTATCGGTAGTACAAAATAGAGGGAAGGTTTCAACTGAAATAACAAATAGTCTTTTTGCAGTGGGCTTTACTGAGGCTAATATTATAGATATCATTATAGCGATTGGCGATAAGACCATTAGCAATTATATCCATAATATTGCAGATTTTCCGATAGATTTTCCTTTAGCAACAGAAATATAGTTTGATTTTCTGTGTACGTTAATTCCTTCGGTTAAGATGTTATTGAGGTTTAAAAGAAATTTAATTCTTCTCAAAATATTTTCAAAACTCAATAGGGAAAAGATAGCATAATAAAATATTCATTATTTACTTAGCATCAGCACTTTACTAACACCGAATATTGTGGTTTGAAGTGTTGATGCTATTAGCTTTTACTGAACAACTTACCTTACATGAAAAGCTTTTAATTTTTTTTCTTTTATACTATTAGCTGCAAATAGGTGTTTGCCTTCTTTAAAGCTTAGATAGGCATAGCCTTTACTGTTATTGATTTTACTGATTTTATATAGCAACTTCCAGTGTTTACTGATTTCTTTCCATGCAAAAAAAAGGGAATGAGCGGGGTCGTAAATGTGGGTCGGTTCACTTCCTGCTCCATTCAGTTCAATGATTGTAAAGTTCTTGCCTGCACATAAATCATCCCATGAGGCATACCTGATATCAAGCCTTCCATAATAAAAGCCATCGATTTTTTTGCACAGAGTATCTATTACAGTTAATAACTGCTTATTCAGTAGTTCGGTTTCATCAATAAATTCAGCACCTCTGGTATGGCTACCATAGGGTATTAATATAAAACTTTCGCCTTTAGCTAAAATATTGTTCAACTGTGCTCCATACATTTTTGTTAATGGCTTTAATTGAAAATAGCTTCTTGCATTTTTCTTAATCAGTGCTAGCATCGTATCTTTTCCATTCCCTGTTATAGTTAGAAAATTTTTCCTGACCATTCCTGTTACTCTACCTCGCGAAGCCCCGGGTATTCTGCAATAAAAAATACCGACTTCATTAGGGTAAGTTACTATAGCCTGTACAAGGAAATCTTCCTCTAGCTTACTGATATAAGTGCTTAAATCTTCCTGGTTTTGAATGATTTGTACGGCCAGCCCTTTCATTCCAATATCTGGTTTTACGATAAATGGGAAATGTATATAGTGGGCTGCAGCATCAGATAGTATCTTGCTCACGGGTGTATCCTTTCTGAAGAAGAGTGTTGTTGGGATATAGCAAGATGGGATTAAATCATACACTTCTTTTTTGGATTCCATGGCCATTCCACCATATTTAATAGAGGGGTTTGCAGTATTGAAAAAGAAAAAAGCTTTTGTCCTGAAAGCAAAAAAAAGCCATATAGGATATAAAGGAAAATAAACTAGCTGCATGGGCCAATATTCCCAATGCAACATCTTATGTAGTTTAAATCGTAGTATGCTCATTCATTAAAGACTCTTAATTCGTTATAAGGGATGGTAATGGTTTGTTGTTGTTTATGTAGCAGGTCGTGATGGGACATTGATAAGTTGTATTTACTTATTATGGCTTGTGTGATACTAAATGTTTTTAATCCATTATTTCTATTAATGACAAAACCATTTTCACAATCATTATGATGGTTGGAGTGAAATTGAATGATAGAAGCTGCATTAATATCATTATCATTAGCAATAAAAGCATCAAACAGTTTCTTCCTTTTTTGTATCGCAGGGGGGCTGTAGAGAGTTACTGATGACCAAATATATTTCCCATTAGGTGATAACTGCTTTCTATGTTTTTGCGCTGCATCCCATCTCAACTCTATCAATTGATCGTATTCGAATAAGATTATTGTAAATGGTTCAACGTTTGTTAAATTCAATTTTTCAAAGCAAAAAATAGGGGTAGGATTACTGATGATTTCCAGTAGGATAATACCTCTGCTGATACTGTAATTGTTTCGGTGAATATGCTTTTCAAAAGCACCGTTTAATAATACTGCCACAGTGCCATTTTGATTAAGAGCAAACCAGGTACCTCCTGCCTTAGGATCTTTAGGGTATAAGATGGAATAGCCCTTTATCTTTTCAGTTTCAGGCATGTTGGCTGCGGGTCGTTCAATATTTTCATCACGGTTAGAAGTAATGATATATTGATCTTGTAATGCAATAAAACTTACTGTACACATTGGCCACGATATTGTAGAGTAGAAGGGGCAACACCAAATGAGTGGGGTAGTAAAATATCCGATAGTAGCTGAACGCCTATCTTTATTAAAGCCTGGTGATGAATTGTGTGTTCAAGATTATACATTACCTCCCTGAAATAATTAGACTCGATTTGTATACTGTTACCGTTTAGTTCATATTCAATCACCAGTGTTTTGTTAGGTTGTTCAATCGATTGTGCTATTTGGTCTATTTGTTGAATCGCAGTACCTCTATGGTTTTCAACAAGTTTATTGCGCCCACGTTTGTCGTAACAGATGATACCACTTTCATACCCTTGCAGCAAGCATTGGTATAACTCTATAATATGCCGGGTGTGCTGGCCAATAGTAGCTTCTGAAAGCAAATCCACTTGTTTTATATATGTGCTTTCATTAACAAGCAATAATAAATCTTTCAGTTGTTCCAAGGTAAGAATAGAGGTTTGCAGCATAGGTAAGTTAAGTGTCTGGTTATTTTATTGATGAAATGGCATAAGAATTAATGCTCAATGGTATGTAGAACAGCCAATAGCATTTCACCGCTGATTCGTTTTTTGTAATTGGGATTAATATATTCAAAAACAATCTCTCCGGCTGTATTGGTTATAAAAACACTTGGAACGGGGATCACTGCCGGGCTTTTACCTTTGCGGTGTTTACCTGATATATACTCGGTAACTTGTACCGGTGTTTGAAAGCCTATACCAATACTTTGTATCAGCTTTGCATCTGGATCGGAAAAGAGATGATAGTTTAAGTGATCGGTTGAGCCTGTTTCTTTGGTGTCAGGTGATTCATCAGGGCTGATAGCAATAACCTGATAACCTAATTCAAGTATTTCCTGTTCAATTTTAGCGAGGCCGGATAATTGAAGGTTGCAATAAGGGCACCATCCGCCACGATAGAAAACAAGCACTGATGGCCCGCTCTTCAAAACAGAAGAGAACTGAATTGTTGCCCCTTCGGTATCTTTCAAAAAAGCATCGGGTAGTTTAGCACCTATTAGTAAAGGCTTTATTTCTTCTGCATGAGCAGGAACCTGGGCATGTACATTCATAAAAAAGAGTATTAATACAATGATAACCGATAATGAGTATAGGGATTTTTTCTTCATGTGGTATTATTAAGAATTGATTTGAATACTAGTGCTTAGTATTAGAAGCGGCATATTTTTTCTGAATTATATGATCGATACTGATCTTGCCGGGCCCAAAAGCAATCAATGTTAATAACATTACGATGTAATAAAGCGGAATTTCAAAACCATTGTCACCAGCTTCGAAACCATTTTTCCAGTGAACTGTTTTGATAGCGACCACCATAGTAATGATCAACGGAATAGAAATGATTCTTACACCCAGGCCCAATACAAGTAATACAACACCCAAAGCTTCTGTTCCGGCAGCAAGGTAGGCATTGAATAAAGGTGCAGGAATACCCAGCGATCCAAACCATTCACCTATACTATTAATGTCTTTCCACTTCATAGTGGCAGGTCCGTAAAAACCATAAGCCAATACGAACCTTATTAACAACAAGGGAAGAAAACTAAGCATTTCAGTGCTTTTTTTATATGAATGATAGATTTTCGGAAGTTTCATAAATAATTATTTAATGGATGGTTGAATATTTAATTAATGTTGTAGCCTTTTGAAGGCCTCTTGTGCAATTTGTATAAATTCAGCAGGCCCCACGTACCCTGCTGCATATAGAATCAGCTTTCCATTTTTATCAAAATATAATAAGGATGGATATCCTTTTAGCGAATAGCGGGCAGCGATAGCTGTACCTTCGCGTTCTTCTCCGTTTAGTGACAAATTAATAAAGGATGTATTGTAGAAAGCTGCTGCTTCTTTATTTGAGAAGGTAATGTGTTTTAACATTTGGCAGGGGCCGCACCAAGTGGCATAAACATCTACAAATAAGGGTTTGTTTTCTTTTTTTGCTTCTAATACAGCCTGCTCCCAGCTACCTTTGAAAAAATGGATATTTTCTTTGCCGGGCAGGTGCTTTCTTGCTGCAAAGGCAAGTGTGGCAAAAAGCAGTACTGTAATTATAGAGTAGAAATATTTCATTTTTTATTTTATTCTGAGAAACCTAAAATCAGCTGGCTTTGCAGGGCATTTTGCAGAAAACCATATATGCTTGATTGGTCGGCTTGGTTTAAACGTATATTATATTCTTTCTCAAACAATAAACATAAGTTTGGCAGGGATAAGTTTGCTTCTGAAAGATATTCGGTAATTCTTACCAGTGCCGGGGAAGCATCTGTAAAAATAACCTGGCCTTCCCTGTTACGATGAGCAATTAAGTAGTAATGATTCTTATCAGCTTCTTTAATGGTCTGGGGTTTTTTTTTATGAACAGGATAATGAAAGTGTAATAATTGATGCTCCGGGTTAATTACCAGTTTAGAGTAACACAGGTCTCCCTTTGAAGAATAAATTGCAAGTTTATCTTCCATCATAAATAGTTCTACTTCCGTCCACTCAAACAACAGCAAGTCCTCTAAAAATGCATACTTATTTAACAGGCTATGTTTGGTTTGTACAAGAAATACATAAAACTCCTCTGGCATATACCAAACCTGTGGCGACTGGCAGGAATAATTGGAAAAGAAATCATTTACTGCTGTTCGCCATTCTTTAGCGTTGCAAAGGGCATAAGTTAAAGGATACGCATTTTGTAACATATCATCTACCACATTCATTACAAGCCTTCTATAATGACTGACATTTTCCATCTTTATTCCGGGGATAGATTCAAGTTTACCTGTACGGCAATAGGTAGCTAACTTGCTTTGATAAGAAGCTGTAGTATCAGAGAGTTGCATACACTTTATTTTTTAATGCATTTTGTTGAATAGTATCAAGCTTTTCCATTTCCTGCTGCAACTCGTTTAGTTCCGGAATATTAAAATCACGTTCTAACAATACAGGTACTTCTCGCTTGATGCAATGCATAGTAAATTCAAATAAGTCGTACACAGGATCTACAATAGCTTCCCCGTGTGTATCAATGATTAATGTATCCGAAACTTGCTCGTGGCCAGCCATATGTATATAAGCTACCCTATCCATGGGTAATTGACTAATAAAATCCTTCGCATTGTATTGATGATTGAAGCTATTTACATAAACATTGTTTACATCCAACAGCAAAAGACAATCGGCCTCTTCAAGAATAGTATTTATAAATTCTATTTCGCTTAGCTCTGGTGCAACAGGAGTATAATAACTGATAATTTCAATGGCAATTTTCTGCTCCAGTAAATCCTGTACGGTTTTAATTCTTTCTGTAACATGTTTTACTGCATCACTTGTAAACGGGATAGGTAAAAGATCATATAGGTGAGCATTGTCGCACTTGGCATAACTAAGATGCTCCGAATATATTTTAGCCCCGGTTTCTTTTAAAAATCCTTTTATTTTTTTCAGGAAAAAAAAGTCGAGTTCGTCCGGGCTTCCGATAGATAAGGAGAGACCATGTGTATAGAGGGGATATATATCCAGCACTTTTTGAAATTCTTTTTTCCAATATCCGCCAATGCCCATCCAGTTTTCCGGTGCAACTTCTATAAATGATGGTTTTAATATGTTGCTCTGCAAAAAGGTTTCTGGAAAATCTTTTCTATAACCAATACCTACCATTTTCTTAGTTTTTGATGGTGAAAAAGTTAAGGCAGGAAAGCAGTAACCTGCCTTAATCAACCTGCAACTGCTTAACTACCTTTTTTGTTTGCACCACATTTTCCATCTTTACCCTTCTTTTTACTGCCGCCACATTTCCCTTCACCGCATTTCCCATCCTTCCCTTTTTTGGCAGTAGTATCTGCTTTGGCTTTACCTCCACATTTCAGTTCAAAACTTTTACTACTGTTTGTATTGAGTAGTGAGGTTCTTACTTCTTCCCCTGTTCCCATATTATTGTAATTAAACAGGCTTGCTGCATTGGCTGTAAAACCTGATACTGCTAATACAGTAGCAGCTAAAATTGAACGACCGATGATTTTTTTTCCCTTTTCCATTTTTTTGTTTTAATTGTTTGTGAATAATTTTAATTCAAAGGAATAGTCGTAGCTTTTATTAGAACCTGACAAATTCTTTGAAATTTTTTTTAGGATTAATTATTGTGTAGGGTAATACGGTATAAAAAAGAAACAGCCCATAGGGCTGTTTCTTTTTTATCGGTTATTATATTTTATAAAATAAGGGAACAATTATATTTGTTCAGATTGGATGCTATCGATAATTTTCTTTTTTAGTGATTCAACATCAGCGGAAATTTGGGCATCATTTTTTTCAGTAGTAATTTGATATCGAAGAAACTCATCTATCTTTTTACTTTGTTTTTCATAAACAGTACAGGCATCACACATCGTTTTATGTAGGTTTAACTGAAGATTCTCCCTGAATGAAAGTTTGACGATCATTTTTTTTTCTATGAGCTCCGTTGCTTTTTTGCATGAAAGCATAAACACATGCATTATCTTTTTCATTCCCTTATTTTTTAAACCAATGAACCTCAATACATTTTCTTAATTGCAATTTCGCCCTGTGCAGTGTTTGCCAAAAATTAGTTGCTGTGATTCCGAGTTCCTGACAAATAAGTTCACCCTTTTTTTCTTCGAGATATTTCAGTTTTACTGCTGCACTCCAATTTTCAGGAAGCTTTTCCATACAAGCCTGTAGAATATTCAGAAATTCTGGATCATCTAATAAGTGAGTTTGTTCTGTATTCCAGTCTTCCGGCTTAGCTTCTTTCAGCCAGTTTCCATCTGCATCGAAAAAAAGATCAAAGAAGAATACCTGTGATTCATCGTGATGAGCAATTACCGGGTTCCTAAATTGTTTTCTGAAATATCCGGCGATGAGATTATTTACAATAGCGAATAACCATGTTTTGGGGTGACTTTTTGCTTCAAATTTTTCAAAAGATTGAAATGCAGATAAAAAGGCCTCCTGCACAATATCTTCTGCTATTTCTTTATTACCGGTTTTGTGAAAAGCCCAACTATACATTTCACCTGAAAACACTTCTACCCAGCATTTTATGGCAACAGCGGCATCAGTAGTGTTCATTACCTCTTCCATAAATTATTTTAATTCAAAATTTGAAATCAACGTAAGCTGGTCATTGACCAATTATTATGGACCTAAGGTAATATTAATACTTTATCTAAATGTCAGCTACAAAATGTTCTAATGATTCAAAACAAGCGAAACTGGCTATCTTGTAATTTTAGAATATAGCTATTAAAGGATAAACGGCCTTTCTGTTTAGAAGGGTTTCTGGAAGGGCTATATTTGATCATCTTTCCTGGTGAAAAATATACCCATCGTACTGTGCAGTTAATCACTAATCCGTTATCCCTTCTATCGGTAAAGGGAGAATAAAGTATTCCAGCACATTCTGGTGAGCCTTGGAAACATGGTGCCTGAATGATTCCATACTCTTTTTAAACAGCTTTGCTAAGGCAGGGTCCAGTTGCTTCAATACCTTGTCCAGCTTATGCAGTTCTTGCATAATAGCTTCTTTTCTTTCTTTCTTACCATGCGGAAGTTGGGCATCCAGGTGGGTGATCTTTTTTTCAAAATTTTCTTCCACCTGCTTATAAAAATCTTTCAGCTGCGGGTCAGAGGAGAATGTTTTTATATGCGATAGTTTTACCGCAGCATCCTTTTCTTGCTTATCTAGTCCATTCCCTGATGTTGACGCCAGTAAGGATACATAGGCCGGGAAACTCAGTAATTGCGCTCTTTCATCATCTGTTAAGTCTTTAAAATTTTTCATAGTAGGTGCTTTTACTGTTGAGTAATCAGTTTAAAAACGGGTTAGTGCGAATGGTCTGCTATTTTTTTCAGTGCTGCCGGGTCGTTAATCTTGATACTTTTACCCGAAACAGCAACCAGATTTGATATTTCCAGTGTTTTCAGGAATTTAAAAACTGTTTCATACGTACTACCCGAATAAGCGGCAATATCCTGCCGTGTGATCGCCATCGATATAAACCCTTCCTTGTTTGTTCCGTACACCTGTAACAATTCCAATAGGGTTTCTGCAATCCTGCCCTTTACTTCCATTAGTGCCAGGTTACGCATCCGCATTTCTGCTTTTTGTAGCTCCTGGGCGTAGAATTGTAAAAGACGATAACTAAAAGAATGATCGGTTTTAAGCAGGGTTTCTAAAAAACTGCTGGAGATAAAGCAAGCTTTGGATTCCGTTAATGCGGTAGCGGAAACAGGGTAAGTATCACCGGAAGCCAAACCCCTGTGCCCCAAAATATCCCCTTCCCTGGTAAACCTGATGATTAGCTCCTTCTCTTCAATCCATTGTTTATGCACTTTTGCCGCTCCTTCATACAGGAAATAAATGCCGGTTACTTTTTCGCCTTCTTTAAAAATGGTTTCTCCTTTCTTAAACCGTACCATTTTTTTCTTTGCTGCTATGATCTCTTTCCACTCTGGAATCGTGTTGCTGCACAAAAAACAATGGTTTTTCTCACACGTCAGGCTTTCATTTCCATTCTTCATTAATATTGCCATTGCAATTTTATTTTCAATATTTATCAATATAAAGTTACAAAAACATTGCTTAAACAATATTTTTGCAATAAATAGATTTTGTTAATTATGGTAAGAAAAGATGAAAGTACCCCGGTTTCCCCTTCATTCGAACAGTTATTCAGTAAAAAAGAAGCGATAAGAAAATCCCCTGTGAATAAGCGGGTGTTTTATTTAGGCTTGCAGGCTGTAGTGAATGCCGTTGTAATCGGTTTGCTGGCCAAGATCCTTGTTTCGCTGATCGCCCTAATTACCAATATCTCGTTCTATGGCAGGTTCTCCCTTTCTACCACTTCTCCTGCGGGCAACCATCTCGGTTGGCTAGTGGTACTGGTGCCTGTGGTAGGAAGTATATTGGTTGGATTGATGGCACGATATGGTTCTAAGGCCATACGGGGGCATGGTATACCGGAGGCAATGGAAAAGATTATCCTGGAGGATAGTAAGATACCACCTGCTATCACATTTTTAAAGCCTTTGTCAGCAGCCATATCTATTGGTACAGGCGGGCCTTTTGGTGCAGAAGGGCCCATCATTGCAACGGGAGGTGCACTGGGTTCTTTAACAGGTCAGTTGATACATATTTCACCTGCGGAACGCAAGATCATTCTAACCGCGGGGGCCTGCGCCGGTATGTCGGCCATATTCGGCAGCCCGCTGGCTGCTATTTTACTGGCCATTGAATTATTATTGTTCGAATTTTCTCCCCGTTCCATCGTACCGGTGGCATTGGGCTGCATCACCGGTGCAGGTATGCACTTCTTCCTGTTTGAAAGTGCCCCGGTATTTGCTATGCCTGCCATACCCGTTCCTTCCGGTAATGCCTTAATTACCTATGTGTTCCTGGGCTGCATTATTGGTATTATTGCCTCCCTGGTTTCTAAATCGGTATATGCGGTGGAAGATCTTTTTGAGCAATTGCCTGTTCATTGGATGTGGTGGCCTGCGATTGGTGCAGTGGCGGTGGGTGTAACCGGTTATTTTGCACCTCATACCATGGGTGTGGGTTATGATAATATTCAAAACCTGCTGAAAGGTAATATGCCCTTGGTAATGCTCTTATCACTTTGTTTTTTAAAATACATTTCATGGGTAATTTCCCTGGGTAGCGGAACATCAGGCGGTACACTGGCTCCTTTATTTACTATCGGTGGTGCATTGGGGGCCTTATTAGGAACCTTAACCTTACACTTGTTCCCTTCTACCGATATTAACCTGATGACAACAGCGCTGATTGGTATGGCCGCCATGTTTGCCGGTGCATCAAGAGCATTTTTAACTTCCATTGTGTTTGCGTTGGAAACAACAGGCCAGATGAATGGCCTGTTGCCATTGATCGCGGCATGTACTTCTGCTTATTTCATTTCTTTCTTTTTTATGAAAGGAAGTATTATGACTGAAAAAATTCAGCGCCGTGGCGTTAAAACACCGGATTCCTATGAGCCTGATGTGTTGCAAACCACCAGCGTAGAACAACTGGTTATGGCAACGAATGAAGTGCAGGAGGGCTGGCCTTATGTGTATAAGCGGGATGATGTTGGATTGGCAGCGGAGATCATGGGAAAATATGGAGTGGAACGTTTGCTGGTTCTTGAAAGTAAAGAAACGGCTAAGCCTGTTGGTACCATTACTGCAGCATCGGTGCTGCAATTCTATAGCGACCAGAAAGAAAAAGAGCATCGCTATTCATCACCGGCACGAACAAGAAAAATTATGGTACAGGGAAGAAAACTGATCAAGAAAATGGGGATGAAACAATAAATCGTACACGTTTACTGCCAGTGTTTATTTACCAAAACAGGAACAGATGCATTGTTATGATTCAATGCATCTTTTTTATATCAGCCATCCTACCAGTAAACAGGACAGTACAATAAAAGGTGGCGGTATCTTGGTTTTATTAAGCAGTAGGAACGTTGTTATGATGATGGCCAGGTCTATGAAGCCTACCTGGGTCATGTTCCCCAGTTCAATCAGCACAATGTCTTTGATCAGGTACAAGGTAGCTCCCATCATAATACCCACCACAGCGGCATTGATACCTTCTAACGATCGGTAGATCACTGCATATTTTTTCAGGTTATGCCAAACCGGGAAAAAAAAGAGTACCAGTAAAGCACTGGGTAAAAATAGCCCAACTGCACCCAGTACGCATCCCAGTAACTGCATGGACGTGTTGTTTTCAGAACGCATCACCATACCGCCGGTGAAAGCACCAATGGAAAATACCGGTCCGGGTATGGCTCGTACAAAGCCGGATCCGGTTAAAAAATCATCGCGTTCCATCTTCAATACATCCCTTTTATTCTCCTGGATGCGTTTGGTTTCGGGCCTGGTAACATATTGTTCGTACATCAAAGGCATTAATACATCTCCACCTCCAAAAACAAGGCTGCCGAAACGGTAAGTGTTCTCGAATAAGTTAAAGGCTTTCCTGCTTTTCCAATGTTGCGTTGCAGCTGTTTCAGAAAGGTAACCGGCTACGGCAAATATGGCCAGGAAGATGAGCATATTGCCCCATTTGATCTGTTTGGGCGGATTACCTTTTTGCGGAATACGTTTATCGCTGAAATTGGTAGCGATACCTGCAGCAACAATGAGAATCGGGAATACCCATGGAGTTTTAAATGCAAGGAAAGTGGTAATGCCTGCTACTACCATAATAACCCGTGTAATAGTGTTGTGAATGGCTACTCCATACATCCTGAAAGAAGAAAAAGCGATAAAGCCGATGGCCATGGGTTTGATGAAACGAAAAACAGATACATGCAGCCCGATATCATCAAAGTAATCCAGTAAAAAGGAAAGGGCGCCCATTATGGTGCAGGCCGGTAATATCCAAATGAGTAAGGTTAGTATGGCTAAAGGAATACCTCCTCTTTTGTAGCCGATCAATGTAATGGTTTGGGTAGAAGAAGCCCCGGGAAGCATATTGCAGAAGCTCACAAAATCGAGCAGCTCATGTTCTGAAATATCTTTTCTTTTTTGAACGAAAGTCTTCAGCATCATACCGTAATGCCCTTGCGGACCGCCAAATGCAGTAACGCTATACAGAAAAACGGTTCGCAAAAAGGGGATATGTCTTAGCAGCACCATTAGAGAAAATCAAAAGCTTGATAATTGGCAATATACGTTAAACAAAAATAGTAGTATATGTTTAGTATCAGTCTTAGAGTGCAATTAGAATCAGGTAAGGATGCTTTATGGTATCGAAAAAAATCATCAACTTTAATACATGAAGCGAGTGTTGTACATCCTGCTGCTTTCCCAACTATTTGCCTGCACAGTAAGCAAATACACGCAGTTTGAACATACCTATCATTTTTCAGCTGCCAGCGGTAGTCCTGATTACAGTTCACTCGATTATTGGGCTGCGCATCCCTGGAAACACGATCCATCAGACAGTGTTCCTAAAGTGCTGAAAACTTCCTATCGTTTACCGGATTCAACAGTTGACATCTTTTTCATTCATCCTACCACTTACACTTCAGATAAAAAGGAATTTGGTTGGAATGCGCCTGTTGATGATGCTGCATTAACGGCCAAAACCGATTATACCAGCATCTTATACCAGGCAAGTGTATTTAATGAAGCAGGAAGAATATTTGCTCCCCGGTACAGGCAGGCACACCTCAGCAGTTATTTCCCTAAAACAGCAGTGGATACGATACAGGCGGTAGCCGCTTTTGAAGAAGCGTATGAGGATGTAAAGCAGGCGTTTGAATACTACCTTGCCCATTGGAATAAGGGTAGGCCCATCATTATTGCATCGCATAGCCAGGGTACAACCCATGCAAAAAGACTACTCAAAGAATTTTTTGACGGTAAACCTCTGCAGCAACAACTGGTGGCCGCTTACCTGGTGGGTATGGCCGTAGAGCCGGATTGGTTTACCGCATTACCGCCCTGTACCCAACCTTCCCAAACAGGATGTATTTGCAGCTGGCGTACCTTTCAGGAAGGCTATAAGCCCGATTATGTGGAGAAGGAAAAGTTTACGGCTGTTGTTACCAACCCGCTTACCTGGGATGCGGCACAACCTTATGCTCCTGCCGGCATGAACAAAGGAGCCATACTGAGGAACTTTGATGTGTTAAAAAAAGATGTGGTAGATGCGAAGGTTGAAAATGGCGTTATATGGACGATGAAACCGCATTTTACAGGAAGCTTTCTGCTGCACACGAAAAACTTTCACATAGCTGATTATAATTTTTTCTACCTCAGTATCCGGCAAAATGCACAGGAGCGTATAAAGGCTTTTAAAAATAAGGCCCGGTATTCACCAGGCCAGTTGTATACATACCCCCAATAAAAAAACACTGTACATGTTAGTCGATATGAAAGCGGATGGATTTTACAAACATCCCGCCGGCAAAAGCATTGATGACGTAATTACCGCTGTGTAAGCCCGAAAAATTTACGAACAATGCCTGGTTACCCCTTTCTACCTTTGTTTTAATTGTTTGTGCAATTCTGCCATCAGTGTCAAGCACTTTAACGGTAAGGAGGCTATCTTTTAGTGCAACAATTTCAAACAGGCCGCCCTTATTGTCAAGCTTTGTATGGAAACTTTTAATGTCCATAAAATAATGTTTTGCGTTTAACAAATAGGTAAGGGGCAATTACAATGGACAACAAACTATTTTAAACCGCTGCCTCGTTTTTAAAATAAATTAAGAATCGATTAAAATTTTAAACCAGTTTTTATAAAGAGATCTTTTTCTCTGGTTCTGAGACCTCTGTTACCATGTATTTTGAGATGGAACAGATGGCCATTTCATCCAAAACAGCTACCAGGTTTTTATAAGTAGCTTCAGGCGTGGGCTTGATAAGAATATGGGATTGGATAATTTCATTTGTAAATCTTTGCACTCTTCCGTGCTCTCACTGAATTAAAACTGTAATTCCCTCAAGGCCGGGAGGCCGTCACATTGAAAACATGGCCTGCACCGGCTTCTTTGAAAAAATAAGCTTCGCATTTTTTCAATTCCGGCAAGCCGGAACCAAACCCGCTGATGTCCAGTTTTCAATGTGGTTATCAGCGTAAGTATTAAAGCCGGGGTTGTTCGGGATAAGAAAAAATAGATACCTGCTAACAAATCCTGGGTAATTGTTCGCCGGGGAGGTAGTTTACTATACGCTTACCTCCGATCCTGCTTTTCATGATCACTTTTCCTGCATGCTCTTGTGTTACTTCGCCGATGATCGCGGCATTGGTTCCATTCCTATCTTTTTTCAATACGTTCAGAAAATCTTCTGCAATCTCTTTTTTTACGATCGCAAGGAATATCCCTTCATTGGCAACGTACAAAGGATCGAGACCTAACATTTCACAAGCACCTTCTACCTGTTCATGAATAGGCAATAATTTTTGATCGAGATAAAATCCTAATTGGCATAGTTCTGCTACTTCATTCAGTACAGAGGCAACGCCGCCACGGGTGGGATCACGGAGAAATTTGATATCAATGCCAAACCTATCTATCAATGATAAAACGGTATGATTAAGATTATTGGTATCACTTACAATATTCGTTTCAAATTCGAGTCCCTTGCGGATGCTCATTATGGCAATACCATGCGTGGCAATGTTTCCACTGATCACGATCACATCACCTGCTTCAATATTTTGATGATGAATATTCGCTTTGGGATGAAGGGTGCCTATACCAGAAGTGTTGATGAATATTTTATCTCCTTTTCCTTTCTCTACCACTTTGGTATCACCGGTAACAATAGTAATACCTGCTTTTTCAGCAGCGTTTTTAATACTTACCAATACTTCCCAGAATTCGTTCATAGATAAGCCTTCCTCCAAAATAAAACTGAGCGATAAATATTTTGCAGCTGCACCACACATAGCTAAATCATTCACCGTTCCGTTGATGGCTACATCACCAATGTTACCACCGGGGAAAAAGATAGGAGAGATCACGTAGCTGTCTGTACTGAAAGCCGTTTTACCGTTGAGTAGCAGATATGCGCCATCATGTTGCTGGTTTAGTATTTCATTTTTAAAAAGATCAAATACACCAGATTGCAGTAAACGATGCGTTAACAAGCCACCACTGCCATGGCCAAGCGTAATCACATCAAAATCAAATTGAGGCATGGGGCATTGTAATGGCATGGTTATAAATTTTTTAGTTATATGGATAAGGTTGCATTGGCATAATGATAATAAGCGGCACAAGCTCCTTCACTGCTTACCATGGGGGCACCTAAAGGATGTTCAGGTGTACACTTGGTTCCGAAGTTGGGGCATTGCATGGGCTTCTTCAATCCTTTCATTATATCGCCGCTGATACATTCTTTATTTTCTTCTGCCGAAGGAAGATCAATATTGAATCTTATCCTTGCATTGAAATTTTTATAACGTTCATTCACTTCATAACCACTCTGTGGAATATTACCAATGCCACGCCATATGCGATCACTTACTGTAAATACTTCGCTGATGGTGTTTTGTGCCAAACGGTTTCCTTCTCGTTGTACGCTTCTTGCATATTGGTTTTCTACCTTGTATTCATTGCTCTCCAATTGTTGTACGGCCATTAGAATACCTTGCAATAAATCAACAGGCTCGAAACCTGTTACCACGATAGGGCAACGGTATTTTTCTGCAACAGGAAAATATTCTTCAATACCCATGATGGTACAAACATGGCCTGCCGCTAAGAAGGCATCAATTTTATTTTCTTCATCACCTAAAATGGCTTCCATAGCAGGCGGTACCAATACATGCGATGCAAGTATGCTGTAATTGTTTATACCCTGGCGATCTGCATGTACAATACTTAATGCATTGGCAGGTGCTGTTGTTTCAAAACCCACGGCGAAAAATACCACCTGCTTATCCGGGTTTTCTTTGGCCAGCTGAACAGCTTCGAGCGGGGAATATAAAATACGTATATCAGCACCTTCCGCTTTAGCCTGCAATAAACTTTTACTGCTGCCGGGTACACGTAACATATCACCAAAGGAACAAAGTATGGTACCGGGTTGTTCTGCTAAGTAGATCGCTTCATCTATTACACTTACACTGGTAACACATACCGGGCAACCGGGCCCATGCACCATTGTAATGTGTGAGGGAAGCATATCGAGAAGGCCATTCTTTACCAGGCTATGTGTTTGCCCTCCGCAGATCTCCATTAACGTCCATGGTTTTGTGGTGATGCGATGGAGTTCTTTAATGAATGTTTCCACCAGTTCGGGATCGCGGTATTCGGATAAGTATTTCATGAGTAATAATAGAATGAGTGAATGATAGAATATTTAAGTAGATGGAACACTTTGTTAGAGCAGGATATTGTAGCTAAAATTTTTGATAGTTCATTCATTTCTGCTTTCGAGTTCTTCTACTTCTCCCATGTCTTTCAAATAGCTGAATACTTTTTTTGCTTCGGCCTCATCTACTTTACTAATGGCCACACCTACATGCACCATTACATAATCACCTACTACGGCATCGGGTACCATACAGAGGTTTACTTCCTTCATAATACCACTGAACGTTACTTTGCCTGTTCTGAACGTATCATCTAACTGGGCTGTGATATCAACTATTTTTCCGGGGATGGCTAAGCACATAGCATACTATTTATAATATTGATGAAATGATTTTTTGTGATGTAACAGCGGTTTCCTGTGGGGCTGCCTGTTGTTCGATATGATAGTAAGCAATTTGCCCGAAGCCAATGCATTCGTCATTCGGACTTAATTGCTGGTGAAAATATAAATGTCTCTTTTTAGAGAGTTGTTCTATCACTAAATCGGTGAGTAATGCATTTTGAAAAACACCACCGCTGAATGCTAAGTGATCGATAAAAAAATGATTACTGAGTTGGGTAATTGCTTTCGCTAATGAATAGAATATCTTCCATGCGATCAGTGAAACATCCTCCTTCTGTTGCCAGTCTTCCATTAACTCGTGTAAAAAAACTGTCCAGTCGAGTTCACCATCCACTAAAGGCAAAGCATACGCATCATACGGTTTGTAAGAACAGTTTCTTGCCAACGCTTCCAGTTGCATGGCAGCTTCTCCTTCATAACTATTAAATATACGGATACCCAGGAGGCAGGCCAGCCCATCTAAAAACCTTCCCATAGAAGAAGTGTATATGGTATTGTTTTGCTGTAATAGTTTTTGATAGTATTCCCATTCTGTAGCTGAAAAATATTTTTGTAAATGTTGTTGTTTCGAAGGAAAATGCTGTAATAAACTCAACGCAGATAAGCGTGGTTCCTTACTCATCTTATCACCTATTAACTGTGGAAAATATTTCAGGTGTGCTACCCGCTTTATCTGGTGATGCTGGTATACGAATACCTCACTTCCCCAAATATTGTTGTCTTCTCCATAACCCGTTCCATCCCATACAAAGCCCAATACCGGTTGTTGTGTTTGCAGTAAATTATTTTCAGCCAATACTGCTGCAAAATGGGCTTTGTGATGTTGTACTACCATAGGTTTTTGCAGATGTAACTTTTCGGCTAATGCAGTTCCTGCCAGTGTAACCGCATAAGCAGGGTGTGCATCAACAATTATTTTTTGCGGCTGTATTTGTAATAGTGCAAAAAGATGATCTGCTGTGAGTGTATAGCTTTCCTGCGATTCTACTGTTCCCTGGTCGCCCAGGAACTGACTAACATATAATTGATCATGATGCTGTATTGCAAACGCACTTTTCAGTTCTCCACCTGTTGCCCATATTGTTTCTTTTGTTATTGGGAAGGGATGGGGGTAATAATTGGGAGATAGTCCACGGCTTCTTCTAAGTATAATTTTTTGTCCGCGTTCCGTAAACTGCAGCACACTATCATCCTGCGGCATCACAATGGTACGGTCGTAAGTAATTACTTCATCTGCTATATCGAATAAATTTTCCAAAGCCTGTTCATCGGTGTATAAAATGGGAGAGCCACTGATATTAGCACTGGTAGCAATTAAAGGTTTACCAAAGCGGTGAGATAACAAATAGAGTAAAGGTGCATAAGGTAGTACAACGCCGATCTTATCAAGACCAGGAGCAATGACTCTTATTGCAATATTATTTTCAGGATGCGATTTCTTTTTGCATAAAACGATGGGAGCGGCTTTACTTTTTAATGCTTCTATTTCAGAGGGCCTTAACTGTACATCTGCTGAGGCCATTGTGATATCGGCATACAATACAGCGAAAGGTTTGGCAGGCCTGTGTTTTCGTTCTCTCAGTTGCAGGATGGTATTTTCGCTGGTAGCATCGCAGAGTAGTAAATAACCTCCAATTCCTTTCATCGCAATGATCTTACCATTGCAGAGTGATTGTACAACTCCTGGAATGATCTTTTCCTGTTCTATCTTCGTTTCTTGAGTAGATGAAATATATACATGAAGATGAATGGCGCAGTTGGGACAGGAGTTGGTTTGGCTGTAATGCCTTCTGTTGTAAATGTTGTGATATTCTTCAGTACAGGTATTGCACATGGCTAATGATGCCATGGTTGTATTGATACGGTCGTATGGTAACGACTGTATAATTGAATATCTGGGCCCGCAATTTAAGCAGGTTGTAAAGGCATAGCCATGCCTTCGGTTGGCGTTGTCATTAATTTCATTCAGGCAGTCGGGGCAAACAGCAATATCAGGGGTTAACAAAAGGTCAGTGCCATGTTTTGCAGTACTATCAGCAATGGTAAATGCTGCATATTTTTTTAAACTTACTTCTTTTATTACATGAGAAGTGATCAAGGCATTGGCCGGCGGATGTGCTGTAATTTGATGATAGAATAAATACGCTGTACTTTCATCAGTTGTAATTTCCACATGAACTCCATCCGTAGTATTGTTTACCCATCCTGTTAAATGCATGGCTTCAGCAATGCGGCAAACATATGGCCGAAAGCCCACGCCCTGTACCAAACCTTTGATATGGATGTGATAGGTATGCATGTTTGGATGGATGATGATGTGTTTCGCCTTCCATTTAAGCTGTTTCAGGAACCAGTACCTTACTCTTTAACCAGTGATACCATTGCTGCAAGCCTTCACCCGATGTACAACTCAGTTCTATGATATCTAAGGAAGGATTTACTTTTTTTGCGTTCTCTTTCACCTTTTCTATATTGAACGGAACATAAGGCAGGAGATCTGTTTTATTGATGATGCAAAGCGTAGAGGAGTAAAACATATCCGGGTACTTTAGCGGCTTATCATCACCTTCGGTAACACTGATAATGACCACCCGTTCTTTTTCTCCGAGATCGAACATGGCAGGGCATACGAGATTACCCACATTCTCAATGAATAAAACCGTATTATCTTTTAGTTTCATACCCTGTAAGGCATGGATAATCATATGTGCATCTAAATGGCAACCTTTTCCGGTATTGATCTGTGTTACTTTTGTTCCTGTAGCATGAATGCGGTCGGCATCATTGGTGGTTTGCTGGTCACCTTCTATTACTGCAAACTCCAGATGTTCTTTTAAGTCTGTTAAGGTTTTTTCCAGCAATGATGTTTTCCCTGATCCCGGAGAGCTTACCAGGTTCAGTGCCAAAATATTCTTGGCTTCAAAATATCCCCTGTTTCTTTCGGCCAGTAAATTATTTTGGTACAGTACATCTTTCTCAACATCGATCACTGTTTTGGGATGATGATTGTCATGCTCATGTAAATGTTCATGTTCATGATGTTCGTGGTGAATACTAATGCTACTGCCTGAATCGCAGCCACAGGTTGCACACATAAAAAATATTTTAAGGAATGATGATTAAGTAACGGTGAGTGATTTTACGCGGAGTTCTTTACCTTGTTTGATGTTCAGGAAATGGCCTTTGCAAACAGGACAGGCATCGTAATAATGGTCAATTGGAAATTCCGTCCGGCAATCCATACATTCTGCTTTTGCAGATATGTTATTTACTTTCATCGCGGCATGTTCCAGTACGGTTCTTTTTACACCCTGCTTCCATGCAAATTCCAGTGCATCCATTTCCACTCCGCTCAATGAGCCGATATCCAATTCTATTTCTTCCACTGCCATGGCCTGTGCTTCTTCCACTTCATGCCTGGCAATGTCAATTATACTCATTACAATAGATAATTCATGCATAAACGGCTATGCTTTTTTCTTCCGTGAATAACGTATATAAGCCAATGCTGCTGCCAGGGTACCAAATGTTACTACCGCATGCATGGGTTCAACGAAATAATGAATGATGGAATAGCCATCTGTTTCACCATGGCCGGGATGGGCACTGGATAAGAACGGAGTTGTTATCAGTAATAACATGGGTGCAAAGGCGTAAGCAATCTTTTTCATATAAAATGAGTTTTTAAGCAAACCAATATTAAAAAGAAGGCAACGTTGCTTTTATGAGATATGTCATGTATGAGGGTGATAAATATCATGTTTTTATGATATTACAAAAAATAAATTAGTGCTCGCTTTTAGCGTTTAACCTTTAAAACAGCCGGCATGACTAACGATGCTTTACCAAAGCAACCTACTTATTATGAAGAGGTTGAAAGAAAAGGGTATTCCCGCCGCGATTTCATGAAGTTTGTAAGTTTAATGACAGCCTTCATCGGGTTGGAAAATACTGCTATCGGGCAGGTGGCCAAGGCCCTTGAAACAAAACCCAGGCTTCCTGTGATCTGGTTACACTTCCAGGAATGTACCTGTTGCAGTGAAAGTTTCATTCGTTCTTCACACCCTATTGTAGCAGATATTCTGCTCGATAAGATATCCCTCGATTATACAGAGACCCTGATGGCCGCCTCCGGTACACAGGCAGAAGCTGCATTGAAAAACACGATGACCAAATACAAAGGCCAATATATCCTTTGTGTAGAAGGAAGCGTACCTACTGCAGCAGATGGGGTGTATTGCATGATCGGTGGTAAAACTTCTATGCAAATACTGGAAGAAGCGGCTGAAGGTGCAGCAGCTATAATTGCATGGGGCAGTTGTGCCAGCAATGGTTGTGTACAGGCTGCCAAACCCAATCCTACTTCAGCCACACCCATTCATAAACTGGTAAAAGGTAAACCTATCATTAAAGTGCCCGGATGCCCACCGATTGGTGAAGTAATGGCCGGTGTGATCGTTCACTATTTAACTTTTGGAAGGATTCCTGAACTAGACAGACTTGGCAGGCCCAAAGCCTTCTATAGTAAACGTGTTCACGATTCCTGTTATCGTCGTCCCTTCTATGATGCAGGATTATTTGTTGAAACCTTTGATGATGAGAATGCCAAGAAAGGCTATTGCCTGTATAAGGTGGGTTGTAAAGGCCCATCTACTTATAACGCCTGTGGTGTTATGAAGTGGAATAACGGAACCAGCTATCCCATTCAGTCGGGCCACCCCTGTATCGGTTGCAGTGAGGAAAACTACTGGGATAACGGAAGGCTTTATGAAAGGGCCTCCCATTTCGCAGGTTTTGGAATTGAAGCCAATGCAGATACATTGGGTAAAGTTGCATTAGGAGTAACCGCTGCCGCGTTGGCCGGCCATGCGATTGCTACCAATATCGGTAAATCTAAATTGATTCATGAGCACCAGGCCGAAGGCAGGGAGAGCGAGCATGAATTGGAACAATAACCTTCTCAATTTATAATACAGTTATATGAGTAAACGAATTGTTGTTGACCCGATCACAAGGATTGAAGGTCACTTACGCGTTGAAGCAGATATAGAAAATGGTAAAATAAAAGATGCCTACAGCAGCGGTACAATGGTTCGGCTGCTGGAAGAAATATTAAGAGGCAGAGACCCAAAAGATGCATGGGCATTTGTAGGTCGTGTATGCGGTGTATGTACTTCCATTCACTCACTTACTTCCGTACGTTGTGTGGAAGATGCATTGGATATAGTGATACCGCCTAATGCAGAACTGGTGCGTAACATAATGTTTTGTGCCCAATACATTCATGATCACGTGGTGCATTTCTATCACCTCCATGCTATGGACTGGGTAGATGTAGTGAATGCTTTAAAAGCCGATCCTAAGAAAACATCAGAGCTGGCACAAAGTATTTCCAAATGGCCTAAGAGTTCACCCGGTTATTTCAGTGACCTGCAAACAAGGATCAAAAAGTTTGTAGATAGTGGGCAGTTGGGCATTTTCGCCAACGGCTATTGGGGGCATCCGGCTTATAAACTTCCGGCAGAAGTAAATCTTATCGGTCTTGCCCACTACCTCGAAGCACTGGAATGGCAGAAAGAAATTGTAAAAGTGCATGCTATTTTCGGTGGTAAGAACCCGCATCCCAACTATCTCGTAGGTGGTATGGCCTGTGCGATCGGTGTAGATGATGTGAGCGGTATTAACGCCGAACGCCTGGCTTATGTAGGCCAGTTATTGAAGGATGGTAAAGATTTTGTAGAGCAGGTATATATTCCCGATCTGATGGCGGTGGCTTCCTTCTATAAAGATTGGGGCAGCATTGGTGGAGGCCTGGGTAATTATCTTGTGTATGGGGATCTGCCAACCAATGGTTACAGGGATCTGTCCGGCTATAAATTTCCTGCGGGTGCAATTCTCAATAAAGATATCAGCAAAGTATACGATGTGGATCTGAAAAAAGAAGATGAAGTGCAGGAATTCATTACGCACTCCTGGTATGAATACAAAGAAGGTGATGATAAAGGCCTGCATCCCTGGAAAGGTGAAAGCAAAATTAAATATACCGGTCCCAAACCTCCCTTCGAACATTTGAATACAAATGAAAAATACAGCTACCTGAAAACACCCCGTTGGAAAGGGCATGCGATGGAGGTAGGTCCTTTAGCAAGGGTATTGGTAGGTTATGCAAGAGGAAGAGAGGATTTTAAAGCAGTGGTAGATAAAGCACTGAAAGATCTGAATGTGCCTGTAACGGCCCTGTTCTCTACTTTAGGAAGAACAGCCGCCAGAGGTTTGGAAAGTGTGTTAACGGCACAGTGGGGACTTGATTTTTACGATCAGTTATTAGCGAATATTAAGAATGGCGATACTAGAATGGCAGAGATGAGTAAGTTCGACTCCTCTACCTGGCCCAAGTCTGCGCTGGGCGTTGGCCATACAGAAGCACCCCGCGGTGCGCTGGCTCACTGGATCAATATACAGGATGAGAAGATCGCCAATTATCAATTGGTAGTACCTACTACATGGAATGCTTCTCCAAGGGACAACAAAGGACAAATGTCTGCCTATGAAGCAGCACTGATTGATACACCTGTGGCTGATGAAAAACAGCCGCTGGAAATTTTAAGAACCATTCACAGCTTCGACCCTTGTATGGCTTGCAGTGTGCATTTGTATGATGAGGATGGTACCACCATCAGTCGTATCAGTGTTCTGGGTGATTAATTTTTAAATCAACAAGTATGGCAAACAAATATTTGCATATTCACAGGTTACGGAGGGTGTATGTGTGGGAACTACCCGTTCGTTTCTACCATTGGCTTAATGCATTAGTGATAGTGGTGCTTATTGTAACGGGGTTTTATATTGCCAACCCCCTTGCATTGCTTAGTAAGCAGGAAGCTTCTACACAGTATACCATGGGATGGTTTCGGTACCTGCATTTTGCAGCAGCCTATTTATTCTTCTTCAATTTTTTATTCAGGTTATACTGGGGTTTTGTAGGAAATAAATATGCCAACTGGAAGCAGTTCATCCCCACATCCCAACGCTTCTTTAAAGAGATGTGGACTGTTTTTAAAATCGATATTCTCATGTTGAAGAAAAATGGACAGCCGCAGGATCATTTAAGTGTTGGCCACAATGCTATGGCAGGCTTTATTTATTTTCTCACTTTTATTGCTTTTCTCGTACAATGCTTAACCGGCTTTGGTTTGTATTCTTCCATGGCTAGTTGGTGGTTCCCTAAATTGTTTGCATGGGTGCCGGCTTTGTTGGGAGGTGATATTCTTACAAGGCAGCTGCATCACTGGGCAATGTGGTTCTTTATTCTGTTTGCTGTGATACATGTATACCTCGTTTTTTATCATGATTATGTGGAAGGCCGCGGTGAGATCAGCAGTATGGGAGGAGGATGGAAATTTATTGAAGAGGAAGTGTTTGAACAGCACAAACATCATACCCCCAACCCAGAAAAATAATAGCATTGAAACAAGCAACATTAATATTAGGTGTAGGTAATTTTTTAATGGGTGATGAAGGCATTGGTGTGCATGTGGTGAACCATTTACATGCAGATGCATTACCGGGAAATACGGTATTGCTTGATGGCGGAACGGGTGGTTTTCATTTACTGGAATATTTTGAAAATTATTCGCATGTGATCATCATTGATGCCACGCTGGATAACAATCCTCCCGGAACGATCAGGCTCATCAAACCCAGGTTCGCAAAGGATTTTCCGCCTGCTATGAGCACACATGATATTGGGCTGAAAGATATGGTAAGTGCTTTGCAGTTATTAGATAAGATGCCCGATATTGATCTGTTCGTAGTTAGCATTGCTACTATACAGCAGCAGGGAATTGAGCTAACGGAAGCAGTAAAACAAGCAGTTCCCCATGTTATTCATCAAATTAATAAACTGTTGGAACGGAGATATAAAAAAGAATCGGTACTGATCGAAGAAGCATAGGGCATACGATTTGATGATAACAGAATTTATTCCTTCTTTTCTGTTTTCATAGCGACAAAAAAATGAGGGTTGATGCATTTGCATTAACCCTCATGTATTATATAGTTATATAGTGTTGCTTTAGTTGCCGTAAACGCTTAAGAATTTAATACGCATGATCTTTAATTGTTCCCAGGTAAGATCATGTTCGCTTAGTTCCTGCTGTGCTAATTGCAGCGAAGAGGTTTCGCAACCTTTGAAATATTCAATAATATCCTCTTGCTCATATTCATCCAGCCATTCGTCGATAGCATAATCCAGGTTAAGCTTGGTACCGCTGGCAGCAATGGTTTCCATTTCTTCCAGCAGCTCATCCAATCGCAATCCTTTATTCTTCGCAATGGTTTCTAACGGAATCTTCTTATCTACATTCTGAATGATGTAGATTTTGTTATTACTCTTATTGGCAACACTCTTCATTACAAAATCATCCGGCTTTTCAATGTCATTATCGGCCACATATTTTGCAATCAGTTCAACAAAGGGCTTACCATACTTAATAGCTTTCCCTTTACTCACCCCCTGGCATTTTTCCATTTCTTCCAGCGTGGTAGGATAGAGTGTAGCCATATCCTGCAAAGAATTTTCGAGGAAGATCACGAAAGGAGGCAGTGATTTTCGCTTCGCTTCTTTCTGGCGAAGGTCTTTCAGCATTTCAAACAGTTTTTCATCTGCTGCTGCCCCTGTTTGTGAAGCGGTTTCTGTTTCATCATCATCTTCATTAGCCTCTTCAAATAAGTTGTTGAGCACAATTTTGAAAGAAGAAGGTTTCTTCAAAAACTTCTCACCTTTCTCTGTAAGTTTCAATAAGCCATATTCTTCAATATCTTTCCTGATGAGGTTTTCAAGCAACATCTGCCTGATGAGGCTATTCCAGTAATGTGATTGATCATTGTCTTTTCCAATTCCAAATTCAGCCAGTTTCTCATGGCGGAACATAGTGATCTGGGGTGTTAAGCGGCCCATGATAATGTTCACTACATATTCGGTGGTAAAACGTTCATCCAATGCTTTGATGGCTTTTAACACTTTCACCACCTCTTCTTTGGCTTCGATCTTTTCTTTAGGATTTTTACAGTTATCGCAATTACCACAGTTTTTATTATCCCACTCTTCACCAAAATAATGCAACAGTATTTTTCTCCTGCATACGCTGCTTTCGGCATATGCCACAGTTTCATTGATCAACTGTGCACCCACTTCTCTTTCGCTTAAAGGTTTATCACGCATCAGGTGTTCCAGCTTGGATACATCTTTGTGCGAATAGTAGAGCACACAAAGACCTTCCAGTCCATCCCGGCCTGCACGGCCTGTTTCCTGGTAATAGTTTTCAATAGATTTAGGGATGTTGAAGTGAATTACGAAACGGATATCCGGTTTATCAATACCCATTCCAAAGGCAATGGTAGCTACAATTACCTGTACATCTTCATTTAAAAACTGATCTTGCCTGTCTGCCCGCAGCTTTTGATCAAGCCCCGCATGATACGCTACGGCTTTAATGTTATTAGCCACCAATATCTCGGCTAGTTCTTCCGTTGTTTTCCTGTTCAGTGTGTAGATGATGCCGCTTTTACCTTTATGCTGCGTGATAAATTTTACAATGCTTTTAATCGTTTGATCTTTCTTGATCTTCGGTTGTATCTCGTAGTAGAGATTGCTTCTGTTGAAGGAGGAAATAAAAATATTCGGGTTGCGAAGGCCCAGGTTCTTAACGATATCACTTTGTACTTTAGGTGTGGCAGTAGCGGTTAAAGCAATCACAGGAATATCAGGATTGATAATATCCATCATTTCACGCAAACGCCTGTATTCTGGCCTGAAATCATGTCCCCACTCTGAAATACAATGCGCTTCATCCACTGCAAAGAATGATAGGGTAAGATCTGAAAAGAACTCCATGTTTTCCTGTTTGGTTAAGGTTTCAGGAGCAACGTATAAAAGTTTGGTTTTGCCTGCCAGCAGGTCATCTTTTACCTCTTTAATCTGGCCTTTGTTCAATGAGGAATTCAGAAAGTGCGCTACTTCATCTTTTTCGCTATATCCTCTTACCAGGTCTACCTGGTTTTTCATCAAAGCGATCAGTGGCGATACTATAATGGCACATCCGGGCTTAAGCATGGCGGGTAACTGGTAGCATAAGCTTTTGCCGCCGCCGGTAGGCATGATCACAAAGGTATCATTACCGTTCAGCAGGCTGTTGATGGCTTCTTCCTGCCTGCCTTTAAATTCATTAAAACCAAAAAACTTTTGTAATCCGGCGTGTATATCAAATTCGTGTGAAAGGCTTTGGGTTGTATTCTCTTTTTTTGCAGCTTTCTTTGCAGGTGCTTTTTTCGCGGTTTTTGCCATGGTCAACAATTTCTTTACAGCCCTCGGGGGAGGTGTTTAAACATTCTAAAAATTACTGCTTTATACTGGAAAAGAGCATTAGAATTTAGTTAATGTAGAGGTACCTACGCTTCTTACCCTCATCCACAATGTGAAAACAGTTGTGATTTCTTCAGTGTTGATCTGCCGTGGCAGATTTTTAAAGGATGGCGAAGTTAATAAAGCCAAACGGGAACTGCAAGCGATACCTGTTAAAGTTTACCTTTGCACCGCATGAATACGCCTATCATACAATCTGCCATCAGAACGATTGAGCTGGAAGCCGCATCTGTAAAGCATTTGATACCATTTATCGATGCCTCTTTTGAGGCTGCCGTACAAGCTATTTACCGTGCCAAGGGCCGCCTGGTGATCAGCGGCATTGGTAAAAGCGCCATTGTAGCACAGAAAATTGTGGCCACTTTCAATTCTACCGGAACACCGGCCCTGTTCATGCATGCGGCCGATGCTATTCATGGCGATCTGGGAATGGTGCAAAAAGATGATGTGATCATGATCATCAGCAAGAGTGGTGAAAGCCCTGAAATAAAAGTATTGGTACCCCTGATCCGAAACTTCGGTAATACCATCATTGGCATGGTAGGTAATATGAGTGGTTTTTTGGCAGCGCAAGTAGATATAGTACTGAATACTACGGTGGAACAGGAAGCCTGCCCCAATAACCTGGCGCCTACTACCAGTACCACTGCCCAAATGGTGATGGGTGATGCTTTGGCGGTAGCATTGATGGAGCTAAGCGGTTTTACCGGGCAGGATTTTGCGAAATACCATCCGGGAGGTAACCTGGGCAAGCGTTTGTATTTGCGGGTAGAAGACCTGTACAAGCAGAATATGCAACCCAAAGTGCTGGCTACTGCTTCATTAAAAGAAGTGATTGTAGAAATAACAGAAAAAAGGTTGGGTGTTACTGCTGTTGTGGATGAACAGAATATGCTGCAAGGCATTATAACGGATGGCGATTTACGAAGAATGCTGGAGCGGAGCAATAGTCTTGAAAACATCATAGCAAAAGATATTTTATCTCCGCATCCTAAAACGGTAAGTGCTGATACGATGGCTGTTGATGCTCTGGAAGTATTGCGTAAACATGATATCAGCCAGTTGCTGGTAGCGGATAACGGGGTATACCTTGGTGTACTGCACCTGCATGATTTAGTGAGGGAAGGAATTATTTAAAAAACTTATTTTCATCGAATTATATCTTTTTTTCACCCCTATATTTACCATCTAAAAATTCAGCATGAACAAGCATCATTATGTTGCCATTATGGCCGGTGGTATCGGCAGCAGGTTCTGGCCCAAGAGCAGAACATCTTATCCCAAACAGTTCCTCGATATTTTGAATACAGGTAAAACGCTTATCCAGTGGACCTTCGAAAGGTATGCCGCTTTTATTCCCAAAGAAAATATTTACGTGGTAACTTCTGAAGAATATACCAGCATTGTTGCTGAACAGTTACCGGAGATGCCTGTTGAAAATATTTTAGCAGAGCCAAGTCGTAAAAATACAGCGCCTTGTGTGGCCTATATTTCATTTAAGTTGCTCGAGAAAGATCCTGAAGCAGCGTTGATCGTTGCACCCAGCGATCATATGATCTTAGACGGAGAAGGCTTTAGGAGTATCGCTACCACAGCACTTGATTTTGTTACCCGAAAAGATGCTTTTATTACACTGGGTATTAAGCCTACCTATCCCAATACCGGTTATGGTTATATACAGTTTGATACCGAAGCGGTAGAAGACAATATTCATAAAGTAAAAACCTTTACCGAAAAACCTAACCTGGAACTGGCTAAAACATTTGTTACAAGCGGTGAGTTTTTATGGAACGGTGGCATCTTTGTTTGGAAAGTAAAAACAGTGGTGGAAGCTTTTGAACAATACCAGCCGGAAATGTTTGAATTGTTTGAAAATGAGAAAAACAATTTTAATACCGGCGAAGAAAAGGCAGCCATCAATCGTATCTATCCCTTATGTACCAATGTTTCCATTGATTATGCCATCATGGAAAAAGCCAATAATGTGTACGTGATACCTTCTTCTTTCGGGTGGAGCGACCTGGGTACCTGGAACAGTGCCTATGAGAATTTAGATAAAGATTATTTAGGCAATGCCGTAGCGAGTGATAACGTAATAGTGATTGATGCAACCAAGTGTATGGTGAGTGCACCACACGAGAAGCTGCTGGTATTACAGGGGCTGGATGATTTTATTGTAGTAGATACAAAGGATGTACTGATGATTTGTAAGAAGGAGAAAGAGCAGGCTATTAAAGAATATGTGGCCGAAGTGAAGCGTAGTAAAGGAGATAAATATTTGTAATCGTCCCTATCCAAATCAAAAAAATTAGGAGCTGTAATAACAGCTCTTTTTTATTTTCGTACCATTCTATACATACTTTCAAATACACAAATACCATGAGCAGTTTTGAAGTTAGAGGCGGTAACCGGTTAAAAGGAGAGATCATTCCGCAAGGAGCCAAAAACGAAGCATTACAAATCTTATCGGCGGTATTATTAAGCGCAGAAAAGATTACTATTCATAATATTCCCGACATCCTAGATGTAAACCTGCTGATCGAATTATTGCAGGACATGAATGTGAAGGTAGAACGAATAAACAGGCATACCTGTATTTTCCAGGCAGATGATGTGAACGTAGATTACCTGGCATCTGATGCTTTTAGAAGGAAGGGCGGAAAATTAAGGGGCTCTGTAATGCTTGCCGGTCCTATGTTAGCAAGGTTTAAAAGAGCGTATATACCCAAGCCGGGTGGCGATAAGATAGGAAGAAGAAGATTGGATACACATATTATCGGCTTTGAAAAATTAGGTGCAGCATTTACTTACGATGAGGAGCATGGATATTTTCAATTAAGTGCTCCCCAACTGAAAGGAGCGTATATGTTACTGGATGAGCCTTCGGTTACCGGCACGGCAAATATTGTGATGGCGGCAGTACTGGCTGAAGGAACAACCACCATTTATAATGCTGCCTGCGAACCTTATGTACAGCAGTTATGTAAAATGCTGAATAGTATGGGGGCCAAGATCTCCGGCGTGGGCAGCAACTTGTTAACCATAGAGGGTGTGGCGCTGTTAAATGGAGCGGAGCATACCATGCTGCCTGATATGATTGAAGTGGGTAGTTTTATTGGGCTCGCCGCGATGACGCAAAGTGAACTGACCATTAAGGGTGCAGGGGTGGCGCACTTAGGGTTGATTCCTGAAAAGTTCAGGCAGTTGGGTATTGACTTTTCTATCCAGGGAGATGATATTTATGTGCCTTCGCAGGAAGTATATGAGATACAAACCTTTTTGGATGGCGGTATTCTAACCATTTACGATCATCCCTGGCCTGGCTTTACCCCTGATCTCTTAAGTATTGTACTGGTGGTGGCCACACAGGCAAGAGGAAGTGTATTGATACACCAGAAGATGTTTGAAAGCCGTTTGTTTTTTACGGATAAGCTGATTGATATGGGTGCACAGATCATTCTTTGTGATCCGCACCGGGCAACGGTGATCGGTTTAGGAAGGAAGAACAACCTCCGTGGTATTACGATGAGCAGTCCTGATATTCGTGCAGGCCAGGCTTTACTGATCGCTGCATTGAGTGCAGATGGGAAGAGCGTGATCCAGAATATTGAACAGATAGACAGGGGGTATCAGTATATTGATGAGCGCTTGAGAAGTATTGGGGCGGATATTAAACGTGTTCCATAGGTTTTCTCAATGTAGCTGTAAATGTGATAAGCAAAAAGGAATGAAGAAAGTACTGCGTATAGAGGAAGGCTCCTTCTTTTCTTTCCAACCTTGTTTACTGCTACTACTCAGTTTTCAATAGGGTTATTATCTTGATGAATAGTAAATACTGCTGCATATTAACCGCAATAAAAAATCCGGCCATAGACCGGATTTTTTATTTATAGAATGATTCTTTTTAAACTTATCTGTTCATACTGGCGAGGAACTCTTCATTGTCCTTCGTGCCACGCATACGTTTCAGTAATTCAGTCATGGCTTCTTCAGTATTCATATCATTGATGTATAAGCGAAGAATATTCATGCGCTGTAATACTTCTTTATCCAGTAAGAGATCATCTCTACGGGTAGAAGAAGCAACGAGGTCGATGGCCGGGAAGATACGTTTGTTGGCCAGCCTGCGGTCGAGCTGCAATTCCATATTACCGGTACCTTTGAACTCTTCAAAGATCACTTCATCCATTTTACTGCCTGTTTCAATCAAGGCTGTAGCCAGGATGGTTAATGATCCTCCGTTCTCTATCTTACGGGCTGCTCCAAAGAACTGTTTAGGCTTCTGCATGGCATTGGCTTCCACACCACCACTCAATACTTTACCGCTGGCAGGCGCTACCGTATTATGGGCACGGGCCAGTCGGGTAATAGAATCTAAGAGGATCACCACATCGTGACCGCATTCTACCAAACGCTTGGCTTTTTGCAAAGCGATGGTGGATACTTTCACGTGTTTTTCTGCGGGCTCATCGAAAGTAGAAGCGATCACTTCTGCTTTCACGCTGCGTTCCATATCGGTTACCTCTTCAGGGCGCTCATCTATCAGCACTACCATCAGGTAACATTCCGGATGGTTGGCTGCAATAGCGTTGGCCACATCTTTCAGTAACATGGTTTTACCTACTTTGGGTTGGGCAACAATCAATCCACGCTGACCCTTACCGATGGGGGTAAAGAGGTCCATGATACGTGTGCTGTATAAAGAAGCGGAGGTAAAAAGGTTTAGCTTTTCAAAAGGGAACAATGGTGTAAGGTAATCGAAAGGTACGCGGTCACGCACTTCATCGGGTCGCTTACCATTGATAGCATCTACTTTTAATAGAGCAAAATATTTTTCTCCTTCTTTTGGCGGACGAACAGAGCCGGAAACCGTATCACCTGTTTTCAGGCCAAAGAGTTTAATCTGGGAAGGAGATACATATACATCATCGGGAGAAGAAAGGTAGTTATAATCGGAGGAGCGAAGGAAACCGTAGCCATCGGGCATCATTTCCAATACGCCTTCACCATTGATCACACCATCGAACTCAATGTTAAATACCGGTTCTTTCCTAAAGCTACGGGGCTGCTGTACGGGTGCTTCGGGAGCAATACCTGTTTCAGCTTCTGCCTGTACGGCAATGGGTTCGGCGGTTTCGGCATCATCTACCCCATCCATATCATCTTCAGCGCCCAGCGGAATATCTTCGTTGAATTCACTGGCTTGCGATTCGGTGGCCTGTAAAAGTTGTTGTGCCAGCAGAAGGGTAGCATCATCGGGTTCATCATTGATGAGCTTTGCCTGCTTCACAGTTTTGCGGCTTTTTTGTTGTTTGGCCGGTGCTGTAGCGGCAGGTTTTTCTGCTTTAGGAGCTTCCTGCATTACTTCGGCTTCCTCGGTAATATTGCCGGTAGAGGCTTTAACAATGGTTTTACGGGTACGTGTTTTTTTACCGTCTTTTTCTTTTGTTTCGCTGGCTTTCACGGCCTGGCTATCAAGAATCTTATAAATAAGTTCCTGTTTGTCCAGTTTCTTTGCATTAGGTATATGCAGTTGCTCGGCTATGTCCAGCAACTCGGGAACCAGCATGTCGTTCAGTTGTAAGATATCGTACATAGATTCGGTTAAATAAGGCAGATTACTTTTCGTTGACTATTAATCCTGTCTTTGAAATGGGAAATAATTATTGATTGTGATTGATGGAAAAGAAGGAACTGATGTGTCTGCGGGAAGCCTGGAGAGCGATATCAGTTTTTGTTTCCACTTGCAATGTTACAGTAGTTTTTTCTAAAAAAAGAAAAATTTTTGTTATACCGGTGATGGGTAGCGACTGTACACACCTGCTACCGAACCGGATGGCGGAGGTATGAGGGCCGGGTATGCTTCGATAAGCTCAGTGCGACAATGATAATCTTAGTACGACAGTAATTTCGATGGACGGGCAGGTGCAATACCCGTTAAAGAATTTATTATTGTATGATGTAACAGAATTACAGCCGCTATTCGGTACGCCGATACGACTTATCTTTGCCACCCACTTTTGAATTGTATAAACATGTTTAACACAAGAACAAAAATTAAAGCGTTGCTGCAAAGCGAGCCGACAGGACAAGAAGTAATTGTTATGGGATGGGTGAGAACCTTTCGAAATAACCAGTTTATCGCATTGAACGATGGCAGCACGAATCATAATATCCAAATTGTTGTTGAACTGGGCTTACTGGATGAAGCTACCCTGAAACGTATTACCACAGGAGCCTCACTGAAAGTAATCGGGGAAGTGGTACCTTCTTTGGGTAAAGGACAAAAAGTTGAGGTAAAAGCAAAAACGGTGGAGATACTGGGCGACAGTGATGCAGAGAAATACCCATTACAACCTAAGAAGCATAGCCTTGAGTTTTTAAGGGAGATCGCTCACCTGCGTTTCCGTACCAATACTTTCGGGGCGGTGTTTCGTATACGCCATTCACTGGCTTTTGCGGTACATCAATTTTTCAATGAAAAAGGTTTTGTGTACCTGCATACTCCTATTATCACCTCGAGTGATGCAGAGGGAGCCGGTGAGATGTTCCGCGTAACCACTCTACCGTTAGAGAACCCTCCATTGAATGAGGATGGCAGCATTAACTATAAGGAAGATTTTTTTGGTAAGAGTACCAATCTTACTGTAAGCGGACAATTGGAAGGAGAACTGGGTGCCATGGCTTTCAGTGAGATTTACACGTTTGGTCCTACGTTCCGCGCCGAAAACTCCAATACTACCCGTCATCTGGCCGAGTTTTGGATGATAGAACCGGAAATGGCTTTTTACGATATTGAGGATAACATGAACCTGGCAGAAGCATTTATCAAATACCTGATCCGCTATGCCATGGAGCATAATATGGAGGACCTTGAGTTTTTAGACCAGCGGCTAGCGGAGGAAGAGAAGCAAAAGCCACAGGCAGAGCGTACGGAAATGGGATTGCTGGAGAAACTGCGTTTTGTGGTGGATAATGATTTTGAAAGAATCACGTACACAGAGGCGATTAATATTTTATTAGACTCACCGGCCTATAAAAAGAAGAAGTTTAAATATGAAGTAAGCTGGGGTATTGATATGCAGAGTGAGCATGAGCGTTACCTGGTAGAGAAGCATTTTAAGAAGCCGGTGATTGTAACGGGTTATCCTGCTGCTATTAAAGCATTTTATATGCGTATGAATGAGGATGGTAAAACAGTGGCTGCAATGGATATTTTAGCTCCCGGTATTGGAGAAATTGTAGGGGGTAGCCAACGTGAGGAGAGGTTAGACCGACTGGAACAAAGAATGAGAGATATGCATATTCCTGCGGAAGAGATGAGCTGGTATTTGGATACCCGCCGTTTTGGTACGGTACCGCATGCCGGTTTTGGCCTGGGGTTTGAGCGGATGGTACAGTTTGTAACCGGTATGGGCAATATACGTGATGTGATTGCCTTTGCCAGAACGCCGCAGAACTGCGAGTTTTAAAACAAGCAGGATAAGAGAAATATAATTTGCTTAAAAAACTTGCTTATTTAGAGATAGCGCCTATATTTGCAACCCGAATATAAAAAGGTGCGGTAGCTCAGTCGGTAGAGCAAAGGACTGAAAATCCTTGTGTCGGCGGTTCGATCCCGCCCCACACCACTTAAAAGCTTGATTATCAATCAGTTATGTTGATTATCAAGCTTTTTTATTTGCAAAAAAATGCAAATAAGTGCATCCAAATGCACCCTGTAGGTGTACTTTTAGAGACAGGATTTTGGGCTTTTAGTCAACTTCATCACATAGCACTTCCTTGCATCAGGTAGCATTTCAACATGGTTTTGATCAAAAATAATTTTGAAACAAAAAATTTTTAGCCATGTTTACAACTTCCCTTGACATCACTTTTAGCTTCTTTTGCAGGAGCTCACACAAGTACAGTAACGGAGAAAATCCTATTGTATTTCGGATAGTTTACCGCGGAGAACGGAGAGATATTTTTACCGGTCTTACCTGCCCGACGGAATATTGGTCCGCAGAATTTGGAATGGTAGTTCCCAAGCATAAAGCCGCTGTTACTATAAATAAGAACCTAAAAGCTATTGAGGCGAAGGCTCAACAAAAGTTTGATTTATTGCTTCTTAAAAACGAAGAATTTTCTATCGATGAGTTGGTAGAAGCTATTAAAGGCAAAACGCCCCCTCCTCAGAATATCCTGGACTATATCGAACTAAAAGAACAGGAAATTAAAGATAGTGTTGGGGCCAGAATTGCAACTACTACCTGGTACAAGTACCAGCGAACAATTAGATATTTTAAAGATTTCTTGCACGAAAAGAAGGGGATTAAAAATATACCGGTTTCAAAAGTCGATGATCAGTTTGTGGAACAGTTTTTCAATTACTTAAAGAAGGAGAAAAAGAATAGCCATAATTCTGCTACAGCGCTGATGGGGTGCATGAGTAGTATCCTTATGCCAGCTGTGAAGAATAAAGTAATTAAGTTTAACCCATTCATGGGGCTAAAACTTTCCCGTAAGCCTGTTATAAGAGATTTCCTGGAAATGGAGGAAATTGAAAAGTTGGAAAAATTAGATAATCTCTCCGAGGCGCAAAGACTAAAACGAGATATCTTCTTGCTTGCTGTATTTACTGGGCTCGCTTATGGTGATATTAAAAAACTATGCAAGGATAATATCAAGAAGGATAATGATGGGACCTATTATATACAGCATTCGAGAAAGAAGACCGGCATCATGAGCACCATTCCTCTGTTACCCCCTGCGATAAGAATTTTGCAATACTATTCTCCAACAGAGGATTTTAGGGATTTCCAATGGCGGATACCCAGTAATCAGAAAGTTAACAGTGGATTGAAAGAAATTGGTGAACTAGCAGGAATATCTAAGAAGTTGTTTGTGCATTTAGGCAGGCATACTTTCGCCACTACGGTAACGATGAGTAACAATGTGTCTATGGAGTCTGTAAGTAAAATGCTGGGGCACTCTACTTTAAAGCACACGCAGATCTATGCGAAGATTGTAGCAACTAAGGTGAAGTCGGAAATGAACCAGCTGAGGAGTGTGTTTCAGTAAGTGACGTCTTTAAGTGAGGATACTAAAATGGACATAGTTATTACATTCTGTTATTAAGCCTTTATAGTTTGCATGAATCAGGCTGTATTGCGAATAAAACAGTCTCTAATATTTATATAAAAAATATTAAAGGCCGTTTTATTTATTGTTGAGTAGGGTCATTAAGTCGTTCTGTAAATTTTTAATTTCTTCATTAGTTAACTCCATATTAGTAATATCGAAATTCCAGTAAAGTATTTGGAAAATCCTACAAAACAGAAGCGTTTCCTTAAAGGGGGTTGCTTCCATGTAAATGCCATCTTTTATTTTGAGTAAATCTTTGTCAACCTCTTCAATCCAATCGAAGTAATCTATCTCGAATAGAATCAATTTTTTTGCACCAAGCACTTCATGTTTTTTTGTCCATAGTACAAGATGCTTAAAATCAAAATTTTGAATCGCATTAAACTCTTGTATAGCAATGTGGGTATTATGAGTAAGAGAATAAAATTCAATTATCCGATATAAGTCCCCATACAGCCAATACATTTCATTATCCAATGGAGGGAATTTCTCTGCTTTTAATTTTTTGTATTCAGCCTGATTGATGATTAGCCACTCTCTTATATCTCGTATTGTTAAAGGATGCATGATTTATATAAAAAATAATATATGATGTAATGAAATTGTGATGAATTTGGAATGATTAATTATCTAATAAGTTAATTATAGGGCAAGCTTAAATAAGAAGAGTAGGTTTGAATTACTTCTGTATGTAAGCTTCGTACTTAATCTCTAAGACTGTGACATCTGGAATTAAAATAGATTACGCTAATGTATATGGCAGGATTGAAAGAAACTTGAATTCAAAAAAGAAAAATCTCCTGCGATTAGTACGCAAATGGACCTAATGAGTAGGTATGATGCAGAACTTTAAAGATTTATGCATATAGACTAAGTCCGATAATATGAACTGCTGTTATAAAGATCCACTTGTGCTTACGCGGTTATGAATCCATGCGTAAGCACTATCTGAAGGTGCCTCTATGGTTTAATGAATTATTGTTAAACAGATTTTTAGGTACGATAGTGTGAGATGCATACCTCGTCTATGGACGGTGAGGCCATCTATTAGATTGGCATTTGCCAATCTAATAGATATTTTAGTCACAGTTTCAATACCTAAGTGATTTTATTTCTGTAGAATGATTTAATAGAGCTTAAAAATTCATTCGTTAAGTTATCGCGCTGCTTTATAGTTGGATACTTTTTCAACCATAATAATATATTTGAAACTAATAGAATATATGAATCGTCTTCATGTGATGATAATGTAAAATAATTGACAGTATGATTTTTACCGTTAGTGATGTAATTATTTTTTAATGACTCTGGAATTTTAAATAAGCGGCTATCATTATTGTCTTTGCTTGGAATAAATCCAAACATAATGTCATTACTCCTCAGCATTCTTAGGGGATGCTTGTCGGCTACCAAGTAGAAGTGATAATAATTATTTTCAATATTAATTGGTTTAGTTATCCATAACATTGAGTTGTCGTAGGATAATTTACTTTTAAGATATTTTGTCAATTCTCTATTTGAGTTAACCTTAAAATGGTTAAACCAGAAGTTATTGTTTAGCAAAGTACTGAATTTGTCCGCTTGCTTTCTTGGCAAAAGATTTTTGATACGTAATTCTACATGCCACTTTTGAATTAGTTCAAAGTTTCTTTCCATAATAAGCTGATAGATCCGCTCCCAATTACTCTTTTCTTTGAGATTTGTTATATTACAATCTGCCCATGATTTATCACATACAGACCATTGTAATAGATGTTTTTTTAAGTCCTTTATGTTTATTGAAAGCTTATTATTTTCTAAAAGAAATTGTGTCCAATGGTTTTTGGTTATTTCATATGACTCAATGCTGGAGTGATTTATTCTGTTTAGTGGATCTAATTTGAGAGCTGGCGAAACATCCTGATCCATTCTGTTTAAAGAGTATGGCCATGCCCGGAAATTACCATTTGAATTATACCAGTCCTTAATTACAGGGGGAATATCTTGAAGTCCATATACAAAAGAGTTAGGTGAAATATGGTCCCAATCAAAGGGGATATCTGTGTCGTCAAGTAGTAAATGGTCTTGGCTTATAACCTTTGATAAAAAGTGTCTTTGGGAATATAGAACAATATCTCTGTTTTTGTATGTGATCATATTGTCAATAAAGCCCAATTGCGAACTGTCACTAACTCGCTTTCCTATTATATCTGTATCTCTGCGTATTTTATCAGTAAATAATTTTTTAATTTTATTTAATTCACTAATTGATAGTGGTGTGTTAAATGAGCTATCAAGCATAGCTCTTTGAATTGTTATAGATGTCCAGAATTTGTCCTTAGGTAAGGATTCAGCACCAGGCCAAATATTTCTTAGAAGTCTATTATAGTTTCGTTGTTTTTCGCTTTTGCCCAGCCACATTAAACAGGTTATTACGCCTAACATTTTTCTATGTTCTTCGGAAGGCATTAGAAATCTGTCTCCTTGCTTTTCGCCTTTTTTAATGATTCTATATAAGAGTAAAAACATTATTTCTGGAGACTTTTCTGCTATTGAGCTAACAATTATATGTGGTAGTCCGTAAGAACAATTTACGTCATGATATGTAAGAATTTTTTTTGAATAACTTAATAAGGTTTGATTGTCATAGCTATTTTCTTGCTGTAAAATCCAACTCAGAAAGTCAAGAAATTCCTTTTTATGTTGTTTTGAATTAATTGCTCTTTGAAATTGTTTCGGTTTAATTTTTAGAGACAACCCATCTCTATCTTCATATTTTTTTTGATGTTGAAATAGTCTAAAAGCTATAGAAATAAATCGGGCTGGTTTTATATAGCCTTTGCATGAAATTTCAATTAATTCTTGAAGTGTTTTATCTATGTTGGCTTTTAAAATTGAATAGTTTAATTCCTCTCCTCTCAAAGGTGTTCCGCCATCATTTAGCCGAATAAATAAATTTTCAATCGGGTCACTTTCTTCCATCTCATCATATTCCTCATTGGTTGATTTTGCTATCTGTTCTGTTGAATTTAAGGTATGATTTCTGCTATCTATTTTGTCAATATCCAAATATAGTGCGGGTATTTTCTGTCCCTCATCATCATCCAAAACTGATTTGACTTTTGTAAAAATATCTTCAATTCTATTTTTTATGTGATCGATATTATTGATTAAAGGTAGTTTTCGTTTGCTTTTTTTGTTTTCTGCAAAGTCAGTTTTAATTTCATTTATTTCGGTTTCCCAGTCATTTAATAAGCCGCTTTCTATAAGCCAATTAAAAACTTGAATTTCTAAAGATTGGTTTGTCTCATTGTTTAGTACTGAATTGATGAAAAGTTCAAAAGGAATCGGAAGAGTCGAATCGTAAGGAAAAACTCTGCCTAGTGAATGGCTGTCAAATGGGTCAATAATATTGCAATGTTTTCTGAAGAAATCCATTGCATGTCTTTTGTTGTCTGCCGTTAGTGTTTTACTATTGTCAGTTTTCTGATAACCCCATGGATGAGATGGTGTAATTACCCTAAAATAAAATTCACGGCTATCAGTTGAAGGTGGCCTTTCTAAATCTATAAAAACTCTGTATTTAGTATTTCGGTAAGTAGCCTTGTTAAAACCTAAGCAAATTGCTGTCGCTCTTTGCTGTCCGTCAAGTATTTCAAATCTTCCTCGTTCTAATTTATTTGGTGTTAAAACAAACGCACCAACAGGGTATCCTCTCAGAAGGGAATCCCAGAGATTTTCAATTTGCGAAGATTTCCAAACAAATCCTCTCTGAACATTAGGTAAAATGACCTCTCTGGTTTCAGGCCAAGTGGCTATTTCTTTAAGGGTAAATGTTTGTTTTTTTTGCATTTTCTTTCGTGTTATGTTTCCTGATAATAACTATGCACTGGTGAAGGCAAGGCACATATTTTCCGTTGACTGTAAAAAATATTTAAAAAATTATTTATGTTTATTGAAAATATATAGTTACTCCAATGGCATCGATACAACTGCTGATTGGCGAAATAGTTAATGATGGGTTCCTTGTCCGACCCTGTTTACACTAATGTAATGTTAGCGGCTGTAATACTTTTGCTGGTGAATATATCAATTATTGAAATCATAGTTCGTTTGCAATTTGAACACATTCCTTTCTTAAATCAGACAGCAATTGTAATGCTGAAGGATTTTTAGCAAGATTTATTAAAGGTCTGTATTTAGTTATTAGCTCTGTTTCCAAACTCTCAAGGTCGCCATTAAAATCTACCCAATTAACTTTCAAGTTGTCGTTAATCCACTTAATAATTTTTTGCTCGTCTGTTGGTGAAAACTTATAATTGCGTTTATTAGCTTTAGTTATCAGCGAACCCTTTAGTGGCCGGTGTCCAAGCACAGCACCGATACTCCGAAAAAAAGTTCCGTGTCCGTTTGCACGAAGTTCTTGGTTCAAAAATCGTCTGCTCAAACTCTCGGTTGCAATGCCGATGTAAATAATGTTATGTTGTCTGTCCGCTAAATAACTGCTGAACGGTTTAGGCAATTTATTGATGTCGGAAATACGTATGCAATAAAGTCCAGCGTTGTGTGGAACTAAATTGTCAATAATGCTAGCACTTTTAAAATTGTTTTCGTTCATCAAGATCTTGTCAAGTTGCGAATAATCTGTTGATAAAACAGCTTTTGCTTTAGTTACTTGTTTTGGTGTTACAATTTTAGGAGTAATAGCTTTTATCTTTAAAGGTCTTACCGTCCACTTATTTGAATGTGGAATTGTCCAGGATGAACCTTTACCACCAGATTGAAAGGCATGTGGTAATTGGCCGTCACGCAGTAAGTTGCGAAGTGGTTTGCCTGGTCTGTCTTTGCTGTCGCAAAGTAGTCCAGCCTTTGCAAGAACTTCATTTGCTTCAACAGGATCAATACTTGATTTTCCTGTCCGGTTTAGGTAGGTATCCAAGTAAGTAATTATTGCGTTAATGTCTTTGCTCATTTTCCACTGTTGCATTATGTTTGCATTGTCGCCGAATTATAGCCGTAAGCGGTTGAGTATTTGCGAAGGCAAGGGATTCAATGATTGTACAGCCCAGAACAAATACATATTTGAAAATATGTTGTTGAGGTATGAACTAAAGCTGAACATTGAAATTCAAGCTTGAACTTTTGCTGATAATAGTACGACAAAGTCAACTTGAAAAAAATCAAACTTTGAAACAAAAGTCAATACTGCGTATTGTCAGATAGTCTTTTTTTAAGCCTCTTGTTGCCTGCTGGCGTTTCTATCTGTTCAACAATGAAAGTATCAATTTTGTATAGCTTTTTTAATTTGGTTTTCAATGTCATTCTTCTTCCAATTGATATGTGCATAAGAAGGATGAGGGATCAAAACAAACTTTCTCTTTTCAAAGGTACAATCGTTGGTATAGATTATATAGTCTTGCTTTGTATAGTCTGCATACAAGTTTGATATTTTATTCTTAGAAGAAAAATTTGAAAATACGTCAGAAAATTCAGAAAGCGTCTGTCCAACTTCTGCACCTAAACAAATAACTATTTTGGGATTAATCAATTCTAGCTGAATTTGAAAAAAATTATAGCATAAATCTTTATAATCTTTCTCCATTTTCTTAACCTTTTTAGTCATGGTTGTTCCTTGATATATTTTGTCATTTCGCAAGCCTAAATAAAAGTTAGTAAAAAAAGTGTTCTCAAGGTCTAATCCTAAACTCATTAAATTAGCGATTGTTTTGCTACTGTTTTCTCTATTGTGTTTACATTTTTTTTCAAAGTAAGTAATTGTTCCAAAATCATTTCCAAGAACCATCACACAGTCATCGTCAATTGAAGCTTTGTTAATTAAACTTTTAGTTTCTAATAAAATCCCAGAACCTAATGGAAAGAAACCAAAGTCTAATTTTTTATTGACATCAACCATTCCTGAATTTTCAAATATTTTCTTACTCCCAACTTTATTTGTAATCAGAATTTCATAGGCCTCAAAAAGTGTATTAATTTTCATGGTTGCAAGTTTTACGATTGAAGGCAGCATTAAATATGTGCAATACTTCAAAATGCATAAATCTTAAGTACGTTGATTATTTTCACTCTTATACTGCGCTAATCACATTTTCAATTTTATTTGAATGATAATAAAATCTGGCTTAATACTTAACTTCCTCCTACAGCACCGCTTCCTCAGTCACAATTTTTTGCTTTGTACTAAGTAGCGCCGGTTTGTATGATTTGGTAACAAAGGGTGGTGAAGCGCTGTGGTTTCGAATATAAATAATAATCATATTACCTTAATGAGTGTGATTAAAAAAAATCAGTAATTGAGATTTTAATCCCTGCGAAGGGGTTGATGATTTTGAAGGCAGGATAGATCAATTATTTTCCAGTACAAAATTTTTTGGGATATGATTAATTTAAACATCTAATATACTTTTCTCTAGCATGAGCTGATGGTAAAACTTATTTTTACAAAATAAGTTCCAAATATGCCTGTCAATAAAAGTGCCCTCTTACGCTATCGAATCATCGATTCCTGTCTTACCAATAAACTGCTGAAATTTCCTACACTGGAACAAATACAAAAGAAAATTGAAGACCAACTGGGGGATACAATTTCTGTTTCCATGATCAATAAGGATTTTTCGGAAATGCGTTCCAATTTCAAAGCACCTATCGAATATGATAGAAATCGAAAAGGCTACTATTACAGCGAAGAAGGCTTTTCGTTAAAAGAGTTTCCATTAACCAATGAAGAAATCGAAGCACTGGATTTTTCGACAGCATTGTTGCAGCAGATTAAAGGCACGAAAATTTTTGATCAGTTCGAAAATGCAATCAACAAGGTAATTGAAGGTTACCGGATTAGTAAGATATTAGCGCAGTCGGGTAAGAAAGTCATTCAAATTGAAGAGCCTCTGAAAACAGTCAACGGAAACTGGCTGGAAATGATCTTGCGGGCCATTGTTGAAGAGAAAACATTAGAGATACGTTACCAGGCTTTTGGGAAGCCGGAAAAAATACACATCGTTTCTCCTTATTTATTGAAAGAATACCGGAATCGCTGGTATGTGGTAGGATATTCTGACAGGGCAGAAAGTATCATCATTTTTGCTCTTGACAGAATTCTGCAGATTCTGGAATATGCCGGAATATTCCAGAAAATTCCGGAATTTAATCCCGATGATTATTTCCAATATTCCTTTGGAATTACACATAAAGACAGCGAAGGTCCGGCAAACGTAGAATTGTCGTTTTCTGCACAGCAGGCACCGTATATTATCAGCCAACCCTTGCATCATTCGCAGGAGATAATCCTGGAAAATGAAAAAGAAATACGCGTAAGGTACCGTGTGTACATTTCGCAGGAACTGAAAATGACGATCTTATCATTTGGCAGCGAGGTGAAAATTATAAAACCGTTACGACTGAAAAATGAGATTAAAAATATCGTCAAAAAAATGGCTAAGCATTACAAATTGTAGCGACCTTTTTTTGAAAATGCAGAAACTATAATTTCAAATACAAACTTGTAAGTTTCAAAGGATTTTCTTTTTCGTAAAAGCAGATTTATTCGGGCCTTCTTTGACTTTTCTCCGGACCAAGTCCGTCAATTGACGGACTTGGTCCGAACCTGTCTCGAAGAAAACCCGGGAAAATCATTTTCTTTTCTTACAGAAAATGGATTTTCTTCTGGAAAGAAAACAACCTTTCCAGAAAATCTTTTCTTATGAATCGTACAGGCTATTTTTTCGGTAT
>JAGWUV010000040.1 GCA_028875875.1 Bacteroidota bacterium
ATCATAAAATTCAATTCAAAAACCCTTAGTTACTATGTTAACAGTACTTCATCCCTGGCACGGCGTTCACTACGGAGAACAAGCACCAAGAATTATTAATGCCATTATCGAAATCCCGCAGGGCAGCCGTTGTAAATATGAAATTGATAAACCCACCGGACTATTAAAACTCGACCGTGTTATCTATTCTTCTTTTTACTATCCCGTGAACTATGGCTTCATTCCACAAACATACGGTCATGATAAAGATCCCTTAGACATCCTTGTTCTTACCTCACTTCCCGTAGTACCTTTAACCTTGATGGAAGCTAAGGTGATAGGTGTAATGCAGATGATAGATGGAGGGGATGCAGATGATAAGATTATCGCAGTGGCCTCGAATGATCCAAGTGTTAGGCATTATAATAATATTGAAGAATTACCTCCCCATTTTTTAAATGAATTAAGGCACTTCTTTGAAGAATACAAAACACTCGAAAACAAATCTGTAAAGGTTGAAGATTTCGGTGATAAAGTAACAGCCCTGAATATTATTTCAGAAGCTATCGAGTCTTATAAGGAGAACTTTTTAAATAAGTAAAATTGAAAAAGATGTCTTTGCCTTTATTAATGATCGTACTGCTACTGGCAGTTGGACTTGCTTCCGGCATGCTTAGCGGATTGATCGGCGTAGGTGGTGGAATCATCATCGTTCCCGCATTGGTATACTTGCTTGCATTCTCACAAAAAGAAGCCCAGGGCACTTCCTTGGGTATCCTGCTTTTACCTGTAGGTATTTTAGGCGTATTGCAATACTATAAAGAAGGATATATCGATCTGCGGGTGGTGCTCATCGTGTCGATCGGATTTCTCATAGGCAACTACTTTGGCAGCAAAATTTCACTCGCACTTCCCGAAGCTACATTGAAGAAAGTATTTGCTGTAATTCTGATTATACTATCACTCAAAATGCTCATTTTCGATTCCAATAAAAAAGAGGACCCGCAACATTCGCATTTTGGAACCAATCCAACAGAAGAAACAAAAAACTAAGCTCTTGGTAGAATCAAATGCAGCCCTATCTTTGCAAAAACTTCAAGCAAATGGAAACACAAAAATCTAGAGGTAAATATTGGATCTACTTTACTATCTGGTTAGCTATCATCATTTTTATGCTGGCTACTCCACAATACAGGCAATTCTTCTGGTTGGCATTACCAGGTGTTTGTACCTATTTTGCTTTGGGAATGGATATCATGTAATCATCAACATTACTCATCATATTTCACATAAAGTTCTGCCAAGGCAGAACTTTATTGTTTATAGCGCTTAATGATTCTCAAATTATGTGTACGCTCTCCTGTTTCTGTATGTATAATCCCGGCATGATCTATTTTATCTACCCGTACGCTGCCCGATGAATGAATGATCTCGCTTGCGTTCAGCAAAATTCCTACATGCGTTATCCTGCCTTCAGCGTTATCAAAAAATGCAAGATCACCACATTGCACTTCTTCTAAAAAGCCAACACTTTCACCCAGCGCAGCCTGTTGGTAAGCGTCTCTGGGCAGTACAATATTCATCATTTTAAATACCTGCTGTGCAAATCCACTACAATCAATACCAAAAGCAGATTTTCCTCCCCACAAATACGGTGTATTGATGAAATGAAAAGCGATCTTTTTAATATTCGCTTCGCTAAACTCAAGTGTGGTTGTATCTGCAAGATGCTCTGCAGAAGGAAATGAAATACGAACAGGCCCTGCTGTATATTCCTTCCCTTTACTTAAAACGGGTGTTGCACAACTCATTGTACACACTCTGTTATTGATGGTTCCTGTGGCAACAGATGATAACACATAAGTTGAGGCAACTACGGTATTCTCAACCCCTGCCAGTTGGCTTCGCTGACACCAGCCTTCATACCCATCATACAAACATTTTATTTTAAGGAAGTCTTTCTGTTCTTCCAATACCGTTGCAAATTCCCCTAACAACAATTCACTCACCATCTCGCTTCTATGGCCGGCTTCACTTCTTAAAGGTGCAACTGATACAACACAAACAACAAACGACATAACAAAGATTTGCAGGAAAATTATGGAATTTAACTGATGCAGCATCTATTCAAAAAAGCTTTAACTTGTATTGTGAACTCAACCCGCTTCGACCATATCAGCGATCAGGAATTACTAGAACGATTCTATGCCGATGGAGATAATCAATGGTTGGGCATATTATTGCAACGATACACTTTATTACTACTTGGTACTTGTATGAAGTACCTGAAAAATGAAGAAGAGGCAAAAGACTGTGTTCAGCAAATCTTTCTAAAAACCATCACAGAATTACAAAAATACAAAGTACAATATTTTAAGAGCTGGATATACATGGTGGCCCGCAACCACTGCCTGATGAAGCTGAGAGATAAAAACATCACCATTCCGGTGGAAGATAAAATAAACCTTTCATCGAATGATATTGACCTAAGTATTTACAAGGATAAGGATGCAGTACTGAATATACTGGAAGCAGCCTTGCCTGAATTAAATGAAGAGCAAAAAACATGTGTAACTTTATTCTACCTACAAAAAAAGAGCTACCAGGAGATTGCCGACCTTACGGGATATAATTTATTGCAGGTAAAAAGCCATATACAAAACGGGAAAAGGAACCTGAAGTTATTGATGGAGAAAAAAATGAAGAAACAGTAAATGCAAAACCTCGATGACATATTGAAACCTGATGAGGAACTGACTGAAGAGCAGATCTTGAAATACCTGGAAGGAGCTTTACCTCCTCCGGAGCAACACACTGTTGAAGCTGAAATGGCCAATTCTGCATTTACCAATGATGCTATAGAAGGCTTATCACAATTCGGTAATAAACAGCATATTTTAAATTATGTTGAACAGCTGAACAGGCAGTTGCAGAAGCAAACCAGTAGTAAAAAAGAACGCCGAAATAAACGTAAACTGAAAGAAATGGACTGGATCATTATTAGTGTGATCAGCATCCTCTTACTATGCTTGCTGGCCTTTGCTGTTGTTAAAATGTATAATTTGAGTAAAAATAAAAGGCCGCACAGCACAACCTCAATTGCATACCAACGATCAACGACATAATCTTCTAATAATACCCGCATGTTGCGGATACAACTGCTGCAAAGTATCAGCACTGGCTAAAATAAAATCCTCAAAATCAAAACCAGGAGCCACCGTACAACCTACAAAAGAATATATGCTTCCTACTGCCGGTTCTGATGCAAACCAGCATCCTGCCGGTACTACATATTGAAATACTTCACCGTTTTGAATATCACTACCCAAACGAATGGTTTGCAATATCCCGTCAATATCTATCACATAAATATTCAACGCATCGCCTGCATAAAAATGCCAGCATTCATCACTTTGTATTTTATGAAAAGCTGAAAAATTACCTTGCTCCAGCAAAAAATAAATAGCGGTTGAAAAGTTACGTTCCCCGGCAAACCTTGACGGTAAAGCATTGTGAGCAATCGATTCTCTTGATCGATAGGTTTCTTTAAAATAGCCTCCTTCCGGATGCGGCTGCATTTCAAATTGCTGAATGATCTGCTGAACAGAAAGTGTAAACATTCGGAATAAGATTGTATTAAGTTGAATAGCTGTAAAAAACAAATCCTGCCGAAGCAGGATTAGAAGTTTGTGGAGAATAGCGGGTTCGAACCGCTGACCTCTTGCATGCCATGCAAGCGCTCTACCAACTGAGCTAATTCCCCTGAACTGAATGGAGTGCAAATGTATAGTAGTATCTTAATCAACCAAAGAAAATTCTTTCAGAACATTTAAAAAAAATGCTCCGCTTTTACGGAGCATTTTATCAGTTAAATATTTACAGTAATTGTGTTCTTTTCCGGTAACTGGTAAACCGGTAAGCAATCTATTGCTTAATCCCAGATTTCCCCCTTTCCTTCAATCCACAATTTCACAGCTTCCGTAGTTACACTCTTAGGCCTTTCCAGTGGCAGACCAAGCGCCCTATCCCAAATGAGGCTCGATAATACGCCCAATGCACGGCTTACTGCAAACAGAACCGTATAAAATTCATATTCAACTAAACCATAATGTACTAACAGAGCACCACTATGTGCATCTACATTCGGCCAAGGATTTTTGATCTTTCCTAATGATTGCAGGATTGGCGGTACTACTTCATAAATGTTCCAAACAGTACGGCACAGTTTATCTTCAGGCATATGCTTTTTACCAAATTCCATCTGAGCGGTAAAACGGGGATCGGTTTTACGCAGAACAGCATGACCATAACCCGGAACTACTTTTCCGCCATTCAGTGTTTCCTGCACATATTCAGCTATTTGTTCACGTGCCGGCAGGTCTGTTCCCAATTCTTTCTGCATTTCAAATATCCATTTGATCACTTCCTGGTTAGCCAATCCATGCAAAGGACCCGCTAAGCCATTCATGCCTGCCGCATAAGCCAGGTAAGGATCGCTTAACGCAGAACCAACAAGGTGCGTAGTGTGTGCAGATACGTTTCCACCCTCATGATCGGCATGTATCGTCATGTACAAACGCATCAACTCTTTGAAAGAAGGATCATCAAAACCGAGCATGTGAGCAAAGTTGCCGGCCCAATCTAATAAACCATTCGGATTGATATGTTCATTATTCTTGTACTTTCTCCTGTAGATATAAGCCGCAATACGTGGCAAACGGGCAATCAGTAAGATCGCATCATCAAAAGTAGGCTCCCAGTAATCTTTCTTATTCAAACCCTCAGCATAGGCTTTTGCAAAATAGCTTTCTGTTTGCAAAGCCATCACGCCAACCACAAACATCGTCATCGGATGTGTGCTTAAAGGCAAAGCATCAATCGCATCAAACACATGGTTAGGCACATGGCTGCGGCGTTGTAAAATATCCGTTACACGATGCACGTCATCTTCCGAAGGCAATTCTCCCAGTAACATCAAATAAAACAGTCCCTCCGGCAAAGGCTCATTACCACCCGGCGCCTTAGGAAGTTTTTGTTGTAATTCCGGAATAGAATATCCACGAAAACGAATACCTTCCTGTGCATCCAGCAAACTGGTTTCTGTAACCAATCCTGTCATACCACGCATTCCCTGGTACACCTGGGAGAGGGTTACTTCCCCTATTTTCTTAGATCCATGCTGTTTCAGCAAATCTTTTATTTCCGCGTTGGCGGCTGAGGCTTTAGCTTGAAAACTCTCTTTTAAAATTCCCATGACGTATTATTTGTATTTGGCAACATTTGAATATGCTGATTTTATGGGTGCCCGGCTTTCAGTCAGTAAATAAAGCTTCGTTGCGTCGCACACTTGTGCGCCATACGCTTTATTCGGCTTATTATAACCTGCTCAAAGCCTTACAGGATAAGGCTTTCCTAAAAAGGGCGACTAAAGGTAAATCAACTTCACTGTTACAACAAATACAAATACGCAAATGTTTTCGTAAAACTAAATACCTTATATATTGAATGCTATTTGGGTGCTTTTCGATAGAGATAATAGGCCACAAAAACAAAGATGAGATTAGGTATCCACACCGCAATAGTTGGCGGCAGGTTACCCTTGGTTGAAAAGATGGTTGAAAATTTATCCGCCAGGATAAATAAAGCTGCAGTGATAAATCCCATGGCCAAATGCACCCCGCTTCCTCCCCTTACTTTTCTGCCCGCCACAACGGCCCCAATAAAGGTTAACAAGATAACGGTAACCGGGGTTGCGTTCCTGCGGCCCAGCTCTACCTTCAATTCATTGAGCCCTTCCGAACCACGCAACTCCTCCATTTTGATTGTCTTCTTCAATTCGGGAGAAGTAAGCTTATCCTTCGTGTATTTGTCTTTTTTAATATCGTTGGGTACAAAGTTCAGGTTAATGGTCTGACTGGGAATAATGGTTAGGTTTTCACCTGCTGGAGTTAGTATCCGCTGGATCACCTGTTCCATTTTCCATTTACGGGTAATCGTATCCCATGTAATGGTTTCGGAACGCACATTACGGGTAAGCCTGTTGTTATGTATCGTGTGCATGAAAAATGGGCCTCCCCTTTTTGTAGTGGTATCATAATTGTAAAAACCTGCATAGGTAAAAGAATCGATCTTCATATAAAAATCGTTTCCCCCGCTAAAACGGCTCTTGGTAAGGTTTTCATAAGAAGAATTCCCGTCTACATACCTGGCTTCAAAAGTACCCCTTATCTGGTTGGCTACAGGCACCACATACTGATTGGCAAACCATAGAATAATGGCTAAAAAAATACCGCCTACAAAATAAGGCCTTAACCATCTTCTGAAAGAAGTTCCGCTGGCAAGAATGGCGATGATCTCACTTCTGCCTGCCATTTTAGAAGTAAAAAATATAACTGCGATAAAAACGAACAAAGGAAAAAGCAATGCCATGATATGCGGCACAAAACCAAAATAATAATCGGTAATGATACGCTTCACCCCCAACTGCGATTTTACAAAATCATCAGCCTTCTCACTAATATCTATCACCACTGCTATTACCGTGAATAAAAAGATGGAGAAGAAAAAAGTGGTTAAAAATTTTTTCAGGATATACCAATCTAACTTTTTCATTCGTTATATCTATCCGCAAATATAACAGCACAAGCGGCACTGCAGGAGAAAAAAGCTGTTAAATGAAATGATGGTTGGCTGGTTATAGCAAAAAGAAAGTGCTTATAAAAAAAATACACCCATAGAAATGGGCGTATAATAAGGACTTCATAGGTAACAGATTAGTAAGTAATGTGAAGCTAATGATAAGTAATCAGCCAGCTATACATTCATTGTGTAAGTGGATAAATAAAAAACATTTCATCTCCTTATCCACATTACAACAAGTTTAAAAAAGATGTAGTTAATTATTTAGAGCCGCTGTTTCAATACCGGGATAATATCACTCTTCCAACTACTGAAATTACCTTCCAGTATGTGTTTGCGGGCTTCGGTAACAAGCCACAAATAAAAAGCAAGGTTATGAATGCTGGCAATTTGTAATCCCAGTATTTCTTCTGCCACAAATAAATGGCGCACATACGCTTTACTGTAATATGCACTGGTTGTACAATTGATGGCATCATCAATCACCGAAAAATCTGTTGCCCATTTTTTGTTTCGGATATTGATCACACCTTTCGAAGTAAACAACATACCATTTCTCCCATTTCTTGTAGGCATCACACAATCAAACATATCAACGCCCAAAGCAATTCCTTCCAGTATGTTCCATGGAGTTCCCACACCCATTAAATAACGCGGCTTATCGGTGGGTAATATACCACAACATAAGGCTGTGTATTCGTACATCATCTCTTCCGGTTCACCAACACTCAGTCCGCCAATAGCATTCCCTACTGCATTACAGGAAGCAATGTATTCCGAAGATGCTTTTCGCAGGTCTGCAAATGTTCCACCCTGTACAATCGGGAAAAGATTTTGGCTATAACCATACAGGTCAGGCGTTTCATTTAACCGGGTAATGCAACGATTCAACCAGCGATGCGTAAGCTCCATACTTTTCTGCACATACTTATATTCGTTGGGATAAGGTGGGCATTCATCAAAAGCCATGATAATATCTGCACCGATCTTTCTTTGAATATCCATCACGCTTTCCGGAGAGAACAAATGCCTGCTGCCGTCAATATGGCTTTGAAACAATACACCTTCTTCTTTTATTTTTCTCTGCGAAGCCAAAGAAAATACCTGGTAACCACCACTATCGGTTAAGATAGGTTTATCCCAGCCATTAAACTTATGCAGCCCGCCGGCCGCCTGTAATACCTCTGTTCCGGGCCGCAGGTATAAATGATAGGTATTCCCTAAGATGATCTGTGCTTTGATCTCTTCTTTCAACTGCTGCTGGGTTACCGCCTTCACCGAACCCACTGTGCCTACAGGCATAAAAATTGGCGTAAGTATCTCCCCGTGGTCGGTGGTCATCTTCCCTACTCTTGCTTTGCTATGCGGATCGGTTCCTTGTAACTGAAATGTAAGCTGCGACATAAGTCTGCAAAAATAAGCGCTTACCCAGATGCTGTTCATTTTTCTTCAATTGTTTTCCACATACACACATTGCACTACAGGCAAGCAGCCCTATATGCTACATTTGCAAAATGATGATACCGCAAAGTATTTGGGATTTTGTCTTTATTATTTTCTGTATTGTGATTTTAATCCAGGTTTGCTATTATGCTTTTCTTTTCAGCAGACTTGCACTTTACAAACCCCGAACCAAAAATGTTACCGTTGAACATCCGGTTTCTATTGTTATCTGTGCCAGGGATGAAGCGGATAATATCGTAAGAAACCTGCCCGGTGTTCTATTGCAGCAATATAAAACAACTCATGAGATCATTGTAGTGAACGACAACTCTGTGGATGAAAGCAAATATATTTTGGATGAATTCAGAAAGTCGTTCAAAAACCTTAACCATATTGAACTTACACAGGAAGCCAAACTGATCGTAGGTAAAAAGTTTCCTCTATCTATGGGTATTAAAAGTGCCAAGTATGAAACACTTTTATTAACCGATGCAGATTGTGTTCCTGCTTCCGAATTCTGGATGCAGAAAATACAGGAAGCTTATGATGATACTACAGAGATCGTATTAGGTTATGGCGCTTATCATAAAAAGCCGGGGCTGTTGAACAAACTGATCCGCTTTGAAACATTTCATACCGCCCTTCAATATTTCTCTTACGCATTGGCCGGCATGCCTTACATGGGTGTGGGTAGGAACCTCAGTTACAAAAGAGATGTATTTCTACGCAATAAAGGCTTTTCATCGATTAACCAGATACCCAGCGGTGATGATGATCTGTTCATCAACCAGGTAGCTAATAAAAGAAATACGGCCATTGTTATCGATCCGGAAGCCCATACATTAAGCGAGCCAAAACGAACCTGGAAAGATTGGAGCAAGCAAAAATTCCGACACTACACCACCTCAAAATATTATAAACCCAAACATAAATTTTGGTTGGGACTATATTCATTCACTTCCTTTATGTTGTACCCGCTGCTGGCCGTAAGCATCATCTTTTTTAACTGGTGGCTTCCGCTGGCTGTATATGGCGTTCGTTTCATTATCCAGGCCATCATTTACTACAGCACTATGAAAAAGCTGAATGAAAAAGACCTTTGGCCGTTATTTTTATTTTTTGATATCTGGATGTTCTTCTATTACATTTTCTTTGTACCGGCAATATGGAAAAAACCACAGAAAAACTGGGATTGATCTTACAGTACTTCAGCGACTTTACTGACGTACAACTGCAACAACTTGCAGCACTGGAAGGATTGTATAAAGAATGGAATGCAAAGATCAATGTGATATCAAGAAAAGATATAGATAGCATTTACCTGCATCATGTTCTGCATTCTTTAAGCATTGCGGCTATTGTTGATTTTTCTCCCGGCACACAGGTCATTGATATTGGTTGTGGTGGCGGGTTCCCCGGTGTTCCGCTGGCTATCTTTTTTCCCGAAGTGAAATTTCATTTGGTAGATAGTATTGCTAAAAAATTAAAAGTAGTAGAAGCTGTTTGTGAAGGAGCCAACATTCATAACATTACCACCCAACATACCCGGGCTGAAGAAATTAAGAACAGGAAATTTGATTTTGCAGTAAGCAGGGCCGTTGCTCCTTTAAAAGATCTTTGGACATGGGCAGGGCCTTTGTTAAAAAAACCGGATCCTTCGAAACAGCAAGATATCACTAACGGGCTGATCTGCCTGAAAGGAGGCGATCTGCACCAGGAAATTTCAGAAAGCGGTGTAAGGCCAAGAATGATGAGTATCTACGACATCTTCCAGGAAGAATACTTTAAAGAAAAATACATTCTCCATGTAAAAAAGTAAGAGAGGCCTGAAGCCTCTCTTACTTTAAAATATATCATGATTATTAATCCGGGATAACCAGCTTATTATTATTCCTGTTCATATCGGCCATTCGCTGCGATGGATCTATTTCAATACTTTTAATTTCCTTAATGCTTCTCGATGTTTCAAAAGTATATTGAGGGTGTGTCCATCTCCATTCTGTATGCACCGTTCTGGGAATTGAATCTTCAGCGGGCTTCTCTCCATACATCAGGTTCAGAGGAATATAATGTAGTTCTTTCGTACCATCTTTAAAGGTCATCAACACATCAACAGGCATAGGCATCTTTCCTAAACGCTTGAGTGTTATCTGTGTTTTCCCATCTACCACATTAATATCCCCTACTGCATAATCAATGGTTTTGGTGGTGTACACCCAATATTCTTTATACCACTGTAACTCCAGTCCGCTTACTTTTTCTGCCACCCTGATAAAATCATTCGCATTAGGATGTTTGAACCGCCATTCCTTATAATATTCCAGTAAAATTTTATTCCTCACACTATCTCCTACTATATATCCTAACTGCGCCAGGAATACAGCTCCTTTACTGTATGCGGCCGCACTGTACCCGAAGTTGGTATTATAATGATCTGCATGCGTACTCATCGGCTCTTCAAAAGGACTGCGTGCCAAAGCAAAGTATCCCGCATAATTACCTGCCTGGTGCAAAGGAAGCCGTGTACTGTCTTCCTGAATAGTTTGCTGGATACGAAGTTTTTCATTGCTATTGATAAAAGGCGATGCCAGGGCTGCATTTGCATAATACCAGGCAGATACCTCGCCTTCTGCATAACTGGTAAATCCTTCATCCATCCAGGGGTATAAGCTTTCATTTGTACCCATCATATGCTGGTACCAACTATGCATCCATTCATGGAAAGCCGTACCTAAGCTGGCATTCTTAACCAGGGTAGCCATTGCATATTCCATGCCTCCATCTCCACCTTGTATGAAAGAATATTGAGGATAAGGATAACGGCCAAAATGCTTCTCCATGAAAGGCAAAGCTTTTTCAGCTGCCCACAACACATTGTTCCAGGCGCTGTCTGTTGTAGCATCCCCTGCTTTATAAAAAACATGTAACGTAAGATCGTTACGCACTTTTTTTGAAAGATGCCTGAACTGCGGATCGGCAGCCCACACAAAATCATGAATGTTCTCTCCCTTAAAGTTCCACGTTATTGTTGAAGTAGTGATGGCCGGTACTTTTGTTCCCGGTGTTTCAAATCCAAAACCTATTTTATTGGGGTTTTGCAATACGCCTGTAGCAGCCACCATGTAGTTTTTATCAATAGTGATCTTCACATCATAATCGCCCCAAACACCATAAAACTCTCTTGCAACATAAGGGTTAGGATTCCAGCCCTGGTAATCGTATTCCACCATTTTAGGATACCACTGGCTCATACTATACCGAACACCTTCGGCATTGTCTCTTCCGCTGCGGCGTATCTGAACAGGCACTTGTGCCTCGAAAGCAACGTCCAGTAATGTTTTGCTTTTAGGAAGTATTGGTTTATCCAACTTTACTTCAAGTATGGTTTCATACTCACGCAACACTTGTTCTTTACCATTGATCTTCACGCTCTTTACTTTCTGGTAACCGATCTCGTTCTCATTCAATTTACTGATACGGTCCTTTACACGGCTATCCCAATCTGGTATCTGGTCGCCACGCCGGTTAGTTAAGAGGGTCTTACCTAATTCGCGACTTCTTACATCCATGCTGCTGTTAGGTTGAAACGCATTCCAGTACAGGTGAAAGAAAATATGATTCAGGGTATCGGGTGAATTATTGGTGTATTCAATTTTTTCTGTTCCAGTAAACCGATTGGTAACAACATTCATCTGCACATCTATATTGTATTTAATGTGCTGTTGCCAGCGATCAGGTTGCGCAATCAGCTGCAAAGCGGCGCTACCACTGCATAAAAGCAAAACAAAACGAAGTAGGTTCTTTTTCATCAGCGTAAGAATTTTATGATCATTCAATGCATTGTGCTATTCAAAAGCATCAGGTATCAATTAACCACATACCAACAAAACCCATCACTTATCACTTATCGCTTATTACTAACTAATCCTCCTTTCCCCCGATCACCAGCACGATCTCTCCTTTTACAGATTTAGATGCGAAATAATTACATACTTCCTGCAAAGTACCTCGCTTATTTTCTTCAAACATTTTAGTGAGTTCCCTTGCTACGGAACAAGGCCTTTCAGCCCCAAAATATTGTATTAATTCTTCCAATGTTTTCACTAACCGCATCGGGCTTTCATAAAGAATGATAGTACGTTCTTCTTCAGCCAGTTGTTTCAGCTTAGTCTGCCGTCCCTTCTTCAAAGGCAAAAATCCTTCAAACACAAAACTGGTAGAAGGCAAACCGCTATTTACCAGTGCTGGAACAAAAGCCGTGGCTCCCGGCAGGCATTCTACTTTTACCTCCTGCCTGATACATTCCCGTACCAATAAAAATGCAGGATCCGAAATACCCGGTGTACCGGCATCCGTGATCAGCGCCATGGTTTTACCGGCTTTCAGCTGATCTGCAATATGAACAGCTACCTTATGCTCATTATGTTGGTGATAAGGCGATAAGGGCTTATGAATATTGTAATGCTGCAATAGTTTGGATGAAGTTCTTGTGTCCTCGCATAAGATCACATCAACAGACTGCAATACTTCAAGGGCACGCAGTGTGATGTCTTTTAAATTGCCTAATGGTGTAGGAACAAGATAGAGCAAACTGTTGAAGGTTTATTGTATGGTATGGCTGGAAGGGTTTCCTCTGCTATGAAGGGAAACCCGGTTTTTCGAACCTTACTAATTCACAAACTCAATTTCGAAGAACTCCATTACAGGATTAGATAGGAGCTTCTTGCTAGCCTCTTCTGCTACGCTGCGGGCTGCTGCTTCTGATGCGGCTTCTATTTGTAAAGTGATATGCTTACCTACGCGTACATCCTCTACAGATGTAATGCCCAAATTCTTAAGGCCACCTAATACTGCTTTTCCCTGCGGATCCAATAAATCCTTTAAAGGCATTACTTTGATCTGAACATTGTATGTCATGCTTGTATACTTTATAAATTGAAGACTACCGGAATGAGATGCATTCATGCATGTATCATCCCTTGCTTTTTTTGAACGCCAAAGATAAGCCTACGTAGGCAACAAAGGAAACAGGAACAGCCAGCCACCCGAAAAAAAATGCAGAAACAAGTGCCACCACCACTACCAGGATAAACGGAAGGAATTGCTGCAGGCTGGGTTGTGTAAATTTTAACGCTAGCATAGGAAGCGTAGACACCATCAGGTAACTCACCACAATGATCGTTCCATACAGGAACCATTTATTGATCATCAGTTCTATTACCCATGCATCACGGGAGAACCAATAGATAAGTGGAATAGAAGCGATAAGCAAACCTGCTGCAGGAATAGGTACGCCTTTGAACCCATGCGATTGTGTAGTATCGATATTGAATCTTGCCAACCGATAAGCTCCGGCGCAAGGCAATATGAACGCCGGTAACAACCAAACGATGCCTACATCCAACCCATTCACCTGCGAAGCATAAGATCTTCTTAAAAATTCAAATAAAATCATTCCCGGTGCTACACCAAAACTTACCACATCGGCAAGGGAATCTAGTTGTTTGCCCATTTCCGAAGAAGCTTTCAATGCTCTTGCTACAAAACCATCCAGGAAATCGATCAGTGCGGCGATACCAATACAAACACTTGCCCAGTAGATCTTTTCAGGTATTTCTACCGTTTGTTGTCCTGTAGGGTCAATACTCACTGTTAACCCGGTTTGCAGGGTTACCATAATGGCTATACAACCGAAGAAAAGGTTGAGTAAAGTGAAAATATTAGGGATCTGCTTTATCATTTATTCTAATTATTACACAAATAAAACGAATTACACGAATGCACATACATAAGCATTCGTGTAATCAATCACAATTCGTGTTATTTTCTTTTCATCAACCGCTCAATTTCTTCAACTGTAATCGGAATATTTTTCATCAGGTCTACATTCCCTGTTTTAGTGATCCAGATATTGTTCTCAATACGCACTCCCATCTGCTCTTCTTCAATGTAAATGCCGGGCTCTACGGTTAATACCATACCGGGTTTTAAAGGTTGGGTTCTTGTACCCAAATCATGTACATCAATGCCTAAATGATGAGAAATACCATGATATAAATATTTCCTGTAAGCCCTGTTTCCTGCATCCTCATTCTTCACATCTGTTTTGGATAGCAATCCGATCTTGATAAACTGCTTGGTAGCTTCCTCCCCCACTTTCTCCGTATAATCAACAATGCTGATGCCCGGCTTCAGTAAACTCTTGGCATAATTGTGCAAATGCAAACAAGCATTATACACTTCTTTCTGGCGCTTGGTAAATTTACCATTCACAGGTACCGTACGTGTTAAATCTGCACAATACCCTCCATATTCGGCACCAAAATCCATCAACACCAATTCTCCGTCTTTACATTCCTGGTTATTGGAAATATAATGCAGCGTACGGGCCCTATCACCACTGGCAATAATGCTGCTGTAAGCGGGGCCTGTTGCTCTTTGTGTTAAAAAGCTGTGTAGTATCTCTGCTTCAATTTCATATTCCATCACCCCCGGCTGAATGAATTGTAATAACCTGCGGAAAGCCTGCTCCGTTATATCAATGGCCTGCTGTGTTACCGCTACTTCTTCTTTTGTTTTAATGCCTCTTAATTCCTTCATCAGCTTTGCTGCTCTTTCGTACTGGTGCAAAGGATAAGCAGCTTTCATCTCATCTACAAAACGATACTCCCTGCTGCGGATATGCGACGCCTTCCTGTCGTTCTCATTCGTATCCAAATAAATGGTATCTGCTAAATGTATCCAGGTCTGTAATAAAGCATCAATACTATCTGTCCATACAATGGTTTTGATGCCGGATATAGCTGTTGCTTCATGCGTACGCAACCTTTTGCCATCCCATTTTTCTTTTAACTCATTCGGTCTTACCAGTACCAGCACCTCTCGGTAAGCTGCATCCGGATTATCCGGATAAAGTATTACCATAGAATCTTCCTGGGTAATGCCTGTTAACCAGTAGAGATCACTGTTCTGTTTAAACCCATGCAATGCATCGCCGTTCATGGGCCACTCATCATTGCTCACAAATACAGCAATACTGTTAGGTTTCATGGCCTGTGTAAAACGCTTACGGTTTTGAATGAAGATAGCGGGATCGAGTGGAAAATATTTCATCAGTGTATCGTTTAAATATGAGTGAAAGATAATTGATATAGCATGGTCGAAATCGTTGAAACCAATTTACACTGCCGCAAGATAACACAATCGGATTGATTGAATTAGAGAGAAACGTTAATCATGATTTCAATAATAACTTTACGAATTTTTCTAACTCAGCCAGTTCGGATGCAGAGAGTCCTTCTTTACTGTTGTATTTTGTTTGAAAGAATAATACTCTTTTGTGTTGCGGGTATTTAAGAAGGATCGCCTCAATATGATGGCCTACCGTTACATCTTTTGTAAAGATGGGTGCCGCATCAACGGAAGCGGGTGTTTTATCGCGGGTAGGCATTTTTAAAATAGTGGCTTCCAAAGTGGCCAGCCAGTTAGAAGGTATATCTTTTATCCTGGAGGCTTTCAGGTACAATCCTTCCAATTGCTTTTTACTGAGGCTTCCCCGTTCTTCATACTGGTGCATTAAACTCATGATAAACAGCGCATCAGGCTTTGCCTGGTAACAGGCTTCCAGTATCTTATCAATAACATCAACTTTCTTATGATTCGCCGGCATACCGTGAAAGTAAGAAAATACAGCATAGCATCATCTTCCTCTACAACACTGCTTTTACAGCAAATACAAGTATTTTACCTTATACCTTTCCTTTCAACAGCTTCTTTTTCCTTGCTACATCATTGGCAATAAAAAGAATACCTGCCACAATAAAAGGAAAAGTAATCACAGCTATAATACCTAAGCTGGTGGCAACAGTAGCACGCCTGTTAATAAGGTTATGCATAAAAACAACGGAACTTAATATCAGTCCGATGGCGATAAACAATACACCACCTACAAACTCCCATTTCCAGGCTATTACAAGCAACCCTATCAATACAAATGAAGGAACGAGGTGCAGCAGGAAAGCGCCTATTTGTTGCCAGAAGGTTAACCCCGGCGCAAAGGCATCTGCAGCAAATATGCTTATAAAAAATATGGCTAGTATGCTGATGATCCTGGGCGACCAGTACAAAAAAGTAGCCTTGTTTTTCATGGCATGATGAATTGACCATCAAGCTACTTATCCCTTGAATAATAAACAATGACCTTGAGCAGTGTACACGATTTCGAAACCAGAAACACTCCTTTCTTTTAGTGCTTCTTTTTCTTCCGCAGGTTTTCCTGCACCTTGAAGGCAACGATCTTTTGTATAAGTGCTACCGGTATAGGCTGGTCTAGGGGAAATTGTACAGAGCCTTTTCCTTTTGTATAACCTGCCAGCTCTTTTTCAAAAGCGGCAATACCGGATGCGGTAGGATAAAACCCGATATGGTTTTTAAAAGCAGCAAAATAAACCAGCACACCCTGTAAAGCAAATGCAGGCATACGATAACTGATCAGCTCTTCGGCTCCGGGAGCCGCAGCTGCGATCGTGTGTCTTACCTGTTGTAAAAGCTTTTGAATGGGAGCAGGAAAGGTGGCAATATATTCATCTATGGTAGCAGGGATAGGCTGATCTTTTTGCATGGTTTTCATTTATATGTTCAATGCGTAGCTCCCGAAATCTCCAGCAATTGCTGAAAGGATTGAATGAAATGCTGCAACTGCTGAAGGGTGTACGCATCTTTTATTTTACCCATCGCATCTATTTTTCCTTTTACACCCGGAATCAGTAAACTAGTATCTGCCGTGCACTTTGCTTCAATCGTTTGTAAGATCAGTTGTAATTCTTCATGCCCCTTTGCTCCATTTGCTGAAGCAGTGATGATACCAACCGGCTTATTGGAAAAAACAGTTGTGGCCACGCACCATTCAATAACATTCTTTAAGCCGCTGGGAATACTGAATACATATTCCGGCGTACAGATCAAAACCCCATCTGCTGCTTCGATCTCTCTTCTTACATTCACAATAATGTCTGGTGTTTGATGCACTGAAAGTTCAGGATCAAAATGCGGTAATGTTTTTAACGCATTGAAGATACTTAGTTCCAATACGCCTTTTGTTTCAGTGGCGATATGCTTTACCAAAGCTTCATTGGCAGAGTCACTACCGGCACTCCCTATGATGGCAAATACTTTTTTTCTACTGTTCATCATCTGGTCTTCTTTTCAAATCTTTTACTTCCTTCTCCCGGCGATGTTACAGATTTCTGTTGATGCAGTGGATAGATGGATCAAAATTCTTTTTGTTCCAAGCAAACAGTACAGTTATTGCTCATCACAGCTTATTTCCTATTTCTAGTGTAACTGATGATCGTCAGACAAAAACCTTTCCTTCCATGGTATTTTTATTTCGTGAAAAGGTTCGGCTATCTTCTCGTAAGTATCCTGGTGATTGTTATTCTTTCTATAACCTGCAGCAAGAAAGAAACACTGACCATTTGCGGTACGCAATGTCCACCCTCTACTCCATGGACAGTGGAAAGTTTAGATAGCGGATTACCCTGCTTTGCCAGCCGGGATTCCTGCCTTAAATGGGCCAATACTCATGGCTATAGTGATAAACCCTGCGTACAATGTGCTTACCAGTAAAGAGTGATGGTACTACAATGAACTACTGTTATTTTAATTCTTTGATAGGCAACACATAATCGCCGGTAACAGGTATCATCACATTATTGGTATTCTTAAAATAGCAGGAAAAACTGCCCGCTACTGCATACGTAATAGTGGTGGCAGTACTATCTACCTTCCGGATGCCGGTAACCTTATGTACAATATTCGCAGGTTGCAGAATGGTAGTATTGTAAAGATTTAAGATGCCATTATCTACCAATCCAATAATAAGGTCACAATTACATTGATTGGATTTCAAAAGGTCTCCCCCATCAAATATTTTATGACTACCGGGTTTAGTTGAAGCAAAATCGCTGTTATTGGTGTAATGCTTAAAATAGCAGTCAAGAAAAAAAGCATCTACATTGATCTGTCCTGCATTGGTTACATCAAAACTCTTTCCGGCTACACATCCCGGTTCATTGGTTAAGCCAAACGTACACACAGAACTGGTGGTATAGTTGACCTTATTAATGCTTACATTCAGATGATAGGGATAATTGGTGGTATCAGTCGACTTTTTGCAAGCAGCCATTAGAAGAATAACACAAAGAAGGGTTAGGAGGCGATGACTCATAGGATCGTTTGCTTTAGGTACCGTAAAATAACTATTTTACCCTGATACATCCTACTGCTTTTATCAAAAGAGTTATTTCCTGTCACCTGCTGCTTTCGTTGAACAGCAACCTGTTCTTTTTATCCCATCCCTTTCTTATTTATACCTGTAATGCTTACCCTTCCTCAATACAACCAAAATGGCGCAGCCCTGCTGCTGCGCCATTGATGCAATGGTATGCCTTATCCGGGTAATACCGTTACGCAACGGTAACCTGCCCCAGGTAAGTACTGGTGGCTACCTCCCTGTTATCCTCGGAGATAAAGCCTATGTACACCTGTACCTCTTTACCGCTGAAGGGCGTTACATCCAGTATCTCTGCACCGGCAGAGCGACTGGCACTGCCTGTTGTGTAAATAGCCTGGTTAAAGTCTTCGCAGTACACAGCCAATAAGGCTTTGTCGGTGTTTTTGGCTTTACCTGTACCGGCATTGTTTACCCAGCTGAAATTTACTTTACCCGCTGTACCTGCTACCGCAGCAGGATTGGTAGCATTCGGCATATCGCCCCTGCTTACCAGTACCAAACTGTAATCGATCGTGTACAAAGGGTAAGTGCCGGTAATCGCATTCTTCAGGTTGTAGCTCAGGGCATTGTTAGGTCCCGTCATTTTAATGGCATAATTGCGAAAGCTTACACTGAGTAAGCCGCTCATGGATTGCAGGAATTTTACCATCATGCCAAACTTCATTTGTTGCTCTAACTGAGCCTGTGTAACAGTACCTGTTTTACGTGCCGGCTGGCTGCGCATGTAATCAATGCCTTTCCAGCTGCCGCCAATAACCGTACCTACCGTTCCGGAGAATCCGCCGAGGATACCTTTTACAAAAGTTCCCATAATTAAATGTTTTAAGGATTAATGATACACTTCATACTGCCAACGGAATAGACTGTATGAAGCAGATAACAAAACGAATCTACTATGGTAAAACAGGCAAAACAATACCCCTGTAGCCACTTGCAGGCGATTGCAGGCGATTGCGTAGTGTTGCTTTTTCATGCTATAGCTAACGGTAAAAAGAGAAATACCTGCGTTCATTTAGTATTCTCCTGCGGGTAACTACTGTGAAGAATGGGGAGCACAGGCATAGCAATGGTACTGTTGGGGAAAGCGTAGCATGCAATTGTAGTGGAACCTTTCAGTTCTCGTAGCGCCACTCTATTCGTTTGGTGTGTTGGGCAACACGCTGCAAGAACGAAAAGGTTGGCTTTTGTGTGTCGGCATTGGCGCCTTGCAAATGGGCCTGACTTGGTGTGATGGCTAAATGTCCTTGATGATATTTAAAAAATCATCAAGTTTATATGCACCGTCCACAGTCCGCCTTTCATAAACCATAAAGTAACGATAGTTGTTTCCTGCTTTACTTGCCCAGAGGTTTCCAAGTCTGATTTTTTGTTCTGCATCTAAATGGTCTCCTTTTGTTTCTAGTAAAATTGTCTTACGACTTCTTGTCTGAATGATAAAGTCTGGATAATGATTAAGAAAGCCATTAATTCTGAAACCTTTTTTCTCAATATTCCTTGTCCAGAAAGCAATGTTGCTAAGATTTGCAATCTCATTAATGATTCTTTCTTCAAACCCATTCATACTGCCTTCCTTCTCATAAAGTGACTTTGTAATATCTTTTGCTGTATCACCCGGTGCAATGCTTGGTGGAAGTGTATAGGCGGGTTTTATGAATACTTTATCTGTGTCCAAATAATCTTTGAATTTCTTCTCTGCAAATAATTCTGATAGCGATTTAATCTTGTTCTTTATCTTGTCGGTGTAGGTATATTCATTATTTGCAAAATCATTGAACTGTTCATCTTTGAAATCTTCCAAAATCCGACTGATATATTTTTCAATTTCTTTATCAGGAATCGGGTACATGTTCCCGATTATATCCATAATTCGCTTTGTAAAATTCTTAACCCTGCTTTCTTTTCTTGTTGGGTCAAGAATGTAAGCCATAACACTTTCCTTAACATCGCCATCAAGCCTTACAAAAGTCGGTGTATGTTCTTTTTTTGTTTCATCTAAATCAACTTTGTAAAGTTCTGATGTGATGCTGTCGAAAATAATATCTGTTGGCTGCTGGCTTAATTTGAAGCCTTCAAGTAAATTCTCCTTTTCTAAAGGTTGTTCTTCTTTTACTCCAAACAAATCGGAACCAAGAACTTTCAAATAGAACTGTGGCAAATTAATTTGACCGGCTTGTTCTTTGAATATCTCCTTTAAATTAAAAGTTTTCACTAATTTTTGCAATTCGCTTGGTAATGATATGCCATTGTTTGTATCCATCTCGGAAACTGTCTTTTCAAATGCTTCATTTTGTTCAATCGCTGTTTGTTCAATTTGTGAAACTGTTGTAGATGGAATGGTATTTGTTTCCAAAACCGATATTCTCGAAGTGTCAATGTCGGCTGTAATATCTTCTTCTATTTCTGATTCTGTAGTTGTAAAAACTTTAAGTTGTGTTAAAGGCTCTTGTTTCTTCGCTTCTTCTATCATTGCAGGATCAGCCAGTTTGTAATCTTTGTCGCTGAAACCTGCTTTGTTCAATCCTTTTACAATATTATCCAAGGTGTCAAGGAATTTCGAGGAAGCCGTTAATACATAACTCAAATTGAGTAACGGAAAATTATGCTTCATAACATACGGCTGTCTTAAAACTCTTCCTAAAATCTGCTCTACGTCGACTGCTGAACTTTTATCAGCTAATGAAGCCAGAATGTAGGCAAACGGGCAATCCCAGCCTTCCTTCAATGCGTTTACTGTAATGATATAACGTACGGCACAATCCCTACTCATTAAATCTTCATTCTTTATTTCATTAATAGTAGCTGTTTTTATTTTGATATGGTCTGCTGGTATTTTTAGTTCAATTAATTTTTCTTTCAGCTTTTCAAACGTAGTATTGTCTTCCGCATTTTTTGGCTGTGCCTGAAACAAAACAATTGGCCTTATATATTTGCCTCCTTTCTTTTCTTCTTTGATGGCTTGAAGCTCCAATCGCTTCTGTAATTGCAAGGCAGAATTAATTACTTCGGTTTTGTCTTGATGGTTGTAAACAATGACAGGAATTTTAACCATGTTCTCTCTTTTCAATTCCAGGGCATCAATAAAACTAATGATGTTGCTATTATTCCTCGGAGTGGCAGTAAGGTCAAGAATAAAGCAGGGGTTCAATTCCTTTAACATGTCAACACTTAAATCACTTTCTGCATTGTGACTTTCATCAACTACTACAACTGGGTTCAAATATTTAATTACCGCACCCAATGTTATTTCAGTATCTCTGCCTAAAAGATTTTCAAACGATTGTAGGTTTCCGTTTTCCTGAAAAACCTTTCGGTCTTCTTTGTTTTTAGCTCTTAAGCTATCAAAGCTGAAAACAAGAATATTTAATTGCTCCTTTATGGTCGTGGCATTAAAACCGCTGCCCTGCAATAGGGCCGCTTTGTCAAATACTTCCACCTTGTTACCGAAATGAGAATTTATTTTTTGCCGATAAGGGTGATATGGGTCTTTAAGATTTTTTATTGTCTGGTCTAAGATTGTAATAGAAGGCACAAGCCATACTACGGCCTTCGGTCTGTCATAGTCAAACGCATCAAATATTGTTTTCAATGCATTACAAGCTATGAATGTTTTGCCGCCTGCTGTTGGTACTTTGACGCAAATGTTTGGAACTTTGGGTACGTTATTCTTATATGGTTCAATCGCTGTTCCTGAGAATGGTTGCAATGGTGTTCTTGGATGCTTTGCCCAAAAATTCTGAAATGCATCTTTTGTGTCTTTGGTTTCCTGTACTTGTTCCAAAAACAATGAAAGGTCATTTATTACTTGTTGTTGATATGGCTTAAGTTCCATTGCTTAAAATCTTGTTATATCCCTTGGGATCTTTTTGAAAATGATATGATGCTTTGTCATAAATTCCTTTGTTAATAAACAATTATCAGCATAAATTACATACTGTTCGGCTTTTGTTTTCATACTTGATAAAAATGCATGATCTAAAGTTGTTATTTGGGTTGGTTCATAATAAAAATAATATGCTGTATCATTGTAATTTTCTAAAAAATATTTATTGTCTGTATGCTGTGCAAGTGTTAATGGTGTTTTAGTTTCTGTGTAATAAACATATTTTCTTATAATTTCAACACCTACATTTTCATTTAGGTTATCATCTTCGTTAAACAAATGTTCTCCGAGTTTAATGTAATCATATTGTCCACCAGTAGGTTCTATTGTCACATTTTTTTTGTTGACGCCATATAAATTAATTGTATTGTCCTCAACAATGACTTTCAGCTCATCAAATTTATCTGAATTGGCTTCTTTAATTAGTTGAATTTCGTTGTAAGTTTCATTACCGTTTTTAATGTTCTGGAGGGTAATTTTTTTTGAATACAGTACTTCCTTTGTGGTACCTTCATAAATATAACCCGTTATTGCTTGCTTAACTCTTTTTGATGTTATTTCCTCACAATAATCTTCCATTTCAATAAGGATAAACTTCCTAGCTCCATTGTCTTCTAAGTTCAGATTCAAAACTGCATGGGCGGTTGTGGCTGTACCTGCAAAACTATCTAGTATAATATCACCTGGTTTTGTTGCTATGCGAAGAATTCTTTCAATTAGTCTAACAGGTTTCGGTGTACCAAACTCAACTTTTTTTCCCAGAATATTATAAATCTCTTTTTTTGCCTCATCGGTATTGCCGACTTCTTCATGATTCCACCATGTCCATGGAACAAAACCTTCAACTTCGCTTAGATATCTTATGATATTCGGTTGAGAGTCGCCGGTTTGTCCGAAATAAATTCTTCCTTTATTTAGTAGATCCTTATAAGTTGTTTCAGAGATACCCCAACATCTTCCTTCTGGTGGATAATGTACAACGCCTGTTGGAGTTGTGATTGGGTAAAACTGTTCTTTTGTAGCATGACCAGCTTGTGCAGTCATTGGAATTGGCCTCCACCTCCCATTCGGGTCGTTATTGGGATTTCTATAAACCTTTAATTGTTTTTCATTAGCAGGTATAAGATTTCGATATTCTTTAAATGCTTTTGGGTCTTTCGAAAAAACATAAATATACTCATGCACATCACCAATGGCCTCTCTATTTTCTCTCGAGTATCTTTTTTGCCATACATTAGTCGCTATGAATTTATTGGGCCCAAAAATTTCATTGCATATTTGCTTGAGACTAGAATTTTCATTATCATCTATAGATACAAACATAACTCCTTGGGGATGGAGTAGTTTGTGCAATAATTTTAAACGAGGATACATCATACATAACCATTTGTCATGCCTCGTTAGATCATCCTCTTCTTTTCCAACTACTTCTCCTAGCCATTTTTTTAGTCTGGGGTGGTTAACATTGTCATTATATATCCATTTTTCCTCGCCAGTATTATAAGGTGGATCAATATAAATACAATTAATCTTTCCCTCGTACTCAGGTAACAGAGCTTTCAGAGCTTCCAGGTTATCGCCGTGAATTATTTTATTTCCACTCTTAGTTTCTGATGCCGTTTGTTTACCATTGTCAAATCCATAGATGTGCTCAAGCACACGATATGGTACATCTAAATGATGATTTATAACTTTATCTTTTCCTATCCAATGTAGTGTTGGCATACTTTAGTCAAAATTGATGTGTTCTCCAATATGGCATACTAATATTCTGCCATCATCAAAATCTGGAAAACCTTCATGAAAATAAACCCTGTGAAAATAATAAGTATTATCTCCCGCATTCCCGCTTGAGCATAATTTTAAATGTGGTTCACAACAAACCTTTCTTTTCCCACCGGAAGAATCAGAAAATTCGTATGTAAACTTTGATTTTCTACTCGCTTCTCCTTCTAATGAGGCTGTTTCATCAAGATGACAATTTAAACTAAAATGTTCTAAAACTTGTTGCCTGTTTCTATGTCCATCCTGTGATTCTCGGAACTTATCATTCAAGGCGGATAAGTGATAAACTATTTTAGTAGAAAACTCGGGCAATATGCCTCCAACAGTATTCCAATTATTCGCATGAAATAGAATACCCGGGAAATATTTTGTACACTCACTCATAAAAAAAGCTGCATTTTTAGGATATAAACTCAAGAAATGCCTTCTGAATATAAGCCAGCTTTGTGTGTCATATACAATCTGAAATTCAGGGTTTACGTTTTGAATTTGATTGAATGCAACTAAGCCGTGACAAAGGTTTTCATCATGCTCTGGCAATAAAAATTCTATTACTTCTTGAGAAGTATGTGTAGTAGTTGCAGATTCAATTACTATTTTTTGAAGTGCATTAAAAACGTCTCTATCTATGTGCTGTTTTGCGGCTTGCCAATTATAAACTAAATCAGATAGTACAATTCCATTTAAATAATTCACATTGTAAATATCAGGGTGAACATATAGCTTGTTCGTGTCCTTATATTTCTTGATATAAACAAAGTCTTCCGCAAGTGCTTTTGTTTTATTCTCAATCTCGGGAGTTGATATGTTTACGTTGTTTGCAAATGATTCTGCAACAATATATAATTCAGCAACCATACTTATCTTGAGAATTTGAAGATGTTTGCTAAATCAATTTCTTGCTGGTCGAAAAAACCATAAGGCCAGTTTTCTATTTTACCTTTTTCATTCATTTGCAGTTTTACTGATTCGAAATTCTCACTGAAATAATGAATATTTAGTTCATTATAATTAATGCCTATGTTTCTGTTTAGTGTACTAACCCTAAGTCCATTTAAAATATGTTCACTGTGAGATTCAATAAAAACTTGAACACCACAAGAGGCTACAATAGCAAAAAACTCAGATATTTTTGATTGTGCTCGAGGGTGTAAGTGAGCTTCGGGGTTTTCAATGATTACTATTTCTCCAGGCTTTGCAATTAGTCCTGTTACAATTAAAGGCAAAATATAACTATATCCAAAACCAACATTAGCTGGTTTATACCAATATGAATTGCTTTTATTGTTCAGTAAAAGACCTAATACACTACTTTCTTTATCTTTTCCTGAAAAGTCAATTTTTGCTCCGTCAAGAACATAGCTCATCCATTCAACAGTTTGCTGAAGAATGGACTTGGCGTCATTTCCTTTGTATAAAATGTCATTAATGTTGTCTAAAGACCGTGAATTTGCAAGAATGTTTATTGTATTTTCTCCTCTTGGTCCGACATGTATAAATTCAGGTAAATTTTTTTTGTCAACATATTTGACTGGCCCTAATCGATCTGCACTGACGAAGTGAGTTTTCTTAATTAACTCAGCCAATGTTACTACAATTTCGTCCGACTGTTTTTTGGGGGGCTCAACAACAATATCTTTTCCTTGTGATTTTATTTCAATTTTCAAGCATTCGGCTTGTAACGGCTGTTCTGGATTCTCGGCATATTGGATTTTTGCTTCATCAATAAACGGTGAATCAAATTTTAAATTGAAGTGAATATTTTCTCCTCTTGGGGTATCGCTATTTTTTATGTCGTCAAAGTTCCCTAAGGTTACAAGTTCGTCATTTATTGCAAGGGTTTTTAAACTTGTATTTCTCCACGCTGATTGTGACAAAATTAAAAGGGTCTGTAGTAAAGAGGATTTACCTCTGCCATTTATTCCTGTAAGCAGGTTTAATTTTGAAAACTCAAATGGCCTTGACTGCTGAAAGCATTTGAAATTTTGTATTTGTAATTCTTTTATCATGCTGTTTGCAAGTTTAGAATCTCATGGGCCAGTCGAAAACGATCTAAAACCTTGGCCTTATTACCTGTTGATTTAGTTACTGCTTCAAAATAAATTTCATTTTTAAGAAGCTCGGAAAAATTGTTGTTTAATCTATTCAAGTTTCGATAAATAAATTTTTCATCTTTACTAGATAAATAATTGCAAACACTTTCAAATATGGCCGTATTTATTGTTCCTCTTGTATAGTTTGTTGGAATTCGAAAATTGGTATCTCCCCATATTTCAAAAGACCACTTCATTACATTTCTAAAATCAACCTTGATCTCATTAATTTGTGAATCTTCCATTTTGTTAATCTTCTTCATTGCTGTCTCTACATAATCGCTCATGTCGCCGCTGTATTCATTCTGGTAATCAAACCAACGAA
>JAGWUV010000041.1 GCA_028875875.1 Bacteroidota bacterium
AAGAAGGGTGATTTTAAAGAAGTGGAGTTTATAACAAGAGATGGGGTGGTTGTAAAGTTGAATGAGACGGATATAATAAAGTAAAAAACTAAAAGGTAGAATCATAAGGTGCTGAGCGAATCAGACCTATTTATAATAGAGAAGCGTGTGCGGTGGGTGACCGACACAATTTGCATGGCTGAAATGAAATGCAAAACTGTAAACAGGATGAGGTAACGCATAAAAAAGAGTCGTATCGATTAAAAGACAAACCAGAGTTAAACGAAGAAGAAAGCATTGAGCTATTATCAGAAATCATAGCCAACAGAATTATTGACCAAATCTTAGCATATGAAGCGGGAAAATCTGCAAATGAAGGAATTGTTGCAACTGAAAGCTAAAGAAGCGAAGCGGTCACGCTGGCGCACTGGAAATATTATAGTCAGTTATACCAGGGTATCAGATCCGTATCAGTTTGATAATACGAGTCTGGAAACGCAAAAAAAAGATGCAGATAAGTTTGCAAATCAGAGAGGGTTGTTCATCAAAAAGTACTTTGGTGGCATAGTAGAGTCCGCCAAGACGGATGAAAGAAAAGAGTTCAAGAAGATGCTGGAATATGTAAAGAAAGATCAAAGCATCAGTGCGATACTGGTATACTCTTATGAACGGTTCTCAAGAAGTGATCAGGCAATGCAACTGATAGTCGATTTAGCAAGAGCAGGGGTAAGGGTACTGAGCGTGTTACAGGATGTGGATGTTACTTCACCCACCGGTAAATTGCAGCAACAAATATTCATGGCCTTTGGTAATTATGATAATGAATTGAGAAGAGAAAAATCCAAGAGAGGCATGATAGAGAACCTGCTGAATGGATACTGGGTAGGAGTAGTGCCATTTGGTTACACAAACCTAAGAAGAAAGGAAAAAGCTAAGTACCATGAGTATGTGATCAATAAAGACGGAGAAATACTGAAGCTAGCTTTTAAGTGGAAAGCAGAGGGACAGATGAATAATGAAGAGATCGTAGCTAAGATGCAAAAGATGGGCAGTACGATTAAGTATAAGAGTTTCGTAAGGATTATCAGTAACCCATTCTACTGCGGCTATCTAGTAAACTCATTAATCCCAGGGCAGGTAATTAAGGGTAAGCATCCGGCCCTTGTATCAGAAGAGCTTTTTTTAAGAGCGAACCAAATCGTCACCAGTAACCCGCACAAGGGTATCTCCAAGAAATACAAGAATACAGCCGTTCCTTTAAAATCATTCTTAAGATCTGAGGTGTCAGGATTACCCTTCACAGCGTATCTGAAAAAAGGTCATTACTATTACAAAACAAGAGGCAAGGGAGATGCAGTGAATGAAAGAGCTGATGTGGTGAATGAACTCTTTATGCAGGAGATGGCAAAGCTAAAAGTGGAGGATAAGCACAGAGATAAAATAGAAGGAAGAGTAAAGGAATTAGTGTTTGCAAAGTTTGAGAATAACAAAGCAGAACTTGAAGCAAAGAGAAGGAGATTAGGTGAGTTATTGAAGAAGATAGAATCACTGGAAGAAAGGTATATCGAGGGTGAGTTGGATAGGGAATTGTATGAGAAGTACATGAGTAAATACAAGAGTGAGAGGGAGGAAATGAGAGAAGAAATTGAAAATGCCAATCTAGAAAGTTCGAACCTTGAAAAAGCGATAAAAAAAGGATTGGAGATTTTACAAGACCCTTTACAGTTGTGGCTTTCCAGCAGCTATGATGATAAGCAACGGTTGCAGTACTTACTCTTCCCTGAAGGTTTATGGTATAATAAGGAAAAACGTGAAGTTCGAACTCCGAGAGTAAACTCAGTTGTCTTTTTAATCACTGGTGTAGCAAGGGTTACAACGGAAAATAAAAAAGGCCACTTAACTATAAGTGACCTTCATTCTCATTTGGTAGTCCCGACAAGAATCGAACTTGTATCTAAAGTTTAGGAAACTTCTATTCTATCCATTGAACTACGGGACCAATTGCCGCAAAAGTAATAGTTTCTATAACTTTAACGCCATCAATTCTTGTCATGAAAAAAATTTATTTACTCCTCACCACAATTCTCTTTGCTGGTGCAGCTTTCAGCCAGTCAAAACCTAAGGCAGCATTAAATCATACTGCCATCTTTGTTGTTAACCTCCAAAAAGCAGGTTTTTTTTATAAGGACATACTCGGCCTCGATACTGTTCCCGAGCCCTTTCACGATGGTAAGCATATCTGGCTCAGAACCGGAGAACACACCATGCTGCATATTATCCAGGGTGCTCCTTCCGTAAAAGAATATTATGTAAACCAGCATACATGTTTTAGCGTGCCTTCGGTTCAGGCATTCACTCAAGTACTGGCAAAGAATCACATTGCCTGGCAGGATGTAAATGGTGTGAAAAGTGCCATTACCACTCGTGTTGATGGTGTTCATCAAATCTGGTTGCAGGATCCCGACGGTTACTGGCTCGAAATCAACGACGATAAATTCTAAAGCCAACGTGTTGCATCTGCACCTATCTTTGCTGCCTTTAAATACGAGGTATGAAGTTGTATAACTTTCTTATTAAATATCGTTTCTGGCTGGGTGTATTAGCAATTGTGCTGGCAATTACCGTTAATATTGTTAGTGGTTTCTGGCCTTCCTTCGTGTTGTATTTTGTTGGTGTGATAGCATTGGCCAGTCATTTCTTTATTGGCCCGTTACGCTTGATCCAGGAGCCGATGGAACAAGGCCGGGTGGAAGAAGTTGAAAAAATATTAAGCACTATTTGGTTTCCCAACCTTTTGTATAAACCTGTCCGTTCCACCTATTATACCGTAAAAGGTAACCTGGCCATGATGAAACAGGATTTTGATACTGCAGAAAAACACCTCAAAAAAAGCAATGAATTGGGTGCTCCCATGCCTGAAGCTGAAGGTGCCAATAAACTGCAATTGGGTATGATGGCGATGCAAAGGGGAGATCTGAAACAGGCTGAAAGCTATGTGCGTGCCGCTATCCGTTCAGGCATTCCTGATAAAGAAAGTGAGGCTGTAGCATACCTCAGCATGTGCCAGATCTTTATGAATAAGAGAGAGTTTCGTGCTGCGAAAGACTTCTTTCGCAAAGCCAAAGCTTGTAAGCCTACCACCAAACAGGTAGTAGACCAGATCAAGGAAATCGAAAAATATATCTCCCGTATTCCGGGATAGTTTTTGGGTATCGGCTGTTGTACAAATGGCTGCATCGTTGCGTCGCACTCTTGTACTGCAAACCTTTTTCAGCATGTTGCAACTTCAACACATAGCGTCCGAAGGAGAAGCGCTGAACAGCGTTCGCCAACTCTTCCGGGAATATGTAGCAGAACTCAATGAAGACCTGTGTTTCCAAAGTTTCGAAGAGGAACTGAGAGATCCCCTTCAAAAATATGGCCCGCCCAAAGGATCCCTTATACTGGCTTATTGGAATGCACAACCGGTAGGTTGCATCGCTTTAACAAATATTACAAAAGATACGGATACAACACATTACACCTGCGAAATGAAAAGGCTGTATGTTCAGCCAGCATTTCGTAAGCACCACATTGGTAATGCACTGGTAGAGGCCATTCTGCATAACGCAGTTCAGTTGGGTTACCGGATTATGAAACTGGATACTTTGGAAAGGTTACAACCTGCTATCAGCCTGTATAAAAAATATGGCTTTACCGAAGCCACGGCTTATTATCAAAACCCGCTCCCCGGCGTGGTATATATGCAGAAGTTATTATCTGCTTAAATTATCTGTCCTCTGCTTTAGCTACAACGGTAGTAATTACTTTCGCAGTACTGAAAAAGCTTTTCATCATATCAACCGCTTTCCTGTTTATCTTCTCCACTTTCGTAATGCCCTATGGTAATTTCGATGATATACATTCTTTGCATGCGGTATATAACCAGTCGCTCAAAGAAGACAATGATATGGACCTGGAAGAATTTATAGGGGAAAAAATTTTATGTGCGGGCTTCGATCCAACAGAAGACAAAGAAGCAAAAGGCACACCCCATCATCCCGTAGATACAAATGCGGTAGTACAAATTCAAAGTGGCGCATTATCACAACCTGTAACACAGCAAACCGCTATCAAAAAACCTGTAGCTATACCTGCTGTTTTCAACAGCACTGAAACCAGCTTTGCTCCACAGGAATATTATTCCGTTATTTTTCATCCTCCGTTACCCTTGCTTTCCACAACCGCCTAAGAGCGGTTTTACCCAGATTAGTATATTGATTTTATCATTGTACAGCATGCAGAACATTGCATGTTGCTGCGTGCCTGTACCTATTTGACCAGTATCATGAAAAGAGTAGTTGTTATATCTATGCTGCTCCTCATCGTGTGTAATATATCAGCACAAAACACGGTAAAAGGAGTAGTGCAATCAGTTGAGAATGCAGAAAAATTACAAGGTGTATCGGTTATTGTTAAACCCTTTAAACAGGGTACCGGTACGGATAGCCTGGGTAATTTCATCATCAAAAATATCCCTAACGGTAAATGTAGTTTCCAGTTTTCCTTTGAAGGTTATGAAACAAAGGATACGGTATTGAATCTGCAAAACAATGGCCTTGTGGGGCTTACCATTTATTTAAAAGAAAAAAAGCATGAACTGCAGGAAGTAGTGATTGTTTCTTCTTCCCGCACCAACTCACGTATCGAAGATCTTCCTACCAAAGTAGAGGTATTGGGTACTGAAGAATTAGGAGAGGAAAGCCAGATCAAACCGGGCAATATTGCCGGCCTTTTAGGCGATTTTGCCGGTATACAAATCCAGCAAACCAATGTGGCTACAGGAAGTGCAGATATGCGTATACAGGGTTTACAAGGTAAGTACACCCAAATATTACGGGATGGAATGCCCTTATTTGGCGGCTATTCTGGCAGCTTCAGCATATTGCAGTTGCCACCCTTAGACCTTCAGCAGATTGAAATGGTAAAAGGGGCAGCTTCCACATTATACGGCGGCGGTGCTATTGCCGGTATGGTTAACCTTGTTTCTAAAAAACCCAGGCTGGGTTCACCGGAAAGAAGTTTCATCATCAACCGATCTACTTTGCAGGAAAATAACCTGAATACTTTCTGGTCCGCCAGGAATGAAAAACTGGGCTACACATTCTATGCAGGCGGCACTGTACAAAACCAGGTAGATGTTAACAAAGATGGCTTTAGTGATGTGCCCGGCGTGAAAAGCATTTTTATTCACCCGAGATTCTTTGTGTACGGTTCAAAAAATGCAACACTGATCCTGGGTTATACATTGAATTATGAAGACCGCAAAGGAGGAGATATGGCCGTATTGAACGGCCAAAAGGATGCTGTTCACCAGTTCTTCATTGGTAACAAAAGTTTCAGGAATACGGCAGATATTGATTGGGAACAGAAAACAGCAAAAGGATTATTTACTGCCAAAGCGAGTAGCAGCTTTTTTAACCGCAACGTAAATACCAATGTATTTGGCATGAAGGGTAACGAAACCATCTGGTACAGTGAATTGGCTTATACACAAAAAAACAGGAACCATAACTGGGTGGTGGGTATGAACTTTAATGGAGATGACTTTAAAAAGCAACTGCCCGACAGTAGCTTGTTGCCCAACGAATCATCTACAACGGTAGGTGCTTTTGCGCAGGACGACTGGAAGCTGGCTAAACCACTCACCTTGCAGGCTGGCCTAAGGCTGGATTATAATTCCGCATACGGTGCTTTCTTCCTCCCCCGTTTATCATTGATGTATAAAGTTACAGGTGAGGTAACCATGCGGCTGGGAGGCGGGCTGGGTTATAAAACACCAACCCTTTTTAATGATGAGATCGATGAAAGGGATTATCATTACCTCAATGGCTACTATCCCGGTGTGCAGGCAGAAAGAAGCTACGGCCTCAATTACGATATCAATTACAAAACCAGGTGGGATGAATGGAACCTTACTTTCAACCAAACTTTTTTCTATAACCGCATTAATCATCCTTTACTCCTCGATTCATTAACCAACCCTTTGTTGTTCAGGTATTATAATGCGGGAAGTCCCGTACAAACTACCGGTTTTGAAACGTATGTACAAGCTCGGCTGGATGAACTGGAGATTTATTTCGGCTATGTATTTACCGATGCTAAAAGAAAGTATGATACCCAAAACACGCATTTGCCACTCATTGCTAAACATAAACTGGCATCGTTGTTTTCTTTTGAATTAACAGATAACTTCAGGGCGGGCCTTGAAGCTTCTTATACCGGAAAGCAGTTCCTGGATAATGGCAGCACTACAGATCCCTATTTAATCATGGCTGCCATGGTGAATTATAAGATCGGTAAAATTTCTCTGGTACTCAATTGCGAGAACTTGTTGGATTATCGGCAGAATAAATATAACCAGGTGGTATTTCCGCCGTATAATAACCCGCAGTTCCCCGAAATATGGGCACCTTTAGATGGAAGGGTTTTAAACCTAAGCATGCAGCTGAAGTGGTAGTAATATAAAAGCAAGATGACGAATATCATAGTGCCCAATTACATTAGGTTGTAGTTTGGCACTATGCTTTTTCAGAAAAAATGGATAAAGCTCTTGCTGGTTTGTGTGGCTTGCGTTGTTATAATCACGGCCATCATCAAACTTCTTCAAATGTTTAAACACTAAAAAAACAAAGTATGAAAAAAAACATGGGAACTGCCGACCGCGTTATCAGGGTTATCCTCGCTATTGTATTTGCGGTATTATATTTTACGCAAACTGTTACGGGAACAGCAGGTTTGGTATTGTTGATACTGGGTGCTGTATTCCTGTTCACTTCAGTAATTAGCTTTTGCCCACTGTACACTTTGGTAGGTTTAAATACCTGCAGTACCAAAAAGTAACCGGTATTGCCGGGATAAGCACTAAAGCTTCTCAATACATTTTTCTACAATGGCCGGAAAATACTGATGTTCCAGCCGGTGAATCTTTTGTGCCAATAGCTCCGGTGTATCGATAGGCTCAATTGTGCAAGTGGCCTGGAAAATGGCCTCTCCGTCATCGTACTTTTCATTTACGTAATGAATGGTAATACCGCTTTCTGTATCGCCGGAAGCAATCACCGCTTCATGCACATGCATGCCATACATTCCTTTGCCTCCATATTTTGGAAGAAGGGCAGGATGTATATTGATGATTTTATTGGGAAACGCACGAATCAGTGCATCCGGTATTTTCCATAGAAAACCCGCCAGTACGATGAAACCAATCTCATGCAAATTCATTTCAGGAACGTAAGCATCTCCTCTGAAAAACCTTTCTTTTTCTATCAGTAACACCGGAATAGCATTATCCGCTGCGATTTTGAGCACACCTGCTCCTGGTTTATTGCAAACAATAAGTCCAACATGTATGGTTTTATTTTCACGGAAATGCTCAATAATCTTTTGGGCATTACTTCCGGCACCAGAGGCAAAAATGGCAATGTTCATGAATCTGCAATTGATGAATGTATAGCGTGAACCTTTTGTCAACGGATAGAATCCGGCAACTGCGGGCAAAGTAAAGTGAATATATGTATAACCCCCAAAGCCCTGTTAATATTTTCAGGCAACGCCGGAAAATGATTTTGTAAGATCTCTCAACTACCAATGGGCCGCTTTTCCTGAATTGTTTCATACACTGCCCAAATTTCGCAATTCGTTAGTCACCAATCCTCTGTCCTCCCTTCCTGCTTACTCCCTATATACGCCCTACATAAGCCGTATGGAGTTCATGAAAACAATAAAGTACTGATTAACAATACTTAAATATTCTACTAAACAAGTAGAATAATAGCAACTAATTAATAATCAATAGATTAGTTACTAACGAGCACTCTTGGCTAATACGTAATCTGTCATCCTTCAATCCATCCTTTGTTCGATATTGCTTCGACCTTTCTTCGGATCGTGTTCGGATCGATCCGAAGCCGATCCGAACGATGTTCGGATCAGTATCGAACAAAAATGCTGAAAGCTAAGCTGATAAGCCTTTCAAAATCCCGATCCGAACAATGTAGTAATCATACTTCATAAAATGAAATCATCGGTACGGCATCCGCTTAGTCGTTCCCTGGAAACATTTTCGGGTAAGACTCCCTTAGCTTGTAGGTTTTTTTATTACTGAGCAAAGCCTTTGAGCTTTAGTCCGGAAGGCTTCCCATCGGGAAAATTCTAATTTCCTCTGTATAAGCGGAATTGGATAGTGAAATCTTAATTCTGTAAAATGAATTTTAAGGCAAACCTAATTCAACAGGCGAGGTTGAATTTAAAATCAACAAGCATGATTTGTGCAAATAGAAAGCAGACAAGAGTGTTTTCATACTTTTTTTTAGAAACTCTGTTTATTAAATTTCCCTTTAAAAGGAATAAAAAAGTAACAATCGGCTGAAACCCACGCCAGATAAGGCTAAAAAAAATTTTTAGACATTGCGTTTTTGTCACCTTCCTGTCATATTTTTGCACCCGTTCAAGGATATTTTTCCACACCAGACCAATCAGATTGTGAATATGATACCTCACAGACGTATACTCAGCAAAGTGCTATTTAGTGCGGTTGTTTTCCTGACATTTTCTCTAGGTAACTTAGTTAAAGCGCAAGATGGTAAAGCATTGTTCTCGCAGAATTGCGCCTCCTGCCATGCTATCGATAAGAAACTAACGGGTCCGGCCCTGATGGGTGTGGAGGACCGCTGGACTAACAAGAAAAACCTGTATTCCTGGATCAGGAACAACCAGGCTTTCCTTAAAACCGGCGATCCTTATGCCAATAAGCTGTACAACGAGTTCAATAAAGTGCAGATGAACCTTTTCCCCAACTTATCAGATGCGGAAATTGGGGCTATTTTAAAATACATTAAAGACTGGAAACCTGCTGCTGCTCCAGGTGCTGCCGGCGCTGGTGGTGCCAGCAAAGCTGAAGAAGGCGACAGTACATTGCTGTTCGGTATCCTTACTTTGATACTTGCTGTGATCGCATTCACCTTAATGCAGGTTAACAGTAACCTGAAAAAATTATCTGACGATAAAGAAGGTATTCCTGCAGTTGAGCCGGTACCTTTCTGGAGAAATAAAGCTTACATTGCTTTTGTTACCGTAATACTTTTCCTCGTAGGTGGTTACTTAACTACTAAAGGTGCCATTGGCCTGGGAAGAAATAAAGGATACCAGCCCGAACAACCGATCTTCTACTCACACAAGGTACATGCCGGTATCAACCAGATCAACTGTCAGTATTGCCATATTGGGGTTTACCAGGGCAAGCAGGCAACCATCCCTTCCGTGAATGTTTGTATGAATTGTCATATGGCCATCAATGAGTATAAGGGTGAAAAATTGTACAGGGAAGATGGAGAGGAAGTAAATGGTACAGCACAAATTCAGAAACTTTACGAATATGCAGGATTTACTCCTGGTCAACCATGGGATGCATCTAAAGCAAAACCTATAGAGTGGACAAGAATTCACAACCTTCCTGACCACGTTTATTTCAATCACGCTCAGCACGTTAATGCAGGTAAAGTACAGTGTCAAACCTGCCATGGCGAGATCAACAAAATGGATGAAGTGAAGCAGTTTGCAGATCTCAGCATGGGTTGGTGTATCAACTGTCACCGTAGCACACAGGTTCAGTTTAAAGACAACGGTTTCTACAGCATTTACGAGAAATATCATGAAGACCTGAAAAATGGTAAGATTGATAGCACTAAAGGCATCACTGTAGAAAAGATCGGTGGAACTGAGTGTCAAAAATGTCACTATTAAAATGGATTCGGCAATTGGCAATGCGCCAATTCGCCAATTAGAAAGATACATTGTCAAATTGTCGAATTATCGAACTTTCAAATTATGGACAAAAAGTACTGGCAAAGTTTTGGAGAGCTGAATAATACTGAAGCATTTCAGCAATCAGCAAAAGATGAGTTCCGCGAAGAACTTCCCTTCGAAGCTGATGATAAAGGTTTACTTGAAGCAAAAACGCCCCGTAGAGATTTTCTGAAATACTTAGGTTTCAGTACCGCTGCTGCGGCTGTAGCTGCAAGTTGTGAGGTTCCTGTAAAAAAGGCAATTCCTTTCGCCAATAAACCGGAAGACATTGTTCCGGGTGTTGCTAACTATTACGCAACAACTTACGTACAGGATGGCGAAGCGGTAAGTGTGCTGGCTAAAGTAAGAGATGGTCGCCCCATTAAAATAGAAGGTAACGAATTAAGCCCCATTACAAAAGGGGGTACTTCTGCAAGGGTACAGGCTTCTGTACTCGATCTCTATGATACAGCCCGTTTACGTTTCCCTACAATCGATGGCAAAGAAGTAACTTTCGATGCTTTCGATAAAGCTGTTTCCGAAGCGATCGGTAGTGGTCCGGCTGTTATCTTAACAAGCACCATCGTTTCTCCTTCTACAAAAGAAGTTATCAATCAATTTATCGCTAAACATCCCGGAAGCAGGCAGGTAACTTACGATGCAGTTTCTTACAGTGGTATGTTACTGGCTAATGAAGCTACTTACGGAAAGAGGGCTATTCCTTCTTATCGTTTCGATAATGCTAAAGTAATTGTAAGCTTAGGTGCAGATTTTCTGGGAACATGGTTGAGCCCTATTGAATTTGCCAAACAATATTCAAAAGGAAAGAAGATCGACGAAAAGAAACCTGAGATGAGCAAGCACATTCATTTTGAAAGTGTTGCCAGCTTAACAGGTTCTAATGCCGATGAGAAATTCCTGCATCGTCCTTCTGAAACAGGTGCTATAGCTGTTGCTTTATTGAATGCGATCAACGGGCAAGCGGTTAACATCAGCGATGCTAAACTGAAAGCCGGTGTTGAGAAAGCTGCTAAAGCATTGGCTGCAAACAAAGGAGAAGCCTTAGTAGTTTGCGGCAGTAATGATGTGAACGTGCAGATCGTTGTTAACGCCATCAATGAAGCCCTACAGGCAAATGGTAAAACAATCGACTGGTCTTCTACTTATAACTCCTTCCAGGGAATTGATGCAGACTTTGCAAAACTGGTAGATGATATGAATGCAGGAAGCGTTAGTACATTATTGGTGTATGGCGCCAACCCTGTATACACTTGGTACGATAGTAAGAAAGTGGTGGATGGCTTGAAGAAAGTGAAAAACACCATTTCTTTCAATGCTAAAAACGACGAAACAACACAACTGTGTAAATATGTAATTCCTGATCATCATTACCTCGAAAGCTGGGGTGATGCTGAACCTAAAACAGGATACTACTCTTTATTGCAGCCCACGATCTATCCTTTGTTCAAAACACGTCAGTGGCAGGATAGCCTGTTGAAATGGAGTGGTGCTACAACTGATTATTTAGCTTTCTTAAAAGGATATTGGAGTACAAAAGTAGGCGGTGAAACCGGATGGGATAAAGCATTGCAGGATGGTGTGATCAACCCTGCAACTTTACCTGCAGCTGCTGGTGCTACTTTCAACAGTAGTGCTGTTGCTACTGCTGCCAATAATATCGCTTCTGCTAAAAAAGGCGGTAAGATCGAATTGCAATTGTACCAGAAAGTGGCTATCGGTGGTGGCCAGCAGGCTTCTAACCCATGGTTACAGGAATTGCCGGATCCTATCACAAGGGCAACTTGGGATAACTACGTGATTATTTCTCCTGCACTGGCTAGAACATTATTGAACATTGATCTAAATGATAACGGACAAGCCGATGCTTACGAGGTAAATCCTCCTAAGAAAATGGTGAAGGTTACAGTGAATGGAAAATCTATAGTATTACCTTCTCTGATTATCCCCGGTACACATCCTGATACCATTGGTATAGCTGTTGGTTATGGCCGTGCCAAAGAAATTGGAAAGGCTGTAGAAGGTACAGGTCAGAATGCTTATCCTTTGGCTTCTTTGAACGGTAACGTTGTAAGCTTTACAGCTGCTGATGCACAAATAGAAGCAACAGGCGATACTTATAAAATCGCAGTTACTCAAACACACGGTGGTTACGATACCAAACAAGGTAAACGTACTGAAGTGATGAAAGAGTTAACACTTTCTCATTTCCAGGCTGAACCTGCGGAGATCCGTGAGGACAGGGAAAAAGAACTGGCTCCTTTCGGCGGATTGGAGAAGTTTGAAAAAGAAGGAACTATCTATCCTTACTACGAGAAGCCGGGTATTCACTGGGGAATGAGTGTTGACCTTAACACTTGTACCGGTTGTGCTGCCTGCGTTGTAGCCTGCCATGCAGAGAACAACGTTCCGGTTGTGGGTAAGCCTGAGGTAATGCGTTTCCACGACATGCACTGGTTGCGTATCGACAGATACTATAGCGGTGATGTAGATAATCCGAATGTAGTATTCCAGCCGATGATGTGCCAGCACTGTGATAACGCTCCTTGTGAGAACGTTTGTCCGGTAGGTGCTACCAACCACAGCAGTGAAGGTTTGAACCAAATGACTTATAACCGTTGTATCGGTACAAGGTATTGTGCCAACAACTGTCCGTATAAAGTACGTCGTTTCAACTGGGCTGATTATACAGGTGCTGATAGCTTCCCTGATAACCAGCGTGATGTATTGAATGATGTGGTGATGAACATGAATGATGATTTAACAAGAATGGTATTGAACCCTGATGTTACAGTACGTTCTCGTGGTGTGATTGAAAAATGTTCATTCTGCGTTCAGCGTTTACAGGAAGGTAAGTTGAAAGCGAAGAAAGAAAGCCGTCCGTTGAAGAGTGGAGAGAATAATGAGTGGGATGTGAAAACAGCTTGTCAGCAGGCTTGTCCAACAGATGCGATCGTATTTGGTAATGCAAATGATAAGCACAGTGCTATTACCATTACAAGAGAAGAGAATAAGCTGCGTACCTTCTTCTCATTAGAGCAGTTGCACGTTTTACCGAACGTAAACTACCTGGCCAAAGTTAGAAATATTGAGGAAGGTGCTGAAGCTAAGAAAGAAGAGAAAGAACATGCCTAAGTATACACTGCTGGTGAGCGATAAGGAACCTGAAGTGAGTGACACAACAGCAGTTGAGTAGAATTAAGAAAGTTGGTAAACATAATAAATGGATTTCAATCGGGTAAAACCGGTTTTAAATAAGCAAACCAAATGCATTTAAAGTACGAATCACAGCTAAGGGAACCGTTGGTGTATGGTAGCAAAACCTATCATGATGTAACGGAAGATATTGTTCGCCCCATTGAAGCGAAGCCAAGCAAACTATGGTATATTGGCTTTTACATTGCAATTGCCTTGTTATTATTTGGTGTGTACTCTTTGTACAGGGATGTAACGTATGGTATTGGCCAGTGGAACCTGAATAAAACCATTGGATGGGGTTGGGATATCACCAACTTCGTATGGTGGGTTGGTATTGGTCACGCCGGTACTTTGATCTCAGCGATCCTGTTGCTGTTCCGCCAGGGATGGAGAACAGGGGTGAACCGTGCTGCGGAAGCGATGACCATCTTCGCCGTTATGTGCGCCGGTCAATTCCCTATCTGGCACATGGGTCGTGTTTGGATGGCTTTCTTTGTATTGCCTTATGCTAATACACGCGGACCAGTTTGGGTGAACTTCAACTCTCCATTGTTATGGGACGTGTTTGCGATTTCTACTTATTTTACTGTATCACTATTATTCTGGTATTCTGGTTTATTACCTGATATGGCCACTATCCGTGACCGTGCTTTTACTAAACTGCGTAAGCGTTTGTATGGTATTGCTTCTTTCGGATGGAATGGATCTACCAAACACTGGCAAAGACACGAGAGTCTGGCACTGGTACTGGCAGGTTTAAGTACACCACTGGTATTGTCTGTACACACTATCGTATCATTCGACTTCGCTACATCTGTAATTCCAGGTTGGCATACTACGATCTTCCCTCCTTACTTCGTTGCGGGTGCGGTATTCTCCGGCTTCGCCATGGTACAATCGCTAATGGTAATTGTACGTAAGGTGTTTGGTATGGAAGATTATATTACCATGGGTCACATTGAGGCGATGAATAAAGTAATTGTGTTAACCGGATCTATCGTGGGTGTGGCTTACTTAACAGAATTGTTCATGGGCTGGTACAGCCAAAATAAATATGAGGGATATACTTTCTGGTACAGCCGTGCTAACTTATTCAGTCCTTACGGATGGAGCTACTGGGGTATGATGGCTTGTAACGTGTTAAGCCCGCAGATTTTCTGGTTCCGCAAAATGAGAAGAAACCTGTTCGTTACTTTCTTTATGAGCGTAATCGTGAACATAGGTATGTGGTTTGAGCGTTTCGTGATCATCGTAACTTCTCTGTACCGCGATTATTTACCTTCTTCATGGGCCGTATATTATAGCCCTACTATTTGGGAGATAGGTTTTTACCTTGGTACATTCGGATTGTTCTTTACCTGCTTCTTCCTGTTCGCCAAATATTTCCCTGTTATTGCGATTGCGGAGATCAAGTACGTATTGAAAACAAGTGGTGAAAGCTTTAAAGATGATATGGATAAACAGGAGTTGATGAAAGCCGAAGAGTTTGCGCATGAATATGCACACTAATCAACCCTGAATGCAAATAGATTATTGGTGTTTGACTTTTTGAAATAAATCATATGGCAAAAAAGAAATTTGTTGTTGGCTGTTTTGATGACGAGGCGGTGTTGTTTCCTGCGGTAAAAAAAGTACGTACTGCGGGGTATAAAATTCATGATGTGTATACGCCATTCCCTGTACATGGCTTAGATCATGCAATGGGCTTACGTGAAACCAGCCTGCACACTGCCGGTTTCATTTATGGTATCACAGGTACTACAACAGCCTTGTCTGGTATCAGTTGGGTACTAACATACGACTGGCCGCTGAACTATGGCGGTAAGCCGCACTTCGCTTTACCCGCGTGGATACCGATCACTTTCGAGTTAACAGTATTGTTCGCAGCAGTAGGTATGGTATTAACTTTCTGCTATCTGTGCCAAATGGCTCCTTTTGTAAAAAAGCACCATTTTCATCCCAGGGCAACAGATGATCTTTTTGTAATGGTAATTGAGTGTACCGATAAAACCAACACTGCAGACCTTGAAGCTTTTTTAAGCAATAACGGGGCTATGGAAGTGAAAACAGAAATTGCCGAAGACGGATGGTGGTTTGGAAGATACGATAAAGACGAATTACCTTTTGAACAAAAAACTGTAGTTGCGTAAACACGAAGATTATTAACGAATGATGCGTAACTAAAAGCCGCAATTGTTCGTGTAAAATTGAATAAAAGATGAAGAAATTAACCATTATAGCTTTCTTGGCAGCCGGTACAGTGGTAATGAGTTGTAACGATGTACAACGTAAGCCCAGCAATATTTATATGCCGGATATGGCTTACAGCCGTGCATATGAAACATATGCCGATCACAGTAACCTTAAAGAGGAAGGTGTTAATTATAACAACATGCCTGTGGCCGGAACAATTGCCCGTGGCGAGGAAATGCCTTTTCCTTTAACCAAAGATGCTCCTGGTGATACTACGAATTATGCAGCTTCTAAGCAGATTAAAAATCCGATCGATTCTTTATCTCCTAAAGAATATACCGAAGCGGAACGCTTATTCCTGGTAAACTGTGGTATTTGCCATGGACCTAAGCTGGATGGTAATGGTCCTTTATACAAAGGTGGTGAAGGTCCTTATCCCGCTAAGCCTGCTACTTTGGTAGGTGATGCTAAATATGAGGCCATGCCTGAAGGACAGATGTTCTATTCTGTGATGTACGGTAAAAACCTGATGGGTTCTTATGCCTCACAGCTCACCCGTAAACAACGCTGGCAGATCATCAAATACATTAAATTAAAACAAGCAGAAGCGAAAGCAAGTGCGGCTCCGGCAGCAACAGCAACAGCAGCTAAATAAAACTAACTGATTCCACATTTCAATATAAACGAATTACAATGGCTTCTATAAAAGAACAATTTGAGATTCCTGCAAAAATGAAAACTTGGTCCCTGGCATTGATTGCGTTGGGAGCCCTCTCATTAATTGCCGGATTTATTACCAAAGGAAGTGGCAGCGAAGAAGAAAAAGCAGTATTCATTGGTACCATTATGTACAATACTGTTTTCTGGACAATGATCTGTAATGCGGCCATGTTCTTTATATGCGCTACAACTTTAGCCATGGGTGGCTTTCAACAGTCGTTCCGCCGTGTTCCTGAAGCTATTTCAACCCTGGTACCGATTTTCGGTAGCATTACATTGGTTGTTTTATTATACGTTGTTTTCAGCGGTAACCACCATATCTATCATTGGTTAGATACAAAAGCTGTTGAGAACGATGAGATACTGAAAGGGAAAGCAGGATTTCTGAATGTGAAATTCTTCACAGTATGGACCATTCTTACAATTGGTTTGTGGAGCTTACTGGGTTGGAGAATGCGCAAATTAAACAGTGAGGCTGATGAAGCTGCTATGGATAATGAGCAAGGGGCCAGCTTTATCTGGAGAAATACAGTAAGTGCTGCTTTATTTATTGTATGGTTTGCTTTAACAGTGGGTTCTACAGTTCCCTGGTTGTGGATCATGAGTATCGATGCGCATTGGTACAGCACTATGTTTAGCTGGTACAATTTCGCCAGCACTTTTGTTAGTGGTATGGCATTGATTGCTCTTTGGGTAATTTATCTGAAAAACAAAGGTTATCTGGAATATACAAACCAGGAGCACCTGCACGATATTGGTAAGTTTATATTTGCCTTCTCTATTTTCTGGACTTACCTGTGGTTCTCACAGTACATGTTGATATGGTATTCAAACCAACCGGAAGAGACCATATACTTTAAGCATCGTGTACAGGGACCGTATAAAGGCATCTTCTTCCTGAACCTGATCATCAATTTCGTTTGTCCTTTGTTGATATTAATGAAGCGTTCTGCAAAGAGAAATTACACATTAATGACTTTCATGGCAGTTCTGATTATCTTTGGACACTGGATTGATTTTTATCAGGAATTCATTGGAAGTATCAGCAAAGAACATGTTACATTAGGTTGGTTGGACTTCGGAATCTTAAGCTTCTTTGTAGGATTAATGATATTCTTTGTATCAAAAGCGTTGGCCAGCAAGCCGCTTGTTCCTAAGTATCATCCGTTCCTGAAAGAAAGTATTATTCACCATACCTAATTCCAGCGCAAGTTTTTTTTAAAAGAATTATAAGAAAATATAGATAGCACCATGACAATGTTTTTAACCATAGCAGTGATTGTACTGGTTTTCCTGGTTATCTTTCAGATAGCTAAAGCCAGCGAATATGTAGCAGTGTTAAAAGGAGAAGAGAATAGCCGTAAACAAACCAACAAGATCAATGGTTTCCTGATGATTGGTTTCCTGGTGTTGGGTTTGATCGGTGTTTGGTACTGCAATGATGCATTGTACAAAAAAACCTTACTTCCCTTAGATGCTGCAAGCGTACAGGGTGAAAGAGTAGACAGCATGTTATGGGTTACCCTGGCTGTTACAGGTCTGGTTTTCATCATCACACAAATCTTACTTTTCTACTTCGCCTATAAATACCAGGAGAGTGATAAGAGGAAAGTATTTTATTTCCCTCATAACAATAAACTAGAGGTATTGTGGACAGTTGTTCCAGCTATTGCCTTAACTGTACTGGTAGTAATTGGTTTGCGTAACTGGTTCTACTTTACCGGTGATGCTCCTGATAATGCTATGAAGATCGAAGTTACCGGTAAGCAATTCGGATGGATCTTCCGTTATCCTGGAAAAGATGGTGTATTCGGAAAAAAATACTACAAAGTGATCGATCCAGCCAGTAACTCTATAGGTTTGGTATGGAAAGATAATGCGGAACTGAATTTGAAAGATGACCCAGCTTCTCACGACGATATTGTGAACGAGCAAACAATGTACGTTGTAAAAGGTAAGCCTGTTAAGTTGATCATTGGTTCCAGAGATGTGATTCATGATGTGGGTTTATCTCAATTCAGGATGAAGATGGATGCGGTTCCAGGTATCCCTACTACTATGTGGTTTACTCCTAAATACACTACCGCTGAAATGAAAAAGATCACAGGAAATGAGAACTTCCAATATGAGATCAGTTGTGATCAAATGTGTGGTAACGGACACTATTCTATGAAAGGTGTTATTGAAGTGGTAACACAGGAAGAATTTGATATGTGGATGGCTAAGCAAACACCTTATTATTTGCAGGCTTTCCCTGATAAAGATCCTTCTAAACAGAAAGCGGATAGTACAACTGCCAAACCAGCCGTTGCCAACGCTGCTACTATGTTAAAAGCAGTTGCTAAAAATTAAAATATTTTCAACCTGAAGCCGATTCAGGTGTTATATAAACTTATACGATTTAAAGATTCACTATGAGTAACGAAGCTGTTCTTCACGCACATGAAGCCGCTGTACATCAAGTACATGGCGATCATCATGAACACCATCATCATGAGACGTTCATTACCAAATATGTGTTTAGTATGGATCATAAAATGATCGCTAAGCAATTCCTGATCACAGGTATGGTATGGGCTGTGTTAGGAGGGTTGATGAGTGTACTGTTTCGTATCCAATTAGGTTATCCTGATGCGCATTTCCCCTGGTTGCAGGACATTTTGGGAAAATGGTGGGTACAGGATGGACGCATTACTCCCCAGGCATATTATGCTTTGGTTACTACACACGGTACAGTGCTTGTATTCTTTGTATTAACTGCAGGATTAAGCGGAACCTTCGCTAACTTCCTCATTCCTCTGCAAGTAGGTGCAAGGGATATGGCTTCTCCTTTTATGAATATGTTATCCTACTGGTTCTTCTTTACTGCCAGTTTGGTAATGCTATCTTCAATGTTCGTTGAAACCGGTCCTTTCAGTGGTGGTTGGACTGCCTATCCTCCGTTAAGTGCATTAGGTGATGCATCACCGGGTTCTAAAACAGGTATGGACTTATGGTTGATAGCGATGGCCTTATTTGTGATATCCTCTTTATTAGGGGGTCTGAATTATATCGCTACTGTATTGAACATGCGTACTAAAGGAATGAGCATGACAAGAATGCCTCTAACTATATGGGCATTATTCTTCACCGCTGTATTAGGTGTATTATCATTCCCTGTATTGTTCTCCGGGTTCATCTTACTGATATTCGATAGAAATTTTGGAACAAGCTTTTATTTATCAGACATATTCGTGAATGGTGTTGGTGCACTTCCTAATGAAGGCGGTAGTGCCATTCTTTATCAACACTTGTTCTGGTTCTTAGGACACCCTGAGGTTTATATCATCCTGTTACCAGCCATGGGTATGGTAAGTGAGATCTTATCAACTAATGCCCGTAAGCCTATCTTTGGATACATGGCCATGATTGGTTCTTTATTTGCCATCGCTGTGTTAGCCTTCTTAGTGTGGGCGCATCACATGTTTGTTACCGGATTAAATCCATTCTTGGGTTCCATATTCGTTTTGCTCACATTATTGATCGCTGTACCTTCAGCTATCAAAGTATTTAACTGGTTAACTACTATTTGGAGAGGAAATATTCGTTTTACTCCCGGAATGTTATTTGCTATTGGCTTTGTGAGCTTGTTTATTTCAGGTGGTTTAACAGGTATTTGGTTGGGTAACTCAGCATTGGACATTCATCTGCATGATACTTATTTTGTAATTGCTCACTTCCACATTGTAATGGGTGTAGCTTCTATGTTCGGTATGTTTGCAGGTATTTACCATTGGTTCCCTAAAATGTACGGACGTTATTTGAATAATACTTTAGCGTATATCCATTTCTGGGTAACAATTGCAGGTGCTTACATGATCTTCTGGCCTATGCACTATGAAGGTCTTGCAGGTATGCCTCGTCGTTACTATGATTACAGCATTTGGGAAAGCTTTAAGCAATTTGCTGACCTGAACCGCTTTATCAGTACAATAGCAATCATCGTATTTGCTACTCAATTGTTGTTCCTGTTTAACTTCTTCTACTCTATCTTTAAAGGAAGAAAAGTTACACAGCAGAACCCATGGAATTCTAACACTTTGGAATGGACTACTCCAATTCGTCCTGGTCATGGAAACTGGCCTGGTGAAATTCCTGAAGTACACCGTTGGGCGTATGATTACGGAAAAGATGGACGTGATTTCATTCCTCAGACAGAACCCATCGGGGCCGACGAAAGTCATCATTAAAATGTTCGTGTGAATTGAATTAATGCAGTTCAATCACCATTAACATAAGTGCAATGCCCTGATTATTTCAGGGCATTGTTTTTCAAATATGCTGAATTGTGCAGATGACAAAAACTATAGATACAACCACCTCAACCTCATTGACCATAGCTTCTAAGGTGAAAGATTACTTTCAGCTTATTAAGTTTACGTTGAGTTTTACGGTTGTATTTTCCTGTGTGATCTGTTATCTGCTTGCTCCAAGAGTGGTGGAGTACGACTGGCTGATGATCATTTTACTTTTCATTGCCGGTATGCTGGTTACAGGTAGTGCAAATGCCATCAACCAGGCTGTAGAAAAAGATACTGATGCCCAGATGAAGCGTACAAAGTCACGGCCCGTTGCAGATGGAAGAATGAGTGCAAAGGAAGCGTATACTTTCGCGGCTATTGCTGGTATTTTAGGAATAGCTATGATGTGGTATTTTTTTAATCTTTCTTCTGCATTGGTTTCTGCGTTCAGCTTGTTCCTGTATGCCTATATCTACACACCTTTAAAGAAAATAAATTCCATTGCAGTATTGGTGGGAGCATTTCCCGGAGCATTGCCCTGTTTGATTGGATGGGTAGCAGGGCAGGATGATTTTAGTGCGGGTGCATGGATATTGTTTGGCATTCAGTTCCTGTGGCAATTCCCACATTTTTGGGCTATTGCCTGGGTGGCACATGGGGATTACAGTAAAGTAGGGTTTAAATTATTGCCAAGTGATAAAGGGCCTACCAGGTTTACTGCCCTTCAGGCTATTATGTACAGCGTACTGATGATACCTGTTGGGTTATTGCCTGCCTATTTCCATTTAACAGGGAAAGTGAGTTTATGGATTGTATTAGTATGTAACCTTTTTATGGTGATACAATGCATTCGCTTGTACAAGGACATGGACGTTAAAGCTGCAAGAAGGGTAATGTTCAGTAGTTATATTTACCTGCCTATTGTATTACTGGCCTTACTGGCCGATAAATTACATATGGCCTAACTTTATTGGTAGTTAAAAAATTTGCATACGATTATATAAAAATTATATGTGATGATGACCGCGATGAGTACCAACGAACAAAAAAGAATTCACCCGCATAAATTCACCCTGTGGGTGGGTATTGGCAGCATATGTATGATGTTTGCCGGATTAACCAGTGCATACATTGTTAAGCGAAATCAAAGCAACTGGCTTGAGTTTGACTTACCTGTATCTTTCTGGTATTCGAGTTTTGTGATTCTGCTGAGTAGTGTGTTTATGCATTTATCGGTAAAATCTTTTAAAGCCAGGGAAATAAGTCGTTATAAAATGTTCATTACCCTTACGGCTTCCCTGGGGCTTGTTTTTGCATTATTACAGTGGATTGGTTTCACAGCATTAGGCAACCATGGTATCCAACTTTTAGGACAGGGTAGTAACCCGGCAGCCTCTTTTCTTGTGGTAATCGTGTGTTTGCACCTTTTGCATGTGGCAGGTGGGGTGATTGCTTTATTGGTGATGCTTATCAAAGCTTACAGCAGCAGATCAAAAAATTACAGCAGCGTTTCTATAGAAGTAGTAAGTACTTATTGGCATTTCGTAGATGTGCTCTGGATTTACTTGTTCATTTTTTTAAACTGGATAAAATAAGCTGAAAGAAAAAGTTGTAATTTATTAACGCTTTTTCAACGTCAGCTAATAAATTTGCGAACGAAATTTTAAGAACCAACATGTCAACAACAACAACTGCAACAACCAAATTATGGGGTGGCGGTAAAAGCCCTTTTAACGTAGAGTACGGTAAGCTGATGATGTGGTACTTTCTGATGAGTGATGCTTTCACTTTTGGTGCATTTCTCATTTCTTATGGTACCATTCGCTTCTCTTCTAACGGATGGCCTGATCCAAACAAAGTATTTAGTTCCTATCCTGGAATGCCGGAGGGATCTCATGCTCCTTTGGTGTTTGTTAGTATCATGACCTTTATCCTGATTTTAAGTTCTGTTACAATGGTGCTGGCGGTACATGCAGGACATAAAATGGATAAGAAAGGTGTTGTAATGAACCTGATCTTTACTATCCTGGGTGGTTTGGCTTTCTTAAGTTGCCAGGCATGGGAATGGACACACCTGCATCATGAAGGTGCCTGGTGGGGTATGAATCCTTTCCTGAATGCAGATGGTACGCAATCTTCTACCAATTTCACCAACTATTTCTTTACCATCACAGGCTTCCATGGTTTCCACGTATTTAGCGGTGTGATTATCAATATCATTATGCTGATCATGACTTTAAATGATGTGTTTGAAAAACGTGGCCATTACCTGATGATTGAAAAGGCGGGTTTATACTGGCACTTCGTAGATTTAGTGTGGGTATTCGTGTTCACCTGTTTCTATTTAATTTAACCTTATTACAAAAGATTTTATACAACATCACATGGAACATACTTCTCAGGCAGCTCATTTGGAAAATCATGGTGAAGGAAAGAAAGAAATCTGGAGAGTCACCATTATACTTAGTGTGCTTACCGTTATAGAACTGGCATTGGGATTCTGGATGATGGGTATCGAAAACCCTTCTACCCGTACAGCTATCAAAGGTGTGATTATTATACTGATGCTTGCTAAAGCATTCTATATTGTTGGTTATTTCATGCACTTGAAACATGAAATTCGTAACATGATCATGACCATCGTAGTGCCTCTTCTGCTTTTCGTTTGGTTTATCACAGCCTTTTTATACGATGGTAATTCATTCAGGCATCTTCGTAACACATACGATCCTTTCAAAAAAGAGCGTAGCGAAATGAAAGTTGAAAAGAAAGCCGAATCGAATGAAGCTAAGCCAGAGATGAAGAAAGCGGTGGAATAAGCGTAGTAAGTACATTAGTTTCAAGAGTTTAACAATATACAATCAACCATCGCTTGTGGCGATGGTTTTTTTATGTAGAAAGATAAATACCATGAGTAAAAAAGCAATACTGGCATTGATGATCGCAGTGCTGATGCCTTTGATCGGCTACTTTATTTTAAAGGCTGCGAGTGATCATTCCATTGTGATGCCACGTAAGTTTTTGCTGGATACAGTTGTTACAAGGATTGAGAACGGAAAACAAATGACAGACAGTATCTGGCATCAAACTGCTAATATTAAGCTGGTCAATCAGCTGGGCGATTCAGTGAGTCTTTACGATAAGCCGGGTAAGATATTGGTTATAGATTTCTTCTTTACACATTGTCCCGGCCCCTGTCCCATCTTAACACGTAATATGCGGAAGTTGCAACAATCTTTTGCCAATTACCAGGATGGAAGAAGAGTGATCGACTCATCAGTGGTTCAGTTTATTTCATTTACCGTAGATCCTGAAAGAGATAGTGTTCCGGTATTGAAAGCTTATGCAGATAAATTCAGTGTTTCGCCGGATAACTGGTGGATGTTGACCGGGCCCAAAAAACAGATCTATGATTTTGCATTTAATGAGTTGAAAATGGGGCTGCTGGATGGCCATGGTGTAGATACGGCCTTTTTGCATACACAGGATTTTTTGGTGCTGGATAGAAACCATGTGTTGCGTGGCTTGTACGATGGGAGGGATACAGCTGATTTGGCAAAGCTTGCAAAGGATGTAGGCTTATTGATGTTGGAGAAAGACCGTACCAAAAAAAGTGAATTATTCACCGAAATAATAGATCTTAAATGGATATGGGTTATTGTTGTATTGTTGGTGATCGTATTTAGCGTTTATTTTTCTATGAAGAGAAAAAGCGAGTATTAATCAACTCTTTGTTACATCAATTGTTTTTACTCTAAAATAAAGATATGTTACAGGCTTCTATCCAAAAAAATGATAAGCAGGCGGGCTTACTGATCGGCATTTTTTCTTTCGTTGTGTTTGCAGTGGTGGTACTACTCAGCAGGTTTAAGCTGACTGTAGACCTTGGCTTTAATGTGCATGTATTTGCGGCCGCCAATGCGGTTATAAATTCTGTGATTGCTATTTTACTGGTTGCAGCATTGATTATGGTGAAACAAGGGAAATATTTATTGCACAAAAAACTGATGATGGCCGCTTTGGTACTATCTATTTTGTTTCTGGTAAGTTATATTGCCCATCACCTGCTTGCCGGAGAAACAAAGTTTGGAGGAACCGGAACTATAAAAGTTGTTTATCTGATTATTCTTTTCACACATATATTTCTTGCAGCTGTTATCCTGCCTTTTATTTTATTTACAGCTTACAGGGCTTTAACTGCTGAGTTTACCACCCACAAAAAATTGGCTAAATATACCTGGCCCTTGTGGTTCTATGTTGCTGTTTCAGGCCCGGTAGTGTATTTGATGATTAGTCCGTATTATCATTGATCAAGTGATAATTCTTTGCTGGGGTCCCAGAATTTTTCAGCGAAGTTGATGATCTGGTCATCTTTAATGGTTATACCTTCTTTTTCCAGTAATTGCTGCATTTTCTCAGGTGGAGAAAAATGAGCTTTTCCTGAAAGCATGCCATTTCTGTTTACCACCCTGTGAGCAGGTACTTTAGGCTTTATTTTAAATGATCCGTTCATTGCCCACCCTACCATTCGAGCACTCATTTTTGTTCCCAAAAAAGCTGCGATGGCACCGTAAGAAGTAACGCGACCCTTTGGTATACACCTTGCAACATCGTACACCTGCTCAAAAAATGAAATTTCTTTTTTACCCCCTGGTAAAATAGCAGGCAGTTTATTTTTTGATATAGGTTTTTCTTTTGCCAATTGCGATTACTTATTTTCAGAAGATGGAAGACCTTTATCTGTTTTTAAACTGTTTAATAATTCACTTTTCTTAGGTTCAGGAACGTTCTCGTAATTAAAGGGGCAATGCCTGCATCCGTGGCCACAGCAATAGCCTTTTTCAAGGTGATATTTTTCCGTTAGCACCATGTACCCGTTAGCATCGTAATAGAAGTCAATTCCCTCTGTTAATATCGTACTCACTGATTAATTCTTTTAAAATAACATCTTTTTCAACAGGTAAACTTTTATTTAGTTTGAATTGAAGATAGTGAACCCGGTTACTTTTGGCAATATCTAAACTTTCGTAATAGGTTTTAATTTGTAGTTCCTGCGCAATATGCTGGTTGCTATAAACATCATCATAATCAACCAAAAGTTCCAGGTTGAAGAGTTCTATTACTTTTTTTGTGAACTGGTATAAATCTGGGCTATCGGTTTTCAAATGAATAAGACCATTGGGTGCAAGAATCTGCTGATATAAACGAAGAAACTTGGGATGGGTTAATCTTTTTTTAGCTCTCGAAAGCCTGAGTTGCGGATCCGGAAAAGTGATCCATATTTCCTGTACTTCTGACGTATCAAAATAATCGCATATTTTATCTATATGAGTGCGGAGAAAAGCAACATTAGTAAGGTTTTCCTCGATGGCTGTTTTAGCACCGCGCCAAATTCTGTTGCCTTTTATATCAACACCTATGAAGTTTTTAATAGGATACAATTTTCCAAGGTTAACTGCGTACTCGCCTTTACCGCAAGCTAACTCCAGAACAATTGGATGATCGTTTTTAAAAAAATCTTTCCATTTGCTCTTCATGTTCAGAGGATATTCAAACACATTGTGAAACGACTTTATCTCGTTGAACCTGATTAATTTCTTTTGTCCCATTGTAATTTTATAAAGGAAGAAGGCAAACTTACTACGTTAATTAAAAACAAAGAATATAATAGAGAGATGGGCTATAAAAAAAGATGCCCCCAAAGTAAAAACTTCGAAGGCCTATTACACTGAGAAAATCGCTGTAGGGGTAGGATTCGAACCTACACGGGGCAGTTAGCATCTGCACA
>JAGWUV010000011.1 GCA_028875875.1 Bacteroidota bacterium
CTGATTGCACGTGTGAAAGTGGCTTTAAAACACGTGGATACCCTGGATGAGGTGGAAGAAAATATTGAGATCGGTGATCTGCTGATCGATTTTAAAAGTAAAACCATCACCCGCCAGGGAAATGAAATCCAGTTAACTGCTAAAGAATTTTCTTTATTGGCTTTATTGGCCCGCAATAGAGGAAAGGTAATCTCAAAACAACTTATCCTTGAAAAAGTATGGGACCTGAGTTTTGATACCGGAACAAATACTATCGAAGTATACATCAGTTTCCTACGCAATAAGATTGATAAACCTTACGAAGAAAAACTCATTCACACCAAACCCGGATTTGGTTATTTCATCAAGTAAAGCCAATGAATTTAAAACTTCGGTTTGCCTTACTTTTTTCTTTATTTGTAGCAGTAGTATTGCTGGTTTCATCGGCCACTATTTATGTGCTCTATTACAATTATAGAGAAAGTGATTTTTATGATAGGGTAAGGCAGGAGGGGCTTGAATTCTATGATTTCGTGATTAAGGTTGCAGATCCAAACGTTGCAGATGCTGCCAAGGTAATGCAGGGTTTGGGGAACAATACTTTATGGGATGAAAGTCTGGCTATCATTGATTCTACCGGAAAATTTGTGGATGTATTACCGGATACAGCCACTTTTAATGTTAACGAAGCTTTTCTTCGAAGTATCAAGCAAAACAAAGAAATAAAATATACAGAGGGGGAAAGGCAGTTTGTTTGCATTTACCAACCCGATACCAGGCACTATATTATTTCTTCAGGGTTAGATATTCTTGGTTTGGGGAAATTAAGAAATCTCGAAGTAATACTCACTTTTGTATTTTTAGGAGGGTTATTACTTACCGCCCTGTTTGCCTTTTTGTTTGTGAAGGAAGCAATCAAACCGCTTACATTATTGAGTGCTCAAATGCAGCGTACGACGGAGTTAAACCTTACCGAACGCATTCCTGTTGGAAATTCAAAGGATGAACTTAGTCAGATAGCCAATAATTTCAATCAAATGCTGGAACGCCTTAACAGGGCTTTTGAAACACAAAAAAGTTTTGTGCATCATGCCTCGCATGAACTAAGAACACCGCTTGCCAGCATGCTTTCACAAACTGAATCGGCATTAAATAAAAATCTTAACTCAGAGGAGTATAAAAATGTGCTTCTTTCCTTGAAAGAAGATCAGGTAGACCTGATAGACATCACTAATTCTCTCTTGCTGTTATCTCAATATGAGAAGATTAATTTCTCTCCGGAATGGCCAAAGATCAGAATTGATGAAGTGATGTATGATACCATCAGTTCATTTAAAAAGATGTTCCCCAATGCTGAAATCTCTTTTCAGTTTGATAAATTCCCTGATGATGAAGATGAAATGCTGTTTAAAGGGAAGGATGCTTTGCTTAAAATTGCTTTTCATAACCTAATTAAAAATGCGGTGCTCTATTCTGCTAATAAAGGCGTTTCAATCACCGTTCATACTGGTGGGAATGAGATCCTGGTTCATTTCGATAGTAGGGGGAAGGTTTTGTCTGAAGAGGAGGTAAAAAGTTTGATGTTGCCCTTCTTCCGGGGAACCAATGCCGGAAAAGTGAAAGGCTTTGGATTGGGGCTTTCTATCGTAAACAGGATTATTAACCTTCACAAAGGGAAAGTTGAATACAATTTTGTAAAACCTGATATCAACCGGTTTACTGTGGTTATTCCTGTAAGTGCATAAAAAAATCTATCACACGAAAATGTGATAGATTGTAAAGTATAGTAAGGCTATAAAAATTAAGCAGTTGCTTTCTTCTTAGCCAGTTTGCTCTTCAAGTTGGCAGCCTTATTTTTATGTATGATACCGCGTTTAGCCAGTTTATCAATCATAGAAACAATAGAAGGCATTTTTTCTTCGTATGCCTTTGTATCTTCAGTTGCCTTCAAATCACGAATGGCATTACGGGTAGTTTTACCGTAATATTTATTTCTTTCTCTGCGTTTGGCGGCTTGCCTGGTATCTTTTTTGGTAGCTGAATGATTTGCCATTAAAACCTGTTTTTAGGGCGGCAAAGATAAGAGTGTTTTTGTAAAATTTAAAAAATACTTGAAAAATTCTTTTTGTAGCACCTGCGCCGCAGGAATTACTACAGATTAACAATATTCCTGCAAGATTAATCGCTTTTTTCTTTATTCAATACACGATATTTGCACACCATTGCAATTCAGAAGAACAATTTTTAAGAAATGAAAGATTTTTCGTATATAACCAATTCTCATCCCTCCTTTATTGAAAGTTTATACAACGAATACCTGAAAAATCCTGAAAACATTGATCCTGATCTGAAAAAATTCTTTGAAGGATTCGATTTTGCAGTGAGCAATGGTGCTGCCGGTGTGGCACAAAATGGCACTGCCGTAATAACAGAAGGAAGTATCAACTGGCAAAAGGAAATTGCAGCATACCGTTTAATACTAGGTTACAGGAATAAAGGCCATTTAATTGCGTTAACCAATCCGATTCGTACGAGAAAAGACAGGGGAGCTAACCTCGATCTTGCTTTTTTTGGGCTATCTGAAGCGGATATGGATTTGCAGCTGCATGCTGGTAACCTTATAGGGATAGGAACTACTTCACTCAGGAATATTCTTGCCCATCTCCAAAAAGCATACGCCTCTCATATTGGGGCAGAATTTAAATACATCAGCGATCAGCATAAAGTTGACTGGCTCACCAACGAAATAGAAAGAAATATCCATCAGCCGCTTTCTATCTCCAAGAAAAAGCGCATCCTGGAAAAACTGAACCAGGGCGTTATTTTCGAAAAATTCCTTCATACCAAATACATTGGACAGAAACGATTTTCTCTTGAAGGAGGAGAAACTTTCATTGCAGCCTTAGATGAGATTATCAATGCGGCAGCTAATAAGGATGTGCAGGAAGTAGTGATTGGAATGGCTCATCGCGGAAGATTGAATGTGTTGGCGAATATCATGGGTAAAACCTATGAACAGATATTCAGTGAGTTTGAAGGAACTGCCAAGGTAGATCAAACCATGGGCAGCGGCGATGTAAAGTATCATATGGGATATGGAAGTGATGTGGTTACGGCCGACAATAAGAACATCCATCTAAAATTAATGCCCAATCCCTCTCATTTGGAGGCTGTTGATCCCGTTGTTCTTGGTTTTGCAAGGGCCAAGGCAGATGTGATGTATAAGAGTGATTTTGATAAAATATTGCCTGTATTGGTACATGGAGATGCTTCTGTGGCAGGACAGGGAATTGTGTATGAGATACTGCAAATGTGTAAGCTGAAAGGCTATTACACTGGCGGTACACTGCATTTTGTGATCAACAACCAGATTGGGTTTACTACCGATTTTGATGATGCTCGTAGCGCCGATTACTGTACTTCAGTGGCTGCGATGGTGCAAGCTCCTGTATTGCACGTTAATGGTGATGATGCGGAAGCTGTTGTGAAATGTGCAGAGATAGCAACTCGTTACAGGCAGGAATTTAATTCAGATATTTTCATAGATATGGTCTGCTATCGTAAGCATGGCCACAATGAAGGAGATGATCCTAAATATACCCAGCCCCAGTTGTACGGATTGATCGAAAAGCATCCGAATCCTCGTGAGGTATACACCAACTTCCTCTTGGAAAATGGAGAAACAGATGCCATAGAACTGGCTAAGGAGATGGAGAAAAAATTCTGGGGCGATCTGCAGGAACGTTTGGATGAAATAAAGCAAAATCCGCTGCCTTATAAATATCAGCCACCGGAATTGGCCTGGAAAAGTTTGCGTAAAGCAACTACAGAAGATTTTGATGCTTCACCCATCACGGCCATCAGTGAAGAGGAATTGAGAAAATTGTTCAAGGGTATTATGACCTGGCCGGATGATTTCAAACCCCTCAAAAAAGTAGAAAAATTATTACAGGATAAAATCAAATTACTTGAAAGTGAACAAAAGATAGATTGGGCTACCGCCGAATTGCTGGCCTATGCATCTATCATTGTACAGGGTAAGATTGTTCGAATGAGCGGTCAGGATGTGAAACGCGGAACTTTCTCCCACCGTCACGCCGTGCTGCGTGATGAAGTTACGAACAAAGGATATAACCGTTTGAAAGGGTTACAGGAAGGGCAGGAAAAATTTAGGATATATAATTCCTTATTGAGTGAATATGGTGTATTGGGATTTGAATATGGATATGCCTTGGCTAACCCTGATGCCTTGGTATTATGGGAAGCACAGTTTGGCGACTTTAGCAATGGTGCTCAAACAATGATTGACCAGTTTATTTCATCCGGTGAACAAAAATGGAATCGTATGAACGGCCTTGTAATGCTGTTGCCACATGGATATGAAGGTCAGGGACCTGAACATAGCAGTGCAAGAATGGAGCGCTACTTGCAGATGTGTGCAGAACTGAACATGATCATTACGAACATCACCACTGCTGCCAATCTTTTCCATGTGATGAGGAGGCAGTTGGCATGGCCTTTCAGAAAACCACTGGTTAATTTCTCACCCAAGGCCAATCTGCGTTATCAGGGTACATTTAGTCCATTAACTGATTTTGTGCAAGGTGGCTTTAAAGAAGTAATTGATGATGCACATGCTGATGCAGGCAATGTAAAAAAAGTGTTGTTCTGCTCTGGAAAAATTTACTTTGAGTTGTTTGAAAAACAGCAGAAAGAAAATAGTACAGATGTAGCCATTGTACGGTTAGAACAAATTTATCCTTTACCTGTAAAGCAACTGGATGCCTTGTATAAAAAGTACAGTAAGGCAACCTGGTTCTGGGTACAGGAAGAACCATTGAACATGGGTGCTGCCTCATTCCTGAAAATGAATTTAACAGGTATTAATTTTGGTGTGATCAGCCGACATGCAAGTGCTGCAACGGCTACAGGTTATGCTAAAGTGCATGCCCAGGAGCAGGCTGAAATTATTGAAACAGCTTTTGCCATCTAAGATCAACAGCCGAATAATAAAACCGAATAAGATAATTGTTTATGATAGACATTAAAGTGCCATCCGTTGGCGAATCCATCAGCGAAGTAACCTTATTGAAGTGGGTTAAAAAAGAAGGCGAATATGTTGAACGTGACGAAGTGATAGCCGAACTGGAGAGTGAAAAAGCCACTTTTGAAGTGAATGCAGAAAAGGCAGGAGCTTTAAAATATTTAGCAGCGGAAGGTGATACGATTTTAATTGGTTCTGTACTTGCTCAAATTGATGAAACTGCCGAAAAACCAGCAACCGCTGCTGTTGCTCCATCCGATAGTAAAAAGGCATCCACTGTTCCGAGCCAGGCTCCGGTTACTTCAGTTCCTAACGACATAAAAGCCACCCCCGTTGCCAGTGCGATTATTGCTGATAAAAAAGTAGATGTAAAATCGATAGAACCAAGTGGTTTTGGAGGAAAAATATTAAAACAGGACGTACTGGAAGCATTGAGTACTCCTGGTAAAAAAGCTTTTGCAGGAACTGAGTTGTTTACTCGTGTTGTTAGAAAAGAGAAGATGAGTAACCTGCGCAAAACTATCAGTAGGCGATTGGTAGAAGCTAAGAATACAACTGCTATGCTCACTACTTTTAACGAAGTGGATATGGGGCGTATCATGGAAATTAGAAAAGCACACAAGGATAAATTCAAAGAAGCCCATGGTGTGAACCTCGGTTTTATGAGTTTCTTTGCCAAAGCATGTGCTATTGCATTAAGCGAGTGGCCAACAGTGAATGCATATATTGATGGCGATGAATTAGTGTATCATGATTATGCAGACATTAGTATAGCTGTGAGTACACCAAGAGGTTTAACAGTTCCGGTTATCCGAAATGTAGAAAGTTTAAGCATGGCCGATGTGGAGAGGAAAGTAGTAGAGCTGGCCACAAAAGCAAGAGATAGTAAGCTAACAGCAGAGGAGTTACAGGGGGGGACTTTTACCATTACTAACGGTGGTGTATTTGGTAGCCTGATGAGTACACCGATCATCAATATTCCGCAAAGCGCTATTTTGGGGATGCATAAGATACAGGACAGGCCCATGGCGGTGAATGGTAAAGTAGAAATTAGACCGATGATGTACTTGGCATTGAGTTATGATCACAGGATCATCGATGGAAGAGAAAGTGTTAGTTTCCTGGTCCGCGTAAAAGAGCTGCTTGAAAATCCTGAATTATTATTGATCGGTAAAGATCCTGTAAAAGCCTTACTGGAACTTTGATCTGTAAAAATATTCGAATTAGATAAATATGCCCTATATTGGGGCATATTTTATTGTTATGAATACCAGATCCTGCTTACTTTTTGTACTGCTTCTCATAGTTTTTGCTTCCTGTCAAAAAGAATTTTCTATCGATACTACCAATCTGGGCACTTCTTCAGGTAATGGCAATGCTGTATTGGTCTCGAAGATTGTAATGATGGTAGGCTCTGATACTAGTACTGTAGGTGAATTTAGATATGATTCTGTCAACAGACCAGTTTATATAAAGAATACTAGTATTGATACGTTTGGTCAAAAGACGATTCAGGAATATATCATAACCAGGAACAGTGCTGGCAATATCACTCAGTTCACTACACAGGTAACAGATCCTGCTGTGGGGGTAGTGGTAACAAATACAACTGTACATTATCCGTCCGGCTCTTCCAATTTCGATTATCGGTTAACTAAATCTGTTAATGCAGGAGTAACTATTATAGATAGTGTGGTTTATACTTATAATGGTAACAAGGTTGCTACGCTAACGGATTATTATGGAGATGGAGTTTCTCCATATTCTCAATTGGCTAGTGCCACTTATAATTACGATGGAAATGGGAATATCACTACTGTTAGTATGAACTATCCAACTTCTGTACTCAACAATGGTGTTCTGAGTGATCTTGTTTATTCTTATCAATACGATAGTAAAAATAATCCAACCAATTTTGGAAATGATTTGATGTTATTATTCGGAGATGAAGTGGCAAAAAACAATTTTGTATCCTTACAAATTAAAGCCCCCAACCCTACGCCTTCCTCTTTTGGTTTGAATGAAAGCATTACTTATACTTATTTAAGTAATGGTTATCCTGCTACTGCTACAATGAAATCCGTATCTGTAAACCCGGATGACACTACGGTTGGGAATATTACTTATTATTATCAGTAATAGGTAGTTGGTAAATGCTTTAGTTTTACGCTGTGCAATACTTACATCAACACTTAGCTACAGCTGTAAAAATTATTGAGCAGTACAACGGAAACGTTCCTTTGGTGCATCACCTTAAGCAGTATTTTTCTCTTCATAAAAAACACGGATCGAAGGATAGAAAATCAATTGCACAATTATGTTATAGCCATTACAGGTTGGGTAAGGCATTCCATGAATTAAGTATTGAAGAAAGGATAAAGATTGCCCTGTTCTTGTGCAACAATGAGGTGGGAAGATGGGCTTTTTTTTTCGATGATAATTGGCTGGCTGCATGGGCTACTAACTTACATCAACGCATAACTTTTGTACAATCCTGTTATCCTTCCTTTGTATTGGATGATGTTTTTCCATGGAAAGAGGAATTAAGTGAAGGTATTGATGTGTCTGCGTTTATCGGTTCTCATTTTATTCAACCAGATCTTTTCCTGAGAGTACGTCCTGGATTTGATGGAACTGTAAAGCAAAAGTTGAATGAGCGGCAAATTTCGTTTGAGGAAAAATTACCGTTTTGTCTTGCGTTGCCCAATGCCAGTAAAATAGATGAAATTCTTGCTGTAGATAAAGAAGTGGTGATACAGGATCTTTCTTCTCAAAGGGTAGGTGAGTTTTTTCAATTGATACAATCACAACCTGGGTATCGTTCCGCATTAATTCAGTTGTGGGATTGCTGTGCTGCCAGCGGCGGAAAATCTATCCTGGCCAAAGATATACTTGGGAATATTTCTCTAACGGTAACGGATATACGCACTTCGATACTTAAAAACCTGGAACAGCGATTTCTCAGAGCCGGTATTAAAAATTATCAGTCTTTCGTTGCAGATATTTCTCGCTCAATAACTACCATTCAACATGAACCCTTCAATATTATCATCTGCGATGCACCTTGCAGTGGAAGTGGTACCTGGAGCCGAACCCCTGAACAACTTTCCTTTTTTGCAAAGGAAAAAATAAATGAGTATGCTGCCCTGCAAAAGAAAATTGTAAGCAATACAATTCCTCACCTTGCAGAAAGTGGATATTTTTTATACATTACTTGTTCGGTGTTTGCTAAAGAAAATGAGGAAGTAGTGATGTTCATAAAACAACAATTCCATCTTGAACTGGTCAAAATGGAATTGTTGGAAGGATATACTCAAAAAGCCGGTTCTATGTTTGCGGCTCTTTTTAAGAAAGTGTAAGTTCTCCACGCTGAATTATGCCGCCACCAATTACATCATTGCCTTCATAAAACACAGCGCTTTGCCCTGGAGCAATGCTTTTTACATTTTCATAAAAGCGTGCCTTGATGCCGGTGTCAGTATTGTATAAATTGCTGAAAGCACCTTTATCTTTATAACGGATCTTGGTAAAAGCCTCCATGCCATCGGTAATGCCGTCATATTTCACCCAGTTGATCTTATTAACCAGTATATCGTTTTGTTCCAGGTCTTTTTCTTCCCCCAAAACAACTGTATTGGTAGCCGGATCAATGGCTGTTACATAGGCCGGTTTGCCCAATGCTATTTCCAGGCCTTTACGCTGACCAATCGTATAAAAAGGATAGCCTTTGTGTTTGCCCAATTTTTTTCCATGTGTATCTACAAACCAGCCGCCGTTTACCTTTTCTTCCAAACCTTCCACCCTGTGCTTTAAAAAGCCACGGTAATCATTGTCGGGTACAAAGCAAATTTCATAGCTCTCACTCTTTTTGGCCAGTTCGGGGTAGCCCATATCATGAGCCATCTGCCTGATCTCCGTTTTGCGGTATTTGCCCAACGGCATAATGGTTCGGCTCAGTAATTCCTGGTCAAGCCCCCACAGTACATAGCTTTGGTCTTTCGTTTCATCCAATCCCTTGCTAATCACATAACGGTTATTACTATGCTGTCTCACTTCGGCATAATGACCGGTAGCAATAAAATCGCAGTTCAGGGCATTGGCCCTTTTCAGTAAAGCACGCCACTTGATATGCGTATTGCACATTACACAAGGGTTGGGTGTTCTGCCGGCCAGGTATTCTTCTACAAAATTCTCAATCACAAAATCACCAAACTCTTCGCGGATGTCTAAAATAAAATGCGGAAATCCATGGTGCACCGCCGCTTGCCTAGCATCATTAAATGAGTCGAGATTACAGCATCCGGTTTCTTTGCTACCAGTTCCACTGCTGGCATAATCCCATGTTTTCATGGTAATACCCACTACTTCATAACCTTCATTGTGCAGCATGAGAGCCGTAACGGTACTATCGATACCGCCACTCATTGCTACTAAAACTTTTCCTTTACGGCTCATAATTTTCAATTCAAATGAACGGCAAAATTAAAGTTTATTGCCGAGTGCTGCAGTATTGAGCATTTGCGGGGTTTGCGATTGAAGGAATTTTTGGTACTGACTTCCGTTTTTCATGGCATCTTTCGTTGCGTCGCACACTTGTACTAAAGCTCATTGAGCGGCAATAACAAACAATCCGGCTATCTTTTTTAAAGGAATCTAATCGTTCACTTTTATTCCCGGCGTAACCTCCTTAAAATTGACGAGTAAGTTTGTAATTAATTCGATTTTCTGTATTTTTCCAGACTACTAAAATTTTTATTATAAAACAATTAAGTTATGATTAAGCTTCAGGTAATCGGAAACCTCGGTAAAGATGCCGTAGTGAACAATGTGAATGGAAGGAACGTGATCAACTTTACAGTAGCGCACACTGAAAAGTACAGGGATGCACAAGGTAACCAGAAAGATAAGACAACATGGGTGGATTGTGCATACTGGACCGACAGAACAGCGATTGCTCCTTATCTGAAAAAAGGAACGCAGGTGTATGTTGAGGGTAATCCGGATATAAGAACTTATACAACCCAGGATGGCAGACAAGGTGCTTCATTAACCTTACGCATTGCATCTGTTCAGTTATTAGGAACAAAGGGTAATGAAGGTAGTGGAAGTAGCGGCATGTCGGGTGGTTATGCAACGGCAGCTCCTTCTTATGCACCACAGCCTTCGGCTCAGGTTGCACCGGCTGCGAGTGAGTTAACGGAACCTTTAGATGATTTACCATTTTAATGAGTTGGACACCGTTTTTAAAAAAGAGGGGGGCACGCTGCAAGCGTGCCCCCCTCTTTTTTGTTGCCCAATGCTCGGAACGATGAAGTGATTGCGACGCAACAGGCGATGCCATGAAATACCGTTGCTGGTAGTAAAAAACTTATCTTGCAAGCATGGAACAGATTTTTACTTATGATAGGATTTACAGTTTCACACATGCCATATTTCTTGCTATTGGGTGCAGTGAAAAGGATGCAACAACAGCTACACAAACTTTGCTTTCAGCAGATGTGAGAGGTATTGATAGTCATGGTGTGGCAAGATTAAGTGGTTATGTACGTTTATGGGATGCAAAGCGTGTAAATGCTACTCCACAAATAAAAGTTGTATACGAAACGCCTTCCACGGCAGTAGTGGATGGCGATGCAGGCCTGGGTTTAGTTGTGGCACCCTTTGCCATGCAAGTGGCTATTGAAAAAGCTAAAATTGCAGGAACTGGATGGGTGAGTGTGAAGAACAGTAATCATTTTGGTATTGCAGGGTATCATGCCATGATGGCTTTGCAGCATGATATGATAGGTATGGCCATGACCAATGCCAGTGCTTTGGTAGCGCCTACTTTTTCTGTTGAAAGAATGCTGGGAACGAACCCGATAGCTGTGGCTATTCCGGCCAAAGAACAACCTCCTTTTGTTGCCGACATGGCCACTACTACAGCCGCTAATGGTAAACTGGAAATATTGCAGCGCAAGAATGCTGAAGCTCCATTTGGCTGGGTGCAGGATAAAGAGGGGAATGCTTCTGCGGATGCGAATATTTTGAAAAAACAGGGAGCGTTACTGCCTTTGGGAAGCGACAGGGAGCATGGCTCCCATAAAGGTTATGCTTTAGGAAGTATTGTTGATATTTTTTCAGCCGTGTTAAGCGGGGCCAGCTATGGTCCTTGGGCACCACCGTTCCCGGCTTATGTGCCTATGCCGGAAAATATGCCAGGTGTTGGTTTGGGGCATTTCTTCGGGGCGATGAGAGTAGATGCTTTCCGTCCGGTTGATGAGTTTAAACAACACATGGATAACTGGATCACACGCTTTAGAAATGCAAAACCGGCTGAGGGGCATGATCGTGTATTGATTCCCGGTGACCCGGAAAGAGAAATGGAATCAGTAAGAATGAAAGAAGGTATTCCTATTGTGAATAGTGTTGTGGCAGATTTGCAGGAGTTGGGGAACAGGTTTGGAATAAAGCTGTAATAATACCACGATGTATAAGCTTTTTATGGCCCTACTTTTTTTTAGTTTGAGTGCCTCGGCTCAGCCTAAAACGGATTCCTTTTTGGTAAAACTTTTGCAAAGCAACAATCATCCGGTTTTTCAAAGGGTGCTTCAAAATCCAGATCAGTTCAGGGTGCAGATCATTTACACGCAGATCAACCGTGATAAGCATAACAAACCTTCTTTCTCCAACTATTATTTCCACGTAGATCCCAACTGTTATTTTAATCCGGCTTCTACGGTTAAACTTCCTTTGGCCTTGTTATCGCTGGAGAAGATTAATCGGTTGCATCAGGCGGGGCTTACAAAATATACCCCGGTATTGTTTGATAGTGCCTATAACAGGCAAACAACCGAATACACCGATAGTACCTCTGAATCTGGATTTCCTTCCATTGCTCATTTTATCAAAAAAGCTTTCCTGGTAAGTGATAACGATGCCTACAGCAGGATGTATGAATTTGTGGGCCAGCAAAACATTAACAGGTGGTTGCATAAAAAGGGATATACGGATGTTCGCATCACCCATCGGTTTGTACCGATGTCGGCCTTAGAAAACAGGCATACGAACCCGATTCGCTTTCTGAGGCCGGATGGTTCTCTGCTCTTTGCGCAACCGCCAGCCTTCAATACTGATTCTTTCGATTTTAGTCATGCAGTCAGGTTGGGGAAAGGATACATAAATAGTAACGACAGCCTGGTGAACGGGCCCTTTGACTTTACGTATAAGAATAATATATCGTTGCAGGATTTACAGCAGATTCTACAATCAGTTTTATTTCCCGTGTCTGTGTGCTCACAACAAAGGTTTCTATTAACTGAAGATGACCGGCATTTTCTGTATCAATACCTTTCTCAGTTCCCGGGTGAAACCAATTTCCCGAAATATGATACGACTTCTTACTATGATAACTATGTGAAATTTCTTTTCAGGGATAGCGCTGAGCATCATTTGCCGAAAGGTATTCGGGTATTTAATAAAGTAGGTTGGGCCTATGGGTTTATGACCGATGTGTCTTATGTGGCAGATTTTTCCAACGGGGTAGAATTTATGCTGAGTGCAACAGTGTATGTGAATAGTGATGGTATTATAAACGATAGTAAATATGATTATGATGCAATTGGTCATCCTTTTCTGTACCAGTTAGGACAAACGATTTATTATTATGAATTGAATAGGAAAAGAAAGTTTGCACCAAACCTGAGTCGCTTTAAAATACAGTATGAACAAAGAAAAGATGATGCAAGGCCTTTGATTAAAGAAGTGGAAAACTAACTTCTTCCCGGAAGGAAAAATAACCCCAAATGAATAGCAATAAAGCGAAATGGCTATTCTGTTGTTAACGATCTAAAAAATCTTATATTCATCCTATAAACTATTGCCATGAGAATTGTTCCTGCAAGTATTGCTGCTATCATTACCGTTGCTTTAGTCGTTACCTTAAATACACAGTTACCCGTTGGCACGGGTAAAACGCCGAGGCTGGGTTATTTTCTTTCACCTCAAAGAGGTTTTTGGAAAAATGCAGAACCCGTAGACCAGTCGTTCGACGAGGATGTGAAGATCAGTGGCCTGAAAGGTAAGGCTGAAGTGTATTTTGATGACAGGCTGGTGCCGCATGTATATGCAGAAAATGATGAGGATGCTTATTTTATCCAGGGATATTTGCATGCTAAATTCAGGTTGTGGCAAATGGAGTTTCAAACTTATGCAGCTGCCGGCAGGTTGAGTGAGATATTGGGAGAGGGAATGCTGAAAACGGACCAGTATTTCCGAAGGCTGGGAATGGTGTATGGTGCTGAACAATCTTTAAATGCTATAGAAGCCAATTCTGAAACAAAAACAGCCGTTGATGCGTATACCAATGGAGTGAATGCTTATATCGCTTCACTGAAGCCCGCTGATATTCCTTTTGAATATAAACTACTCGACTATAAGCCGGAACAATGGACCAATCTTAAAACCGCTCTATTCCTTAAGTTCATGTCGTTCGATTTAACGGGAAGAGGCGATGATGATTTGCTGATGACCAACACCAAAAACGTATTAGGCTATGAAACCTTCCGGAAATTATTTCCCGACAGGGCCGATTCTCTCGATCCGATCATTCCCAAAGGCACAGTGTTCGAAAAGCCCGGCATTACTCCTGTAGCACCGCCAACACTTGATTCTTTGTATTATTCAGTAAATAATAACCTTATTGCTGCAATACCTCCCATCATTCCGGATAAAAGTAACGGTAGTAATAACTGGGTAGTAGCCGGCAGTAAAACAAAAAGTGGTAAACCTATTTTATGCAACGATCCGCATTTGGGTTTAAACCTACCTTCCCTGTGGTATGAAATGCAGCTGAATACACCAACGCAAAATGTGTATGGTGCAAGCTTCCCCGGTGCTCCTGCGATCATTATTGGTTTTAATGATAGCTGTGCATGGGGCGTAACAAATGCAGGAAGAGATGTGAAAGATTTTTATGAGATACAGTTCAGGGATTCTACCATGCAGGAGTATAAATTCAACAATGCATGGAAGAAAACAGAGTTCAGGAAAGAAGTAATCAGGATTAAGGGAAAAGAAGATGATGTGGAGAATATTGCTATGACTGTATTTGGCCCGGTGATGTATGATAAGCGTTACCAGAGTGCGAATAAAGATGGCAGATATTATGCGGTGCGATGGACAGCACATGATGCGAGTAATGAACTACGTACTTTTTATAAGTTGAACAGATCGAAAAACTATTACGATTATGTAGATGCGATCTCCACTTTCGAATGCCCCGGGCAAAACTTTGCTTTTGCTGCCGTGAATGGTGATATCGCTATCAGGCAGCAGGGAAAATTTGTTGCTAAGTGGAAACACCAGGGTGATTTTGTAATGCCGGGCACTGACAGCAGTTATATGTGGCAGGGTTTTATTGATGTGAAAGAAAACCCGCAGATGAGCAATCCCCCCCGTGGCTTTGTAAGCAGTGCCAACCAGATGGCGGTTGATTCAACCTATCCATATTATTTGGGAAGGGCAGCGAACTTTCCATTGTATCGCGGTTATATCATCAACAGAAAGCTGGCTACTATGAATAATATCACACCTGAAGACATGCAGCACCTTCAAAATGATAACTACAATGTGATGGCTGAAATGGTTAGGCCTGCACTGATAAAGTATATTGATGTATCGAAGCTGAATGCGTATGAAAAAGTGTTCTTCGATATGTTGAAAGGCTGGAATCTTGAAAATAATATTCATGAAAAAGCAGCTACTGTTTTTGATGTGCTGATGGATAGTATTTATGCAGAAACTTATGGGGATGAATTGGGCGTTTCGAAGCTTCCTTTATTCAAGCCTGATAGGCCTACTTTGATTGAAGCATTGATTCGTGATTCAGCGTATTTATTTGCAGATAATATCAATACAAAAGATAAAAAAGAAAACTGGTCTGATGTGCTCTATGCTGCACTGGTAAAGGCTTCCAGAGAACTGGATAAACAGGATAAAGCCGGTAAACTGGAATGGGGTAAGTTCAAGGATACCCATGTTAGTCATTTATTAAAGCTTCCTGCATTAAGTCGCCTGCACTTACCCATCGGAGGGGGGGATGGTATGATCAATGCTACCAAAAGCGATCATGGCCCGAGTTGGCGAATGATTGTTCAACTGACCAACAAAGTAGAAGCATTCACAGTATATCCCGGCGGACAAAGTGGTAACCCGGGTAGTAAGTATTACGATACATTCATCGATTACTGGGCCAGCGGTAAATATTATACTGCTCTGTTCCTGCAAAAACAGGAAGCAAGGCATAACAGTAGGATCAAATGGCACATCACATTCGTTAACATTTAATCAGTCATCTAATGAAATTTATCATAGCGACTTTTTTAACTGCCTTATTAAGCTACGCAATCGGCTTATTCATGAATCTGCCTTGGTGGAGTTTTGTGGTTTGTTCATTCGTAGTAGCACTTGCTATTCATCAAAAGCCATTTAAAGCTTTTGGTGCAGGCTTTGTGGCTTTGTTTGTATTATGGGGTGTTTTGGCTTTTATGATCGATTCGGCCAACGATCACATCCTTTCCCGGAAAGTTGCGCAGATACTGCCTTTGGGCGGCTCGGCTGCTATGCTGATCATGCTGACTGCTTTTTTGGGCGGACTGCTCGCAGGGCTGGCCGCTTTGGCAGGCAGCTTTATCCGGAAAAGTTAGCCTTTGCATTCACGCCATAGCATCTAACCTGAAATATGTATTTTTGCGCCGAAATTTTGCCCACCCTGCAAGTGGGTCCATTAAAATCACATGGAACTTTTGCAATAGAAAAAGCAGAAGTCTAAAATAAATTACATATGGCTGTATTGTATAACCGCATTAGCAATGAGGAGCTAAAGAAGCGACTCATGGAAGAAACCGAACCCCGTACTACGGTTAGCTTTTACCAGTATTTTCCTATTCAGAATCCGCAGGAATTCCGTGACTATCTCTACAAGCATTTAAGCGGGTTGAAAGTTTTCGGGAGAATTTATGTTGCCAAAGAAGGTATCAATGCACAGGCAAGTGTACCCTCGGTAAATTATGAAGCTTTCAAGTCTTTCCTTTATTCAATCGAACCATTAAATGGCCTTCGCATCAACATCGCAGTTGATGATGATGGCAAAAGTTTTTGGGTACTGAAAGTGAAAGTGAGAGATAAAATTGTTGCCGATGGTATCGATGATCCTTCTTTTGATATGAGTAATAAAGGCAGGTACGTGAATGCAGATCAGATGAACCGTTTACTGGAAGATCCTAATACGATTGTGATCGATATGCGTAACCATTACGAATATGAAGTAGGTCATTTTGTAAGAGCAAAAGAAGTTCCTTCTGATACTTTCAGAGAACAGTTACCGATGGCTGTTGAAATGATGAAAGGAAATGAAGATAAGAACATCATCATGTATTGTACCGGTGGGATCCGCTGTGAGAAAGCCAGTGCTTATATGTTACACAGGGGATTTAAAAATGTGTTTCATTTGGAAGGCGGTATTATCAATTACGCCAACCAGTTGAAAGAGGAAGGCTTAGAAAGTAAGTTTATCGGGAAAAATTTTGTATTTGATAACAGGTTAGGAGAAAGGATTACCGAAGATGTGATTGCACATTGCCATCAATGTGGTAAGCCTTGCGATACACATACCAACTGCAAAAATGATGGTTGCCATTTATTGTTTATCCAATGTGAGGATTGTGCGAAGGAGTATGATGGTTGTTGCAGCAAAGAATGTAAGGATACGGTTCACATGCCGGAAGAGCGACAAAAAGAAATTAGAAAAGGTGTAGATAAGGGGAGGAATATTTTCAATAAATCCCAGGCGAGGTTAAGGCCGAGGTTGAATGAGATGAATGGATTGAGTAGTTGCAGCGGAGAATAAATATGGAACGATGTATTAAGTGCTATCAATTGAAAATAAAAAGGCCAACAGACGATGATGCTGTTGGCTTTTTCATTTTTTGTTTGTGGCTATAAAAGAGGTTGTAACGATGCAACAGTTTTATCGAAAATTTCCTGTTCGGTAAGATCAACAGGAACGAATGATTGACCTATCACTTTTTCATATAGTTCAATATAACGTTGGGAAATGGTATGTATCCATTCCGCTGTCATTTCAGGAACAGACTGTCCTTCCTTACCCATGAAATTATTAGCAATCAGCCATTCTCTTACAAACTCTTTACTTAATTGTTTTTGGCGTTCGCCTTTGGCTTGTCTTTCTTCAAAACCATCCGCATAAAAATACCTTGATGAATCGGGAGTATGTATCTCATCCATCAAATAAATTTCATCACCAATTTTTCCAAATTCATATTTGGTATCAACGAGTATCAATCCTTGTTTTGCTGCAATGGCTTTTCCTCTTTCAAATAATTGCAATGCATATTTTTCAAGGATGGCCCAGTCGTCAGCAGAGGCTAATCCGTTAGCGATGATCTCTTCTTTCGAAATGTCTTCATCATGCCCTTCCGCAGCTTTAGTGCTTGGAGTAATGATAGGAGCAGGGAAAAAATCGTTCTCCTTCATTCCTTCAGGTAATGCAACGCCGCACAAGGTTCTTTTACCCGATGCATAAGTTCTCCAGGCATGCCCGGTTAAGTTTCCTCTTACTACCATTTCAATTTTAAAAGGTTCACATCTTTTACCAATGCTAACATTGGGTACAGGTGTGCTGATGAGCCAGTTGGGACAAATATCTTTCGTAGCATCCAGCATATACGCTGCGATCTGGTTTAATACTTGGCCTTTATAAGGAATGGGTTTGGGAAGAATAACATCGAATGCAGAGATGCGGTTACTGGCTATCATCACCAGCAGGTTTGTACCAATGCTATATACATCTCTAACTTTTCCTTTATAGAAAGCTGTTTGTTGTGGGAATTGAAATTGTGACATGCCCCAAAGTAACAGAGAGCATTTCATAATTTTTATTTTGATTCTATATTTTTTTCGCACACACGAATGGAAGTATTTAAATAAAATTTTTACAGAAAACTAACAATCGCTATTTTGCTGTTAATTCAACAAAATCTGCCATTATGAGAAAATTACAGCGTTCCATCGTTGTTCTGATGGTGCTCTTTTCAGCAACCCTCGCTTACGCACAACCCACAACTGTTTCAGGTAAAATAACAAACTCAAGTACAAAAGAAACGCTTTCTGCTGTGTCGGTAACAATCAAGGGAACCAGCACAGGATCTTATACAGACGATAAAGGAAATTTCAAATTCACCACATCGCAAAAACCTCCATTCACTTTGGTAGTTACTTCTGTAGGTTTTGCAACCAAAGAAGTAGTGTTTAGTGGTGCAGCTATTGATATTGATATCGCCCCTTCTTTTACTATGGGAGATGAAGTAGTGGTAGCTGCTTCACGTGTTCCGGAAAAAATATTAGAATCACCTGTTTCTATCGAAAGGGTAAGTGCCGCAGCTATCAGGAATGCGCCGTCTTCAAACTATTACGAAATGATCGGTAATTTGAAAGGGGTGGATGTGGTTGCATCGAGCCTCACTTTTAAATCAGTGGGTACACGCGGGTTTAACGTGAATGGTAATCTTCGCCTGAACCAGATCGTAGATGGAATGGATAACCAGGCGCCGGGCCTCAACTTTTCAGTTGGTAGTATTGTTGGTATTTCGGAACTGGATGTTGATAATATGGAACTCTTGCCAGGTGCTTCTTCTGCATTATACGGCCCAGGTGGTATGAATGGTACTTTACTCATCAATAGTAAAGACCCTTTTAAATACCAGGGATTGAGTTTTCAGATCAAACAAGGGATTAACCATGTAGACAATTACCAACGTAATGCAGCCCCTTATTACGATTGGAGTATTCGTTGGGCGAAAAAAATATCAGAAAGACTGGCTTTTAAGATCAATGCACAATTTATCCAGGCGCAAGACTGGTTAGCTAATGATAAACGTGATTATTCAAGAACAACAGGTACACCTAACGGACAATTGGTACAGGGTAACAGAAGTACTGATCCCAACTACGATGGTGTAAACGTATATGGGGATGAAACTACTGCTAGCCTGGGTTCTGTTAGTTCCAGTGTATTGGGTGGCATACAAGCTTTACTGGGAGCGCCTACCTACAATGCTATTATGGCGGCTTCCAATGCTTACCTGGGTGCGAATCCTTCCGCAAACATCGCTGCATATAATTCTTTCTTAACCGGAATTGGCGGTGGCGCATTAGTAGCTGCTGGTTATTCTCCTATTGTATACGGATCAGCTTCCAGCAGAAACTATTTCGCAGGTATGAATGTGAGCAGAACAGGTTATGATGAGAAAGATGTGATCAATCCAACAACATTAAATTTTAAAACTACTGCTGCGATCCATTATAAACTCACCAATAAAATTGAATTGATCGGTGCTGGTTATTTTGGAACGGGTAACACAGTGTATACGGGATCTGACAGGTATTCTCTCAAAAACCTACGTATGGCTCAGGCAAAACTTGAGTTACGCAATAAAAACTGGTACGTTCGTGCTTATACCACACAGGAAGATGCGGGAGATTCTTACAATGCCACTATCTCTACAAGATTATTTAATGAGGCATGGAAGCCAAGTTCAGTATGGTATCCTACCTATGCCGCTGCATATGCTTCAGCGTTAAGTATGGGCATGGGCTCTGTAGCAGCAAATGCGATTGCTCGTTCTACCGCAGACCAGGGCAGGCCAACGGGTTCAATTTATAATAACCCCTTGTTTCAGAAAATTGTTGGCACACCTATTTCCAAAGGTGGAGGCTTGTTCGTTGATAAAACTGCTTTGTACCAACTGGAAGGCCAGTACAATTTAACGGATGCATTAGGTTTGGCTAAAACGAAAACCGATTTCCTGGTAGGGGGTAACTGGAAAAGGTATTGGTTGAACTCTGAAGGAACATTATTCGCTGATCAATCTGCCATTGTCCCGGGAAAAATTATGATTGAAGAATTGGGCGCTTACGGTCAGTTATCACAAAGACTATTTGATGATTACCTTAAATTATCTGTATCAGGCCGTTATGATAAGAATAGCAATTTTGATGGCCACTTCACACCAAGGGCATCTGCCGTGGTGAAGTTGGCAGAAGATCAAAACCTTCGTCTGTCTTATCAAACAGCATATCGTTTCCCTTCTACCCAAAACCAATGGATTAACCTTGTGGTGGGTGGTGGTACCTACCTGATTGGTGGCTTGCAAAGGCTGATTGATTACTACCAGCTGAACAACAATCCTGTTTATGATAAGAACGGAAAACTGTTGAAGTTTACTGCTTTACAACCTGAAAAATCTAATTCTTTTGAATTTGGGTATAAAGGCCTGATTGCAAAAAGGCTTTTGGTAGATGCTTACATGTACTTTGCTAAGTATGATAACTTCATCAGCTCCTCCAACGGTTTACAAGTAGCTACCGGCAAAATATTCAGTGTGTCTCAGAATGCCGTGGGCATAGTTAAAACCCGTGGATGGGGTGCTTCGCTAGAGTACCAGTTACCCAGAAACTTCAGCATCATAGGTAATGTATATTCCGATGAAATGACGGATACTCCTAATGATCCTACCTTCGTTTCCTACTTTAATACACCAAAATACAGGGTAAACTTTGGTTTTGCCAACAGCGGCTTCCTGTACAAGAAAAGGATCGGCTTTAACGTGATGTACAGGTACCAGGATGGTTTCTTCTATGAAGGAACCTTCGGATCAGGACCGGTTACTTCTTTTGCAGTGCTCGATGGTATGGTTAGTTACAAATTACCTGCTACCAAATCCATGATCAAACTTGGTGCAACCAACCTTTTGAATAAATACTATACCAATGGTTTTGGTAATGCACAGGTGGGTGGTTTATACTATATCAGCTATGCATTCAATGTATTGTAGGTTTTAATACTCACTTAAATAAGCTCCTCCCGTTTTTGCGGGGGGAGTTTTTTTATCTCAGGCACTTATAACAGTTTTGGTTTTGTACGGCATAATCTTATATTTTTGCCGCTCATTTAATCAACTATTCATATGCGAACAATTGCTTTCAGAGAGGCTTTGAGGGAAGCCATGAGCGAGGAAATGAGAAGGGATGAAAGAGTATTCCTGATGGGAGAAGAAGTAGCCGAATATAATGGTGCCTATAAAGTTAGCCAGGGAATGCTGGCCGAATTTGGCCCTAAACGTGTTATTGATACACCGATTGCCGAATTGGGTTTTACTGCCGTTGGGGTTGGAGCCGCTCAGAATGGCTTGCGTCCGATAGTCGAATTTATGACCTGGAACTTCGCTGTTTTGGCTCTTGATCAAATACTGAATACAGCTTCTAAGATGCTGGCGATGAGTGGCGGTCAGATCAGTTGTCCTATCGTCTTCCGCGGTGGCAATGGTAGTGCCGGTCAGTTAGGTGCACAGCACTCAACTGCTTTTGAAAGCTTATATGCCAATATCCCCGGTATTAAAGTAGTTTCTCCTTCAAACCCTTATGATGCCAAAGGTTTACTGAAACAGGCCATTCGCTACGAAGAAGATCCTGTAATGTTTATGGAAAGTGAAGTATTGTATGGTGAAAAAGGAGAAGTGCCTGAGGATGAGTATTATATTCCCCTCGGCAAAGCTGATGTAAAAAAGCAGGGAAGAGATGTTACCATTGTTTCTTTCAATAAAATGATGAAAGTAGCTTTAAGTGCTGCCGCTGAATTGGAAAAAGAAGGTGTGAGTGCAGAAGTGATTGATCTTAGAACGATCAAACCTTTAGACTGGCACACAATTCTTGAAAGTGTAAAGAAAACCAACCGCTTGGTGATAGTGGAAGAGCAGTGGCCATTTGCATCAATCAGTTCTGAAATTACTTATCGTATTCAAAAAGAAGGCTTTGATTATTTAGATGCACCGATCAGGCGTATCACCAGTGCAGATGCCCCTATGCACTATGCACCAAACCTGGCAGCGCTGGCCATACCTGATGTTGCCAGAACAGTAAAATTGGTGAAGGATGTGATGTACACGAAGAAATAATTGGTTTACAAGAATATCAGTGAATCCCGGGGCCATATCGCTTCGGGATTTTTCTTTCGATCTGTTTACCTTCATTCCAAAACTTCGCTATGAAAAAACATTGCTTTGCTATACTGCTATGCTTCAGCATGCTTGATCTTTCAAATGCACAATCTTACCAACCCCCTCCCCAAAACCTGGAGGCCAGGCAATGGTTTGATAGTGCCCGTTTCGGCATGTTTATCCATTGGGGTGCTTCAAGTGTGCTGGGAGCTGGTGAGTGGGTAATGAACAATCGGAACATAAGGGTAGAGGAATATAAACGCCTACTTCACTTTTTTAATCCCGTTTATTTTAATGCAGCCGAATGGGTAGCTACGGCTAAAGCTGCGGGGATGAAGTATATTACTTTTATTACCCGTCATCATGATGGGTTTAGTAATTGGGATACAAAGGTGTCTGACTGGAAGATTACGAACACGCCTTACGGAAAAGATGTTTTGAAAATGCTGGCAGATGAATGTCATAAACAAGGCATAAAATTATTTGTGTATTACTCATTGGTAGACTGGTACCGATCCGATTATCCTTATGAAACAGGTCGTACGGGTAAGGGAACAGGTAGAGCGGCCAAAAGCGATTGGAACAGTTATTTGCATTTTATGAAAACACAGCTTACAGAGTTGCTTACCCAATATGGAGAAATAGCAGGTGTTTGGTTTGATGGGTATTGGGACCAACTGGCCAATGATGAGGATAAAACACAGCAACCCAGGATAGATTGGCATTGTGATGAGATTTATGCATTGATCCATCGGTTGCAACCCCAATGCCTTATCGGGAATAACCATCATTTGTCGCCCTTGCCGGGTGAAGATTTTCAGATGTTTGAGAAAGACCTTCCGGGAGAAAATAAAGGCGGGTTGAGTGGTCAATCCGTATCTGCACTGCCTTTGGAAACATGTGAAACGATCAATAATTCATGGGGTTTCAACATAACGGACAGAAGTTATAAATCAACTAAAGAACTGATTCATTTATTAGTAAGAGACGCCGGTTTAGGTGCTAATCTTTTACTGAACATTGGCCCAATGCCAAGCGGTGAGATACAACCTGAATTTTCACAGCGTTTACACGAAGTTGGGCAATGGATGAAGACTTACGGGTATACTATTTACGCAACAAAGGCGGGATCTGTTAAACCAAAAGATTGGGGTGCTGTTACTGAAAAAGGTAACAAGGTATTTGTGCATGTGCTGAACAAAAAAGAAGATAAATTACTGGTGCAGTTGCCTTATACAATTACAAACGCTGTTTTATTGAATAATAATAAAAAAGTTGCAATGCGTTCTTTAGATGATCACTATTATGTGTTCGATCTGGAAGGAATGGATGCAACTGCCGTCGATAATATCATAGAATTAACAGTTGAGAGATCCTGATTTCATGAGAAAAAAAATAATGCTGCCTATATTTTGCCTCATCGCATCTATGGGCTTTGGCCAGTTAAAAGATAGTTCGGTTTTTAAGGTAGATTCTTTGCAAACAGTTACTGTAACTGCATTTCATGCCCAACGGCTATGGAAGGAAGTTCCGGCGTCCATTGCTGTTCTTACAACAAAAGACATTGATAAAACAGCTGGACTTTCCATGGTTACGGCCGTAAATACGATTCCGGGTGTAAGGATGGAAGAACGCTCTCCCGGCAGCTACCGTTTATCATTTCGCGGCAGCACATTACGTTCACCCTTTGGGGTAAGAAATGTGAAGATCTATTGGAATGGTCTGCCCCTTACCGATGCGGCAGGCAATACTTATCTTAACCTGATCAATATACATTCCGTAGATGGGATGGAAATTGCTAAAGGCCCTGCATCAAGCATGTACGGTGCTGGAACCGGTGGGGTGCTCTTATTAAAAACCAACCCGCAGTTTCAGCAAAAAACAGAAGATCACTTTTCGGCTCTTGTAGGTGCCGGTTCTTATGGACTAGTGAATGAAGAAGCCCAGTGGAAACATAGTAACGCCAACGTTTCTTCTTCTATCCAACAGATGCACCAGCAAAGTGATGGATATAGGATGCAGTCTGCCATGCGAAAAGATATGCTACAGTACAATGGGGCATTTCAGTATGGTAAACAGAAATGGGAAGTACTTGCCTTCTACACAGATCTTTACTACCAAACCCCTGGCGGGTTAACGCTGGCGCAGATGCAAAAAGATCCTCAACAGGCAAGGCTTGCAACGCCTGTGTTTCCCGGTGCTGTTCAGCAAAAAGCTGCCGTGTATAATAAAACATGGTACACAGGTATAAAGCAGGAGAAAGAACTGAGTAAATACTGGAGATGGGAAAATGCATTTATGCTTAATCATACTTCTTTCACTAATCCTTTCATCACCAACTATGAAGAGCGGGATGAATGGAACGGTGGCGGAAGAACACAACTGGTGTACCAAAAACATCAATGGCAATGGATAACCGGGGCAGAATGGTTAGGCAACCATTCGCTTATAGATGATTATGGAAATAGGAGCGGACAAAAAGATACTGTTCAGTTTAAGGATGATCTGCATGCCCGCCAGTTTTTCATTTTCTCGCAGGCAACCTATACACTCAACAGGTGGGTTGTACAGGGGGGATTGAGTGTTAATAAAACAAGCTATACCTACCAGCGGCTTACGGCCCCATCTTCCCGGCAACAATCTTACTCTAACGGTAGTGTGTTAATGCCGAGGATTTCCTTATTGTATAAAATGAGTGAAAATATTTCTGCTTATCTGCTTGCAACTAAAGGTTTTTCTACTCCAACACTGGCAGAGATACATCCTTCCGATGGTTTATTTCATGCAGAACTACAACCCGAACAGGGATTGAATTATGAAGGTGGTATCAAAGGGGTTATCGCCAAAGGGAAACTGCAATTCGACATTGCGTATTATGATTTTGAATTACACAATGCGATTGTGCGAAGGAACAATGCTGCTGGTGCGGAATATTTTATAAATGCAGGAAGGATAAAAGAAAATGGGGCAGAGGCTTCTGTTGCGTATATACTGCTGGCAAAAAATCGAGGATTTATACGAGCCATACACTTAATGGCGGCCAGTGCTTACCAGCCCTATAGGTTTACAGAATACAGGCAGGGGGCATTTGATTATACAGGTAATCCCGTTACAGGAGTACCCGTGCATACATATATGATGGGCACTGATATAGAAGCTGCTAAGGGGTATTACTTGCATATACTTTACAATGCAGTAGATGCAATTTCCCTGAACGATGCTGCAGATGAATATGCAAAAGCGTATCATTTGCTGGAGGTGAAAGTAGGCCGGCAGTTCAGGTGTTGGAAGATGAGGACTAATCTTTTCGTAGCAGGTGATAACCTCTTAAACGAATTATATAGTTTGGGCAACGATATTAATGCGGTAGGACGGCGTTATTATAATCCTGCAGCGAATAGGAATTTTTATGCTGCTTTACAACTGCAATGGTAATGGCTCACTGCAATAAAAGGTTAATAGTTCACTGCATCGCTGCCTTACAAAAAAACTTACACTTATCTTAGCGTCAAACAAACTATGTTATGCCGAATATTTTAATTGTGGATGATGAGCGTGCCATTAGGAATGTATTGAAAGATATTTTGGGTAATGAAGGCTATAAAACAGATGAGGCAGCTGATGGGGAAGAGGGATGGAAAAAATTTTCCGCTACCACTTATGATCTTGTGTTATGTGATATAAAAATGCCCAAGCTCGATGGGCTTGAGTTTTTACAGAAAGCCACTGAAGCAAATCCTGATGTGCCGGTGATTATGATCAGCGGTCATGGCAATATTGAAACTGCCGTGGAAGCAGTTAAAAAAGGTGCATTTGATTATATTTCCAAACCACCCGATCTGAATAGGCTGCTTATTACCATTCGTAATGCAATGGATAAAAATACCTTGGTAAAAGAGACCAAAGTATTGAAGCGGAAAGTGAGCAAAGTGCAGGAGATCATCGGTGAGAGTGATGCCATTCAAAAAATAAAAGCTACGATAGAAAAAGTAGCACCTACCGATGCAAGGGTGCTTGTAACCGGAGAGAATGGAAGCGGTAAGGAATTGGTGGCAAGATGGATACATGAAAAAAGTAATCGTAATGCCGGGCCATTGGTGGAAGTGAACTGTGCTGCCATTCCGGGTGAACTGATCGAGAGCGAATTATTCGGACATGAAAAAGGATCATTTACTTCGGCTATCAAACAACGTATCGGTAAGTTTGAACAAGCCAGCGGTGGCACCTTATTTTTGGATGAGATCGGTGATATGAGCCTTAGTGCGCAGGCAAAGGTATTGCGGGCTTTACAGGAAGGTAAGATTACCCGTGTTGGAGGTGATAAAGAAATTGCAGTAGATGTTCGTGTGGTTGCTGCTACCAATAAAGACCTGCTGAAAGAAGTGGAAGAAAAGAACTTCAGGCTCGACCTATATCATAGGTTGGGAGTGATATTGATTCATGTCCCTTCTCTTAATGAAAGAAGAAGCGATATTCCGCTGCTAGTTGAAAAATTCCTGGCTGATATTGCCGAAGAATATGGCCAGGCGGCTAAGGAAATAGACAAAAAAGCCATAGAAGCTTTACAACAACACAACTGGACAGGTAACATACGTGAGTTGAGAAATGTGGTAGAGAGGCTGGTGATCTTATCTGGCAAGAAGATCACTGCCGATGATGTAAATACGTATGTATTGCCTAAATAATTTTTTAGCTAAGGGATGTTATATGTTCTGTTAAAGATTCTAAAGAGTCTAGCAGCAATACCCTAGCCGATTGAAGCGATAGCGTTTTGGTGAATGGGCCGGTTATCACGATTTTTTGTTGAGGAAATGCAGAGAGGTATTCTTCTATCAAATCTTCAGGCGATTGATTGGTGAGATTTGTTATGAGATGAAATTGCAAATGGGTTACTGAAAATTTTTCTGTGTATTCCTTTATCTCGTTGACATGCATATCAGGCCCGAGATAGATTACATTTTTTCGATACTTTTTGAACAGGTAATGGTGCATTAATAAAGGGAGTTCATGTTTTTCATTTTCAGGACAAAACAGCAGAGTTGTCATTTTTCTGTTTTCATTAAAACGCCCACCCTCGGCATTAATAGCGGATAGTATCTTTTTTCTGATAATATTACTCGCAAAATGTTCTTGACCGGGAATAACGGAATTGGTCATCCATAACAATCCGATTGTTTGCAGAAATGGATAAGTGACATTGAATATGCTATGCTCAAACCCCAGGTGATTGACCGCCTGGTTGAAAACATTTTCAAACTGCTCCTCATCAAAGTCAATCGATGCCTCGATCAGTCGATTAATAAATAAAATGTATTGCTCAGGTTGAATGATCTGTTTCTGCACCAATTGTATCAGTTCTTCTTCCTGTAGTTGTGTAAGTTTCGATATTTTGTAGCCATTATGATACAGGAAACTGATCTTTAAAATGTATTTCAAATCTTCATTGGTATAGCTGCGATGCTGGCTAGGATGGCGTTGCGGCGAAATGAACTGGTAACGCTGCTCCCATATTCTGAGGGTATGTGCTTTTATTCCACTGAGATTCTCTATATCCTTGATACTGAAATATTGCATGTGAGCAGTTTATCCGTAAATATAAAGCCTTGAACAGGGTATTATTCGTTTTGATATACAAAACCGGCCTCTCTGTTAAACATTTTACAAAAACAAGCTAAATTGAACTTACCTAAATAAGCAATATAAATGAGAGAAGATAAGAATTGCTGGCCGAAAAAGCCGTAACAGCTTCTGTTGAAGCTTCCCGGACGGGAATAAAAATTGCACATGTACCATATACCCGGCTTTGCAATGTTTAAGAAAACGCTTAGAAAAGAAAACGTATTTGCTAAGCAGTTACCATTATTTTTGTTACACTTTAAAATTCTATTATGGGGCTATTTTTATTTATCATCGGCACTATAGGCTGGCATATTGGTATATATGGCATGTTTAAAAAGGCTGGTATTGAAGGTTGGAAAGCATTTGTGCCGTTTTATAATACCTGGGAGATCGTACAATTATGCAAGATCAAAAAAATATGGTTCTGGTTACAGCTTATTCCCATCGCAGGTCAGTTCATCACCATATGGGTTACTATCATCTTTGTAATGCATTTTGGAAAATTTAACCTTGTACATCATACTCTCACCACCTTTCTTCCCTTCATTTATTTCCCCTATCTCGGTTTTTCCAAAGAAGTGAAATGGGGTGGAGAGAAAGTATTCAAGCTTTATAAAAAGCCGGGCTCACGGGAGTGGATTGACGCAGGTGTATTTGCTGTTGTAGCAGCCACCATTATCCGGACTTTTGTTTTCGAAGCTTATGTAATTCCTACAGGTAGTATGGAAAAAACATTGCTGGTACATGATTTTCTTTTTGTGAGTAAGATGAGCTACGGTCCTCGTATTCCTCAAACGCCTTTATCGTTTCCCTTCGTGCATAACACAATGCCTATGAGTGAAACGGCTCCTTCTTATGTAAAATGGTTGCAATTACCGTACAAACGTTTACCTGGCTACACAGACATAAAACGTAACGATGTGGTAGTATTTAATTTCCCCGCAGGAGATACTATCATCAACTTGCCCGGCTATGGTTCTGCACAGCCTTATTACGATTTTGTTAGAGTAGATGGAAGGGATGCCGTATGGCAGCGTTTTGGTGAAAACATCATCGTTCATCCGATAGATAAAACGGATAATTATATCAAAAGATGCGTTGGGCTTCCAGGAGATACTTTGCAGGTGAAAGATGGTGTATTGTATGTGAACCATCAGAGGGCTTTTGTAGCACCGGGATCACAGCGGACCTATGAAGTGAAAACAAAGGGTACTCCCATCGATTTCGATGCACTGAAAACAGAACATGGCATTGAAGTACGTAATGATGAAAAGACCGAAGATTTGTATAACCAGTTACAGGATATGTATAAGCAGGGTGGCGTGTATTATATGCCTTTAACAGAATCGGATGCTGCCAAGCTTAAACAAGTACCTAACATCAGTTCTGTTGTGCCATATGTAATTCCATTCAGTATGGATGAGTGTAAGTATAAAATATTCCCTTACGATACGATCAGGCATTGGAGCGTGGATAATTACGGCGAAATATATATTCCTAAAAAAGGGGCAAGCGTACCTTTAACTGCAGAAAGTATTCCTTTGTATCGCAGGCTGATAACAGCTTATGAAGGGCATACGCTGGAAGAGAAGAACGGAAATTTTATTATTGATGGCAAGCAGGCTACCCAGTATACTTTTAAATACAATTATTACTGGATGATGGGTGATAACAGGCATAACAGCCAGGATAGCCGCTATTGGGGATTTGTACCTGAAACGCATATCGTAGGTAAAGCATCTATGATATGGATGAGCTGGGATAATGGCCCTCGCTGGAGTCGCATTTTCCACTTCATTAACTAAACAGTGAGTTCGCATCCTTATAGATCCTCATCAATAATGGTGAGGATTTTTTATGGTATATCTTTTAGATTTGTGAACAAGCTTATGTAATAGCGCATCGTTTTCTTGTAATAAACTTAGGGCCAATATGAAGCAGGAACAATTGAATATTGAATTTGAAGTATATGATTCGGCGGAACAACTAAACCGGCAGGATGCTGCTTTATTAGCCGAAGCAAGGGCTGTAACGGATACAGCGTATGCACCGTATTCTCATTTTTCTGTAGGGGCAGCTGCATTGCTGAACAATGGCGAAATGGTAAAGGGAACCAACCAGGAAAACTCAAGTTACCCGGTGGGTATTTGTGCGGAACGTTCTTTGTTGGCATCAAGTGCTGTATTGCATCCCGGTGTGGGCATTCATACCATGGCAGTAAGTTACCATAACCACAATGAAGGTACCTTAAGTAATAAACCGATCTCTCCATGTGGAATGTGCAGACAGGCGTTGTTGGAACATGAATTACGTTATAAGCAACCCATTCGGTTGATACTCGGCGGACAAACAGGTAAAATATACATCATTAAGCAGGCTAATATGTTGCTGCCTCTTGCTTTTTCTTCCAGTCAGATGAAAGAAAACAGCTGATCCAACCCTAGCTAGATCAGCTGCTGTTCTTGGGCGGCATTTATAAGGAAGATATATTCTTCCCGTCGTTAATGATAGAAAATTCATCTTTTGGATAATACGGTTTGTATTTTTCATAAATGCTATCGGGTTGTTCAGTACCGTTGATTAGTAGTTTGCCTTTTGAAACCTTAATGGTATACCCTTTTTCTGTATTGATTAAGCCATCTTTTTCAAGGGTACCGGTAAAAGCCTTCAGTTGTTTCAGTTCTTTTTTTGCTTTTCCATCCCTTCTTTGGCATGTTGCATTCCTTGTTCCACGCTCTTTTTGATAGAATCGGCATTTATGTGAAAAGCAAATTTTTGCTGTTTCAGTTGTTCCTTAGTTCGTTCTAATTCTTCTTTTACCCGCTTCATGTCTGCTTGCTTCAGCTGTACAGCAGCTTCCTGTAAAGAAGCATCAACTTCTTTTCTGATCTGGTTAAAATCAACTTTTGCAAGAGCATGTTCTATCTCAGCTTCCATTTTATCCATGTCAATTTGCTGTATCTTCTCTGAAGCATGGTTCAGTTGTTCCTGCATTTTTGAAAAGTCTAGCTTCTGCATCTGCACATCCAATTGCTTCATGCCTTTATCAAGTTCTTCCATGGCTTTGTCAATGTCTCTTATTCTATATTCATTTTTACTAGTATTGCGTTGCTTGGGCTGGCTGGTATCTCCATAGATAAGCAATTGACTGTTTTCTTTTTTGCTGTTTTCTTGTTGAAGGGGGCGTTGCCAGGAAAGAAATAAACAACTGCCCAAAAGAACAGTAGCGATAGATACTTTGGATAGGATGGACGCATGTTTCATAGCTTTTTTGTTTAGTGATGGTAGAATTACGAATAATGTCGTACAATACTACGATGATATTCGTAAATTGTTACACCACTCATCCTTTTTTGAAAAAATTAACAATAGGAAGCTGACGTACCGGTAATGAATAAAGAATAACGTAAACCGATATGAAACATGTGTATTCTTTATGAATATTAAATTCATTCAAACACCTTCTATTACTTACATTTGCTATGATGTTGACAGAAAATATGGAATATAACACTACCAGAAATTACCTGAGTATGCGTGAATATGGCCGCCATATACAAAAAATGGTGGAATATGTAATGACTATTGAAGATCGCGAAAAACGCAACCAGCAGGCTAAAGCTGTGATTGAACTGATGGGTTTCTTAAATCCTCATTTGCGTAACGTAGAAGATTTCAGGCATATGCTTTGGGATCATCTTTTTTTTATTAGTGATTTTAAATTAGATGTAGATAGCCCTTACCCGATTCCGCAAAAGGAAACGTATAAAGGTAAACCTGAGCCATTGCCTTATCCTAAACACAAGCCCAGGTATTCTCACTTGGGTAAGAACCTGGAAGTGGTCATTGATAAAGCGCTGAAGGAAGAGAATCCTGAAAAGAAAGCCGGTTTTGCACATGCTATTGCATACTATATGAAATTGGCTTATAGTAACTGGCACAAGGAACTGGTACATGATGATGCGATCAGGAGTGAGCTGGATAATATTACTGGCGGTGAACTGGAGTTTAGCGCTACACCTTTTATTAAGCATCGTGCTCCTGCTTTTGAAAGAGATGATTATGGCAGAGGTAACGGAGGTCGTAGGCAAAGCTTTAGTGGAAGGGATAACCGCGGACGTAGTGGCGGAGGAAGAGATAATCGTGATAACCGTGGTTCCGGTGGCAGGGATAATCGCGGTGGCGGACCTAACAGGGGTAATGGTAGCAGCGGAGGAAGAGATAACCGTAACAACAGGAACTTTAAAAAGCGTTTTTAAAGCTAAGGGCCTCATAATACTTAAAAAGCCTGCAACATTTGCAGGCTTTTTAATGCGCTGACATATATTTATTTAGTTTGATAAATTAAAACTTTGATTGGAAAATGGTGGTGTTGTGGGTATTTGTATGACGTTAAAACCATGGTCTGTGGCTTTATGACAAGTGTTACAGGTTTGTGTGAGTATGGTAAAATTGCTTTTGAAAGAACCGAGGTTTTTTTGCTGAATAGCGCTGCTGATACTATCAATTGCGGGATAGATCATAGTCAATGATTTTCTTTCCGGCCTGTCTGTGCAATAATCTTCAATACCCCGCAATGCTTCCTTAATCTCATTGATCTCAAAATCTGCCAACTGCCAGTTATTATTGATGCCTGCAAACCAAAGCTTCTCATGATGCACTTGTATGCTGCTCATAAACTCACCGAAACCGGGTGCATAAGGTTTTATCGTGGCCGAAGCATTACTACTGTCTGCTTTTTCTGTTTTTGAGGTTGAATTTGCCTGCTGTTGACCGCAACCGGCCAGCATTGAGATTAACAAAGAAAAGAATAATGGTTTCATTGTATTCATGATTTGATAAAGCTACTTACTATTGTTTCAGTATAGATATCTTGCCTTAATTTGATTGCGCACTTAAATCGTATTTTAAGCTTAGTCATTTTTGAAATGCTTATTTAAAGGCATCAGTGATTTGATTGCTCAAACCGTTCATCTCTTAATTTTAGCAGTTCACACATCTCTCTTTTCCTTTACATTTTTCCTCCTTTATTTTTAATTAAAATTATAATATATGAAAAGTGTAAAACGTGGCTGTGTGCTGGCGGTATTGTTCGTTGTAGTTTCCTGTAAGAAAGGAACGCCTACTCAGGGAACTCCCAATCCTAACATTGCAATGGAATATATTAACCTGTACGACAGGGATATACTGGCGAATGCTCCGGGCTATGCTATTGATGTGAATCATGATGGCAGAAAGGATTTACATTTTGTTACGCAATTGGTGGGAGATCCTGTAGCGCAGGTAGATAAGATACAGTTCCTGGTATCAAGCAATATTGATGTAATGCTGCCGGTAAATAGTAACGAAGAAATACCGGTAATGAATTCAGGGGAAACAATTGTACTGGATAGTTTTAATGGTTATCAGTGGTTCGATTTATCCTCCATTATCTTAGTACAGAAAATTATTTCTTTTACAGAGCCCGATAAATGGGAAGGCCATTGGAAAGAGGCACGGCATAAGTTTATTCCTTACCAGGTGGTTATTGCCGGTAAGCGTTACAATGGTTGGGTAGAAATAAGTGTAGATATCACAAATGAAAAACTTGTATTGCACAAGGCGGCGATTTGTAAAAATCCTGAAACGATAGTAAAGGCAGGAATATAGAAAGGTAAAACCTTATTTAGAATTACAGACTGTGAAATGATGCATCCAATAAAATATGCGAGGGGGCGTGCTGTGTCTTTTTTGTACGATAATGCTATTCTTTTTCAAGTACCTGAACGATCAGGCTTTTTCTGGTACTAAAGCCCAATTTTTCATACAGTTTACAAGCGCTGACGTTATTGGGATAAACGTGAAGGAAGGGTATGCGGCGCTCTGCTAATATTTTTTTTATTTGACTTGTCAACAAGCCTGCTGCATAACCTTTACCTGTATGATCAGGATGTGTGCATACAGCACTTACCTCAGTAAAAGGATATGGTTGTAAACGTTGTCCAGTCATGGCTACTAAATTACCATTACAAAAAACACCTTCATAATTGCCTAATTCAAAGGTTCTGGAAAAGAACGGACCTGGTTTTGTTAGTTTGGTAAGAGCTAACATAGAAGGAACATCTTTTTCCTGCAAAGGAATGATAGGGTGTTTGAATAGTAGTGGTGGTTCTTCTGCTGCTGTATATACCATTTGTAATAGTTCTCTTTGCAATTGTATTTTCCATCCGGGTACTGTGGGTAATGCGTTTGGTGTGAAGAGGATCACCGAACTTTCCGGAGGTAATATTTCGTGTAATACAGTTAGTTCATCTTTGCTGTTGGTCTTCAATCCTGCAAAAATCCCTACTTCTCTTTGCATGTACTTTACTGTTTCATTCCCCAACGAAAAGGGTTGATTACCTGTTGATAAAGCATGCCAGATGGGGTTATCGAGAAGGACAGACATGAGTTTAGCGTTTCTAAGTATGTCGTAATACCCAAATGTAAGTAGTTGTTTTGAGTATGATTAGTGAAGAAGCTAATAGCTTCTATTAAAAAATTGTTCCGGGTAGTCTTCTTTAAGTGCACCAATAAGTAGGATAAATAGTAATTGAACTGATTTCCTTTCAACTAGTCGGTGAGTGATATACATTCAAATCACATAAAACATCTAAACCTGGTATAGAAGAATTGGGATGTAAGATCGAATTAACTTACCCTTATTAGGTTGTATAATTTTGCTTGCATTGCATGCTGTTCAAGTAAATTGCATGAGCATTGTAAATGCTTAGCTGGCTTACTTTTTCTTCCTGATCACATAATGATAAACAATATCACTTTTGCCGTTTCCTAAATGTACTGTGTAAGCCTGAACAAAATCCCATCCGTTATCACACATATAATTCAAAGCATCAATCATAGAGTTGAATGTTTTAGTAGTGCTGTTCCTTACATCTCTGATGGGTTCGTCAAATGAAATACCGCCGCCTTCCTGGCCAAAATCTATAGATGTATCAAATTTGGCACTCAACAACACCCTGCGTCCTATGATCTCAGCGTAAGTATATTTTACCATGCTACTGTCTGATTTGCCCTGACCGAAAATATTGGATGAAAAGGCAGTAACTAAAATGATTATTAAGGTTAAAAAGAGCTTTTGCATATGTTTTTTGTGAGGGAATGAAATTGATTTACTGATTGAAGATAATCAAAGAATGATTGCATTTGAATTAATAAATTATTAAATATAAATCGCCTATTTCTCTTGCTTTTCCCTTACTGTTGTCTCATCAAATAAGAAAAATAGAGAAGAGCTTGTGCAGGTTCAACTATTTCTTTTTGGGGTTATGCTCTCTTTGATATTTTTTTAAAAGTTCCAAGGTATGCGATAAGGAACTGTTGCTTGTCCAACTAAGGTGCCCTGGAATAATGTATCTGGGCTGCTTGCATTGCTGCTGTAAGTATTGAATAGCATGTATCCAATCGCTGATACTGGCATCTGATAAATTACCGGGATTATTTGTGTCTGTGCTTTTAATAAAACAGCCACCATATAATAACTGCTGTTGCTTAAACCAGATGACAATATTATCGGGACTATGGCCTTTGCCGGGATATATGGTGCTGAAACTGTATTCACCGATCGTGAAAGTTGTATCATGCCGGATCAGGTGGCCGGCTCTTTTTTCGTTCCTCTTTTGTAATATTTCGTCGGTTTGTTGGGTGGTATACGTGGCTATGCCATGCTGGTTATAATAAGCTATCCCCGCAGTTCTGTCGCTGTGAAAATGAGTTACGATGCACAGGATTACTCTTTGATGATGCTTTTTTTGTATGCTATCCAGTAAAGGCTGAAACTGCGTACTATCCCATGGTGTATCAAACAACACAACACCTTTATTGGTCACAAGATACATACTGTTGGATGGATAACGACTGCCATCACCTGGGTCGCCATATGTAGTGTACACGTAAAAGTTTCCGGTAACGTGCGTGATCTGCAAAGCCGATGATCCACCCTGTGCAAATGCACTGATAGCAATGAAAAGTAGTGATATGGTGAACAACATTCGCATGTTAATTCGCTTCGGTGTATTGTTTGAAATTGTTCAGGATGGCTTGCCATCCGTTCCGTTGCATATCAATGGGGTTCTGTTCTTCCGCATCGAAATGAATGGTAACAGTGGTAATGTCCTGTGTTCCGGAGAAATGCACGGTCACCTGCCTGCCATCCGGAATGGTATACACTATTGCTTGTAGCGCTTCTACTGTTGTGTAAGTAGCTTCAAAATCAAATCCAAAACTTCCATCCTTTGCTTCCATCCGTGAATAGAGTTTGCCACCCACACGTAAATCGTTTGCTGCCTTCGGACAGTGCCAGTCATCTGATGCAAAATTCCAATGAATGATATGAGCAGGGTGCGTATAATAATCCCAGACTTTGCTCACAGGTGCATGTATGTTAGCGGATATGGTGATAATGGTACTCATAGAGACTAGTTTTATAAGATGATTAATAAGTGGTGGAAAGAGCTGAGGTTGTTAATCTTTTGAATAATCATTTGGTTTTGAAATATACTACATGTGTGCAATCGTTTTTAAAGTATTTTATTAGAAAAGCTAAATCAATGCAGCCGAATTAAGTAATACACTTCTTATCTCTTTATAAAATCTACAATTGCATGGAGTACACTTGTATCAAGGGGAGAGGAAGGATCATTGTAGGATTTTATGTTTTCTTCTTTGCTGCTCACTTTTCGTAAAATATGATTTACTTTTTCTGCTATCATGATCTCGCTTGTAGGATCGGCGGCATGTAGCTTTTCTGCATCCTCCACCTGTACTTGCAGGTCGCTGGATCCGTTGATGATCAAAACAGGAATTTTGAGCGTTGAGATTACTGATGCAGGGTTATATTTAAACCAGGAGATTATATATGGTTGCACACTGGGGCGAAAGAGTGAGTAAAAAGTGATGGGCACATCTTTCACTAACATTCCCTGTTTTAGACTGTCGATGATAGGGAATACTACATCTTTGGTTGGTTGTGGTAATAGATGCAGTTGCGCTTTCAATATCTCATCAGCTGGCCTTCCGGCTCCGGCCAGGGAAATAAATTTGGCTGCACCTTCCACACAGGATAACATACCGATTAATGAACCTTCGCTGTGGCCGATGACAATTACAGAGGAAAATCGGTCGTCTTTTTTGATGAGTTGAATCCAGTCTTTCGCATCATGTACATAATCATCAAACCGGATAGCACTTTCACTTAGCAAAGCCTGCCTGCTTTCCGCCACCCCACGTTTGTCGTATCGAATACTGGCTATATCATTTTCAGCCAATGCCGCTGCCAGTTTTTTGTACGTATCATTTTTCATCGAAGGGTTATTACAGTTTCTGTCTGTAGGTCCCGAACCTGCTATGATCAGCGCAACAGCATGGGGATGGCTATTATTGGGTAAGGCAAGAGTGCCGAAGATGTCTCCGGTGGCGGTATGCAATGTTATCGCTGCTTCCTTGTAAACACTGTCATTTATGATTTGCGAAAAGGAAAGAGGTATGCGGGTGAACAATAAAATTGCGAATAAGAATGTTTTCATTTTGTTAGGGTTAAGCTGCTATAACCAACGGTACAAGGCTTTGTACAGATCAGTTGGATGGCTGTTGGTAAGGATATATATTGACTGTTTTAGTCATTGGCTTTGTTATAGCGGAAGCTTAGAGCACCACTCGGGCAATGCGATACTGTGTTGATGATCTCTTCGGTAGTGGCGTGTTCGAGTTGTATCCAGGGTGATACTTTGGTATTGAAAACTTTATGTAATGTTCTTACGCAATTACCGGAATGAATACATTTTGCTGATTGCCATACTACTGTAATATCGTTATTAGCATATTCTTTAATGATGTTATTCTTATCCATAGTGTATTATATGAGTGAAGTAAAATTGCCGAAGGGTAATGATACGAAGGTTTATCTTTGAAACCCAGTTTAGTGTGTCTTTAATTTTTCCATCAGCTCATCAGCAAAAGGTTCGGTATTAAGTCCATAGGCATTCACCAGTAAGCCTTTTAGATGAAATTTTTCGGAAGAGATGGCGTACAGAATGGCTTGGTCTGATGGATCGGTATTATCCTCAAAACGAAAAAATCATCCACATGAAAATCGTTGGGAAAAAGGGAGTGACCACCCTTTTTATGGGTGATATAGGCATGTTCTACATTAAAATCTTCGGTATATCCTTTGCTTTTCAGATCGCTGATCGCTTCTGATAAGGTATTGTAGGTTTCCATGGTTTTCAACTTTTAGTTGCATTGAAGTTACTCATTAACTGTTTAAAACTGTAGAATGTCTTATCCTGAAATCACTTTACATATTTCGTACCCAATATGTAAATTGATAAAACAATGGAAATACCACAAAAGAAGAGATACAGTGGCAAATATGACAGTAAGCTAAAGATTATCATAGCGAGAGAATATCTTTCTACCGATCAAGGCTACAAAAGCTTGTCTACTAAGTATAATATTCCCCCGACCAGTATTGCAGATATTGTTAGCTGGTACAAGAAAAGATACCCTACGGGAGAGAAAGACGAATCTGTTATTCAGGCTACAGAAAGCACCATACCCAGCGAAGCGGATTTAAAAATCACAGCCTTGGAGATGCTGATAGAGAATGCCGGTAAGGAGCTGGGAGTAGACCTTGTAAAAAAGTTTGGTACCAAACAGTTCAGGAAATGAAAGTACTTTATCCAAGCATTGGATTAGGGAGACTTTGTAAACTGTTTGGTAAAACACGGCAAGGCTATTATGATCATAGTTGGAGGATTTGCGATGAGCAACTTCAGCAAGCGGTCATTATTGAGTTGGTGCAATCCATTCGCAAAGTATTGCCCAAGGTAGGTGGTAATAAATTGTTGTTCATGTTGAAGGAAGATTTTGCTGCACATCATATTTCTATCGGCAGAGATTGCTTCTTCAGGCTTTTAAAAGATAATGATCTATTGGTAAAAAAGAAAAGGCGTTATGTAAGAACCACCCAATCCAATCATCACTTTAAAAAGTGGCCTGATCTTACAACAGGTCTGGAAGTAAAAGCAATAGAACAGCTTTGGGTAAGCGATATTACCTACCTGTCAACACAAAACGGGTTCATTTATCTGTCACTGATTACAGATGCTTATTCCCACAAAATCGTAGGCTATCATCTTAGTCAGCAACTAAAGGTTCAGGGTTGTCTTATCGCTTTGCATAAAGCGGTAGCCTCATTGAAAGATATATCATCCCTCATTCACCACTCAGACAGAGGGATACAGTACTGCTGTGATGCTTATGTGCAGGTTTTGCAGCAGAACAAAATAGCTATAAGTATGACACAAAGTGGAAGCCCTTACGATAATGCTGTTGCAGAAAGGGTAAACGGTATTCTAAAAACAGAATTGAATCTGGAAAAGACTTTTGTCGATTACAATGATGCTGTGATGCAGGTTCATCAGGCTATTGATGTATATAATCGGATAAGGCCACACATGAGTTGTGGTAATCTTACACCCGCTAAAGCACATCAATCAAATAAACGCTTACAAAAACTATGGAAACCAAAACAATACTGTAAAGCTAAATCCGTATCATTGTCAAACAGTGTAAAGCCTATTCAGGAATAACCGTATAACTGTAAAGTAATTTCAGTACAAGACAAATCCTTAATTCGCCAACCCTTCGCACTCCCTTCCTTGTTACTCCCTATATACGTCCTACATAAGCCGTATGGAGTTCATGAAAATAACAAATTGCTGATAATCAACACTTAAGTATTCTATTAAAATAGTAGGATGTATCGAAGTGCGTAATAATCAATGGTTTATATAAAACATCCGCTTTCAGACCTTCGCATCCTAGCTTTCGCCCACTCTCCCAAAATTGTATCCCGCTATTCATGAATCTTTTTATTATTCACTACTTACCACTTACAATTCATCTTTCCCACAAATAAAAAAGCCGCAAGTATTCACTTGCGGCTTAAAATATATAGTCGTTCGATCTTATGCGTTCCTGTTGATACAGTTCAGGTCTTCGAAAGCTACTTCCAAACGTTTAATAAAGCTTTCTTCGCCTTTACGTAACCACACACGTGGATCGTAATGCTTTTTATTCGGCTTATCGGCACCTTCAGGATTACCTAACTGGCCCTGCAGATAAGCTTCGTTCTTTTTATAGTTATTCAGGATACCTTCCCAGAAAGCCCATTGTAGATCGGTATCCAGGTTCATTTTGATAGCACCGTAGCTAATGGCCTCACGGATTTGGTGCTGGGGAGAACCACTTCCTCCATGGAATACGAAGTACACCGGCTTTTCATCGGTAGTATTGAAATGCTGGTGAATGTACACCTGGCTGTTATGCAGGATCTCAGGGCGTAATTGTACGTTACCCGGGCTATATACGCCATGAACATTACCAAAAGCAGCTGCTACTGTGAACAAACGGCCAACTTTGCCTAAATGTTCGTAAGCATACGCTACGTGCTGTGGTTGGGTATACAATTTATCATTCTCTACATCACTGTTGTCAACGCCATCTTCTTCACCACCGGTAACACCCAATTCAATTTCAATACCCATGCCTAATGGAGCCATGCGTTTGAAGAATTCAACAGATGTATGAATGTTCTCTTCAATAGGCTCTTCAGACAAATCAAGCATATGAGAACTGAATAAAGGTTGACCCTTTTCTTTGAAATATTCTTCACCCGCATCAATTAAACCGCTGATCCAGGGTAACCATTTTTTAGCGGCATGGTCTGTATGCAATACAACAGGTACGCCATAGTATTTTGCTACGTTGTGAATATGTAAAGCACCTGAGATAGCGCCACGGATATTACCTTGTAACTGGTCGTTAGGCATTCCCTTACCGGCAATGAACTGTGCACCACCGTTAGAGAATTGTATGATAACAGGAGAATTTACTTTAGCAGCTGTTTCTAATGTTGCGTTGATGGTGTTGGTGCCGATTGTGTTTACGGCAGGCAGCGCAAACTGGTTTTCTTTGGCATCTTTGTACAAAGCTTCCAGTTGCTCTCCAAACAATACACCGGGTTGATACTTTTTCATGTTAGACAATAGTTTAGTTAAGTTTCGTTTTAGCGCGGCAAAGATACTTGTGTTACGGCAAACGCTTGTTAGCTTTTAACTGAAGTTATGCACCGTTAGCTGCTGCAATAAAGATTGAAAATAAGCGGCTGCATATAACAGCCTGCTGCCATACCAGCTGAAAGGTTCACCGTCAACCAAAAGGATATGTGTTTGAGGAAGTAGTTCCTGCAATTCCCGGATATGTTTTTCTTTGAAAGGATAAGGCTCAGAAGATAGCAATATTACCTGGCAGTCTGCGGCTTGTAAGTCTGTTGCAGTTACCACAGGGTAGCGTTGCTGCTTGCTGAAAACATTGTCTAAACCACAGCGTTTCAACATGGCATTAATAAAAGTAGCTCCGCCTGCTGCCATATAGGGTTGCCGCCAGATGAGATAGGCTGCCCGCAAAGGTTTGCTGAGGGGCTTTAATTTTTCGAAATTTTCTTGAATGCTTTGTGCAATAACAGATGCTTTTGCTGCTGTTCCGGTGATAGAACCGATCGATTGTATCATCCATAAAGCTTCTTCCAGTGTATTAATATCGCTCACCCAAACAGGTGCAATCTTCTCCAGGCTTTCTACCTGGTCTTTTACATTCTCTTCTTTATTGGCGATAACCAGGTCGGGGTGAAGGCTCTCTATCTTGGAAAGATGAATATTCTTAGTGCCACCAACAATAATCTTCGCTTCTTTCCAGTGTGTGGGATGAATACAGAATTTGGTAATGCCGATCACTTGCGCTTCCAATCCCAGGTCAAACAATAATTCTGTTTGCGAAGGAACCAGTGAAATGATCCTTTCAGGGTTTTTATGCATAATAATTTTTTTTCCTGTTTGATCTATATGTTCCTGCATAAACATTACGACAAAACTGTTATGGTTACAATAAAAAATCCAATTACCTTTCAATTAAACTTTTTTCATGAAAGTATGCTTTCTTGCCATTGTAACACTGCTGGGTTTTATAAGGCTTTCGGCGCAGTCATCTTATTTCCAGCAAGCACTGCAATATACTATCGATGCGGAATTGAACGACAAAGAAAAGGCTATAAAAGGTTTTGAAACGATCGTGTATAAAAATAATTCTCCCGACACACTGGCTTTTATCTGGTTTCATATCTGGCCGAATGCCTACAGGAATGATGGTACTGCCTTATTCCAGCAATTGAAGAATGATCCAAGCAGAAAGCAAAAACTACGTTCCGGTTCTTATGGCGCTATCGATGGCCTACTGTTTAAAGCGAACGGGATAGAATGTAAAACAGCGGCTCATCCAAATAATGCGTATATCGATATTATCAAAGTTTTATTGCCTCAGTCATTGTTGCCGGGTGATTCTGTTACTATTACAACTCCTTTCCTGGTAAAATTACCTGCATATTTTTCCAGATCAGGGTATGCCGATGGCGAGTTTATGGCTTGCCAGTGGTATCCCAAACCTGCTGTGTACGACAACAACGGATGGCATGAAATGCCTTACCTCGATATGGGAGAATTTTATAGTGAATATGCATCTTACAAAGTAACTATTACTGTTCCTGCTGCTTATGTGGTTGGTGCTACGGGTACCCTGCAGAACAAAGAGGAACTGGAGGCGTATAAAAAAATAGGAACAGCTAATTACGCTGCTCAGGGGGCACAGGTTATGAAATATAAACCTATATCAACGGCTAAGAAAACGCTTTTGTATACCGCAGCGCAAGTGCCCGATTTTGCATGGTTTGCAGATAAGGAATTCATAATCCAGTATGATACTTTACAATTATCTACAGGCACAACAGTGGATGCATTTACGTATTACCATCCTAAGAAAAATACCAATTGGGTAAAAAGTGTGGATGATGTAAAAGATGCGGTGCGGAAGTACAGCCAATGGATAGGGGAATATCCTTACCCTGTAGTACAGGCAGTAGAAGGGCCTAAGAACAATTCCAGCGGTGGAATGGAATATCCCACTATTACACTGATTACCAGCCCTGATTCTAATCCCGAAAGTCTGGATGGAGTGATTGCTCACGAAGTAGGGCATAACTGGTTTATGAGTGTTTTCGGAACGAATGAAAGGGAACATCCCTGGATGGATGAAGGGTTGAATACTTATTTTCAGTTCAGGTATGAGGCGGAGAAATACCGCACCAATTCTATCATTGGCAAGATGATTCCTGAAAAATTGAAAAGTCTTTCTGCAGATGAATTCCAGCGGGCCGTATACAATGCATTACTACAGGTAGCACCGCAAACGCCCATTGAAACACCTTCGGCGAACTTTGCATCAAGCGATGATTACGGCTTAACCGAATACATTAAAACTGCCGTATGGATGTACATAATAGAAGAATCTATTGGTAAAGAGGAAGTAGATAAGGCCTTTCAGTATTACTACGATCATTATAAATTTAAACACCCGCAGCCGGAAGATCTGAAAGCTTGTTTTGAACAGGTGACCGGCAAAAAAATGAATCTTGTTTTTAACCTGCTTAACAAAGAAGGTAAGCTGATTTAAAAAAACACTCGTATGAAAAGAGATGTTGTTGAAAAACTAAAGACGTTTAATGCAGGCAGAAACCCCGCTGTATTGCCGCTAAAATACAATGCGATGAAGCATAGTGCTTTTCGTTTTTTCAGGGGTACTTGCCATTTGTTCTACGAAGACATGCCTGATTTGCAAGCATGGAATGATGCTACTAAAGCATGGATATGTGGTGATTTACATTTAGAGAATTTCGGGACTTACAAAGGGGATAACGGACTGGTATATTTTGATGTAAATGATTTTGATGAAGCGATACTGGCTCCACTTACTTGGGAGCTATCAAGAACCGTTACCAGTATCTTTCTGGCAGGGGATGACCTGCAATTACCCGCTGTAGTTACAAAACAAATGGCTGCTTTTTATCTTGACCGGTATATAGATATTCTTTCAAAAGGGAAGGCGCTTGTTATTGAACGGCCTACGGCTACAGGTATTGTAAAAGACCTGATCGTGCAGGTGGGTAAACGTACCAACGCAGCATTGATGAAGGAAAGGACAGTGAAAAAGGGGAAGCAAAGAAGTTTAATGATTGATAATAAAAGGACAATGGCTTTGCCGGAAAATGAAAAAGAAGCGATTGCTGAATATATAAAACGATGGAGCAGTGAATTTCACAACGGTAAGTATATTTACGTAGATGCTTCGATGCGTATCGCTGGAACGGGTAGTATTGGAATCAACCGTTATGTGATTCTCGCACAAAAGAAAAAAGATAAAGATTTCGTACTGTTGGATATGAAGCAGGCTTTGCCCTCCAGCTTGAAGTCTTATGTTCACGTTAAACAACCATCCTGGAAAAATGATGCAGAAAGAGTAGCCACTATTCAGAAAATGATGCAGTTTGTTCCGCCGGCATTATTAGAGCCTGTACAATATAATCATCACTCTTTTGTGATTAAGCAATTGCAACCAATGGCAGATAAGATGGATTTTACCCTTTGCCGTGGTAAAAAAAATAAACTGGAAACAGTGCTATCTTCCATGGCTCTTGCGGCAGCTTCGTCTTTACTCAGAAGTACAGGTAGAAAAGGATCAGCAACTGCTGATGCCATCATGCAGTTCGCTACTGCACAGCATCAATGGAAAAAAGAACTGTTTAGTTTTTCTGAAATTTATGCAAAACAGGTAAAGAAGGATTATGACAAATTCCTGAAGAGTGATCTCGTTGGAAAGACTCCCAAAAAGTAATTCTTTCTGTGTAGCTGCTCATCAAAATTCATTAACTAAAAGTAAGCCATCAATGATACTTATACCATGATCCGGTATTAATGAGTAATACACTCTCATCTTCCTTGATCCAGTCTTTCTCTATCAGTTTTTTCAAGCCCATATAAGTAGCACTGCCTTCAGGTGATAATAATAAACCTTCTGATGCAGCTACTTCCGCAATGCCTTTATCCATTTCTTCTTCTGTAACCGTAAGTGCGGTACCGTTACTTTCCTGTAAAACTTGTAACATCCAGTTTGCTGCGAACGGATAAGGTACAGCAAGCCCGGATGCTTTGGAAAATAAGGGCTTGAAAGTTTGATCTAATGCTTCATGGTGTACTAAACGTATCATAGGATCACAATTTTCTGTTTGCACAATTACCATTCTTGGTAATTTATGTTGTTGAATAAGATTCAGTGAGATTAATTCATGAAAGGCTTTCCACATGCCAAGCAGGCCTGTGCCGCCACCTGTTGGATAGATGATTACATCAGGTAAATGCCAGTTCAACTGTTCGGCAATTTCGTAGCCTAAAGTTTTCTTTCCTTCCAACCGGTAAGGCTCTTTCATGGTACTCATATTGAAAGCGCCTGTTTGTTCTGCAATCTTTTGGGCAATGGTGCCGCATTCATTGATTAATCCATTCACTTCAATTACTTCAGCACCGTATAACCTGCATTCATCCTTGATGGTTTGCGCAGTAAAGGAAGGCATCACAATGCTAGCCTTCATTCCGGCAGCAGCACAATAAGCGCTCAAAGCACTGCCTGCATTCCCTGCGGTAGGCGTAACGCAGGAATGAACTCCCAATTCCTTGGCTTTAGAAATTGCAGCGCTGATACCTCTTGCTTTAAATGAGCCGGTGGGATTTACACTCTCGTCTTTCAGCAATAGTTGACAAACAACTTTTGCCATGGGGGATCGACTGAGGGTATGTATCGGTGTAAACCCCTCTCCAAGGCTCACTATTTCATGCGTTCTCAAAACGGGGAGCATCTCGGCATAACGCCACATCGTACGTGGTCTTTTGGCAAGCAATTGTGGTGTTAGGCATCCGGGATGATATACAGCCGAAAGCGGTGCATTACAGCAGGCGGCATACGATTGTAGCATAGCTGTGTCATATGTCTTACAGCAGGAGCTGCATACAAGATGGGAAAGCAATGAAATACTTTTTTCTGTCGTTTTCACGATGTAAAAGTAGAGTGTCGTATATAACCAAGGAAAATCGTTTCTGTTATAACCTATAACTTTTATTTATAGATAGATCTTGCGATCTTTATAAAGATTTTGTTAAGATTACTGTTCTCGCCTCTTCGTTGGATGAAGTAAAAACTTCTTTCTATATGAAGGTTGTTGAATTGTACCTCTTTTAACTCCCCGTATTTTAACTCTTTCATTACAGATCGTTGGGGTAAAAAGCCCAGGCATTCAGATTCGATCAGGAAGTTCTTCAGTGCTTCTGTTCCTCCCAATCTTACTTTAATGTTGAGATCATTCATACTGATATGCTGCTTTTCCAAAGTACTTCTTAGAATAGCAAGTGTGCCACTTCCTCTTTCTCTGATGGCAAGTGGTATTTGAAGGAGTTCTTTAAGTTGGTATTGTTTTCTTTTGGCAAGTGGACTTTTCTTACTGCAAACCGCTACTACTTTGTCTTTAATGAATGGAAGGTATTCTACGTTTGTTAGCTTTCCTTTCTCTTCAATAATACCTAAGTTGATTTCCTTGTTCAACAAAGCATCCAGAACAATTTCTGTATTACGGTTAAGTAAGCTGATCTCTATATTGGGATATTGTTTATGAAAATCCGACAATACTTTGGGTACGATATATAAAGCAACTGTAGTGCTAGCTCCTAATTTTAATACACCTTCGGTTTGCAGGTGATCGCGAATGATGCTGGAGATATCAAAATTGGTTTGTTCCTGTATCCGCTTGGTCTCCAGTAATCTGTCAAACAGTATTTTACCTGCAACAGTGAGCTCTATTTGTATGCCCTTACGTTCGAATAACTTGGTTTTATATTGCTGTTCAAGCAGTTTGATATGCTTACTAATTGCCGGTTGCGATATGTATAATAATTCCGCAGCTTTGGAAAAGCTTTTTTGTTGAGCTACCTGCAGAAAAACTTCGTGTGAGGTGGAAAGCATACTTAAAGTTACCTGCTATTTGGCTAAGAAGCAAGGCATTGGATAATATCATACTTGGTAACGATATGGTAATCGCCTTTATCATCTTTCGCCAATACTGCCCCGTTATCTTTATTAATCAATCCTCCCAGGCGTTCTACCGTGGTGTCGAATGTTACTACAGGATAAGCGGGTTCCATTACTTCCGATACGTTACTATGCCTGATTTCGGGATTACTGAATACTTTTTGGAATAAGCCGTTTTCGCTGATGGAACCAATGATAGCATCTTGGTCAAATACCGGAATTTGTTCAATATCATATTTTTTCATCAGGTCTACCGTATCTGCTACTGTTTGCTGCGGGGTTACGGTAACCAACCTCTTGCCTTTGCGGCCATTTACAATATCCCTGAATGTTTTCACATCAAGAAAACCTCTTTCCATCATCCACTGATCGTTATAGATCTTACCCACATAGCGGCTTCCATGATCGTGGAAAATGCATACTACAAGGTCATCTTTTTTTAACTTCTGTTTCAGTTGCATCAGTCCCTGTAAGCAGCTACCGGCACTGTATCCGCAAAACAATCCTTCTTCTTTTGCAATCCTTCTTGCCATCACTGCGCCATCTTTATCAGTCACTTGTTCAAAATGATCTATCACGCTCATATCGTAATTCTGCGGCACAAAATCTTCTCCAAAACCTTCACTGATGTAAGGATGTACTTCATTCATGTCTATCTCGCCTGTTCTGAAATATTTGGTAAGTAATGATCCGTATACATCAATGGCCCATACTTGTATATTGGGATTTTTTTCTTTAAGATACATGGCCGTTCCGGTGATGGTGCCTCCTGTTCCGGCAGTGCATACGAGATGAGTGATCTTTCCATCCGTTTGCTCCCATATTTCAGGTCCTGTACTTTCGTAATGTGCCTGCCTGTTAGCCAGGTTATCATATTGATTGCAGTGAAAGGAGTTGGGTATTTCTTTTGCTAGTCTTTTTGCCACGCTGTAATAGCTCTGTGGATCTTCGGGCATCACATTGGTGGGGCATACGATTACTTCTGCACCTACCGCTTTGAGTATATCGGCTTTTTCCTTGGATTGTTTATCTGTTGTTACGAAAATGCATTTATATCCTTTTACACAGGCAGCTAAAGCGAGGCCCATACCGGTATTACCACTTGTGCATTCGATGATGGTACCGCCGGGACGTACCTTTCCTTCCTGCTCTGCTACTTCCACCATTTTCAAAGCCATTCGGTCTTTGATGGAATTGCCTGGGTTGAAATAATCCACCTTAGCGGTAACAAGACAGGGTAAATCCCTGGTTATTTTATTAAGCTTAATGAGAGGAGTGTTGCCAATGGTTTCAAGTATGTTTTGCTTGATGTTCATGAAGGAGATACTTTTCGCAAATGTACAGGTTTGCTAACAATAGTTAGTTTTATGGTGCAGCTAAAATAAAACCCACGAACAGTTATAGCTCGTGGGTTTTGTCTGTATGGTCAGGTGATTGAATTATTAAGACTGGAAACTTTCCTTCATCTTTCCACAGAGGTCTGTTTCTATCATTTTTTCTGCCAGTAACATCATATTCTTGAAAGCGGTGGCACTGCTGATGCCATGGCCAATGATCACAGGTTTGGCAACGCCCAGAACAGGTGTGCCTCCATAGTTTTCATAATGGAAGCGACTAAAATAGGCATCATTCCCCAGGTTACGCTGATTAGCAATATCGTAGATGCTTTCTGCCATTTTCAGGATGATATTACCGGTAAAGCCTTCACAAACCATCACATCGGCTTTATCTCCAAAAATATCTCGTCCTTCAATATTACCAATGAAACGTATTTGCTGGTTCTCTTTCAAAAGCGGGTAAGTAGCTTGTGCCAATACATTGCCTTTACCTTCTTCTTCGCCAACATTCATTAATCCGATAGCAGGATCTTGAATGCCAATGATGTTTTGTGCGTATAGGTTACCCAGAACCGCGAACTGGTTAAGGTGTTCAGGCTTACAGTCGGCATTCAGGCCAACATCTAATAATAAACCTGTGCCGCCATTTAATTTGGGAATGATCGTGGCAATGGTTGGTCGTTGAATACCTTCAATGGGTTTGATGCTGAACATGGCACCCACCAGCATGGCACCGGTATTGCCGGCACTGATAAAAGCATCTATTTTTCCGGTAGCTAAAAGATGGAATCCAATGGCAATGGAACTCTGTTGCTTTTCTTTTAAAGCCTTAGTAGGATGTTCATGATAGCCAATCACCTCAGGTGCATGTACCACCTGAACTTTGCCTTTTATCTGGTATTCTTCAAGTAAGGGGAGGAGCTGATTTTCTTCGCCGATACAAAATACAGTTGCCGCACCATGGTGCTGGCTAAGGTAAATTTGGAGGCCTTTAACCGCTTCTTGCGGTGCATAATCACCTCCCATCATGTCTAAGCCAATTATCATGTGCGGCAAGCTACAGAATATTATTGAACTTGCAATTAAGCTTTTAAAGGAGCTTTCTCAGCAACTAATTTTCCTTTATAATACAACTTACCCTCACTTACGTGAGCACGGTGGCGTACATGAATTTCACCGGTTGTAGTGTCTTTGCTCAGCGTTACTTCTTCAGCTTTGTAATGCGTTCTTCTCTTGGCACTGCGCTGTTGAGAATGTCTGCGTTTAGGATTAGGCATAACTCAAAATTTATGGTATCAAAAATATTTATTCTAAATCTTTAAATTTTTCAAGTCCTTTCCACATCGGGTTGTTATCTTTCTTCACATCTTCTTCCATCTTCTTTAATTGTTCCAGTACTTCTTTATTGCATTGTGGGCCACCCATCTCTTCCTCGTTGCACATTTTCTGCATGGGCAAACTCAGGTTAATGAATTCGTACAACCAATCTGCAATGTGCAGGTGACTTTCACCGCGACTGATATAATATACATCAGGATCTTCTTCCTGCTCGTTCATGATCTCGGGATCATCTACCATCTTCACCACAATATTAAACTCATCCCATAGCTGCTTGGTGAGCGTATTGCCACACCTGTCGCAAATAACATCTGCTGATCCGTCAATATCGAACTTCAGTTGCATGAAGCCGTTCTTCTTGTCAAGACTCAGTTTAATGTTCGCCACACAGTTGCTAAAATCCTGTTCCCCGTAAGATGTAAAGAACTTATCATCAATCCTGTATTCAAACACATGAACCCCGGGCTTCAAACCCACAAACGCTATCTCAAATTCCCTTCTTTGGCTCATGATCGGTTTTTTAGGGTGGGCAAAGGTAAGGCAAGGAAACCAAAAGGCAAAAGGAAAATTGTAATTATCGCAATTATTAGTTTCTTTATCGAAGATATGGCCAATGTGGGAGAAAAAATAGCATCCTTTTTTAGAAAACAGGTACACTGGTTGCTGCCCTTGGCATTCATCGTGTTGCTGCAGGTAGGTATGCAATTTCCCGAATGGGTTGAAAATGAGTACAGTGTAGGGTTTTATCCCTTTATTTCCCGGTTTCAGCGTTTCATTACCGGTTGGCTTCCTTTCAGTGTTGGAGATCTTATTTATTTAGCATTAATCTTGTTTAGCTTCGGTCAGATCCTACTTATTTTTAGGTTATGGGTTCAACAAAAATTAACAGGGCTTATCCTGAAACAAAAATTGGGCAAGGCCATCAGGGGCTTGTTGTGGGTGTACATCGTATTTTATGCTTTATGGGGAATGAATTATTATCGGAAAGGAATTGTACAGCAACTGCAGATCACCCGTCAGGAATATTGCAAGGAAGAGGTTGAGGTACTTACGCATCAACTTATAGATTCTTTAAACGCCTGTAGGCGGCAACTTAAAGATACTGTGCTTCCTGCACCATCTTTACCCGATATTTTTCAAAAGGCTGAACAAGCTTATCGCCAGGCCTCAAAGCAATGGCCTTTTCTGCATTATACAGCTCATTCCATAAAAGGAAGTATGTGGAGTTTTTTGGGCGATTATATTGGCTTTACGGGTTATTATAACCCTTTTTCCGGGGAAGCACAAGTGCGAACCGATATTCCAAGAGTATTAACAGCGTTTATCGCCTGCCACGAAATAGGGCATCAATTGGGCTATGCCAGTGAAACGGAGGCTAATATTGCTGGTTACCTGGCAGCAGCTTCGGGTGATGTGTATTTCCGGTATTCTTTATATAATGATCTTTTTTCCTATGCCCAGTCTGAAGAGATCAAGCAGGCATTGATCATTGATAAAGACACCGCTGCTTTGGGGGCTATGTTTCGGTATAATAAATCGCACCTCGACTCCTTGGTTAGAAAGGATAGAAAAGAAATTCGTGCGTTTTTCAGGAAAAGAGATAACACCATGGCTCCGGCAATGTCAATGCTGTATGATCAATACCTCAAACTCAATCAACAGGCAGAAGGCATTGAAAGCTATAACGAGGTAATCGGATGGCTGTTGGCTTACAGGAAAAATATGGCAAATTATAAATAATAATCATTGGCGAATAAACTGCTAAAACTTATTCTTCCACATCATACTTTCAATAGGCTTGTTGGGCTGGTCACTGTATTTAGCGTTTGATTTCTGGTTGTATTTTACTTCAATATCTCCATCCACAGGAAAATAGATCAACTGACCAATAGGCATGCCTTTATAAATTTTTACCGGTTGTTTTACCGAAATTTCAAGGGTCCAGTTACCACAAAAGCCAACATCACCTTTGCCGGCTGTAGCATGAATGTCAATACCCAGCCGGCCTGTAGAAGATTTTCCTTCCAAAAAAGGAACATGGGCATGGGTTTCCGTATATTCTTCTGTTACGCCCAGGTAAAAAATATGCGGGTATAAAACAAATCCCTCTTCAGGTATTTCAAAATACTCAATCGTATTATGCTTTTTTGCATCCAGGATATGTTCTTTGTAGGTAGCCAAAACTGATCCCAAATGCACATCGTAGCTGTTACTTCCCAGACAATCACGTCTATAAGGTTCTACCTTAATCGTTCCCTTGGCCATCTCTTCCAAAATGCGTGTATCCGATAAAATCATAATACTGATGATTTGAAGGTTTTAAAAATAGTGAGCAAGGATTGGGTAGTCGGCTTCTGTATTCCATGGCATCGTTCCTTGCGTCGCACTCTTGTACTTTTTGTACTTTATTCAACAATTGCAAATAAAATAAATCTTCCGGCATAAATCATCCATCTTATTTTCGTATATGCCTTTGTTTTATCAACAAAATATTAACCAGGCCACTCAATTGGCCATTTGGAAGATTGATGAAGCAGAATCTTTTTTCACTGCAAAGGTTCCACTGCAAAGGTCTATTTCTCATCCTCACAAAAGGCTCCAGCACCTGGCAGGAAGATATTTGTTACAATATTTGTTTCCTGATTTTCCCTATGAAGAAATCCTGATTGCAGATACGCGTAAACCTTATTTACCCTACGAGCAATATCACTTTTCCATTTCTCATTGCGGCGATTATGCAGCTGCCATTGTTAGCAGCACCAAGCGGGTTGGTATAGATATTGAATTGCCGTCTGCCAAAGTATTGAAAGTAGCGCATAAATTTTTGAACGAAGAAGAAAGGCTAATGTTTGATTTGCATCCGCTACAGGTAAATGCCTGTGGCACTACATTCAATGATGGCAGATACGATCTGCCCACTTTGTTGTGGTGTGCAAAAGAAGCAATGTATAAATGGTGGAGCTGGGGTGACATTGATTTTAGTGAGATGCTTCGGATCTCTGCCTTTGAAAAAAATGAAACCGGCAGTATGCCTGCAGTTTTTCTTAGACCAGGATTACATGTTCCGCTGAATATTGAATATAAACTGTTCGGAGGGTTATGTCTTGCGTGGGTTTGTGCCGATTTTTCTAATCATGTGCTTTAATATACCAGGCAGGTACACCAATTGCTTATCTTTAACGCATGTTCGATTTTCGATTACAGGTTTTTCATACCGTAGCTAAACGACTCAACTTTACAAAAGCTGCGGCCGAGTTATACATAACGCAGCCCGCAGTTACGAAGCATATTCGTGAAATTGAAAATCATTTTAAAGTACGGTTGTTTGAGCGTAATGGTACTAAGATAAGGTTAACGAGTGCCGGAGAAACTTTGTTGCAATACACAGAGCAGTTGTTTAGTGTATACCGTAACCTTGAATTTGAGATGCACAACTTTACGGAAAAACAAAAAGGCACCTTGCGTATAGGGGCCAGTACAACTGTTGCTCAATATATTCTTCCGCCAATACTTGCACGTTTTCATCAAAAGTTTGATCATGTTCAGGTGGTACTTACAACAAGTAATACCGAGCAGGTTGAAATGGCTTTACAAAAAAAAGAAATTGATTTTGGAATTATTGAAGGGAGTTCTAAATCTTCCGCCTTAAAATACACTACTTTTTTAAGCGATGAACTGGTGCTGGTTACAAGAAGTAACAATCCACTAATTAAAAAGCTTTCAATTACAGTAGAAGAACTGAAAAAGTTGCCATTATTATTGAGGGAGCCGGGATCAGGGACATTGGAGGTAATTGTTCAGGCATTACGTGGGTTAGGTATATCTCCTGCTCAGTTAAAAATTGAAATGCAACTGGCAAGCAGCGAAAGCATGAAGCTGTACCTGCTTAATTGTAATTGTTTTGCATTTTTATCGAAACATGCCATAATAAAAGAATTGGCGAGGAATGAATACAGTGTTATAGAGGTTAAGGGCCTGCAACTGAAACGCTCTTTTTTCTACATCCAACAGCACGGCCAGCAAAGCCCGCTTACCGATTTATTCATCAGGTATGCTGCTCATCATAACTTAAAGTAATAACACATTACTATTATCAATTTCTCTGTGTTTTTAATACTGGTCAACTTTGCCTTGTAAAAGTTGATCTATGAAACGTGTAAGGTTATTTGTACTGGCTGTAAGGAGAAAGCAGGAATATCAGCAGGTTATGTTTGCTGATATTGCTTTTATCATCTTGTTTATTTTATGTGCCACCTCATGGGTTTCTGCTCCCATAGCGCTTTTAACAGGCATAGTAGCTGCACAATTATTTAAACCATCTTATCAGCAGTTAGTGCATAAGTTCACACATTTTTTATTGCAGTTTTCAGTGGTAGGATTAGGATTTGGTATGAACTTGCACACAGTTGTTTATGCCGGTAAAGAAGGATTGGGCCTATCTGTATTGTCTATCATCATAACGCTGTTAGCGGGAGTGGGTTTAGGAAGAATTTTTGCAACTGATAAAAAAACTTCTTATTTGATAGCAAGTGGTACTGCTATCTGTGGGGGCAGCGCCATTGCTGCTGTGGCACCGGTGATTAACGCAGGGAAGAATCAGATGTCTGTTGCATTAGGAACAGTGTTTTTGTTGAACACTTTTGCATTGTTTCTGTTTCCTTTTATTGGTCATTTATTGCATTTGAGCGACAGGCAATTTGGCCTTTGGTGTGCACTGGCGATACATGATACGAGTTCTGTTGTTGGCGCAGCCGGGCATTATAGTAATAGTTCTTTAGAAATTGCTACTGTGGTAAAATTGGCCAGGGCTTTGTGGATCATACCTGTGGCAATAATTTCTGCCTTTGCATTTAAAGGAGCGTCTAAAAAAATAAAACTGCCTTATTTCATTGCTTTATTTGTTGTGGCAGTTCTGATTAACACATGGTTACCGGGGTTGCACCAGTACAATAAGCATTTTGTAAGTATCGCAAAAACAGGATTTACACTCACACTCTTTCTTATTGGTACCGGTTTGCCATTAAGTATGATTAAGGATGTTGGTGTAAAACCATTTTTACAGGGTTTGTTATTATGGATATTTATTTCTGTTCTAACATTATCTGTTATAGTCTTTCTACGGTGATCAGTCTGCAATCCTAAAATTGGTTTTAGGCAGAAGCAACAGGCTTTTTCTCAGGTTTTGTTTAAGTTGTGATTTTACGATCTGCCCCATGGTTGTAGCTTTTAAGAAGTGGGGCTGATGAAAATGTTCTGCCAATTCTTCCCTGAGCTGTTTGATCTTAGCCGGCTGAGAAATGTCGGCTTCGGTCATAATATCCAATAATTCTTTTACCCTGTATTTTGAAGAAATGAGCCGGAATGCCATCATGGTTCTTTCTTCTGCCTGGTATTGTTCAATAGAACGCTTATTCAGGTGTTTTAAAACAATATCAACAAACGGTTTATTTTCTTTAAAGAATTGAGGAAGGTAGAGGTTTTTTCTTCCTTCATAAGATTGCTGATCAAAATCGATCGCTCTGATGCGGTATTGAAAATCTGCTATATCAGGCGTAATGTTCACAATAAAATTATAGCTACGCATATCTCCCAGCAAATGGGTAAAGCATCTTTCATTGAATTTCACAAACTCCTTAGCCAGTCTTATTTGGTTAGTAGTGGGATTATTAAGATAATCTTTGATGAATATATCACCTGGTATACCCGGAATATGTTCTTCTATTAAAGTATTGTTATAGGTGAAATAGGATAACCTGTTTGGAGATAAAAGATGTTCTAATTCCAGTCCATAGATCCTGCTGGCATCAGCTTGTTTAATATAGTAATGGTCTGCATTTTCGTTGTAGCGGTTGATAATGCGGATGCGAAAAGGCTGGCTATTCCCAAAATAGCAAAAGTCAATACCCGCCACATCTAAATGGTTTACAAAGCTGAAATCGCCCTTTGTTTTTAAAATGGCATAATTCTTAACCAGTGCTTCTCTTAGGAATTCCAACTCCCTTGTATCATATAAAGCACTTTCCCAGGATGAATCAGTACCGTTTTTTGTTTTTAGAGGAACTGTATAGGTAAATCTCATTAGGTCCTGATAAGTGGCAGGCAGTACCACTTCTCTGCCATACCTTCTCAAATATTTTCTTAATCTTTCATTTACCGGGAAGATGGGTTTCTTGCGGCTTGGCTTATCTGTAGCGTGGGTTTCAGTTATTTCATTCATCATAAAATCAAGTGATTATTCCAGTAATAGAGCATCGTTATCTTCCAGCAAATTCAGGTTAACGGCATCAGCTCCGGCAATTCCTTCTATAGAACCCTTAATGTGTGCAGCGTTCAATAAAACCTTTTCTAATTGCTTTTCCCTTGCTTTCCAGAGCTTTTCCATTGCGTCTCTTTCTTTTTGTATAGAAAGTTTCATACTCATAAAGCCCTCCCTAATGGCTTTCCATTGCTCACTAAATTCATTACCTATAAGATAATCATACAGCATCACCATCTTATCGCCTTTATTTTCCTGGCTTTTTTTTGCATCGTACACTTTTAAAATTGCATTACGCAGCAACAATGCAACGCTTCTGACTTCAGTGAAAGTGCAAATGTAAACACCCTCTTTTTCGCCAAAACGTTCCATATCCTTTGGTAAGGCTTGGGTAACAATAACTGCCACATCCGCACCGAGTGTACGCATGTCGGCCTTAAGCTTTTCAATCCATTCGTTGGAGAAATCCTTGGTACGTTTGCTCTCATAAATGATCTTTCCGGCTTCCACGCCAAATTGGTTTCTTACGGTTTGAATTGAATCGGCTCCTCTTACTCCTTTTCCTACTTCCTCTACTTTATCAAAAGGAAAGGTGTTACGAAGAATATCTTCCAGTAACAGCTCTTGTACTTCTCCTTGCAACTGCATAGAACCTTGTTCGGCTCTTCTTTTCATTTCATCTGCCAGTTTCTTTTGATCTTCCAGCTGCTTTTCCAGTTCTTTTACCCGGAGCTGAAATTCCTGTTCTTTTAAACTACTTTTCTCTTGTTCTTCCTTTAATAATTGTTCTTTCAAACGGGTTCGTTCTTCCAATAATTTTTTCTGAACTTCAATTTCCAGTTCAGCTTCTTTATTTTTTAATTCTTGTTCTTTTTGAAGGAAGGATAACTCTTTTTGCCTTGCTTCTTTCAGTTTTTCATCATTATCTGCTACAGCTTGCTGCAAAATTTTTAACTGGTTTTCATAATCGGAGGCAATACTTTTTTTGAGCGATTCCTGAATTTCATTCTGTAACCTTGCTTTTTCCAAAGCCAGTGTTTTCTGCAGTTCAGCATCTTTTAAAGCTAATTGTTGCTGCATGCTGGCTTCTTTCTGCTTGTATTCTTCTTCCTTTCTAAGTTGCCATTCTTTTGCTTTACTATTCAGTTCCCGCTGAATTTCATCTCTCAATGCATCTGTGGGTTCGAATTGGTGGTTACAATTAGGACAAGTAATAATAAAAGCAGCCATATTATATTCTTTTCATTTTAGGAAAGATAAAAATACTTAGGAAAGAAATGCAAGAGTCTGAAATAGGCATAAAAAGCACTGATCATTCGATTTTATTACATCGTGTAGTAAAAAACCTATAAATATTACGTTCCATTTGTTACGTATTTTGCTTTTTATCCCATCTACCTTCACATCGACATTATGAATTACTACACAACTGTAGTTTCATCCCTTCATCCAATAGCTTGAATTATGAAGCCCAAAAAACTAAATCCAAACCTAAAATTCCAGAGAGCATCTCAGTTTTTGCTGGTATTATGCTTTTTATCATTCGCTTTCTTTATCTGGAGCTCTTACCGCTATCACGAAACATTTGAAATGATTGGTGGCATCTTTGTTTTCATTGCTGTTGCAATTGTAATTGCAGGGCTGAACAAGAATGTTAATTTAAGAAAAGAAAAAGAGGCAGCGTTAGAGGTTAGTGAACTGCGTTACCGAAATCTAGTTGAAAATGCCGGTGCGGTAATTTTTACAACAGATATACAAGGCATAATCACTTTCACAAATCAAAAAGCTGAATTGTTAACCGGATATTCTGTAAAAGAAATTGTTGGAAAACATTTTTCATTCCTTGTTGATTTTTCTTTTTTAAAATCAATTACAGAAAATTATATACAGCAGGTTAAGCTTGATCTGGCAGATAGTTTACAGGAGTTTGAGATTATTACAAAAGATGGGAAAAGAAAATGGGTTGAGCAAACTGCCGTATTAATTAAGGAGGAAGGCAAAGCAATCGGCTTTCAATGTGTTGTGAAGGATATTACCGACAAAAAACAATTGCTCTTAGAACTGGAAAACTCAACAGAGCAAAAAGAACAGTCGCAATACAGGCTGCAGGCGATTTTAGACAATGCAACTTCTCTGATTTTTATTAAAGATCTGGATGGGAAATATATGATGGTGAATAAACGCTTTAAAGAAGCATTTAACTTGAATGAAGAAGATGTGATTGGTAAAACAGATTTTGATTTTGCAGATACAAAACTTGCAGAAAAATATAAGTATACCGATGAGGCGATAAAGATTACACGTAAGCCAATGGAGATGGAGGAAAAGCTCATTATCCAAGGTGGTGAAATGGATTCTTTGTTGGTTAAATTCCCATTGCTTGATAACGAATCAAAAGTATTTGGTATAGGAGGTATAGCCACAGATATTACCGAGCTTTCCAAACAAAGAATGCAGCTGATGGAAGCTAAAAAAGAAGCAGAAGACGCAAGGCTTATGCAGGAGCAGTTCTTGGCCAATATGAGTCATGAGATCAGAACTCCGATGAATGGAATTAAGGGAATGACGGAGCTTTTGGCAGATACGCATTTGAACGATCAGCAAAAAGAATTGCTTGCTATCATTAAAAGGTCTGTGAATAATTTGCTGGTGGTGATCAATGATATTCTCGACTTCTCAAAAATTAAAGCAGGTAAACTCAATATTGAAAAAATTGAATTCGACTTAAATGAAGTTGTTGAGAATACAAGAGGCATATTTGCTCATAGATTGAAGAAAAAAGGCCTGAGTATATTCTATGAGATCGATGAAAAAATTCCTGAGCAGTTAATTGGTGATCCTTATCGTTTAAACCAGGTATTATTGAACCTGATAGGAAATGCCATCAAATTCACAGAGCATGGAAGCGTTCATTTGAAAGTTTCATTAGAAAAAATGACTGATCAAAGAGCTGAACTGAAGTTTGCAGTTTCTGATACAGGAATCGGCATACCGGAAGATAAACTGGCTGGAATTTTTGACAGTTTTACTCAGGTGGGAACAGATACCACACGCAGGTACGGCGGAACAGGACTTGGTCTTACCATTTGTAAACAGTTGGTAGAGTTGCAAGATGGTACTATAGCTGCACACAGTAAAATGGGTGAGGGTACTACAATTGAATTTACTATTCCTTACGGGTTTACTATAGAAGAGAAGAAAGGGGAGTTGTCTGTTAGCTGGCCTGAGCCGGGTTCTTCTAAATTCTTAATGGAAAAAAATATTCTCGTTGTAGAAGATAATGAAGTAAACCAGAAATTGATAGGTTTTGTGTTAAGAAAGGTGGGCGCTGAAGTAGATTTTGCAAATAACGGTGAAGAAGCAATTGACATGCTCACCGGTGAGGAAGCTGGCTTATACGATCTTATCATCATGGATATTCAAATGCCGATAATGGATGGTTATACAGCAACCAGGATCATCAGGAATAAATTGAAAATACAAACGCCCATTATTGCAATGACGGCATCAGCATTGCAAAGTGAGAAGGATAAATGTTTCGAATATGGGATGAATGATTATATGACCAAGCCGTTTGATTTTAATGATCTGTACAAACGCATTCAAAAAGTTTTAGGCAATGATCTTTCAGCCGCTGCAGCACCGGAAAAGAAAAGACTTTCATCAACATCTTCAAACATTAGGCATTATAATTTGAGTCTCTTGGAAGATCTGCATGATGTGGATAGCCTGATAGAAGTAATTACACTATTCCTGGGCAATACCCCAATGCAAATAAGACAAATGAAGAATGATGCAAGGCAAAAGAATTGGGAAAAAGTATTCTACTCCGCCCATAAGATCAAGGGTAGTGCATCTATGTTACAGGCAGAAGGAATGGTACAGGTGTTGTTATTGATAGAACAAAAGGCAGGTGAGAAAAAAGATACCGAGTCAATTGAAGAAATGATCACACAAGTGGAGACTTCCTTCCAAACAATAAGAGAAGATCTTTTGGCTGAACTGAAGAGAATACGCAGTGGATTTGCTGCTGCGAGTTAGCCTGGTTTGTATTTGATTATCCCCTAATTCAATAAAAAAGCCTTTCCAAAAGAGAAAGGCTTTCGTTTTTTGTGCGGAAGAGGAGATTCGAACTCCCACGCCCTTTCAGGCGCTACCACCTCAAAGTAGTGCGTCTACCAGTTTCGCCACCTCCGCATACTTAGGTGTGCAAATGTAAATGCTATTTTCAATTTTTGGATTTTTAATTCATCAATCTTTTACATTCTTTCGGGTACATGAATACCTAATAAACTCATGCCGGTTTTTATTACCTGGGCCGTGAATCGGGCAATTTGTAAACGAAGCGTTTTCTTACTTTCTGTTTCTGCGTTGGCTATTGAATGTTCTGCATAAAACGAGTTGAATGTTTTGGCCAAATTAAATACATAGATACTTACTTTAGAAGGATCATGCTCTGTGGCAGCCTCTTCTATAATAGATGGAAATGTCTCTAATAAAATAACAAGCTCTTTTTCTAACGGAAGAAGCGAACTTGAATAACCATCGATTGCAGATACAGCATCAGTGCCGGATTTTCTTAAAATGCTTTTGATCCTTGCATAGGTGTATTGAATGAAAGGCCCAGTAAATCCATGAAAGTCGATGCTTTCTTCGGGATTGAAAATCATTTTCTTTTTTGGGTCAACACGGAGCAGGAAAAATTTCAATGCACCTAATCCAATGGTATCGTATAGTTGCTGTAATTCTTCTTCTGTAAAGTCTTTAACCTTTCCTAACTCAATTGTTTTTTGTTGAGCAATGTTTACCATTTCATCAACCAGATCATCTGCATCAACAACAGTGCCTTCACGGCTCTTCATTTTACCGGTAGGTAATTCTACCATCCCATAGCTTAAATGGTAGATTTGATCGGCAGAAGGTAACTCCAGTTTCTGGCAAATGAGTTTTAAAACTTTAAAGTGATAATTCTGTTCATCACCAACTACATAAATACTTTGATCACATCCAAATTCTTTTTGCTTTTGTTCTGCCAGGCCAATATCCTGGGTAATATATACTGAAGTGCCATCTTTTCTTCTCACAATTTTTTGATCCAATCCATCAGCCGTTAGGTCAATCCAAACGCTGCCATCTTCCTGTTGAAAGAATACTCCTTTTTGCAAACCTGATTCAACCAAATCTTTCCCAAGAAGATAGGTGTTGCTTTCATAGTAGGTTTTATCAAAGTTGCTTCCAATGCGCTGATAAGTAGTGTTGAATCCATTATAAACCCATCCGTTCATAATTTTCCACAATTCAATCACTTCAGCATTCCCGGCTTCCCAGTCAACCAGCATTTGTTGTGCTGCTTTCATGATGGGTGCTTCTCTTTCGGCTTCATCCTGGCTTACACCTGTGGCTTTCAATGCTTCAACTTGTTTTTTATATTCATCATTAAACTTTACATAATAATCACCCACAAAATGATCGCCTTTGATACCTGTTGATTCAGGCGTTGCGTCATTGGCAAATAATTGCCAGGCAATCATGCTCTTGCAAATGTGAATACCGCGATCATTTACAATACAGGTTTTTACAATTTCGTAACCGCTGGCTTTTAGGATTTCAGCAATGCTCCATCCTAAAAAATTATTGCGTAAGTGACCGAGATGTAATGGTTTGTTAGTGTTGGGAGAAGAGTATTCCACCATCACCTTTTTACCATTAGAAGGCTGAATGCCAAAGTGTTCATTATGGTATTGAAGCTGTAGAAAATGATTCCAGTAACTATCTGTAATACTTAAGTTGAGAAATCCTTTGATGATATTGAATGAAGAAAATAGTTCGGAATTTTCAGAAATTAGTTTGTTGCCTAGCTCATTGCCTAAAGCATCGGGAGATTTTTTCAATTGTTTTACAAAGGCAAAAAGCACAATGGTGTAATCGCCTTTGAATTCCGGTTTGGTGGCATTTACAAGAATATCTTTCTCCTGTAATTCCACGTTGTATAAACTAGCAATTGCCTTTACAGCCGAAGCTTTTATTTGTGCAACAACACTCATTATCCTTAACATTTTGGGCTGCAAATCTAATTGATTATGCACTACCTTTGCGGCATTTATGTTGCAGTTGCACGAATACATAAGAAAAACTTTGTTGGGAATCATCGATTTTTTCTATCCATGGTTCAGGCGTATCCTGCCGTTGCAAACCTTTCGCTATGCAGCCTGTGGTGGTTTTAATACCGTTTTGGATATCTCGCTTTTTTTCATCTCTGTGCATTACATTTTTATCAATGGGCCTGTGCATTTGGCATTTATTGCGTTTAAACCTCATATAGCAGCTTTTCTACTGGGCTTTAGCGTTACATTTCCTATAGGTTTTTATTTGAGCCGTTATGTTGTTTTCCAGGAAACATCTGTGTCTAAAAGAGAGCAATTAAGCAAATATTTCATGGTTGTACTGGGTTGCCTTTTGCTGAATTATGGTTTTTTGAAACTATTCATAGAAGTGTTTCATTGGTATCCTACTCCGGCAAAAATCGTAACTACTTTTTTTGTAATCCTGTTCAGTTACTACTCCCAAAAAAATTTTACGTTTAAACCGGCAGTTATTGAAGTAGTTGAAATTGAGAATTAGTTTGTTGAAATTATATATCTGTTAGTATATATTTCTCTCTTCACATAAGTTGTATCCCGAATTTCGGGAGGATGCAAATTCATAGTTTTTCATATTCAAACCCTTCAAAGTGTCAGCTACAGTATTCTTTTAAATAGCAAGGCAAGCGTTCATATTAGCGCCTGCAAATCCTCTTTCTGACAATTTTGCATTTATCTGGCAGATGGCATAATGATTGACAATTTGAATGCATAAAATAAAATTTATGGGAAAGATTATAGGAATAGACTTAGGTACCACCAACAGTTGTGTTGCTGTAATGGAAGGTAACGAACCCGTGGTGATTGCTAATGAAGAGGGCCGCCGCACTACACCCTCTGTAGTGGGATTCTTGAAAAACGGGGAGCGTAAAGTAGGTGATCCTGCAAAACGTCAGGCGATAACCAATCCGCATAACACGATCATGAGTGTGAAACGTTTTATGGGCCGCCGTTACGACGAAGTGACCGAAGAAATCAGCCATTGGAGCTATAAAGTAGCCAAAGGTGACAATAATACTGTTCGTGTTGACATTGATGGCCGTTTATACACGCCACAGGAAATTTCTGCTATGATTCTGCAGAAAATGAAAAAAACAGCGGAAGATTATTTAGGTCAGGAAGTAACCGAAGCCGTTATTACTGTTCCGGCTTATTTCAATGATGCACAGCGTCAGGCTACAAAAGAGGCCGGTGAAATTGCAGGCTTGAATGTTCGCCGTATTGTGAACGAACCTACTGCTGCAGCATTGGCGTATGGTTTGGATAAAAAACATGCGGACCAAAAAATTGCCGTATTCGACTTAGGTGGCGGTACTTTCGATATCTCAGTGTTGGAATTGGGCGACGGTGTATTTGAAGTAAAATCTACCAATGGTGATACTCACTTGGGTGGTGATGATTTTGATAAAGTGATCATGGACTGGTTGGCCGATGAATTTAAAGCTGACGAAGCAATTGATCTTCGCAAAGATCCAATGGCTTTACAACGTTTGAAAGAAGCTGCCGAGAAAGCTAAAATTGAATTGTCATCCTCTTCAGAAACAGAGATCAACCTGCCTTATATCACTGCGGTGGATGGCGTTCCCAAACACTTAGTAAAAAAATTAAGCCGTTCTAAATTTGAAGCATTAAGCGATAAATTATTCGAGCGTTGCTTGAAGCCTTGCGAAGCAGCATTGAGAGATGCTGGGTATTCCGCTTCACAAATTGATGAAGTGATCTTGGTGGGAGGATCTACACGTATACCCAAAGTGCAAGAGATTGTTGAGAAATTCTTCGGCAAAAAGCCAAACAGAGGTGTAAATCCAGATGAGGTTGTAGCTATTGGTGCTGCTATACAGGGTGCGGTATTAACCGGCGAAGTAAAAGATGTGTTGTTGTTGGATGTTTCGCCACTTACATTAGGTATCGAAACAATGGGTGGTGTATTAACACCAATGATCCCTGCTAATACAACTATCCCTACTAAGAAAACAGAGGTGTTCTCTACAGCCAGTGATAATCAGCCAGGCGTACAAATCCATGTATTGCAAGGCGAAAGACCCATGGCTAGCCAGAATAAGAGCTTAGGTATGTTTAACCTTGATGGTATTCCACCGGCTCCACGTGGTGTGCCTCAGATTGAAGTTACTTTCGATATTGATGCTAACGGATTGTTGCATGTAAGTGCGAAAGATAAGGGCACCGGTAAAGAGCAAAAGATCCGTATTGAAGCTGGTAGTGGTTTGAGTAAAGAGGAGATTGAAAAGATGAAGAATGAAGCAAAAGCCCATGAAGCTGAAGATAAAGCAGCCCGTGAAAAAGTTGAAAAATTGAACCAGGCTGATAGCTTGATCTTCCAAACTGAAAAACAATTGAAAGAGTTTGGAGATAAGGTTCCTGCAGATAAAAAAGCTCCTATCGAAGCTGCTTTAGGCAAACTGAAAGAAGCACACAAAAACCAGGATGTCGCGGCTATAGATACTGCTATGACTGAAATGAATGCAGCATGGACTGCTGCCAGCGAAGAGTTGTATAAGGCTCAGCAGGCTAGTGGTGGTGCAGAAGCTGGCGCTGATGCTGGTGCTCAGCAATCTGCCGGTGGCGATCATGTAGAAGATGCTCAGTTTGAAGAAGTGAAATAGAAAATTTAAAAATGCGCAAATAAAAAAGCCTCCGCAAATAGCGGGGGCTTTTTATTATATCATCAAGTATCTAAGATATTAAATCAATAATTTAGTGCATCTGTTTTGTCTTTTGCCAGCTGTTGTTTCAATTCTTCTAACCCATTGAACTTTACTTCTCCACGTAAATAGGCTTTTACATACACTCGTAATGTTTTGCCATAAATGTCTTGGTTAAAATCAAAAATATTCACCTCGATCATTCTTTTCTTTCCATCTACCGTAGGGCGTAAACCAATGTTCATCATTCCTTTGAAAGGCTTTTCCTGCTTGTCTTCCAGAAGTATGGCTTCAACTGCGTATACGCCGTTTCCCGGAATCAGTTTATCCTCATTCTCAATCTGAAGATTGGCGGTTGGATAGCCAATGGTTCTTCCTAATTTATTCCCCTCTATAATCAATCCTTCAAAAAAATAATCATATCCAAGAAAGGCGTTGGCAACATCAATGTTTTGATGCAACAATGCTTCCCTTATTTTGGTAGAGCTAACAGTTACTTCATTCAGAATATGTTCGGGAATTTCTTTTACTGAAAATCCAAGTTGTTTTCCTGTATTTTCAAGCAATTGATAATTGCCTGAACGTCCTTTACCAAATCTGTGATCGTACCCGATAATAATGGTATGCGGATGAAAATACTTAAAAAGAAAGTCACTTATATATTCTTCAGCTGTTTGCCCGGCAAAATGATGATTGAATGGAACAATTACTAAGTGGTCGATCCCTGTTTTAGAAAGAAGTTCAATACGTTCATCAAGTGTGTTTAGAAGTTTGATATCTCCGGGAACTGAAGAAATCACTTTTCTTGGATGAGGATGAAAAGTAATGAGCACTGATTCTCCATTGGTGTGTCTTGCTTCTTCCTGTAGTTGTGCAATAATATGTCGATGACCTGCATGCACACCATCGAACGTTCCGATGGTGATTACCGCATTGTGAAATACAGGTAAAGTATCTAATCCGTGATGAACTGTCATAAAGTGGCGCAAAATTAAGAGAAAGCCAAGAAGTGAAAAGCGAAAACTGAAATGAAAAACCTTTAGTTACATTTGCCGGGAATTTAATTTCTATCCGTTTCACTAATTGTATCTACCGTTTATGTCACTATATGCCCAACGTGGAGTATCTGCCCAGAAAGAAGAAGTTCACAATGCTATAAAAAAATTAGATCCGGGATTGTACGCTCATGCATTTTGTAAAATGTATCCTGATTTTTTGGGTGGCGATGATCAATGGGTAAATATTAGTCATGCCGATGGCGCCGGAACCAAGAGTATTTTAGCGTATTTGTATTGGAAAGAAACAGGTGATGTAAGTGTGTGGAAGGGTATTGCACAAGATGCAGTGGCCATGAATATTGACGATTTGCTTTGTGTGGGAGTATATAATAACCTGCTCTTTTCTTCTACCATAGACAGGAATAAAAAACTAATTCCCGGTGAGGTAATTGAAGCGGTGATCAATGGTACACAGGAGTTTTTCGATGAACTGAAGTCGTATGGTGTTCATATTCATTATTTAGGTGGCGAAACTGCCGATGTGGGAGATGTGGTAAGAACAATTGCCGTGAATGGAACCATGACGGCCCGATGGCCTAAAAATAAACTGGTAACCAATCAGAATATTGCTTCCGGTAATGTGATCGTTGGTTTTGCAAGCAGTGGACAGGCAAATTATGAGAAAGAATATAACAGTGGATTGGGGAGTAATGGATTAACCAGTGCCCGCCACGATGTGCTGAGTAAATATTATGCCGATCAATACCCTGAGACTTTTGAAAATTCTTTAAGCAGGGATGTGGTGTATATTGGTAAGAATAAGATGACCGATGAAGTAGGAGTGAATGGCAAAAAATATAGTATCGGTAAGTTGTTATTGTCTCCTACAAGAACTTATGCTCCATTAATGAAACGTTTACTGGAAGAACATTTTGAGGATATTACCGGTGTAATACATTGCAGTGGCGGCGGACAAACCAAATGCATGAAATACTTGCCACAAACTTTTAAAATTGTAAAGGATAATTTGTTTGAAGTACCACCAATTTTTCAACTGATACAACAGAATTCGGGTGCTGATGCAAAAGAAATGTACCAGGTATTTAATATGGGGCACCGTTTGGAAATTTTTACCAGTGAGAAAGCTGCGGCAATAATAATAGAGGTGGCTGCTGCGTTGGGTATTGAAGCAAAAGTGGTAGGAAGAGTGGAGGCCTCAGACAAAAAAGAGTTAGAGTTAAGTACTTATGCAGGCATCATTCGCTATGAATATTAACAGGATTTTCAATTAATGCATACTATTTTAGAACTGATCCCGTTATCAAACTAACTTTAAAGTATAAATCAGCGTCATGTCAGAATCTGTTGTAGCCTTACATAATGTAAATATTTACCAGGGTAATACACTGGTATTGCAGGATGTAAACTTCACTGTAAACAAAGGGGAGTTTGTGTATTTAGTTGGAAAAACCGGTACCGGGAAAAGTAGTTTGCTTAAAACTTTATACGGAGAGCTGTCTCTGCGTGAAGGTACCGGAATCGTAGTGGGATTTAACCTGAAAGATATGAACTGGAAAACTGTGCCTTTCCTGAGAAGGAATTTGGGCGTTATTTTCCAGGATTTCCAATTGCTTACCGATCGTAATGTATATGAGAATTTAAAATTTGTGCTGAAGGCAACAGGTTGGAAAGATGAGAAATTAATGGATGAAAAGATCAATGATGTGCTGGATAAAGTGGGCTTAAAAAGTAAAGGATTCAAAATGCCTTTTGAGATGAGTGGAGGGGAGCAACAGCGTGTAGATATAGCAAGGGCTTTATTAAATTCTCCCAAACTAATATTGGCTGATGAGCCTACAGGTAACCTCGATCCTGAAACAAGTGATGAAATCATGCAGTTGTTGTTCCAAATTGCAAAAGATTATGGCGCTTCTATTATTATGGCTACGCATGATTTTATTGTTATCAACCGATATCCATCCAGGATGCTGAAAACAGAAAGAGCGAGGGTTATTGATAGCGCTAATTACCAGCAACAAACAGAATCTCAAATTTTATAAAATACAAGCCCCGTTTTTAACGGGGCTTTTTTAAAAGTATGCTTCACATTCAACATGTAACTGCTGATGATATTAACCGATTGGTAAATATTAGCCGGGAAACTTTTTATGATACATTTTATGCTGAAAATACGCCGGAGGATATGCAGCAGTTTCTGGATAGTAATTTATCTGAAGAAGCCTTGCACAAGGAACTTTTGGATTCGGCCAATGCTTTTTTCTTTGCTCTTCAGGGTGATCAGCTATTAGGATACTGCAAGCTGTCTGAAGCAGACCTGCCTGAATTATTGCAAGATAAAAATGCTATTGAGATTGCCAGGATTTATGTTTCTAAACATGCCCTTGGAAAAGGGGTTGGAAAATTCCTCATGCAGCATTGTATGGAAGTGGCAAAGGATAGAAGTAAAACCTGTATTTGGCTGGGTGTATGGGAGCACAATCATCGGGCTATTCAATTTTATAGCCAGTGGGGTTTTACAAAGTTCAGTGAGCACAAATTCGTTCTGGGAAATGATGTTCAAAATGATTGGCTCATGTGCAAGTTGCTAAAAGCTTAGTTTCCCTTTATCCTTTTAAAAGGAAGTACAATCCAAGAATAGAAAATACAGCCCAGACAAATACCTGCAAATGCTTCCAGTCCTGAACAAATAATTAATGTTCCTGTGAAAATCTGAACGGTTATTGTCCATCCCATTGCATTTCCGATAGTCATTACAGCTGCAAAGAAAAAGCCGATTAATGCGGCAAATTTTTTAGGGGCAGCATCAATCATGATCACAGGAAAATTTAAGGAGGTAGCTGTTGGTTTAGCTAAGATTTTCAGTAGGCTGGCATTGCCTTCTGTAAATGCCCTTGTGCCAAAATCGATCAGTAAGAAGATACTGATCCATGAGAATCCTTTAAGTAAAGAGGCAATACTTAAAAGAAAAATAAAGGTAGCAACGGTTCTTACAACCGATTCATTTACTCTTATCGCAGAAACGGGACAAACAATTGACTTCTCCATACACTTAAATTGGGTACAAAGAAAAGAAAAAAAATATAGTCCCCCAAAAAGGTGGACTATATAAATTGATTTTGTGAAAAAATGACAATACGATTACTTATGCTCCGGAGCAGATTTGGCCATACTAAAAACCAAGGCGCCAATTGCGGCAAAATAAATGGTACTGTTCACCGGGCTTGAGGTAATGGCACATCTCCCAGTACTACAACCAACAAACCTCCAGTACATCCATCCTGCAATACCGCCTAAAACTGCTCCACCTGCAATAAGCAAAATTCTTTTTTTACGGGGTTGCATATACATTAGTTTACAGATGCCTGCTCAACAATTTCGTCCATTGAAATACCGCTATGACTTTCATCGTACACACATTCTCCATTTTTGATCAATAGAATTTGTGGTGACTCATGGTATACTTTGAAATCTTCGGCTATCTGGTTCGAAATGCCTCTATAATTGATAAGATCCAGATAATGAAAATCTATTGATTCGGGTGCTTCAGAACGCTCCAGTCTGCTCAATGCCATGCTGCTAATGCTACAGCGGGTACTATGCTTAAAAATTACCTGGGGCTTGCTGAATGATTTTTCTTTGATTTTTTCAAGCTGTTCTGCTTGTGTAAGTTGATGCCAGTTCATCTCGAGTTCAAAATTTTAATCTCATTAAGGTCTGAAATAATGAGGGTTGGTTGTTGGGCACCCTCTGCCACGTGACGACGCACATGAGCTGATGATTACGCTCATAGTTAGTACACACGCTGAAATAATAAGAATCTTTTTCATAGTGATAGATGATGGTAAATAGAGTGTATTTTGCACTCACTATCAAAGATAGGGGATAGACGGCATTTGCTGCCTTTCTGCTTAGTTAATTATTTGACGGCCTTGATAATAAAGCCGTTATTTCGAAGACATTTTTTATATGCGAGTACATTTCATTTCTATAGGTGGCAGCGTGATGCATCAATTAGCAATTGCATTACAAAGGAAAGGATACCAGGTGAGTGGTACTGATGATGAAATTTTTGAACCGGCTTATTCTAATCTTGCCGCAGAAGGGCTACTGCCAACTGCTATTGGATGGCAGCCCAATTTGATTTCCCCAGACCTGGATGCAGTTATATTAGGAATGCATGCTAAATCAGATAACCCCGAATTATTGCGAGCAAAAGAGTTAGGCTTGAAGATTTATTCTTTCCCTGAATACATTTATCAAGAAAGTAAGGATAAGATTAGGGTGATCGTAGGAGGAAGTCATGGTAAAACCACCACAACTAGCATGGTCATGCATGTACTAAAGTACTCAGCAAAAGCTTTTGATTACCTCGTAGGTGCCCGTTTGGAAGGCTTCGATCAATCTGTTAATATTACAGATGCTCCGGTGATCGTTTGTGAAGGGGATGAATACCCTGCCAGTACGCTTGAAAAAAGACCCAAATTTCACTTTCTTTTTCCGCATGTAGCTATTCTTACTGGCATTGCCTGGGACCATATTAATGTATTTCCCACTTTTGAATTTTATAAAGAGCAGTTTATCATCTTCATCAATAAAATAGAGAAAAACGGGATTTTGATATACAATGAATCAGATAAAGTGCTGCAAGAACTGGTACTCCAAAACCAACGTGATGATATACGTTATCAGCCATACAACGTACCTGCACATACGATAGAGAATGGAGTTACCTCCGTAACCATTGATGGAATTACATCGCAATTAAAAGTATTTGGCAATCATAACTTACTTAACCTTCATGCAGCGTGGTATGCCTGTAAAGAGTTGGGTATAACCGTTGAATTGTTTCTTAAAAATATTGCCTCGTTTACCGGTGCTGCAAAAAGACTGGAATTGATGATATCTGGGGCTACAACGAATGTCTACAGGGATTTTGCCCATGCACCCAGCAAAGTGAAAGCTACCATAGATGCAGTAAAGCAACAATATCCCGATAGGAAGTTAATAGCCGTTTTAGAGTTACACACATTTAGTAGTTTGAATGAAGCTTTTATGAGTGAATACCAAGGAGCTTTAGATAAAGCAGATATTGCAATTGTATTTTATTCAAAGCATGCGTTGGAGCTAAAACGGATGCCTGATTTGCCGATAAACGCTGTGCAACAAGGTTTTGCAAAAGAGGGATTGATTGTTGAGAATGATAAGAATGCATTGATGAATTTATTACAGCAGTACAATTATAAAGATGCTAACCTTTTGCTGATGAGTAGTGGTAACTACGATGGTCTGGATATGACAGCTTTTGCCCAATCAATCACTTCTGTGCTATGATTGCTGAAGCATGTACAGAAAGTACAAGAGTGCGACGAAACGAAGTAAAATCTGTGTTACTTTCGCTGATCTAATAATTTAAGCTACATGAAGCTACAACTAACCCGTCCCATTGCATTTATAGACCTTGAAACAACTGGTGTGAATATTTCTACTGATCGTATCGTAGAGATTGCGATCGTTAAAATATCAACGGATGGTTCCAAACAGGTAAAGCGTAAACTGATCAATCCGCAAATGCCTATTCCTGCCGGAGCAAGCGATGTGCATGGTATTACGGATGAGATGGTAAAAGATGCACCTACGTTTAAACAGGTGGCTAACGAGATAAAACAGTTTCTTGATAATTGCGATATGGGCGGCTACAACAGCAACCGCTTTGATGTGCCCATGCTGATAGAAGAATTTTTGCGTGCAGGGATGGAGTTTTCTACAGATGGAAGAAAGATGGTGGATGTACAAAAAGTATTTCACTTGATGGAACAGCGAACGTTAAGTGCTGCTTACAAGTTTTATTGCAACAAACAGTTAGATGGTGCCCATAGTGCGGAAGCTGATGCTGCTGCAACATGGGAGGTGCTGGAGGCACAATTAGAACGATATCCACAACTGGGAAACACGGTAGATAGTGTGGTTAAGTTTACAGGAGAAGATGATATTGTTGATTTTGCGAGAAGATTTATTCGAGTGAATGGAGTGGAAATATTCAACTTCGGCAAGCATAAAGGCAAGCCCGTTAGTCAGGTATTGAAAGAAGAACCTCAGTATTACGATTGGATGATGAAGGGGGATTTTGCCATGAATACCAAGCAAAAACTAACCGAAATTCTTAACAGAACTTTATTAAAGAAAAACAGTTAGGTTAGAATAGTTTTAAAATTTACTGTTATCAGTCGCTACTCCTGTTTAATTTTTTAACTTAGTGAATAGGAAATACCCCCACAGTTGGAAAAAATAGTTATCATACCTACTTACAACGAAAAGGAAAATATTGCTTCTATTATCGAAGCGGTGTTCTCTTTGAAGCAACAATATCATATCCTGGTGATAGATGACGGCTCACCTGATGGCACCGCCGATATTGTAAAAGGCATGATGCTGCAATATCCAGGACAATTATTCATCGAAGAAAGAAAGGGGAAGATGGGGTTGGGCACTGCTTATATTCATGGGTTTAAGTGGGCATTGGCTAATGACTATGAATATATTTTTGAAATGGATGCCGATTTTTCTCATAATCCAAAAGATCTGGAAAGGTTATACATGGCTTGTAAAGATAAACTTGGTGATGTGGCAGTGGGTAGCAGGTATGTAAGCGGCGGAAAGGTGGAGAATTGGCCGTTGGACAGGCACCTGTACTCAAAAGGTGGTGCAATCTATACAAGGTTGATCACATGGATGCCGGTAAATGATCCTACAGCTGGTTTTGTTTGTTATACCAGGCGTGTGTTGGAAACTATAAATTTGGATGAGATCACCTTTGTTGGGTATGCTTTCCAGATTGAAATGAAATTTGCAGCCTGGAAACTTGGGTTTAAAATAGTGGAAGTGCCCATTACTTTCATAGACCGGAAAGTTGGTTATAGTAAAATGAGCAAGGGTATTATTAAAGAAGGAGTATTGGGAGTACTGAGCATTCAATGGCAAAGCCTTTTTAAAAATTATCGCAAACGCTTATCCAACAACGATGCTAAAATAGTAGCCGGAGTTTCTTCAGCAAATAAATAATTCAGATTATATTCTTTCGTTTTTTTGGTTTTTCTTCACTTCATGAAAGCATCCCTCATTCAACTGCATACTGCTGTTTTTTTAGCCGGATTTACGGGTATTTTGGGCAAATTGATCTCATTGAATGAGGGGTTGCTGGTATGGTACAGGATATTACTGACCGTTCTGATCTTGGTATTTCTGTTATACAGGAAAAAAGCGATACAAAAAGTTTCTTCAAGGTTATTGATACGTTTGTTTGCAACGGGATTCCTAATTGCGTTGCATTGGGTTTGCTTTTATGGAAGTATTAAGTATGCTAACGTTTCTATCGGTTTGGTTTGTTTGTCTGCTTCCGGTTTATTCACTGCATTGGCAGAACCGCTGTTAACGCATAAACCTTTTAGCTTATCAGAGGTGTTGCTGAGTTTGTTGAGTTTAACAGGTATCTTTCTCATTTTTCATTTTGATGTTCCGCACCGCACAGGTATTATTTTAGGAATTGTATCAGCTGTTCTGGCAGCCTTGTTCGCTGTATTAAATAAACGATACATTCATACCGCTCCGCCTCAAACCATTATGCTGTATGAACTTACAGGTGGCTGGATGTTATTAACGTTACTCATGCCCTGGTATGTTCGCCAGTTTCCACCGGAGCATTTATTGCCTACCCTGCAGGATTGGGGATGGCTTTTATTACTGGCAGGCTTTTGTACGGTGTGGGCAATGGACTTAATGCTGCAGGCTTTGAAAAAAGTATCAGCATTTACACAAAACCTTACGTTGAACCTGGAGCCGGTGTATGGAATTATACTTGCTTTTATTTTGTTTCATGAAAACAAATACCTGCATAGTAGTTTCTATGCAGGTATTCTTCTGATCGGTTGCTCTGTAATTATTCAAATGTTTCGTGTGATGAAACGAAACAGCCATTAATTATTTTAACTGATAAGCGTAAACGCTGTTCTTGTAAAATGTGGGCACGTAAAATATTTTATTCTTTGCATCATAGCCTATATCAGCAGAGTTGATTTTCTTTTCTCTGGTGTCTAATAATACTTGTTTACTGCCATCGGCTTTAACATAGTAAACGATGCCAGACCAGCAGCTTACGATAAACTCTCCGGGTTGTACCATTTCAATACCATCTGTGCTGCTTTCCATGCCTTCGGCTATAACGGTAACCTTTTTGTTGTGGTCAATCTTTACTAAGCTTCCACTTACCAGTACATAAAGATCGCTGCCAACAGACAGTACGCCGTTAGCACCTTTCATGTCATCTGCATAAGTAGATACTTTTCCGTTTTCAATTTTGTGTACTTTATTAGTACGGGTGTCACTTACGTATACAATACCTTTAGTGTCCACTGTCACATCATTCAGGAATATGGCTCCTTCTACAGGAATATGTTCTATGATGCTGGCTTTTGCTACGTCTATCACTACCACTTCCGTTAAATCAGCAACATAAAGTTTGTTTTTGTAAAGCCCCATGCCTTTCGGTGCATTCAATCCTGTAACCCAGTCTGTTTTAATGATCTTACCATTCAAAGCTACTTTACCAATAGAACCATGACCATCTTTTTCGGAAGGCTTCCCGTCGATGTTAGAGATATACAATTGTTTGCCCGCTGCATAATATAATACAGATTCAGGAGTTTTGAGCAGTGTGTCTGTTGACCACTTTAATGTTAATGAGTGTTGTGCTGATGCTTGCATAGTAATTGCTGTTACTGCAAGGAGGAAAGTTTTTTTCATGAACTGATTTTTATGGTGAGTAAAGTTATACAGTACAAGTGAGTGACACAACCGGTGCTGATGAGAATCACTCAAGCTGGTCACTCTAAAATTCAACTATAAAACCAATAGTAGGTGTAACAATTGCATCGCCAGCTGTTAGCAGGTAAGGGATTGCATTGCTACCATCGGGTTTAATGGGTTGCCCATCGGTAGTTAAAAATGCCGTGTTATCTGCATTCCTCTTGAATGTGTAAGCTGGTGTTACCACTGCTTTGGCGGCATACCAGTTCATCACATCCAGATATAAGTCGAGCGTTGCTCTCCTGTAATTCCATTTTTTATCGATACGCATATCACTTGAATTAAAAGCACCTAAACGCAACGTATTGATCTTTGAATAATCGAAGATGCCAGTGCCTAATGTTAAAAAATTCTGCCTGCTCAGGTTGTCATCGTAGGGTGTGTAAGGCACACCACCCTGGTAACGGAATTTTAGGCCCAGTTCCCAGTTGTGATTGAATTTATAACCCCATGTAAAACTGAGTAAATGCCTGTTATCCCAGGAACTTGGAGCATATAGATTATTGGCGTTGGTGTATTCGCTTCTGAAGAAAGTATAACTGAACACACCATAAAAACGTTTGGTAAGTTTTTGCTGGGCAAAGAATTCAAATCCATAGCTTTTGCCTTTGCCGAAAAAGCTTACGGGCTCGTTGCCAAGTATATTGAAATCGCCGCCAAGATTTGATAAGCTGATACCATCGATAATGCTTATAGGTACATGATTATACTTTTTATAAAATACTTCGAATGTAAATCGTGTAGCCTCACTTCGCAAATGTTCTATGCCTGCAACATAATGGGTACATTGTGTATAATCAGCCTGTTGATTTGTGTACAAACCGTTTGACTGAAATCCAAGAACTGTATAAGGTGGAAGTTTGTAATAGTTGCCGATAGTGGCATTGAGATTCCATTTGTCTGCCAGCACATATGAAAAGCTGATCCGCGGACTGATGGTTTTAAATGGGTTGCCTCCGTTCATGGTGAAGGAATTTACATCAGACCGGATACCGGCACTAACGCCTAACCTGTTATTGAAAAATCTTTTTCCTGCCTGTAAAAAAGCCCCGGCTTTTACAAAATTTACATTGGTGCCATATAATGCAGTGATGGCTTGTTGCGTAACATTGCCCGTGTTGTCTTTTATTTCGGGGCGTATTAATTGATAAGTGTTATTGAAATATTCTACATACTGAAGGTCTGCACCATGACTTATTTTCCAGTTGCCAAAAACCTGGTTTACATCAAGTCGAAGCTTATTTTCAGTTTCTCTTGAGTCTACGTTCAATGTTAATACACCTTTATCGGGTCCCAGGTTGTTCTGATATTTCTGATTATTGTTATTCAATGCGTTTCTGCTGATTGATAGATTCCAATAGCCATTACGCATCAACCTTTTTAACGAAGCTCCTACGGTATAACTCCATTGGTTAATAGATGGATTGGCATTCAAAGCGTATAATTTTTCCGGTGTAGCATTTTTGGGAGCTGCAAAACTAAATTGGTCTATAGCCCCCACACCTAAAAATGTAAGTGTTGTTTTTTTATCGAACTGGTGAGTTATTTTATATTGAAAATCCCAATAATTGGGCCTTATAGGAAGATCGATAAGTTTGAAAAGAAATTGCAGGTAACTTCTTCTTGCAGAAGCAAGGAAGGTTGTTTTTCCATTGTTGGAAAGGGGGCCATCGAAAGTTGCAGCCAGCTCAGTAGCACTTAATCTTACATTGCCCTGAACTCTTTCTGTATTGCCTCTTTTTTGTTTGAATTCGAAAACTGAAGATAAGGTATTATCGTACTTTGCATCAAAGGCAGAGGTGCTCAATTTTACATCTTCAATAAAACTTACGTTCAGTATTCCGGTAGGTCCGCCTGCACTACCCTGGGTGGTGAAGTGGTTGATAACAGGCACTTCTATCCCGTCCAAATAGTAAACGTTTTCATTAGGTGCCCCACCACGAATGATGATATCATTTCTAAAACCAGCAGTACTTCCTGCAGTTCCTCCAACGCCCGGTAATGTTTGTATTACGCGGCTAATATCGAAATTGCTTCCGGGGCTGTTCTTAATTTCTTCAGTTGTAAGACGTTGTACACTTAGCGGGGTTTCCAATGTTGCGGCTTTAACCGTACGGCGGTTTGATTTTATGGTAACATTGCCCAATTCTTTTACAAGGGGTTCTAACTCAACATTTAGTACGTTCTCGTTTCCACTTGTAACGCTAACATTAAATTTAGTAAGTGTGGCATAACTTATCAGGCTGATTGAAATATTATACGAGCCCGGATCAATGCCTTTGAGCGAAAATCTGCCGAGTGAATCAGAGATGGCGGATAATTTTCCAAGAGAAATAATTGCTCCAGACAACGGCTTTTGCGAAGTTTTATCAATCACAATACCAGCAATAGTTCCGTTGCTTTGGGCCTGCAAGGTTAAATAACTCATACAAAGCACAAGCAATAACAATCTTTTCAGCATGTTCTCTATTTATCAGATTCAGTTGCTTGATTATAACAAGTGCAGGGAAGTATTGTTTGATGAGTACTTAAATAAAACAGGTTTGTCTTCCACAGCAAACTATAGAAGAGTTAATGAAGGAGTCTTTCGTATGTGATTGATATTATTCAGCTACGCCTTTGTACTGATATATCTTACAAGGCTCCGTTTTGCAACGGGTAGTAATGTTTCTTCTATAGGGAATGTCATATCTGTTTCAACAGCATACACAGCGGGGTTGGGTAATTCATTTCTATTCCTGATCAGTTCCGCTTTAATGTTCTCGTAGCTATTAACAAAATTGCGTTGCCAAACATCAACAAATTCTGTTTTAATACCCCTGTATTTTTCATCATGTTTTTCAAAAATGCTTAACCTGTATTGATATACCCAGGTGTTCTTGGTTCTTCCTTCGCATAGAAAAAAATAACCTTCATTGTTGTCTAAAGGAATAATGCCAACCGGTTGTATGTTTAGCTTATGTTCAACAAATTCATATATTTCAGTACCGCTAGTGATCGTTCGTTTCATTTTGGAAGCGGCATAGTTAATGATGTCTTCCAATTCCTTCATAAGTTCATCATCTTCAATCATTGCTTCGTAAAGGAGTTGTAATTTCTCTAATTGAATACCGGTAAGCTTTTTGGGGAATTGATCCTGTAAAATTTTTTTATTTTCCCGAAAGGCGATAAGGTTGTTGTAGTGGAAGATAACATCTGCCAATTGAGGATATAATTTGTTTTCTGTGAAATATTGATTAATCTCTTGCAGATAAGCCAGCAAAGTATATTTCTTTAGTTCAAAGTCTATGTATCCGTCTGCAAACCATGTTTGTGATAATGTTTTCATAGCTTCCTTTTTTGTTGTTGTAATCTACAAAATAGATATAGAAAAACTGTCCTGCGTTTATTCACAGGATGTTAAAACATTAAAGCCATCATTCAAGATGCTTGATGATGGCTTTTGAGGGTAAGATGGAGGTTAAATTCTGTTTTAGTCTACGTATTGTTCCTGAACTACCAGTTTTAATTCGCGATTTACATCCCATTTTTCAAATTCCTGAGCTACTTCTGTTAAGAAACTGGCACCGATACTTCCATCGATAATTCTATGGTCATAACTCATGGATAAATACATCATGTGCCTAATGCCGATAAAATCGCCTTTGTCAGTTTCTACAACCACAGGTCTTTTTTTGATGGCACCAACAGCTAATATTGCAACCTGGGGCTGATTAATGATAGGTGTTCCCATGAGGCTACCGAATGTTCCTACATTCGTTAAAGTAAAAGTGCCGCCTTGGGTATCGTCTGGCTTTAATTTATTGTTCCTGGCATTATGGGCCAAAGCATTCACACTTTTTGCTAAGCCTACCAATCCTAATTGTTCTGCATTCTTGATGATGGGAACGATTAGATTGCCATTGGGAAGAGCAGTTGCCATTCCAATATTGAAGTAATTCTTCACAAGAATTTTATCGCCATCCACAGAGCTGTTCATGATCGGATATTTTTTCATCACCTTGATCAAGCACTCAATGAACATTGGTGTGAAAGTGATTTTGGTACCTGTTCTTTTCTCAAAATCATGTTTCATTTTTTCACGCCATACTACCATATTGGTAACATCTGCTTCAGCAAAGCTGGTTACATGTGGGCTGGTATGCTTACTGTCTACCATGTGCTTGGCAATCAGTTTACGCATCCTATCCATCTCAATGATTTCTACATTGGGTTTGGTTGCTTCAAATGTTGCTTGTGCAGGTGCTGGCTGCACAGGTTGGTAAACGGGTTGTGTTGCTTCCGGGGTTGTAATATTTGGTGCTGCTTGTACAGTTTGTACAGGAGGTTTCGGCGCAACATATGTTGGTGCCTGTTTTACGGGCTCAGCAGTTGGAGTGTAAATAGGTTGAACGGGTTCCTCAGCAATTGGTGCCTGTGCAATAGGCGGTACATAGGTTGGTTGTTGCACAGGAGTTGTAACTGGTTGAGAAGCCGCAGGCACATATGTCTGTGTGACGGGTGCTTGAGGCGCTTCATAAACAGGTGCACGTTGTTCCTGTACAGGCGATGCGGGTGGTGGATTATAAACGGGCTGTTCGGGTTGTGGAGTAATGTAAGCAGGTATCTTGCCTGCTTTTTTATCTGCAATATATTGTAGTATATCTTTTTTAGAAACACGGCCATCAGCTCCTGTTCCGGGAATTCTTTCTAACTCGCTTAAACTAAGTCCTTCACTATTGGCTATATTCAAAACCAATGGAGAAAAGAATCTGTTATTTCCCGCAGCTTTGCTAACCGGGGTTACAGTCGTTATGGATGGTACATAGGGTATTGTTTCTTCAACAGGGGCAGGTACTTGCTGTTGAGGAGTTGGTTGTTGTGTGTATGTAGGTGTAGGAATAGGTTCAGGAGCATCAGTAACTGAGCCAGCGGCTGCCCCAACCTGTATACGGGCCAGTACAGCCCCAACGGGCACTACATCGTTAACATTGTATAGTATTTCAGTAATAATACCCGAGGCAGTAGACGGAACTTCACTATCCACTTTATCTGTAGCGATATCTAAAACAGTTTCGTCTTGGGATACATGGTCGCCAATTTTTTTGTGCCATCTTAAGATGGTGGCTTCCATGATGCTTTCACCCATTTTGGGCATTACCAATTCAGCTATTGCCATACTAATCGATCTGATTTTAATGGGATAATGATACCTTTCTAATTACCACCCTTACTATTGTTTTAAACTTTCTACGCAGGATAAAATTACAGATACATCAATCGTTAGAAGGATCTTAATCACTACAATAAAAACCAATTAATGTTTAACCTGCAGCAGATCCATTACGTAAAAGCAAAAACAAACCCTAGTCAAAATTAGTTTTTAGCTATTGAAAGTTATTCAATGGTTATCCACAATTAATTGTCTAAGTAAGTTAAGGGCAGAAGTGGCTGTAAGCTGTATATTTCTTGCCCTGTCGAAGCGAAACTGAAACAGCCTGGTGATTATTTTGTGTTTAGATGCAACGGCCATCCAAACGCTACCTACAGGTTTATCGGTAGTGCCACCGTCAGGTCCCATGATGCCGCTAACTGCAATTGCATAATCGGTATTCATTAATTGCCGTACATGTTGCACCATTGCTGTAACTGTTTGTTCGCTCACCGCACCATAGGTGGACAAAGTTTCCGGACTAACATGAAGCACATTTTCTTTTACTGCATAAGAATAACTCACTACACTTCCTTCGTAGTAAGATGACGAACCTGCAATAGAGGTAAGCAAATGCGCTATATAACCTCCAGTGCAACTTTCGGCAGTTGCTACTGTTTGCTTTCTTTCTGTTAATAGTTTCCCAACAATCGCTTCCATTGTAAGGTCCTCATCGGTAACCATTACATCGGTTATTTGTGATTTTAATAAGCTGAACTGATGATCTATTGAGATGAGTAATTCCGTATGGTCATATCCATGGGCAGTTAAACGTAACCGCACCATACCATGGTTGGGTAAATAGGCTAATTTGATATTTGCAGGTAATGCTTCTTCAAAATCTTTAATACGATCGGCGAGATACGATTCTCCAATACCCGCTGTAAGCAATGTTCTGTGTTCGATAAAACCCGGTTTGAATTTTTGCTGAATGATCTGAAGTACATGGTCTGTCATTAATCCTTTCATTTCAAAAGGCACACCGGGCAATGAGAAAAATAATTTTCCCTGCTGTTCAAAAAGCATACCTGGAGCCGTTCCCCTTTCGTTTTTTAAAACGGTACATACATCGGGCACTTCGGCTTGTTTTCTGTTTCTTTCCGATAAAGGAAGTGTTCTTTTAAATACTTTTTCGAAGAGATAGGTAACATGCTCTAACGTTGGTTGGTGCATAATCAGCTTGCCGCCGAAATATTTACAGAGTAAAGGTTTGGTGATATCGTCGGCTGTAGGGCCTAGACCTCCTGTGATAATAATAATATCTGCCTGTTTTTTTTCGTCATTTAATGCATCCCATATATCATCCCAGGCATCCCCAACAGCGAGCCTGTGCTTCACAGCAATCCCGATTTTATTGAGTTCCTGTGCTATAAAAGCGCTATTGGTATCAATTACCTGGCCTATCAATAATTCATCTCCAATGGTTATGATGGATGCAAACACCTGCTTCATAAGAAAATTAAAATTGGCTGCAAGGTACATTATGAAAACAACTTGTTATCTTGATAGCTTAAAAAGAAGCATTATGAAAGTGCAAAATTATGCTAACCATATCCGTTTTGTTCCGGGATATCATTATGTGGCATCAACAGGTTTACTGGCAGTATTGATAGGCAGTATCATTAACTTATTGCATAGTTCAAAAGAAAATGTGTATTCAGCATCTTTGATCCTGGTACTAACGGTTATCTGTATGATAATATGGTTGTACATGCGGATTTTCGCTTTGAAGGCGCAAGACAGAGCTATTCGTGCTGAAGAGAATTTCAGGCATTTCATTCTTACAGGTAAACCGCTGGATAAGCAGTTGCATCTCGCTCAGATTATCGCACTGCGTTTTGCTAGTGATGAAGAATTTCCTGCATTAGCACAAAAAGCGATCACTGAAAATCTTTCAGATAAAGAAATAAAAAAAGCTATCCAGCATTGGCGTGCAGATTATCATCGTGTTTAATTGTTAAAGTAAGTCTTTAATTTTTCGAATAATTCAACAGGCATTGTGGTTCTTTCTTTTGTTTGTGCATGAATGAAATACAATACCACTCTGCCTGTTGTTAATAATTTACCGTTTTCATTATATACTTCCTGGTGAAACTCTATGCGGTGGTCTACGGGCAGTTCTTTTAATATCGTTTTTATGGTAAGCAGGTCATCGTAATGCGCAGGACGTATAAACTTGCTATGAAGTTCTACAATTGGCATAATAACACCCATAGATTCCATATCCTTATAAGTAAAACCTAGCTGCCTGATACTTTCTGCTCTTCCTACCTCAAAAAACTGGGCATAATTACCGTGATATACAACATTCATCTGATCTGTTTCTGCGTATCTAACCCTGACCTGTGTGCGGCTTTCGAACATATTTGTTACAATTTGTTGGTAAAGTTACCGGTGTTTGCTGTTTATCCACAAAAGATGGAACGGTGTTTGTTAAACTAAGGGGTAAACTACCTTTATTATTGTTTTTACTTTTTATTAAGAAAGAAACTGAAATCTTTGTTTCTCAAGCATTATATCTCGCATATGCAAATCTTCAAGAATATCATTCCCATTCTGTTATTAACGTCAGTTACAACAGGTGTTTTTGCTCAGGCTACAAAAATTAATAATGATCCTGATGCTGAATTTAAAACGGCGAAGGAATGGTTTATGAAAGAGCAATATTCGCTGGCCTATCCTGCATTTAAAACAATGTATAATGAGAAAGGGAAGTATAGTGCATTCCCGTTTACGTTGCAATTAGAACTTAAGTATTATTATGTTTTATGTGGATTGAAACTTAATGATACAGCGGCCGAACACATGGCAGTGGAATTTATTGAGCTGGAACATAATGTTCCGCGTGTTCAGATGATGTGTTATCATTTAGGAGAATATTATTTTGATAAGAAAGATTATGCAGATGCGCTTACTTATTACAATAAAAGCGGGATAGATAATTTAAGTAATGAGGAGATCGCAGCCATGAAGTTTCATAAAGCGTATGTGTATTTTACCATGCAACGTTTTAAAGACGCAAGGCCTTTATTCAATGCTATACGCCAGATAAAGTCTGATCCCAATTACATGGATGCTAATTACTATTACGGTTTCATTTGTTTTTCTGAAAAAAATTATAATGAGGCTTTAGAGGCGTTTACCATTGCAGAATCTCATCCGGATTATCAGAATGTGATCCCGTTCTACATAGCTGAAATTTATTATTTCCAGGGAGAACATGATAAGGCACTTGATTATGCAGAGAAGCTTATAAAAAAAGGTGGGCAGTACTATGATCTTCAGTTAAAGCAGCTTGCAGGCCACTTGTTATTTGACGGAAAAGAATATGATAGAGCAACGCCATACCTGGAAGAATATGTTGCCAAAACAGAAAAGATCAGACCGGAGGATATGTACGAACTGTCTTACTGTTACTATGCAGGTGGTAATTATACTAAAGCTATTGATGGATTTAAACAGTTAAGTGGTAAAGAAGATTCCCTTGCACAAAACAGTATGTATCTTCTTGCCGATGCCTATTTAAAAACAAATCAGAAAGCAAATGCCAGAAATGCTTTTCTCTTCTGTTCTTTGAATAATAGTAATCCTGCTCAAAAAGAGGTTTCTTCCTTCAATTATGCGAAGCTGAGTTATGAATTAGGTTACCTGGATGTAGCATTGAGAGCATTGCAGAACTTTATTACCAATTATCCATCTTCTCCTTATGTACAAGAGGCAAAGGAGTTGCAGATAAGTGTGCTGGCGAAAACCAGCAACTTTAAAGATGCATTAACCTTATTTGAAAGTTTGCCGATGCAAAGTGAAAATGTAAAGAAAGTTTATCCTGTGATTCTTTATGGTAGGGCAACAGAACTCATTAATGATCAGCAAACAGATAAGGCTGATGCTTTATTTACCCGTATCATGCAAATCCCTTACAATACACAACAATTGCCATTGGTATATTTCTGGAAAGGAGAGATTGCCTATCGTAAAGCGGATATAGATGCAGCAATCAATTATTTTGCTAACTATTTAAAAGACCCGGTAACGAATGGAGAAGTGAATATTGCGAATGCCAGGTACAATATTGCATATTGCCTCATGAAAAAAGAAGAGTACACAAAGGCTTTGCAATATTTTCAGCAAGTATCAAGAACATTGACTCCCAATGCTTCACCTATTCAAGCTGATGCTTATATACGTAGTGCTGATTGCTATTTTATGAACAAAAATTTCAGGCAAGCATTAGCAATGTATGAGAATGTGATTAACATGAATATGAAGGGTGCTGATTACGCCATGTATCAAAAAGCGATTATTGCAGGTGCTACTAATAAGAATGCTGAGAAGATAGCTTTACTGCAAAGTTTATCGAATCGCTACCCTGCTTCTACTTTATTGCCGGAAGCAGACCTCGAAGTGGCTAACACTTATATGGCTGATGAAAAATTCAATGAAGCTATTACGCCGCTACAATCTATTCTTAAAAACAAATCGGCTGAACCGCTTTGGCCCAAAGCTTATTTAAAATCAGGTGTTGCCTACTTTAACCTGAATAAAAATGACGATGCTTTATCACAATTTAAGCAACTGGTGGCTAAGTATCCTAATTCCTCTGAAAGCGATGAAGCTATTGAATACATCCGGAACATATTTGTAGAGAACCAGCAGCCATCAGAGTTTGTGGCTTTTATGAAACAAAACGGAAAACCGATTACGTATAGCGAGGAAGATTCACTTACGTACCGTTCAGCACAGATCAAATATGATGATAAAGATTTCAATAACGCTTTATCAGGTTTTGCAGCCTATCTCTCTAAATTTCCTGATGGCCGTTATGCCATAGAAGCGAATTATTTTTCAGCAGAGATTAATATCGTAAATAAAAATTCAAAAGATGCATTGACTTACTATAATGCAGTAGCTGCAAAAGCTCCTAATAAATATGCTGAAAGGAGTGCGTTGCAAAGTGCAAGGATTTATTATTTCGATCTGAAAGATTATAGCAATGCAGAAAAATATTTTATACTGCTGAAGTCGTTGGCTACACAACAGGAAAACAAACTGGAAGCAATGCGGGGTTTATTGCGTTGCCAGTTTAAACTGCAGCAATGGAAGGATGCAGTGGCAAATGCTCAGGATTTATTACTGGAAAAAGGAATTGCTGCTGATGATAGGATGATGGCAAATATGGTTCTTGGTAAAAGTTACCAGTTAGACAACCAGTTAGATGATGCTTCTAACGCTTATAAGCAGGTTGTATCAGCAGGAATTTCAGAGTTTGGAGCTGAGGCACAATATCATGTTGCTGAAATTTTACTGCAACAGGATAAGCTCAAAGACGCAGAAAAAGCTGGCTTTGAAGTGATCAAAAAGTTTGGTTCTTATCAATTTTGGGTAACGAAGAGTTACATTTTATTAGGTGATGTTTATTTTAAAGAGAAAGATTACTTCAATGCCGAAGCGACTTATAAAAGCGTTGTAGAGAACGCAACCATTGATGATCTGAAAAAAGAGGCAACAGATAAGCTGGCATTGGTAGTGGCGGAGAAAAATAAATCACAAAAAGTAGATCAAGAACAACAGTAAAACATAATTGGAATGAAACATCTGTCTAAAATATTCGTCCTTGCTTTAGTAGCTATATTGCCCTTTACTGTTGTGAATGCACAACATAAACATAAGAAAAAGAGAGCAGCTGTTACAGCTTCTAAAAAAGCTGTTGCGAAGAAGAAAACGGGGAGCAAAAAAAAAGGCATTAAATCGAGAAAAAAGGAAACGCTTGTAGAGCGTGCGAATGATAATTCTATCGGTAATGTAAAGATTGAAACTCCGGCAGTAGTTCAGGCAGATACTGTTATGCCTCGTGTTGTTACGGTAACATCTTCATTCAAACCCTCATTGCGTAATGCTGCAAAAATCAATTTTACTGCGGCCACGCCTTTGGCTGATTCATCGAGGTTACCTTTAAATTATAGCATTCCTTCACAAAGCTTATTCTTTATCTACCAACCGGTTGCTATTAAACCGCTTGAATTACCTTCTGATAGTGTTTTAAATTGGGTGAATAATGAATATATCAAACTTGGATTCGGTAATTATACCACTCCTTATGTTGAAGCGGGGATTGCATTGGGGAAAAGCCCTGCACAACAAATTTTACTGCATGGCCAGTTTACATCTTCCAAAGGACCATTAACCTATCAGCAGTTTTCAAAAACAGGAGTTGATGCAGATGGCATTTTTACAACAAAAAATAACTTGGAGATCAATAGCAAATTATTTTATAATAACAGCAACCAGTTTAAGTACGGCTTCACGTCTGGTACTTTTACTAAAGAACAATTGCAGCAACAGTTCAATACAGTTGGTTTTGAGTTAGGACTGAAAAACAAAAGTGTGAACGATTATGGTCTTACTTATCATCCACAAATAAAACTTTCTTCTTTCTTCGATAATAATGGTGCAAGTGAATTTGATGTTATAGCAAATGCTCCAGTTACTAAGGAAATAGGAAAAATGTTTGCATTTCATGTAGCTGCTACTGCTGATATTACCTCATTAAATACAGCTGCACAAATTCATAATAATCTTGTGTATCTTAATACTGGCGTGCAGTTTAAAACACCCAATTTCAAACTGAATGCAGGTGTGCAGCCTTCCTGGGATAACAGCAACTTTTCTTTATTGCCTGATGTTTCAGCAGAAGCTAAACTGAGGGACGAATCTTTTATATTACTTGCCGGATGGCACGGATATTTTCAAAAGAATAGTTACCAAAGCCTTGTAGGTTATAATCCATGGATTAGTCAACCCTTATCACTTACAAATACAAAGTTTACAGAGCAATATGCCGGTTTTAAGGGAAGTGCAGGAAAACATATTACCTATAACGCTACCTTATCCTTTCTGAAAATAGAAAACCAGGCATTGTTTGTAAACAGCCTGTTGGCCAACAACTCACAGAGTTTTGATATCCTGTACGAACCTAAATTAGAAGCACTAAAACTGCATGGCGAATTATCTTATACCGAGCAGGAAAAATTTATATTCACAGCAGCAGCAGATTATTTTCAATATACCAACCAGCAACAATATGATAAGCCGTGGGGTTTGTTGCCACTGCAGGTTACAGGTACGATGAAGTACAAACTGAACAAAGATTTTATGCTGAAGTCTGATCTTTTTGTAATGGATGGTGCCTGGTACCGCAATCCTGCCACCCTGGAATCACAGAAAGCAAAAGCGGCTTTCGATATGAATGTAGGGGCCGAATACAGCATCGCCCCAAGACTTAATCTCTGGCTTAATTTCAACAACTTATTCAACAATAAATACCAACGCTGGAACCAATATGAAGTATTAGGCTTTAATGTTTTGGCAGGAGTTGTATATTCGTTCAGATAATTGAACAAGATGTACGAGTTGTTTTATAAATATCTTATCCTGAATAAAAAAGCAGGTATTCCCGGAATTGGCAATTTTGAGGTTCAATCCGTGCCTGCACATTTGGATTTTGTAACTAAAACAATTTCGGCTCCTGCACAAAGTATTCGTTTTGATACAGAAAAGGTTTCGCTCGACAGGTCTTTCTACAACTACCTTTCACGTGAATTGAATGTAAACGAGATCGAAGCCATCAACCAATTTAACGAGTTTTCTCACAAGTTGAAAGATATCGCTGTAAAAGGCGGCGTACAGTTGCCCGGTATTGGCATTCTGCACCGTAGTCTTGATGGGGAAGTGTCTTTCAGGGAAGAAAAACATGATCCTGTTTTTACAACCATTCATCTCAACGCATCTCCGGCCGCCGATGCCAATCTTGTTGACCTCTACGGCTCAGGCGAAACACGTATTATCACCCAGGATGTTCCACATGAAGAAGAAGAGAAAATTGTGATGAAGGATAAGGAAGATTACTGGTGGGTATATGCCATTGTATTGGCATTATTGGGTGTTGGAGCACTCCTGTACTATTATATTTAATCAGATACCAACTTTAGCTTTACATGGCATCGTCCCTTGCGTCGCAATCACTTCATCAACATAGCAATGAGCAACATATCGTTCACTATACACAGTGCCCCGTGTGCGGCTCGGAACAAATTCGGCCTGTACTACAGGTGCAAGATTTTACGGTGAGCCAGCAAAATTTCGTAGTATGGCATTGCAATGATTGTACGTTTCGTTTTACACAAGATGTTCCTGATGCCACTACTATCGGGCCTTTTTATCAGTCCACTGCTTATGTTTCTCATTCCGATACGCAGGAAGGCCTCATTAACAGGTTGTACCACATGGTGCGGAATTATACATTACAATCCAAGAGAAAACTGGTACAACGGGCAGTAGGTGTACGAAGTGGTAGTTTGTTGGATGTAGGTGCAGGCACCGGGGCTTTCTCTGCCGTAATGCAGCAGAACGGCTGGCAGATCACAGCCTTAGAACCTGATGAAACGGCCCGCCGCAATGCAAAAGAAAAACACGGATTAACCTTGCAAAGTCCTGAAGCTTTGTACACTTTAACTAATGATGCTTTTGATGCTATCACTTTATGGCATGTGTTAGAGCATGTACACGATTTACAAGGCTACATGCAAACATTTCAACGCATTTTGAAAAGTAGTGGCAGGCTCGTGATTGCCGTTCCGAACTATACAAGTTATGATGCTTCCTTGTACAAAGAGTTTTGGGCTGCTTACGATGTGCCCAGGCATCTCTATCATTTTTCCCCTGCTTCTATTGAAAAGCTGGCAGCACAACACGGCTTTAGTGTAGAAAAGCACTTGCCTATGTGGTTCGACAGTGTATATGTTTCTATGCTGAGTGAACAATACAAAACCGGTAAAGGCAATTTCCTGAAAGCATTGTGTAACGGGTTACTTTCTAATCTTAGAGTGATCGGTAATCCATCCAAATGCAGTTCTGTGATCTATGTGTTGAAGAAGAAATAACGGCTTAATTGAACTGTATTTCAAATACCCTAGGCCAGTATTTCCCGGTAATAAAGAAGTGTTTTGTTTTGGCATCGTAAGCAATACCGTTCAGTACATCAATGGTGCCGATGTCTTTTGGATTTATATTCTTTTGCAGGATACCTGTCAGATCAGCCTGTGCCACTACTTTACCTGTAGCAGGATCGATCTTTACAATTTTATCTGACTGCCATACATTGGCATAAATAAAGCCATTTACATATTCCAGTTCATTTATGTTCGATAATCCACCGTTGTTATCTACCACACCAATGCGTTTCACTTCTTTAAAAGTTTCAGGATCGCGGTAATAAAGATTGTTAGAACCATTATCCATGATAATGTACTTACCATCATTCGTCATGCCCCAACCTTCGCCATCATAGGTAAAAGTGTTCAGTAATTTGAAAGTCTTGGCATCATACACAAAACATTTCTGTTCTTTATAAGTAAGCTGGTAGATCTTCCCGTTCAATAAGGTAACGCCTTCCCCAAAATATTCTTTAGCAAGGTTTATCTTCTGCATTTCGTTGCCCGTTTTTAATTCAACTCTTGCCAGTTTGCTTTTGCCGGTATAATCAGGATCACCGCCGCTTTCGTATAAAAAGCCATCGTGGTATTCCAGGCCTTCTGTAAAAGATTCCGGGTTGTGCGGATAGATGTTGGTAATGGTATAACTCATAGTAGCGGGTGGCGTACTGTAAATATTGCTGTTAGAAGCATCATCTGAAGAGGATGCATTATGACAGCCAGCTACAATCAATGCCAGGGTTCCGAAAAGAATTGTTTTTTTCATGTAACTAATATGAGCTAAAAAAATCAACCGAAAAAAATTACTGCGTTAAAACTTATACATTGAACCTGAAGTGCATGATATCGCCATCCTTCACCAGATATTCTTTTCCTTCAATACGCAGTTTGCCGTTATCACGACAAGCGGCTTCACTGCCATACTTGATAAAGTCTTCGTAAGCGATCACTTCCGCTTTAATAAAACCTTTTTCAAAATCAGTGTGTATTACACTAGCGGCCTGTGGTGCTTTCCATCCTTTATGAATGGTCCATGCTCTTACTTCCTGCACACCGGCGGTGAAATAAGTGTCGAGGTTTAGTAGTTGATAAGCGGA
>JAGWUV010000012.1 GCA_028875875.1 Bacteroidota bacterium
CCATTGTTTATATGCTTATTTTTCATGTGGTGTAGTTTAATAGTATCTACCAATGATGAATATTACTAATGATAAACCGGAAAAGAATACTGGTAATAATGCAGTAGTACGAGACACACTGGATACTTTATTTTTATTAGCTTCTACATATACTACATCATTTGGCATCAGGTAATAATACGGTGAGCTTAGAAAATCTTTTGAATTAAGATTAATGCGTCTAACATCTTTTGCACCATTTATATCTCTAATGAGTAGTACATTATCTTTTCTTCCATAAATAGTTATATCACCTGCCAATCCTAAAGCTTTTAATAAAGTAATTTTTTCATTTGGAACGGTAATCACTGTTGGATGGCCTACTTCGCCTATCACTGTTACTTCATAATTCATGTGCCGTATATTCACTATTGGGTCAACCAGTAATCGCTTATCAGTGATCGATTTTGTAATATTATCTTTTAGTTCTTTTTTAGTTAAGCCTTCTGCCTTAATATTACCGAGTATTGGTAGCTGAATAAATCCGTCTCCGTCTACAAGATAACCTGCGGCCTGTGTTGTAATGCCTGTAGGTGTAGAGGTACTAATTATATGTCCGTTTGTTGTATTAAATATGGCAGAAGCATCCTGGTTAAGGCTGTTAATTGAGATACTAAGAATATCTTTTTTTTGTATCAATGCTTCTGAAGGTCTTGTTCCTTCTACCAAAATGGTATCAGCAGCATTATTAAAATAAGTTGTTTTCTGTGTATTGATACAAGCATAGGGAATCGTTATAACTAATAGGAATACCAATAAATTTGTTATCTTCCTTCTCATAATTCAGGCATATAAAATTGAGTAATGCTGCTTCTGCAGAACTATTGTAAGGCGGGACTTTGTATGAAGCAATGTTCCTGGAAGCAGTTGTATTTAGTGGGATAAAGCTACTATCACGGGATAAGTTTTCTTCTGACGCTGATCAGAAGAATCAATGATTCTAATCAGTAGGAAAAATAGTAATTACTTGAAACGTCCTGTATACTTTGCTTTCAGTGTGAAATAAAATTCCGAACCACTTATTTTATTCTCTTAAATGAATGACTTCAGTCAGACGAAACATTAATTAAGATCATGAAGCATGATAAACTCCAACTATTAAATTATTGTTTTGAAGAAGTAATGAATAATTAATAAAGTAATTAAAATAGTTTTTTATGATTTATAGTTAAATAACTATTTATAGCGGTATCTGCACAATTAATTTACAACCATTTTCCGGCGAAGATTCTATCTCAAGTTTTCCGGAAAACAATTCAACTCGTCGCTTAATGTTTGCTAATCCAATTCCCTTTTTCATGGTAGATATATCAAATCCAACACCATTATCAGCAATTGTTAGAATTAGTTTCCCATCATATTTAACTACATCTATTGAAATAGAAGAGGCTTCCGCATGTTTAAATATATTTCGTAGTTGCTCCTGTAATATCCTGTACAAATTCAATTGAAGATCTCTTTTGATCGGCAGCTCATTTACTTCTTTTTCAATGTGCAAAGAAACTTCACACCTGTTCTCAAATTGAAATGAGGTTAATAATATCTTCAGTGTATCTTCCAGTTTAGTGTCATCGAAGAAAGCCGGGGCAAGCCTGTGAGAAATATTACGTATCTCATCATATGCCTGGTTAATATATTCACGGCATTGATGAAACCATTGAGGACTTTTCTCAGTTAATGTGGGTTTAAGCATTTCAAGACTTATCTGTGAAGCAACGAGAATTTGGCAAACATTGTCATGTAAATCGCCTCCTATCTCATACCTCTCATCCTCCTGTGCTTTGATAATTGCGTTTGTTAATTGGTTTTGCAACAATATCTTTTCTGTTACATCTCTTTCTATCGCTATCCAATGTGTAAACCATCCTTTTTCATCAGCTACAGGGCTCACAGAAAAGTTAATCCAAAACTCTTCTCCATTCTTTTTATAATTAATGGTTGTGATCTCACATGATTCCCATTTTCTAATCGCCTCACTTAATTTCTTTAATTCTCCTTTATCTGATTTAGGCCCTTGCAGAATACGTGGTGTGTTACCAATTATTTCTTCAGCTGTATATCCTGTCATCCTGGTAAATGCCTCATTAACGTAAACAATCTTAGGGCCAGGTTCATCAAATGGTTCTGCTTCGGTTATTAAAACAGCATCATTTGTATTTGTAATTACAGATTCAAGCAGTTTTAAATGATGTTCTTCACTTTTTCGTTTAGTAATATCCTGCATAGCACCCACCATTCTTATTGCTCTTCCTTCATTATCCCTGATCACAAAACCTTTATCTAATACATAAGCATAGGTGCCATCTGCTTTTAAATACCTATACTCATCTGTCCAATTAGTGGCTCTACTTTCAATCACTGAAGAAATTCCTGTGTGCACTCGTTGCACATCATCAGGATGAATAAAGGCATCCCATGCATTTTCAAGTGTATTTACTGCAGAGATAGAATGGCCGAAATTATTTTGAAAACCTTCGCCCCTATATAACGTTCCTTTCGCCAAATCCCAATCCCAAATACTGTCTGAAGTTGCCTTTTTTACGTATTTATAACGTTCATTAAACAGCATCAATTCCTTTTCAGCTGTTGTTTGTGCTGTAACATCAATCACTGTTGATATCATCAGATTCTGCTCGTATAATGGGATGTTCTTTGCATTTACAATTCTTTTCTCCCCTTTTTGTGTAGTAATGGTAATCCCTTCCCAATTCATTTTAGATGGATCACCGCTTTGAATATCTTTAATGATTCTCTCTTTTATTTCTTTTCTATAGGGTTCATCAGGGTACACTTTTTCAAAAAATGAAGCAACATCAGTAAGCTCTTCCTGTGGCCATCCATAAATATCACTGAAAGTTTTATTCATTATGGTAGCAGTGCCTTCATCTATTTTATTTACTGCAATACCAATGGGTAAATTATCTAGCGCTGTTTCTATAAATATATTTCTTTGCTGTAAATCATTTTGTGCTCTTTTTTGTTCGGTGATGTCATAAACAGATCCAATCAAATGAGTGCAACAACCATTGGCATTAAATACCGGTGTAACTGTTACAATTCCAATTTTTGTACCTGTAGGATAAGGCGTTTCTTCCTCCCATACAATCTTAGTTTTGTTTTCAATCGATTTTTTATAATTCGATAACACAAAACTTAATGAAGGTTCAGGAATTACATCTTCAACATATTTATTCATTACCTGTTCGGCGGTAAGCCCTGTTGCTGTTAGAAAAGCCTGGTTAAATGAAATGAATTTATATCTTTTATTATCTTCTACCTGCAATGAAAACAAGATATCGCTAACTGTATTATAGATAAGAGAAAGTTGTTGTTCGCTTGAAAATAATTTTTGCTCATTTTCTTTAATCTGATCTAAATATTTTTCTTCTTCTGTAACATCCCTGCAAACAACAAGCATACAATCCCTATCCTGGAAATTCATCCTGTAACCCGTTATTTCAGCTCGAATTAATGTGCCATCTTTTTTGAAGTGATTACTTACTCCGAAATCAAAAACCTTACTATTTGTTTCCAGTTTTTTTAAAAGTGCTTCTTTTTCAGGAATCTCATGTTTGGGCCTGTAATCCATGATAGTCATCTTCAAAAATTCTTCCCTGCTATAACCATAATGCTGGATGGCCGTTTCATTTACCTCGAGAATTTGATAGGAATTAAGATCGTATATCCACATCGGTAACGGGCTCTTGTGAAAGAGTAATTTATAGCGCTGTTCAGATGCTGCTTTCTCTTTCTCGGCCTCAATTTTTTCTGTAATATCTTCAAATACACCAAACAGTTTAATAGCATTTCCATTTTCATCTTTAATCAATTTCCCTTTAGAAATGATATGCTTGATGTTGTTATTCTTTGTGATAAATCTCTTTTCAATACTGTATTCTTTGCCAGTATTAATGGTATTCTGCATTTGCTGAATAGCTCTTTCCCTATCATCAGGATGAATAACTGACAGTCCATGTTCAAAGGTTACAACGAATTCCTGGGGTTCATACTCACAGATTCTAAAAACACCATCAGACCAGTATAATGAGTTATTGGTAAGGTCTAACTCCCATGTGCCGAATTTTGAAAGCATCTCGGCCTGTGCAAGCAAATATTTTTCTTTGTTCATACCAAAGTAAGAAGTTTGCGTATTTGGATCAAAGGATAACTAACGTATATAAATGTAACCCCTTTTTACTTTTAAAGCTAACAATGTAGTGAGAATATTAGCAGAATAAAATGCTCATTTCTTTTGTAGAAATAATGAAGAAAAAAAATGGACTTCCATTTTTTTTATAAGGATAACTGAATTTATTTTATCCAATAAAATTTTGATTAGAAGAATGCCAGACTAGACTACGCATAAGTTCTTTCACATAGGAGAATAGCTTTTTCTAAGGCTGATGATTTTATTGTAATAATATTGATTTCTTTTGTAAAAGCTAGCTTTTACAAAAGATTAGAATAACACAAGTGTGGTGGTAGTAAGAAAAACAATTATTAGTTTAGGATTAATAATTGTAAGAATTCATACAGCCTTCACTTTTTTCTTACTATAAAAATAAAATATTATTCCTCCAATAACCAGTAAAGTAGATATAAGTTCCGCCTGTGTAGGGTGCATAAAACCCCAGTGATATTTAGTATTTACACGAATCTTTTCAATAAAAAATCTTTCCACTCCATTCATAATTAAATAAATCGCAAATAATTGTCCGGGTATGGTGAATTTTTTACGCATACGCCACAGTATCAAAAAAAGGATGCTACACATTACCGTTTCGTAAAAAGCCGTAGGAAAAACACCAACTGGTAAATAATGACAAAATGCTCCTGTACACCCACTGAACGCTACTCCTTCATTAATAACATTATGCGGATAATTATAAGCAAAAAGCCATTTGGGTAAGCCTAAAAAAGGCTCCACATGTTGATACTGAATACTTTCAAAAGTGGCAAACTGTTTACTAAAAAAGTCTTGGTTGGCATGAAGTGCTGCATTGAATTGGTCTGTAGTAGCCGCAACCAAGTGCCCTTGCGCATCGCTGATAAAAGCACTGTTTAAAATTCCCCAATCACCATCACCTGCCATATGACAACCAACTCTTCCAATGGCATACGCCAGCATTAACGTTGGTGCCATAGCATCGCATAAATGAATGAATGGGATATTATGTTTCCTGGCATAATAATAAATAGCTATTGCTGCACAAATTAATCCACCATAAAATGTAAGACCACTAAAAGAGATTAATGCACCAACTGGATCTTTTACAAAATCATCCCAATTCTCAAGATTATGAAAAATCTTAGCACCCAAGAAACCAAAAATGGCCGCATAAATAACTACATCACCTACCCGATCATGTGGCCATACTCTAATAGTATGTTCTTGCGGTTTTGCTAATTTCTGTCTGTTCTTTTCCCACCATTTCAAACCCATAAAACCCAATCCTAATATTATGCCCATCAAAGGGTTTCCCTGTGCCGATAAAATAAATGATTGAGGGTCGTTCAGGGCATCTGGTATAGTAAATGCACCAACGATTTTAAAGCCAAGAATAAAGCCCAATATGAAGTTGGTGGCAAGATCTCCTGCCGTTGCAGGTGTGCCAATTAATATTTTCTGTTCTGTAAAAGAAAATAAGCCTTGTACTTGTTTTCTTTTGAGTTCTTGCGTCAACACCCATGCAGATGCGATGAAAGCCATGGCCACACAAAAACCGAATGTATTGATCAGCTTTAAAAAATTCCATTCAACACCAAAAAAGTCCTGAAATAAATAATATAAGTTGGGATACATAAAACGAACTGTATTAAGGTACAATGAGGTTGCAATGATACTTACAATTTATCATTCGGCTATGCTATACATCCATAAAAGCGCAATAAAAAAGTTCTGCAGGATTGCAGAACTTTTCTTACTAACACATCTATATACAAAAATCCCAAGAAAAAAATTAGTTGCAGAATTTGTCGAACTCGCTGATCAGGTGCTGCGCAATTACTTGTGCAGGCCTTCCTTCAATCTGATGTCTTTCTACCATGCTTACCAATTGCCCGTCTTTAAATAAAGCAATGGAAGGAGATGAAGGAGGATAAGGTAATAAATGTTCTCTAACTTTTTGTACAGCTGCAGTATCGAAGCCGGCAAAGCTGGTTGCTAACCTGTCGGGACGTTTACTGGCATTGTGAACAGCCATCAAAACACCTGGTCTGCAGGTACCTGCTGCGCAACCGCATACAGAATTGATCACTACCAATGTAGTTCCTTTCTGTGCTAAAGTATTATCCACTTCTTCAGGAGTTAACATTTCTTCAAAACCGCTCTCTGTAAGCTCAGCCTTCATGGGCATTACTATTTCTGCTGGATACATTTTCGTTCAATTTTTATTTGAGCTACAAAAATAATTCAAATTCGGGTGTAGGAAATCATTTAAAAGACGACAGAGTGACTTTTTTCGACAATCGAAAATGTCAATATAGCACAACTTGTGCTTAAAAACAGTAATAGTGACCTATAAAAAGCCATGGTACAGGTTTTGACTTCCATTCTTCAAATTCAAACATTCAGTAAAAAACAAAAATTTAATACTATGACTATTGTAAAACACAACCCCGCAAAAAATTTTACAAGCTTATTCGATGAATTATTCAACAATTTTCCTGCAACCTGGGGAAGGGATGTTGAGACTGGATTTTCAGTGCCTGTTAATATTTATGAAAGCAATGACGCGTATCATCTGGAACTGAATGCTCCTGGTCGCAACAAGGAAGATTTTAAAATTAATATTGAAAATGGGTTGCTTACCATCAGCTTTGAGAAAAAAGAGGAACTGGAGCAAAAAGATCTGAAAACTTTACGCCGCGAGTTCAGCTATCTTAATTTCAAGCGCAGCTTTACAATTGATGATAAGATTAATTCTGAGGGCATTACTGCAAAATACGAGAATGGTATATTAAAACTGTTCCTACCTAAAAAGGAAGAAGTAAAGCCCGCTACAAAGCAGATTAATATTTTATAAACATATTTCATAAGCAGTTGGTTTTGGTTAACACCCTGTGTTTCTACACGGGGTTTTTTATTATAAATTGCCATCAAAAGTTGAAGTAAATGAATAGGAAAAGGTTAGTCTTGAGTTTTCTTTTTTTGCTCGCCATGCAATTTATGCTACACTCTCAGGTACCAAAAGAAAACGCATTATTATGGAAAATTACCGGGCCGAGCAATCCCTCGCAGTCATCGTATCTGTTTGGTACATTTCATTTATTATGTGCTTCGGATTTTTCTTTACCCGATACATTGATTTCTTTATTGCATCAATGCCGCCAGGTATATTTTGAGCTGAAGCTGGATGACCCCTCAATGACAACAAGCATGATGCAATCCATTACCATGAAAAACGGGCAAAAGTTAAATGATCTACTACCTCCTGCAACTTTTGATTCGGCGGCTAAGATCTTTCAGCAAAAAACTAATATTCCCATAAGCTTCGTTGCTTCCTATAAGCCGTTCGTTTTATCCTCTATGCTTTATCCGGCTATGCTGGGCTGCGTACCCATTTCGGTAGAAATGGAAATTTTGAATAAGGCAAAGAAAGATTCAGTTTCTGTAATGGGATTAGAGAAAGTAGAAGACCAGATGAGTGTGTTTGATAGCATACCTTATACCGTTCAGGCGAAACAGTGGGCAAAGTCTTTATTAGGTTTTGATCAATCTGTCGCAGATATGAAAAAGATGATCTCCACATACAAGTCTAAAAATATTGATGCTATTCAAAAAGAAGTTGAAACGGATACTGAATTCTCTGCTTACGAAAATGTTTTATTAAGAAAAAGAAATGCCAAATGGGTTCCGCTTCTAAAAATTGCAATGGATACAAAACCTACATTCATTGCAGTAGGGGCAGGCCATTTAGGTGGAGAGTATGGTGTGATAAATCTGCTGAGAAAGCAGGGCTATACAGTAACGCCGGTGATGTACAAATAATAAAAAAGCGGAGTTGAATACTCCGCTTGGTTTTAGATCCTTCTGTTTGCAAATTACTCTTAGCGAGATTTTACCAGGATATTGGATCCTATTCTTTGCCCGTTACCATTAAATACTTCAACAAAGTAGGTTCCGGGAACTAAGTTCTGTGTGGCTATTGTTATAATAGCTTGGGTATTACTATTGGCTGCCTGTGTTTTTTCGAATAAGATTCTTCCGTTTCTGTCTGCTACTTTTACAAGAACCATTCCCAGTTGTGTTGTGGTAGTTTGTACATTGATTTGTGCAAAGCTTACAGCTGGATTGGGGTAGGTGCTAATATGCACATCTGTTGGTGTTGATGATGGATTGGTAGACATACTCCCCCTCACCTGCTGGCCATTGATAAGCGATACTACTTTACTTACACTGACCTCACAGCCATGATCTGAGATTGCTTTTAACTTCACAACAGTAGACACAGCGTTGTTGGCAAATGCATGAGAAGGTGCTAAAAAGGAAGAAACCTGGCCATCCCCAAAATTCCATTCATAATGTATATTACCACTTGTTATAGAGGAATTGTTATTGAATGAAAGCGTTATGCTGTTATCTGAGTAGCTGATCATTCTTGAAGAAAAGTCCGCTACAGGAGAAGGATTCACCACAAGGCTTTTCACCAGCGTATCTTTACAACTATTATTAGTAGCACTTACAATTAATTGTATGGTATAAGTACCGGGTGTATTAAATGTTCTTGTTGGATTAACCTGTGTTGAAGTAATCCCTCCGCTCAAATCCCAATTATAATGCAAGCTGCTATTGGTGGAAGAAGATTCATTGGTAAATACAAAAGAGTTGTTTTTAAAACATTGAATAGAAGCAGGATTGATTACAAAGGCTGCTTTGGCAGCATCAATGTTTACTACTTGTGTTGCTGAGTCTTTACAGCCATGATCAGAGGATACTATTAGCTTAACATTGTATTTTCCATTGTTACTGTAGCTATAAGTAGGATTGTTATCTGTGCTGCTGTTCACACCTTCTCCAAACATCCACACGTAATTCATATTACCTGATGATATAGCCGATTGGTTCGTAAACGCGAAAGCGTTATTTTTCAAGCATTGGCTATTGTTATTAACAGAGAACGCGGCTGTTGGTGAAGGATAAACTGTTAATGTTTTGTATAAAGTATCATTACAAACATCACCTGCCATCCTTACAACCAATCTAGCTGTATAAGTGCCGGGAGCTGCATATGTTCTTTCAGGATTGATTTCTGAAGATGTAGTTCCATCTCCAAGATCCCAGTTGAAGCTGTACGCTCCATGAGCTGAAGATTCATTGGTAAAGATGAAATGATTACCAGAAAAACATTGCAGGGATGTTGGGTTTACCACAAAGGCGGCTGTTGAACCAGAAACTTCTACTGTTTGATTGCTTGTGCTGCTGCAACCAGAACCTGCGCTAGAGGTTACCGTAAGTTTTACGGCATACACGCCTGTTTGGTCAAATGTTTTCATGGGATTCGCATCTTCAGATGTAGTTCCATCTCCAAAATCCCAATGATAAGAAAGATTCCCATTACCGCTAGATGCATTGGTGAATATAAACTGGTTATTTTTTTTGCATTGTTGGGTTCCATTTACAGAAAAAGATGCTGTAGGAGGAACACAATCTGTATTATAAGCTGTTACTTTAGTGACGCTATCTGCACATCCAAAATCACTGGTTACCTTCAACTTAACAGTATAGTTTCCTGCACTCGCATAGGTTACTGTTGGGTTAATCAAAGTAGAAGAAGTATTGTTTCCAAGATCCCAATAGTAATTCATTGATCCGCTTTGGATGGTAGAGGTACTGATGTAGGTAAAGCTTTGTCCATTCAACGTGCCGCTAAGTGTTTTGAAGTCAACCTCAGGCACAGGCATTACATCAATGAACTTTTCAACAAATGAATAGTCGTTCCCATTTCTAACTTCCAGGTGGATTCTAAAATTGCCTGCATAGCTGTAAGACTTTACCGGATTGGCATCCGTAGAAGAAGTGCCGTCACCAAAGTCCCAGAAATAAGTGATCCCAGTTCCTGTGCTGGATTGATTATTCAATGCAAAACTGTTCCCTTTCAAGCATTGTTTGCTCGCATTAATTGTAAATGAAGCTGTTAAAGTACCTGGATCATTCGAGGGACTCGCTGAACATAATTTCCCGCTTACAAGTAACAAAAGCAGGGTTGATACTCTTAAGGTAAGGGTGTAAAAATTCTTCATGAATCGGATATTTTGGATCGTAATGGTTTTAAAAAGGGATATTGGTAGAGACTGAAAACAAGTAGCTAACTGATTGATAATCAGTTATAAAGATTAACTTATTCTCCTTAAAAATTGATTATTGAAACTGCTTAAACAGCTTTCGAAAGAATTACTCTTATGTATTTGAGCATCATTCAGTTGGCTCAAAAATTTAAGTACATAAACGTACTTTTCAGTGGCAGTGATGAAGTACATAGGATTGATTTTAAAAACTTAGGATAAATAAACTACATAGAGTAGTAAATTCACGACAAAGTAAATCATTTTTTAAATCAAACCAAAGTTTTTTTAAAAATTTCGTTAAAATAAGTTAGAATAATAAAAAAAGCCTTTGGATGACCAAAGGCTTGCTCTTGAGATTTTTAGAATGATTTGCTTATTGATTATGCAACGAATCGTAGAGTTTATATTTAGCATCGTAAGCATCATATGCTTTAGGATCTTTTACTTTTACTTTATCTCTCTTGTATAGATAAAGGTTAGCTAAAAAATCAACGGTCTTGTTCGTAATATTTTTTTCACTTCCTGTTTTTTCAGTTTTGCTTTTCAAAGTACTGTAACATTTTTCCAACCATTCGATGGAGCTATCCGCCGCATCCAGCATGGGTTTTTCATTATCCTGGTTTATTTTCTTTAAAGCATCAACTTGTGGAGCTAATTGTGCAGTTAAAGCTGCTTTTTTCTTGGGATCCTTTATAGCTGCTTTCTGAGCATTTAGTTCCTGCAAAGCTTTAATATTAGCACGATTCCTATCATCCCATGTATTAAAATCATTATAATACAAAACGCCTGCGTTAAATGCAGCAATGGCTACAGTTGTATCTTTTGTATAAGCCATTTTGAATGCTGTAATAGCTTTATCTTGGTAAACAGCTTGCTGTGCACTGTCTAATTTGTCTTTTTCTTCTTGTGGAATATGAGCAAACATGTCAGCAAAAGTGAGATAGCCTTTTGCGTTTAAAGTTCCGGCTGCATTTTGTTTGTCAAACAGGTCGGATTTTTCTTTGAGGGTAAAGTTTTTATTTACATAGTCTGTTTCATACTCATCCCAGTCCTCATTAGGATATACCTCTTTGGCTATTGCCAGGTATTTATCGAAAGCGGCTTTATCTTTTTTATTGGAGTTGGTGATCAGGATAAATTTATAAACATCTTCAAAGCCCTGGCCTTTTGCTTTAGCATCTGCAAGGCGGCTGTAATAATGATACGCTTCGTCCATTTTCTTAGAATTTTGCAAAGCATATGCTGTATAAAGAATAGCAGTAGTATCAAATGCAGCTTTGTTAGAAGCCCACTGGTGGGAGAAGATAATATCACTATATTCTACTGCAAATTTGAAATAATAAGCCGCGGAATCCCATTTCTTATTATTGAATTCATTTACGCCATATCCAAACGTAGTTTGATACACTGCAAAAGGAATGTCCTGGCCTCCATTGTCTTTAACCATCTTCATTTCCTTGTCCAGTTCCATGTACTTTTTGAAAGCAGTATCCACAACAGTTTCAAGATTGCCATACTGATGCTTGGTCTTATCATCTTTGTACAAAGCAGAATAAACTTTAGCTTTCCAGTACCAGGTCTCGGCTTTGCCCTGGGCCTTCGGATCAGCGGCTAATTTATCAATCTCCTTTTTGGCATTTTCGAACTGGTTCAGCATTACAGATGCCTGAACTTTTTTATAATCCTGTGCATGTGCCATTAGTCCTGTTCCCAGTATGGCTAAAAACAAAAGCTTCTTCATAAAGAGAAATTTAATTATTGATTTTCTGTGTTTGAATTTATGTTTCCTGAATCGTTAGTGTTTTCTCCATCACCTTCGGGGATATCATTGCTGCCCTCTACCTGCTCTGCTGAAATTTCTTCTTCCACCTGTTCTTCAATTTTTGAAATTGCGGCGATCTCGTCTCCTTCGTCCAGCCTGATCAGTATAACACCCTGTGTTGCCCTTCCTGCTTCTTTAATAGTAGCTACTGAAGTTCTAAGAGTGATTCCCGATTTACAGGTAATGATAAGGTCTTCTTTTTCTGTAACATCCAAAATGCCTACTAATCCACCTGTTTTCTCAGTTACATTGATTGTTTTAACTCCTTTACCGCCGCGGTTAGTGATGCGGTACACATCCTCTCCATCAGCATCTATAACTTTAGTTCTTTTCCCAAATCCTTTCTCACTTACAACAAGAACGGTTTTGGTACTCATTTCTTCTTTATTCAGGCATATCATACCCACTACTTCATCTTTCTCATCATCTACTTCAATACCGGTTACACCAATAGCGCCACGACCTGTAGGTCTTGCTTTTTCTTCAGGGAAACGAATGGCCCTTCCGCTCTTAACAGCCATCATAATTTCACTGTTTCCATCTGTCATCTTTGCCACCAACAATTCATCTCCTTCCACGATCGTAATAGCATTTACACCATTTGCACGTGGGCGGGAAAAATCTTCTAGCGATGTTTTCTTGATGACTCCTTTTTTAGTACAAAGAACAATATAATGACTTTGAACGTATTCTTTATCGGCCAGGTTCCGCACATCAATGATGGCTCTTACTTTATCATCGCCGGGTAATTGAATTAAGTTTTGAATGGCCCTGCCTTTACCCTGTTTCTCACCTTCGGGAATTTCATACACTTTCAGCCAATAACATCTTCCCTTTTCTGTGAAGAATAACATAGTGTCGTGGGTAGACGCAACGAATAAATGTTCTACATAATCTTCCTCTCTCGTTTTGCTTCCAATGGCACCACGACCACCACGGCGCTGTTGCCTGTATTCTGTTGCTGATGTTCTTTTAATGTATCCCAAATGTGAGATAGTGATCACAACATCTTCTTCTTCAATAAGATCTTCAATACTTATTTCATCTGCCAGGTATTGAATTTCACTCTTTCTGGCATCGCCAAATTTCTCTTTTACTTCGATCAATTCTTTTTTAATCAGGTCATATCGAAGGTCTTCACTGGCCAATAGATCTTTCAATCTCGCAATGGTAACCATCAATTCATTGAACTCTTCAATAATCTTCTCACGTTCCATGCCGGTAAGGCGTTGTAAACGTAATTCGAGAATGGCCTGTGCCTGTTTTTCAGACAAGCCTATGCCCTGTTGGTAATGTGTGGCAGCCAATTCATTAAATAAAGATGCCGGAAGGAACCAATTATCTGTAACACTTTTTTCAATCAACGCTTTCTTGGCTTCATCGGGTGTAGCACTGTTCCTGATGATATCAATAGCCGCATCCAAATGATCTTTGTCTGCAATTACCTTTAAATAACCTTCCAACAAGTGTGCTCTTTCCTCAGCCTTCCGTAATTCGTACTGCGTACGCCTGATCACCACATCCATTCTAAATTCAATGAACTCACTGATCAGGTCTTTCAGATTCAGAATTTTAGGCCTTCCCTTACTCAGAGCAACGTTGTTAATACCGTAACTGGTTTGTAATTCAGTGTATTTGAATAATTGATTAACCACTACTTGTGCCACTGCGTCACGCTTCAGATCTAAAACAATCCTTGTACCCTCCCGTTTGTTACTTTCGTTATTAACGTGAGCAATTCCTTCAATTGTTTTATCGTTCACCAACTGGCCGATACGGTCGGTTAAAGTATCACGGTTTACCTGGTAAGGCACTTCAGTAATGATCACTTGCTCTCTTCCGCTGGCCTTGGTATCAATGTGATATTTTCCACGCACCACCACCCGGCCTCTACCGGTAAGCAATCCCTGCCTTACGCCTTCCATACCAAAAATGATACCACCTGTAGGAAAATCTGGCGCCTTTACATATTTCATCAAATCTTCAATACTAATCTCTTTATTGTCTATGTAAGCAATGCAGCCATCTATCACCTCTCCCAGGTTATGCGGCATCATGTTAGTGGCCATACCCACAGCAATACCGCTGGAGCCATTCACTAATAACTGTGGAATTCGCGTTGGCAGAACTGTAGGTTCTTTTAAACTATCATCAAAGTTTAGTTGAAAATCTACTGTCTCCTTCTCTATATCTTCAAGCATTGCTTCTGCAAAGCGCTGTAAACGTACCTCGGTATAACGCATGGCCGCAGGAGGATCACCATCCTGGTTACCGAAGTTACCCTGGCCATCTACCAGCGTATTGCGCATCGTCCATTCCTGGGCCATACGTACCAGCGTATCATAAATGGCACTATCTCCGTGAGGATGGTATTTACCCATAACCTCACCCACAATACGGGCAGATTTTTTGTAGGGTTTGTTATATGTGTTCCCCAATTCATGCATTGCATACAAAACGCGGCGGTGAACGGGTTTGAAGCCATCTCTTACATCAGGAAGGGCACGACCTACGATAACCGACATCGAATAATCGATATAAGCGGTTTTCATTTGCTCTTCAATATTTACCTGAATAATACGGTCGTTATCGTTGGTTTGTTCGGGCAGTAGATTGTTGTTTTCTTCCATCTAAATGATCCTGTTTTAAGAAAGTATTTTTGTGGTTGGCGAAGATAATTTTTAGTAGCCGAATAACCTTGAAATGACGTTCATTTTTCGTGCCTTTTATCCACATTTTACAAGTATTTGAGAAGAATTTAACTGAAACAAAAAAGAATGTTTTTCCGTGCAATTTTTTGTAAAGCTGCAAACGGGCAACCCTCTTCCGTTTGAGTTATATTTGGTAGATGAAAAACATATTGTTACTGGGAGCCGGGAAATCAGCTACCGTACTGATAGATTACCTGAAAGATTTAATAACAAAAAGGCATTGGACGCTTACTGTGGCTGATGCCAACCTTTCTATGGCCCAGGCAAAAGTGGGTACACTTCCTCATGCTCAGGCTGTGCAGTTTGTAGCAGAGGAAACAGAAAAAAGGCAGGCACTGATTAAAAAAGCTGATATAGTAATTTCCATGCTTCCTCCTGCTTTACATTATATGGTTGCGTTGGATTGTATCCACTTCAAAAAAAACTTACTTACGGCATCTTATACAGACGAAACGATCAAGAAACATGCTACGGAAATAAAAGAGAAGGAACTTTTGTTTTTGTATGAAATGGGATTAGATCCGGGCATCGATCACATGAGTGCCATGCAGTTGATACACCGGATAAAGCGGGAAGGCGGCATGATCACTTCTTTTGCATCGCATTGCGGTGGACTTATTGCTCCTGAAAGCGATGACAATCCCTGGCATTATAAGATCAGCTGGAATCCTAAAAACATTATACTGGCCGGCAAAGCCGGGGCTGTTTATAAAAAAAATGGAGCCATTGTTAAAGTACCGTACGAGTCACTTTTCAATGCTAACAATCTTGTACAAACCAATGATGGTGAACTTTATGCCTTCTACCCCAACAGGGATTCTTTGCAGTATATGCCACTTTACGGGTTGGATGATACTAACAGTTTTATGAGAACCACTTTACGGCATCCTGACTTTAGTTTTGGCTGGAAAAACATTGTGGATTTGCATTTAACGAATGAAGCTAAAGTGTATCAAACTGATGGAATGAGCATTGCAGATTTCTTCAAGTTACATTTTAAAAAATATGGCTTTGAGGATTGGCTTAACCAGATGTTGCTGAGCAGATTATCATTTGCTAAGGAAATGATGGAGAAATTAGCGGCGTTAATTAATGCTGAAGATGAAGCCGGGGATGCAATGGATAAGGAAATGATGATGGTGGATGAAGAAGGAAAATTAAACAACGTACACATTGATGATGTGAAAAACAAGGCAGCTGAAACTGCTGCATACCAAATGCATGAAGCTAATTTAGGGTTGAAACAATTGTTCTTCCTGGGTATGAATGATGATACACTTATCAATAAAGGCTTATGCAGTGCGGCTGATGTGTTGCAATTCATCCTTGAAAATAAACTGGCATTGCAACCTGGAGATAAAGACATGATCGTTATGCTGCATGAGATAGTTTATGAATTAGACGGCGATGAAAAGAAGGTAAGCAGCCTTCTGAAGCTAATTGGTGAAAATGATATTAGAACAGCTATGGCTACAACAGTAGGCTTACCGTTGGGTATTGCCGCTAAATTGATCTTGGAGAATGAGATTCATGAAAAAGGATTACTCATCCCCACACTACCGTCAATTTACGAACCCGTTTTGAAGGAATTGACGCAACATGGTATCCAATTCAAGGAATCAAATACATAAAGAAAGCCCGCTTGAAAGCGGGCTTTCTTTATGTTAGTTTCTTATTGTTACAGTTCTCTTACCCAAATATTTCTGAAACTGATAGGTTCACTTTTATCACCATGGGCCTGCAGTTTAATGGGGCAAGCTCCATGTTTATGATATTCCGGGGTTCCGATCCATCTTGTTTCGCCTTTCAATTCCGTATTGTTTTGTACAAGGATGCCATTTTGAAAAACGGTTACTCTAGCCGGGCTTTTCAAGCTACCATCTTCATTAAAACGTGGAGCCGTCCAGATAATATCGTAGCTCTGCCATTCACCTGCTTTACGGCAGGCATTCACCAATGGAGGAAATTGTTTATACACACTACCACACTGGCCGTTTACATATGTTTTATTAGTGTAGTTGTCCAATATCTGAATTTCATAACCGGCATCTCCGGAACCTGTAGAAGCTAAGAACAAACCACTGTTACCCCTTGCCTGTCCTTCTCCGGTAATGGTTGCAGGTATTTTGAATTCGAGGTGAAGCTGATAATCGGTAAAGCTTTTTTTGGTTTGAATATTACCTGCATTCTTATTCACCATCATAGAACCATCTTTATTGATGATCCATGTGGCCATTTGATCAGGATGACTCGTAAGTACCCATTCATTTAAACTTTTCCCGTTAAATAAAACATAAGCATCAGCTGGTGGCTCGCTGGTTTTAACAGCAGCATCTACTTTTTTAGGAACAGGGCTCCACACCTCTGTTTTAGCAGCCTGTTGTTCGGGGGTTTCTGTTGACTGCTTTTCCTGTGCAGCTAACAGGCCAACACAAAAGAAGGAAGCGATACTTACAAACATTTTCTTTTTCATAGCAAACTATATTTATTGAAGGTTATACTTGTGGCAAACTGTATCCGTTATGGTATTGTTTGGTAAAATATTCTTTATTAATGGCATTGTCTGTAAACTTTTGCTGAGTCGGATCCCATGCAACACGTTGTCCGCTTCTGAAACTGATATTACCCATTTGTGCAACCGTTGCTACATGAGCTGCGTCTTGTATCGAGCAATGTAAATCTTCTTTCCGGCCGCTACGTATTACTTCTACAAAATTTTTCATATGCAGTTCCAGACCATTATCCATCACTTTTTCAAAAGGCTTGGCTACTTTGTGAGCACTTTGTCTTTCCTCCAGCACTTCCCATCCACCCCGGTATAAAACGAGTGTACCGTTATTGCCGATGAATGCAATACCATGATCTTTTCCGTAAGAACCATTATCAATACCCATAGCATGATCCCATACCAGGTTGAATTTATCGAATTCGTATAAAGCTGTTAATGTATCAGGTGTTTCCTGTGCAAGATCTGGATAGGCAAATTTACCACCTAATGCAGCTACTGTTTTAGGAACGGAAGCATTCATACCCAATAAGGCATAATCTAATAAATGTACGCCCCAGTCTGTCATCAACCCGCCGGCGTAATCCCAGAACCAGCGGAAATCAAAGTGAAAACGACTTGGATTGAATGCTCGTGTTGGTGCTGGGCCCAGCCATTGTTTATAATCTACGCCAGCGGGAGCCGGACGATCAGGCACAACTGGCTGTGGTTTCATCCAGCCCTGGTAACACCATACTTTTACAGTTCTTATGTTACCCAACGCTCCTGTGTTTATGAAATCAACTGCATTTTTAAAATGTTGCTGGCTACGTTGCCATTGGCCCACCTGAACAGTTCTGTTATATCTTTTCTGAGCAGCTACCATCAGGTTACATTCGCCGATGCTGTTGCCACATGGTTTTTCAACATATACATCTTTTCCTGCCTCACAGGCATGTATCATTTGCAACGCATGCCAATGATCCGGTGTACCGATGATCACAGCATCAATATTTTTATTCTCAAGTATTTTCCTATAGTCATCATATGTTTTAACTTTTGCAGGATCGACATTCTTACCCGGAAGCTCTTTCATTCGCTTAGCCAGCACATTACTGTCAATATCACACAAACCCACAAGGTTGATACCTGGTTGTTTAATAAGGGCACTTGTATCACTCCACCCCATTCCATTAATTCCGATGGCTGCCACATTCAATTGGTCAGAAGGAGATATTTTTTTTATAACAGATGCTATTGCTTTTTGCTGTAATGAGGAAGCTAATACCGTTCCCGCTAGCGCAAATGAAGTTTGCTGAAGAAACTTTCGGCGTGAATTCATAATAACAAGCTTTTTCGTGAAAATAACGAAATATATTTTCTACTTTCTTTTTGATTTTCCTTTTTTTCTGCTACTTCCTTTTTCCTCTTTCTTTTCGCCGTTGCCGCCTAATATCCATTCATAATCTAACTGGCGCTTTTCAAGATTAGCAGCTACTACTTTAATGGCCACCTTATCACCCATTTTAAATTGCCTGCCGCTTCTCTTACCTACCAAACTGTAATCACTTTCGATCAAGCGAAAGTCATCATAATCACTCAGGCTGATCACACTTACCAAACCTTCGCATTTATGTTCAATGGTTTCTACCCAAAAGCCAAAACTAGCTACACCGCTCACCACGCCTTCAAACACTTCCCCCAGCCTGCTTTTCATAAACTCTACCTGCTTATATTTATTACCTGCACGTTCACACTCCATAGCGGCCCTTTCTCTTTCACTGCAATGCTTGCATTTCTCTTCCATTTTTTTGTCCATCACAGGCTTGCTGAGTAAAATACTTTGCAACACACGATGTACAAGCACATCTGGATAACGGCGGATGGGTGATGTAAAATGGCAGTAATATTCAAATGCCAAACCGTAGTGCCCGATGTTTTGCGTTGTATAAGCAGCTTTTGCCATTGTTCTGATACCTAATTGTTCCAAAACATGTTGCTCGGGTTTGCCCTGTACATCCTCCAGCATTTGGTTAAAGCTTGAGGCAATTTTTTCGGGAGAAGATATGTCGAAACGATGGCCGTATTTACGTGCAAATTCAATGAATGGTCTTAGCTTTTCTTCATCAGGCTGATCATGCACACGATAAGGGAAAGGAATTAGTTTATTATTCAATTCAATCTTCGATACATTCTCTGCTACCGTTCTGTTGGCCAATAACATTAGTTCTTCAATTAACTGGTGTGCTTCTTTACTTTCCTTCACAACAATACCAACAGGCTTACCCTGTTCATCCAGTTTAAATCTTACTTCCTGTGAAGAAAAATTGATGGCTCCTTTTTTAAAACGTTGCTTGCGTAACCGTTGAGCTATATCATTCAGCAGTAATATTTCATCCAGGTATTTCCCTTCTTTCTTTTCAATGATCTCCTGAACATCTTCATAAGTAAAACGATGATCGGAATGAATCACGGTTCGGCCAAGCCAATATTGTTTCACTTCCGCTTTCGGCGTGATTTGGAAGATGGCTGAAAAGGTAAATTTGTCTTCATGCGGACGTAATGAGCACAATTCATTGGAAATCTTTTCAGGCAACATGGGATTTACCCTGTCTGGTAAATACACAGAAGTAGCACGTTTGTAAGCTTCTTCATCTAAGGCAGTCTCCGGCTCTACGTAATAACTTACATCCGCAATATGCACGCCAATTTCGAAGCTTCCGTTTTGAAGGGGGCGAAACGAAATAGCATCATCAAAATCTTTCGCATCAACAGGATCGATCGTAAAGGTTAAGATATCCCTGCAATCTTTTCTTCTTTTGATCTCTGCAGTATCCAATGTAGCAGGCAGCTGAGCAGTTTCATCCAACACTGCTTTTTCAAAAAACAAAGGGAACCCGTTTTCCGCAAGCAATTCTTTCATTGCAGCATCATTCTCATCTTCAGATTTTATGATGCTTATAATTTCACCTACCGGTTTTTTATCATCTTTATCCCATCTCACCAATCTTGCAACCACCCGTTCTTTATGCTTTGCCCCATTAAGTTTGTTCAAGGGAATGAAAAGGTCGGGCATGGGTTTATCTGTATCTGGTATAAAGAAAGCGAAGTTGGTAGAAAGCTGTAAATGACCAATAAACTCAGTTTGCTTGCGTTGCAATACTTCAGTTACTCGGCCTTCTTTCCTGCCTGTTGTAAAACTTTCTTTCACCACTTTTACCCGAACAGTATCTCCGTTTAATGCCGTATTAAAATCACCCGGCCTTACTAAAATATCGCCGCTTCCATCGGATATTAATACATAGCCAATACCACTTCTGGTTACTTCTAAAATACCCGTAGTGCTAAGTGCAGGCCCTGTATTTTTTGTGGTAGTATTTTTTTTCTGTTTTGTTTTTTTCTTATTCATTTTCCTGACGGATTAAAGGTGAAGTGTTGAATGAACGACAAAACAATTTTATTGAATTGCTCTGCTTCATCAAATAAAAAGCGATGTCGAATAGGGAGAACATAAAGGGGAAGATCGTTCAGTACATCACTAAACTTAGTTAAACGTACGGCATCTTTTTCTGTAGTGAGGATAAACTTTTGCTGTGCTTCTATGCCTTCGAACCTGCTGCGTATTTCGTTGAGATCGTCTATACTGAAGATATGATGGTCGCTATAATCTTTCTGGTAATAGGTTTTAGAGTTTTGAAGTAAATATTCTTTTAATGGTTTAGGATTGGCAATTCCACAAACCAGTAAAATTTCATCAGAAGTAGTAACTATTCTTTTTTCTTTACGAACGATGTGATAAGGAATTCCATATTCAATTGTGGTAAAGAAAACTTTTTGTGAAGGAAGTGGATTTAATGAACGAATGATCTTTTGTTTTCTTTCAAAACTCAGTTCTGACGGGCATTTAGTAACAATTATAATATTAGCTCTTCGGGCCGAATGCCATTCATCTCTCAGATCGCCGGCAGGCAGAAAAAAATCTTGCGTGTACAGGTTACTGAAATCGGTTAATAGAATATTGAATCCGGCTTTCACTTCCCTATGCTGAAAAGCATCGTCTAAAATGATTGTTTGCAGATCTGGATGGTCATGAAGCAATTGTGGAATGGCCACCAGTCTTTCTTCACCAACAGCTACTGCAATTTCAGGATATTTAATATGAAACTGCATCGGTTCATCTCCTATTTCCAATGCCGTAGTATTATTATTGGCTAAAGCATAACCCTTGGTTTTTCTTTTATAACCACGACTTAGGGTAGCAATTTTGTAATGCGGCTGAAGTAATTCGATAAGATATTCTACCATGGGAGATTTGCCTGTACCACCAACAGCAAGGTTACCAACACAAATCAGCGGGAAATTAAATTCTGCATAACGCAAATAGCCTTTGTTATATAAACGGTTTCGAATGAAAATGATCAATCCGTATAACAAGGCAAAGGGCAATAATAAAACACGGAAAGATTTTAAAAAGATGGAATTAAAATTCATAAATACGTTGAGGCGTAATGCAATAATTTAAAGGTACATCAAAATGGTTAGTATCTTTTATTTTTTGAACGGGATCGAAATATGAAACTCCGATCTTTATCACGTCTTTGCGACACTTAGTAAGGTAACGGTCGTAAAAGCCTTTCCCAAAGCCAACCCTGTAACCTTCTTCATCATAAATGAGTAAAGGAACAAGAACTATATCAATTTCTTTCGGATCAGCTTCTTTACCAGTTTTAGGTTCTAAGATACCCACAGCATTGGTTGTATACTCGGTCGCATCATCAACAATGATGGCTTTCATCTCACAGGTTTTCAAGTTACCAACAGGATAAGCGATCTGAACCTGGTACATATGTTCGAGGTACGATGAAATAATATGTGTATTCGGCTCACTCATGTTGGCCATGGGCCAGTAAGAAAAAAGAAGGTGAATATTATCAAAACTTAACTGCTGAAACTGGATCAGTAAAAGGTCGTCCCATTTCATTTTGTCTTTAAACGAAATAGCATTTCTCATTTCTTTATATTCTTGCCGGAGTTGTTGCTTTGTCATAGGTGTTGCATCAGTGAGGGCCGGATTAATTGAGCCTGTTGCAAAACTGATTCTCGTGTAACAGTTTGTAATAATGGCACGCTGGCAATTTTAGACAGCCCGCTCCAATGTACAATTTCCTGTTCATAATCCATATAGTGATCATTAAAAATCCATCCGATCACATCAATATTTCTTTGCTTGCAAACCGCTGCTGTTAACAAAGAATGGTTGATGCTGCCAAGATAATTACGGCTTACTAAAATTACTTTAGCATGCAATTTTTCAATCAGATCTATAACAAACTCATTCTCATTTAAGGGAACAAGCAATCCTCCTGCACCTTCGATAATGATTCTTGAATTGGAAGAAGAGAGTGAAGAAAATGAATTGGCTATAATATCAAGATTTATAGAAATATTTTCCTCCCTTGCCGATATATGTGGCGATGCGGGAAGTTGCAACTTATAAACCTCCTTATGAAATGTTGAAACTGTATTGGTAATTAAATTTGCTACCGTTAAAGCATCAGTTCCCGTATCAAAGCCTGCCTGAATAGGCTTCCAGTAATCAGCTTGTAAAGCTTCGGTTACAATAGCACTCACAATAGTTTTTCCAACATCGGTTCCTATTCCTGTAATAAATATCGGTTGCATAACAAATTTCTCTATGACGAATAAAACTACTCTTCGCTGTCGGTGTTAACGAAAAAAGAGAACAAGGTAGTTCCGTAATTTCTTACAAAACTGAAACCTTCAAATTTCTCATAACTGTTACGGGGTGTATGTTCCAACACAAAAAAACCACCTGGGGAAATAATTTTTTTTGATACAATGATGCGGGGAAGATCATCTATTGTTCCTAACGCATAAGGTGGTCCTGCGAAAATAAAATCAAACTGGCCTGATGCAGTTGACAAATAAGTGAATACATCCATTTTAAGAATATGGTAGTTTTCCATACCCAGTATTTCAGCATTTTTTTTAATGAATGCATGCATTACGGCATCTTTCTCAACAATTGTAAGATCTGCTGCCCCTCTTGATGCCAGTTCATAACTAATACATCCCGTACCTCCAAATAAGTCTAATGTTTTAATTCCTTCAAAACTCATCCTGTTCTGAAGAATATTAAATAAACCTTCTTTTGCTATATCTGTAGTGGGCCTTGTATGTGGCATTTTGGCCGGAGGATTAATTCTTCTACCTCCCCATTTTCCTGAAATAATCCTCATACCACCAGGTTCATGAATGGTGAAAAATAATGTGTTGGATATAAATGTGCCTGTGCTTTAACAGATCCTTCCATTGGGACTGATTCAAAGGATACATGACTAAATATTTTTTTTATATATTCTACATAGTGTGATTTGGCATCCACTATCCCTGATAATTCTACTTTGGTTTCTTCCACCGGTAAATTAAACTGCTGCACAATGCTTAAAAGGTAGTACAGCATATCATCCGGCGACTGAAAACAATAGGATTGTACCAATTGCAACATGCTTTTGTTAATTGCAACTACGATCATCCTGTTATAATAGAAAATCACTTTTAAGAAGGTCCCTGTTATTTTATCGTGCGGAGATAAAAGATTTTCTATTAAAGATGAATAGATATGCCTCGCTGTTACCATGATCAGGTTACTGTTAACCATTTCATTCAACGATTTACTGATGCGGAACACATTGGCAATGGGAGGTTCAATATTAACGTTATCGTATTTCATTACATGGTGTGTATTATCACCGTGTAATGCCGCCATATAAGTTTCTCCACTGGAAGTAGTGAACTTGTCAGCCGGAAGCAGCACCACTTCGTTACTATGAAAAAACAACCGTGTATCATTAAAGCTCCTTTCCAGAATTGAGGACAATGTTCTTACCTGGTAAAAAACATCATACCAGTCGTTTGCACTACTGTCAAATTCAAATAATTCAAAAGCTCCTACCTGCGATCTTCCCGCCATTTTTACCATGATGGCCATGTGTGTATCACTCACATCTATCACCAACTGATCGTTGCTGAAAGGAGAATGCACTTCCATTTCACCATAAATACTAATATTCTTTTTAACCATTTCTCAAATATAACACGCAATAATAAATAATTATCACCTTGCTATCAAAGTATTACATGCTGTTGTCTTTTCTTAGTTTTGCAGGCTTATGACCTCAGCTGCACCTTCAACAGATTTTCGTGTTGCCATAACGAACAAGCAAATCCTGCAAATAGCCTTGCCTATTACAGTGGCCATTATTGTTCCGCAGTTAAACTTCATTACCAATAATATTTTTTTGGGTGGATTGGGCCAGGAGCCGCTGGCTGTTGCGGGCATTACAGGTGTATATTATCTCATTTTTGCAGTGATCGGTATTGGTTTGAATAATGGGTTACAAGCTCTGATAGCAAGGCGTGCCGGTGAAAATAAGATCGATGCGATTGGTAACCTCTTTTCCCAGGGCATACGCATAGGTTTTGTGATGTCTTTATTGGGAATTATTATAACATGGTTCCTCGCCCCTTTTGTATTAAGATGGTCGTTAACCAATCCACTTCACGTAAAAATGGCAGTTTCTTTTTTACGTATCCGCATTTTTGGATTGATTTTTTTATATCTCTACCAGATGCGTAATGCTTTGCTGGTAGGCACCAATCAAAGCAAATTGCTGATCTGGGGAACCGCTTCTGAAGCTATTACCAATATTTTTTTTGATTATGTGTTAATCTACGGCAAGCTCGGTTTTCCTCAAATGGGTTTCAACGGAGCTGCTTATGCATCGATCATCGCAGAAGGCATGGGCTTGCTCATCATTTTTGTAGTGATTCGCTGGAAGAAAATCGATCAACACCTCCAACTCTTTAAAAACTGGAGTTACGATGCAGGAAATGCAAAACTTATTCTTACTATTTCTGCACCGCTGATCGCACAACATGCCATCAGCATCATTAGCTGGGAATTCTTTTACATTCTTATCGAACACCACGGTGCACAGGCTTTGGCCATTTCCAATACTATGAGAAATATCTTTGGTTTCTTCGGATGTTTTACCTGGGCTTTTGCGGCTACAACCAATACAATGGTTAGCAATATTATAGGACAAGGATTACATCACAGGGTACATGAACTGATCTATAAGATCATCCGGCTCTCATTGCTATTTGCTGCCAGCGTATGTATTGTGATCAATCTTTTTCCAACTATATTTTTATCTATCTATGGACAGGGTGATGATTTTATACAGGCAGCAATACCAGTACTGCGTATTGTTTCAACTGCATTGGTGCTAATGTCAATTTCTACCATTTGGTTAAATGCTGTAACCGGAACCGGCTATTCAAAAATGAACCTGTTCACTGAATTTATGTCCATCACTTGTTATTGCATTTACGTATACATCGTTTTAGAAAAGCTGCAATTATCTATCGTTTGGGGATGGGGCAGCGAATGGATATACTGGACAGTAATGTTTATTCCTTCCTGGTTATTCATGCAAAGCGGAAAATGGAAAGAAAAGAAAATATAAGTTGCCAGGCTGGGGGCTAGCATAGCATCGTCCCTTGCGTCGCACTCTTGTACTGTGACAACATCAGGCAGCTATTCCATTGACTCCAGCATTTTCTGGCCTTCAGCTTTTAGTGCAGCATCATCTGGTGTTCTGATGGGAAGTTTTACAAGTTTGCCTAAAACTTCCATCTCCTGGGTAGGACGGCTATTTTCTTTATACGCTTTAGCAAGCATCAGGTAATTCAACGCAAAGTAAGGGGCTAATTTCCTGCATCTCTCCATGTAATCAATAGCACTGTCTAAAGATGCTTCTGGCAAACCACCAAATAAAGCTTTTACCGCAAGCCTTTTTGCCCAGTTCAGTGTAATCATTTCATAATGCCATCTCCCTTCAATAAAATTAGCCATCGCATGATTGGGATTGATTTGTAAAGCCTTATCTGCATTAACTTTTATATCTCTTACATAAGCTACAACCTTCTTGTTATCTGTTTCCACTTCTGTCATCTTTCCGCTGGCCAAGGCTAAGGCATAATAGGCATCGGCACTATTACTATCGGCATTAACTGCTCTTTGTGCATAAGCAATCGCAGATTCAAACGTAAGTCGTTTATCATTTTTTATGGGTAAACGTTCCCCGGTAGAACAACTTAACTCAGTTGCTTTCACTAAAGCCTTGATATTGTTTGGCTCGTTAACCAGTATCTGCTTGTATTTGGCCAGTGCTTCTGTTTCTTTCAATTGTCGTTCCAGGTTATCTGCTTCCTTAAAAAGAAGAGAGGACTCCTGGGCGCTAACAAAAATTACTAGTAAAGAAAATAAGGCTGTAACGATAATTTTCATGAAAGAATAAGTTTAACTGATGTTGAGATTACCTGCTTACTGTAAAACTAACGCCTACGGTACCGCGAAAATCTTTAATTGGGGGATTTAACTTTTTAATAGAAACAGATACTTTTTCTGCTAAAGAAAACCGGGCAATGATTTGCCCGGCAATATCCATTACAACAGTTTCCAGCAAAGGCGTTGCCATACTCATTCTTTGCTGTACCAATTGAAAAACATCTACATAGTTAATAGTGTTTTCAATGTTACTGATAACACCATCAGATGGCTGATAATCTACACTTACATTCACCTCAAACTCATTTCCATTGATCTTTTCATGTTCATATAAACCATGATACGCAAAGAAGATAACATTGTGCAGATGTATACTCAGCATATGCAACTATTTAAACGATTCCCTTAGCACTGAGATAGCGTTCTGCATCCAGGGCAGCCATACAGCCACTGCCTGCTGCGGTTACAGCCTGGCGGTAGTTTTTATCCTGAACGTCACCTGCTGCAAATACACCTTCAACATTGGTTTTCGAAGTTCCCGGAATGGTTTTAATATAGCCTGTTTCATCCATATCAATCCAGCCCTGGAAAATATCGCTATTAGGCTTATGTCCGATAGCTACGAAGAAACCGCTAATGGGTACTTCTACCGATTCATTGGTTTGTGTGTTTTTGATGCGAACACCTTCTACTTTATGCTCACCTAACACTTCATCGGTTACACTGTTCCAGTATACTTTAATATTGGGTGCATTTAAAACCCTGTCTTGCATTACTTTGCTGGCCCTCATTTGATCTCTTCTTACGATCATGAGAACGGTAGAACAAAGCTTAGAAAGATATAATGCTTCTTCAGCAGCAGTATCTCCTGCTCCTACAATGGCAACCTCTTTCCCACGGAAGAAAAAGCCATCGCAAACAGCACAGGCACTTACACCAAAGCCATTCAGTCTTTGCTCGCTTTCAATACCCAGCCATTTTGCTGATGCACCGGTACAAATGATCACCGCATCAGCTTCAATTAATTTTTCATCATCGATCCAAACCTTGTAAGGCTGCTGTGAAAAATCAACTTTTGTAGCAAGTCCATAACGTATATCTGCACCCATACGGGCTGCTTGTTTTTCAAAGTGAACCATCATTTCAGGACCTTGAACACCATCGGGAAAACCGGGATAGTTTTCTACTTCCGTGGTAATAGTTAATTGCCCTCCGGGTTGAATGCCCTGGTATAAAACGGGTTTCATATTGGCCCGGGCAGCATAAATGGCTGCTGTATAACCTGCAGGCCCCGAACCTATTATCAGTACATGAACTCTTTCTGTTGTTTCGTTACTCATCTTTTTCTTTTTTATTGATAGACGAACAAAATTATTAATCCCTTACAGAATAACCGCTTTGATTGTTCACAAAATAATGTTGTATTGGGGATAATCATCATAAAGAAAGCCCTTTGACTTTTACATCAAAGGGCTTTACAACTTTACCTTTAAATCCTTACTATCCCAAATATGCTTTCAAAGCGTTGCTGTATCTTGCTTTCTGCAAACGCTTGATGGCTCTTTCCTTGATCTGGCGGATACGTTCTTTGGTAAGATCATATTTCTGACCTATTTGTTCAATGGTTACACCATTTTCACCATCTAAACCAAAATACGCATTAACGATCTCTGCCTCACGGGGGCTAAGTGATTTCAACACACGGCGTATTTCCTCACGCAGTGAATCTTTCATCACATCTTCATCTGTGTCATCGCTTCCTTCCAACAGATCTCCCATGGCTACATCTTCTGCTTCATGCACAGGGGCATCCAAAGAAGTATGACGTGTGTTGCTTTGGAAAATGTTGTTAATTTCTGTTTCACTCATTTCCAAAATCTCACTTAATTCTTCAGTAGAAGGCTCTCTTTCATGCTCCTGCTCAAAAGCCATGTAAGCTTTATTGGCTTTATTATAGGTGCCAATTTTGTTTTGTGGCAAACGTACCAAACGACCCTGCTCTGCCAAAGCTTGTAAGATAGACTGGCGAATCCACCATACAGCGTAAGAAATAAACTTAAAACCTTTTGTTTCATCAAAGCGTTGTGCCGCCTTAATCAGGCCGAGATTTCCCTCGTTGATGAGGTCACTAAGTGATAAACCCTGGTGCTGGTACTGTTTAGCTACCGATACAACGAAACGCAGGTTGGCCTGCACCAGTTTGTCGAGCGCTCTCTGATTACCCATCTTGATCTTCTGTGCCAATGTTGTTTCCTCTTCGGGAGTGATCATCGGAATCTTTGAAATTTCCTGCAGATACTTTTCTACGGCTTGAGAATCTCTGTTGGTAATCTGGGTTGCAATTTTGAGCTGCCTCATAGTGTATTGTTCAATTTAAATAACGACGTTAAGATGCAAAAAGTTGTGCAATTGATGCAATAGCCGTGTTAAAAGTTATCCTCTTTTTATCAAGGCGTGCAAAGTTACGCTTTAACAACCGATTCTCATAGCTTTTCAGCAGGTTTATTATCAAATTCGTAAGATTTCCGTTAGCCGGCAGTCGTTTTTCATAGCATCGCCTGTTGTGTCACTCACTTCAACGTTCCGAACCAGCGCTTCTATCAATAGAAAAAACAACCAATTTCCATATCCCTTATCTTCGCACCCATGCAAGCAACGATCGATTTTCGTTCAGACACAGTCACCCGTCCTACGCCTGCCATGTTAGAGGCAATGTTTAGCGCCCCTCTTGGAGATGATGTTTTTGGCGAAGACCCAACCGTGAACAAATTGGAAAATAAGTTGGCCACAATGTTCGGAAAAGAAGCCGGATTGTTCTGCCCCAGCGGCACCATGACCAACCAAATTGCCATTAAAGCCCACACACAACCCGGCGACGAAGTGATCTGCGACTCTCTTTCACATATTTACCAGTACGAAGGCGGAGGAATTGCTTTTAATAGCGGATGTTCAGTTCGTTTATTACAGGGTAACCGCGGCCGCATTAAAGCCGAGCAGGTGGTAGCTGCCATTAATCCCGATGATATTCATAAACCGGTTAGCACCCTTGTATCATTGGAAAATACGGCTAACCGTGGTGGTGGCAGCTGCTATGATTTTACTGATATACAAGCTATTAGGGAAGTTTGCTCTGAAAATAATTTAAAACTACATTTAGACGGTGCCCGTATATTCAATGCTCTTGTGGCAAAAAATGAAACACCGCTCCAGTACGGCGAAGTATTCGATACCATTTCCATCTGCCTGAGCAAAGGTTTGGGTACTCCGGTGGGAAGTGTACTGGTTGGCCCGGCTGATTTTATCAAAAAATCAAGAAGGATCAGGAAAGTGTTTGGCGGAGGAATGCGGCAGGCAGGTATTTTGGCTGCAGCCGGTATTTATGCCTTGGATAATCATGTAGACAGGCTGAAAGAAGATCATCTTCACGCTTCCCGGATTGCTGCAACGTTGGCTGAAAAAGATTTTGTGGGTGAGATATTGCCAGTAGAGACCAACATCATCATTTTTGAAGTAAAAGACAAATTTTCGGCTGCCCAGTTTGCTGCAAAAATGAAAGAAGAAAATATTTTAATGATCGCAATCTCTCCTACTATGGTGAGAATTGTGGTTCACCTAGATATAACACCAGAAATGGTGCAGCGAACCATCGAAGCGATCCAAAAATTATAAAGCAGGGTTACCTTTTTAACCTCAAACCGTATTAACAGATAGTCATAAAGTTCAATCGAATGTTACCTAAAATAAACCCCACCAACACACAAGCCTGGATACTTTTAAAAAAGCATTACGAAGAAGAAATGAGCCGCAAACACATGAAAGATTTGTTTGCAGCTGATGCAGAGCGTTTTTCAAAGTTCTCATTACCCTTTCAGGATATTGTTTTCGATTATTCAAAAAACATCATCAATCAAAAAACCTTGCAGTTATTACTTCAGCTGGCTGAAGATTGCCAGGTGAAAGAAGCGATACATGCTATGTTCGCAGGGCTGAAGATCAATGAAACAGAACATCGCTCCGTATTGCATGTGGCATTAAGAAATTTCTCTGACACTCCTATCCTTGTTGATGGCAAAGATGTGATGCCTTTGGTAAGAAAAGTGTTGAACCACATGAAAGGTTTTTGCGAACAAGTGCACACAGGGCAATGGAAAGGCTACACAGGGAAACCCATAAAATACATCGTAAATATAGGTATCGGAGGAAGTGACCTGGGACCGGTAATGGTTACTGAAGCTTTAAAACCTTATTGGGTAGAGGGTATCCAATCATATTTTGTTAGCAATGTTGATGGTACACATATAGCAGAAACTTTGAAAAAAGTAAGTGCAGAGGAAACACTATTCCTTGTTGCGTCAAAAACATTCACTACACAGGAAACTATGACCAACGCTCATACTGCAAGGAATTGGTTCCTGGAACACGCTAAAGATGAATCACACATTGCCAAACATTTTATTGCGTTAAGCACAAACGAAAAAGAAGTGGTGAAGTTTGGAATTGATAAGGCAAATATGTTTGAGTTTTGGGATTGGGTTGGTGGAAGATATTCTCTGTGGAGTGCCATAGGCTTGTCTATTGCTTTAACAATAGGTTATAATAATTTTTCAGAATTGCTGAAAGGTGCATTTGCAATAGATGAACATTTCAAGTCAGAAAAACCGGCTAAGAACATCCCTATATTGATGGCGTTGATCGGTATCTGGTACACGAATTTCTTCGGTGCACAAAGTGAAGCTATCCTGCCTTACGATCAATACTTGCATCGCTTTGCAGCTTATTTCCAACAAGGCAATATGGAAAGTAATGGAAAGAGTGTAGATCGCAGCGGCAACCCTGTAAATTATGCAACAGGACCTGTGATTTGGGGTGAACCGGGCACCAACGGCCAACATGCTTTCTATCAATTAATTCACCAGGGAACATTACTAATTCCTTGCGATTTTATTGCTCCTGCCATCAGTCATAACCCTATCGGCGATCATCATGTAAAACTTCTGTCTAACTTCTTCGCTCAAACAGAAGCTTTGATGAATGGCAAAACAGAAGCAGAAGTGAAAGCTGAGTTTGTTGCAGCAGGAAAGAGCGATGAAGAAATTAAAAAACTCACGCCGTTCAAAGTATTTGAAGGCAATAAGCCTACTAATTCTCTTCTTGTAAAACAAATCACGCCCTATTCTTTAGGAAGTCTGATCGCTTTGTATGAACACAAGATTTTTGTACAAGGTGTGATATGGAACATATTCAGCTTTGATCAGTGGGGCGTTGAACTAGGTAAGCAGCTGGCTAATAAAATACTGCCTGAGTTAACAAGCGAGGATACAGTAAGCAGCCATGATGCTTCAACAAACGGATTAATTAATGCGTATAAACAATTCAGGAAAGCTTAATTAAATGAGCAGCGGTATTATTATTCGTGAAATAGCACGGGGAGATAATGCAGCCCTTGCAAAGATCATTCGCAGTAGCTTAGAGGAGTTCAATGCCAATAAACCTGGTACTGTTTATTTTGATGATTCAACTGATCATTTGTTTGAATTATTTCAATCGACGCCGGGAAGCCAATATTTTGTTGCGCTTCAAGATGGGATATTGTTGGGCGGTGCCGGCATTTTCCCCACACAAGGATTGGATGAAGATACTTGTGAGCTGGTGAAAATGTATTTGAGTAAAGATGCTCGTGGAAAGGGATTGGGAAGAAAAATGATAGATACTTGTTTGCTGGCTGCAAAAGAAAAAGGATTCAGGAAAATGTATCTTGAAACCATGCCTGAATTGAGAAAAGCGGTAACTGTATATGAAAAATTCGGCTTCAGTTATTTAAACGCACCGTTAGGTAATACTGGTCATTCAGGATGTGACATTTGGATGTTGAAAGTATTATAGAAAATATCTTAGATAGATCGTAAAATAATAAAAGCCACTTTTCAAGGTGGCTTTTATGTTATCAGTTAGTTTTAATTACCATTTATCAACTTCTTCACTTGCACCGTTATCTACACTACTAACAGAAGTTTTTTCAACAATGATAGTAGTACTTTCCTCAGCAACGATTACATCTTCAGGACCTTCTGCTTCACTGTATTCATGATTGAAAGCATCGAAATCAAAATCTGGCATCAAATCTGTTTTTACATAATCAACAGCTTCGTTTAACGCTTTAATGAACTTATTGAAGTCTTCTTTATACAAGAAGATTTTATGCCTATCGTAACCATTATCATCAAAACGTTTTCTGCTTTCTGTAATGGTCAGGTAATAATCATTACCACGTGTTGCCCTTACATCAAAAAAGTAAGTTCTTCTTTTTCCAGCCCTGATGCGTTTGCTGTAAACACTTTCCATTTTCTTATCGTTGTTCTCGTACGCCACAGTTAATTTGATTTTGGTTATTTGATGTTTTTTTTATGAGTAGCAAATATAGTATTGTTTCGGAATTGCCAAAATTTTAGCAAAGAACTTTCAAAAAATCTAATTGGAATATCATGCGTTGTTTTCAGCGATCCCGTCTTTAGACAATTGCAGCTGGTATAATGTTGCATAGTAACCATTTTGCCGTAGTAATGCTTCATGTGTTCCCTCCTCAATAATTCGGCCTTCTTCCAGCACTATAATTTTATCAAATCGAAAGGCTGAGAATATACGGTGGGTGATGATTATAGCTGTTTTATCATGGAGAAAACGGTATAAGTTCTGGACAATTTCTCTTTCTGTTTTTGCATCTACGGCACTTAAGCAATCATCGAAAACAACAATTTCAGGATTTTTTAATAATGCCCGAGCAATGGAAATTCTTTGTTTTTGGCCGCCACTCAAGGTAACGCCACGCTCTCCTATCATGGTATCGTATCCCTTGTCAAATCCAATGATCTCTTTATGAACACTTGCAAAACTAGCCGCCTGTTGAATGGCATCATGGTTGGCTTTACCATCCTTCATACCAAAAGCAATGTTGTTACTAACGCTGTCACTGAATAAAAAAACATCCTGTGGTACATAACTAATTTGCTCACGCAAATCTTTGAGCAAAATGTTTTGTACATCCTTTCCTCCAATTGTTATATTTCCCTTATCGGGGTTATAAAAATGAAGCAACAATTGAACAATGGTAGATTTTCCACTTCCAGTTTTACCAAGGATCAGCACTTTTTGTCCTTTTTGAATACGAAGTGAAAAATCTTTCAATGCATTGATTCCTGTATGCGGGTAAGTGAAACTGATATTACTAAAATGAATATCACCGCCTAACCTGCAATTATCTAATCCTTCTTTATCTTGAATGGAAGGAGTGGTTTGCAAAAATTCATTCAATCTTTTTTGTGAGGCAGAAGCACGTTGTATCATACTCGCTGTCCAACCGATGGCACTCACAGGGAAAGTGAGCATATTAATATAAATAACGAATTCAGTTATCGTACCTGCACTAACATTGTATTGATGATTTACAAGGTACCAGCCTCCAATAGCTATGGTTAACAAAGTACTTAAGCCAATGAGTAAAGCCATAGAAGGAAAATAAACGGCTTCAACTTTTGCAAGGCTTACCGCATTCTTCTTGTACGATTCACTGTTGTTCGCAAAAAATCCGAGCATAGCTTTTTCCTGTACAAATGATTTAATTACCCTGATACCTGAATAAGATTCCTGAGCAGTGGTGGTAAGATCAGATAGCAAAGCCTGGATCTTTTCACTTTTTTTATTGATGATTGTGTTTACATAGTAGATTGTGAAAGCAAGGATAGGCAGCGGGGAAAGCACTAATAAGGTTAAACGCCAGTTTTCATTTAGCATGAAATATAAACTAAAGCCAATGGTAGCAGCAAGGTTAATAAAGTACATTAAAGCCGGGCCGGTATACATTCTAACGCGGCTCACATCTTCAGTGATTCGGTTCATCAGGTCTCCGGTACTATGTGTTTTGTAGAATGCGGTATCTAATTGCTGATAGTGGTTAAATATTTCATTTTTTTGGTCGAATTCAATGTGGCGACTCATTACAATGATCGTTTGCCGCATCAGGAACATAAAAAAGCCTCCCAGCAGTGCAAGCACTAATAATGTGAGACCGCAGAGAATTACATTTTCTCCAAAAGTATTTTGCTTGGACTCTATGGTGTTAATGAATTTCCTGACTAAAATATCATAATTAGCCTCTCTCCTTTGTTCCTGGGCAGTTGATACAGGCGATGTGGTTTTACGAATAGCATGTTCAACTTTATCTACTACATAACCTGAGATTTGCGGACTTAAGATGCGGAAGTAGTTTGACAAGACAATGAATAACATACCCAGTAATAAACGGGTACGGTATTTCCAGAAATATTTATTTATGGCTGATAAATGCTGCATAGGCAGCAAAGATAACAGCAAGTGGTTGCATTTGTTTACCACATATCAAGATGAGTGGATATAACTCTGCAATTGCTCAATTGTTTCCTTTTGCGAGTGTATAGTTTCGTAAATAACATCGTTGATGGAGATGATACCACACAGCTCATCGTGCTGGTCGAATACAGGAAGGTAACGAATGTTATTATCGCTCATAATATGCATACAGGTTTCAATAGAAGACTCCGGTGTGATTCTAGGTAAACCTGTACTCATAATTTCAACAACCTTAGTTTCCTGGGAGGATTTACCCATGAGAATAACCTTTCGGGCATAATCTCTTTCAGTTAATAATCCCATATAATGGTTACTTTCTTTTACTACCACTGAGCCAATATTTTTATCTGCCATCAAATGAAGCGCATCTAAAACGGTAGTAGAGGTGTCTACTGAAATAACATTACTGCCTTTTCTGAGAAGTATATGAGCTACTTTTTTCATTTTGAAGATTTAAGTGAGTGATAAGATACTAAGATTTCAGAAAATATTTAAAAGAAAAGTGAAGCTGTTTGATAATTTTTTTGGAAGATAAAATTTGGCACCTTTATTTTGCACCCGGAGAGATGGCAGAGCGGTCGAATGCGGCGGTCTTGAAAACCGTTGACTGTAACAGGTCCGGGGGTTCGAATCCCTCTCTCTCCGCCAGCACCCAATCAAATTATTCAAAAAGGCTGTAAATCGTATGATTTACAGCCTTTTTTGTTTTCTGCGCTATTCAAACACTTGCATTAAATCGCATCTCTGAGGGGGTAAAATCGGGTACCCGAAAAAGTTCAAGCCACGGGTATCCGAATTTCAAGGAAACACTTGTCCCATAAGGAGTTTAGGAAATGAACATCTTGTTCAGCGTTGCACGCAAATCTATTTTTATAACCAATAAAGGTGCACCACTATGAATGCGAAAGTATCTGTACTCTTTTATGCAAGAAGAGCAAAAAAAACAACTGATGGGTTAATTCCCATCTATCAGAGAATTACAGTAGATGGCAAAAGAATTGAGGTAAGTACCAAACGATATGTAGAATCCAACAAGTGGTCTGTCGAGCAAGGTCGTATGAAAGGCAATACCACTGAGGCTAGGTCCTTAAACACATACCTTGAAATGTTGAAAGCAAAAGTGTATGAATACCAAAAAGAAATTATTCAGGAGGGTTTAGAAATATCATTCGATACCATGCGATCCAAAGTTTTGGGCACCTCCGAAAACAAACGAATGCTCATCACCATCTTCCAGGATCATAATAATAAAGTAGAAGCATTACTGGGTGATGAATTCGCTCCGGGCACCTTAGAAAGATATAAAACATCACTCAAGCATACGCAGGATTTCCTGCAGTGGAAATATAAAATCTCGGATATTGATATTAAGCAAATAGACCACGCCTTCATTTGTGATTATGAGTTTTACTTAAGAAGTGAACGTAAATGCAATAACAATACAGCCGTTAAATACATCAAGAACTTTGGCAAGATCATTCGTCTTTGCATGGCCAACGGATGGCTGGATAAAAATCCTTTCGTAAACTACAAAGCCAAAGTGAAGGAAGTAGAAAGAGTATTCCTCACCTGGGATGAAATCATCGCTGTTCAGGAGAAAGTATTTACATCAGAACGACTCAACCTCGTAAAGGATATTTTCCTTTTCAGTTGTTATACAGGGCTCGCTTATATTGATGTGAAACAACTCACCCATAAAAACATATCCATCGGTATTGATGGTGAAAGATGGATTTTTAAGAACAGGCAAAAAACAGAAACCCGCTCCAGCATTCCACTCCTGCCCCCTGCCATGGCAATCATTAATAAGTATAAAGATCACCCGCAATGCCTGATCGAAGAGAAGCTTTTACCGGTACTAAGTAATCAAAAGATGAACAGCTATTTAAAAGAAATAGCAGATGCTTGCGGAATCAATAAAGAACTAACCTTTCACATAGCACGTCACACATTTGCAACTACTGTAACCCTTACCAATGGTGTACCTATTGAAAGTGTAAGTAAAATGCTGGGTCATAAAAATCTCCGTACTACCCAGCACTATGCTAAAATCCTCGATCGTAAAGTGAGTGATGATATGCTTCTGCTCAAAGAAAAGCTCTCCGCCCTCCATCAGCAAGCCTCCAAAAAAGCAGCAGGGGAATAATACCCCCTGCTTTGTTGATTAAAATTGAAGCCTTTTATACAATTCTGTAAACATTTAAATGTTTATTTCTATATATTGCCGCCCCTCCCCATCAGAATTGTAATTAGAAAACTGCAAAGATTGACTATGCCTATGAATAAATCTTTGGAGCGGCTTTGTTGCGTCATTACGGAAATAGTGAGCCCTGCACCCGGTCATTCAACCAATGAGGAGGAATACCTGCTGCATTGTCGTGCCCTGATTGAAGAGGAATGTAACGGCATCAAAAACTTCCTGGTAGAAGAAGTTGTTCACCAGGCTCGTAAAGAACGGGTACTGGAGTTGCTCATTCAGCATTACCAGTCTTCCTTAATTCATTTGATTGATACCGTTGCCGCATGGGATACACAAAAGGATGCAAACGCTTCAGCACTCAAATCATTCCTTTTATTAAAGCTGGATGATATCCTTTCACATATCCGCTGCCGTTACGCCAGGTATTTCAATCTGAATGAAAAGGTTCCGTTGCAGTATTTACAGTTGCACAAGCAGCAGTTAGCAGCTAAAACAAAGCAGTTGCAAAAACACCTGCAGAAGCTGGGCTTAGCGGCAGAACTGGTCACCATTGTACTGCAACCATTGCAAACTTTGATCAGTGGTAAATCGCATAACAGCACGTATCGTGATCTCTCCTATTTTAAAATGATGCTGGAAGAATTACTAAGCTTCACGGCAGAAGCTTCCTGCGATAAGCTTTGTTTCGAATTTTGCCAGGTACTTATTTACATCAACTTCAATGCACATCGCTTCATTAATTATTATATCGAGCATATGTTTAAGGCCATCAATTATGATGATATGCCTGCTAAACTGGAAACCTATTCACTGCAACTAAAAGCACTCAACCAGCTTTTAACCAAACCCAATGCAGAGTTGATAACGGGCAGCATCTCCGTAAAACAGGCTTTGCAGCAATGGTTGCAGGAAGAAGTGATATGGCTGGAGAAGAGAGCGCAGTACACTTTATTTCCGCATCGGGTGCCATCGATAGTGAATGATGAACCTGCCTTGCCTAAACAAAAAATCGCTACTACCCTTTCTGTGGATGACCTGGCTTGCTTTATCAAACTGTTGGTAGAGTCGGGTATCATAGCCAATAAAACAGATACTGAACTCATCACTATTATCTCTCAAACCTTCTCTACCCGTAAAACGGAAAACATTGCATATAAAAGCCTCTACAATAAATACCATAGCATCAATCCAAAATCTCCGGCCATGGTGAAGGACCTGCTCTTTAAAATGATCGATACATTAAGAAAGCTTTCTTTATTCTTTATAATGCTCCCACAATTCGTGCCGGTCGATATAGCTGTTGATCTCCTGTAAATAGTGCATAGAAAAGCCCGGATACCTCAACCAGTTCCGGGCTTCTGTTTCTAATAAATCTTGCAGTGTATTAAAACCCTGTAGTGAAAGCAGTTGCTTTAATGATTCACTCCAGGGCAAATCATGTACCGGTGTTTGTAATATGTCTGGTGTTTGATTCATGATGATGTATCCTCAAAAAAGTTCATTACTGCACTTCTCACACAAAAATAAATTTTTATTCAAATGCTTGCAAATAGTGCATTCTATTGGGGTGGCACAACCCCTGCCACTGTTTTAAAATGATGTAATCAGCTTGGTTTGCAATCAAAATAAAGCCTATGTCCGTTAACATCATTACACAGGAAGATCTGCTTGAATTCAGGATCAAATTACTGGAAGACATCCGCAATTTACTCCACACCAAACCGGCCAAACCCAAGCAATGGCTTAAATCATCCGAAGTAAGAAAACTCTTGCAGATCTCTCCGGGTACTTTGCAAAATCTTCGTATCAATGGTACACTTTCCTACACCAAAATCGGCAGCATCATTTACTATAACTACGATGATATCGAAGCGCTGCTCGAAGGCACCAAAGCCAGGAACTAAACAGTTGATCCTTATTCATCCAAAGACCAAAAACTAAAACCCAAAGGCCATTATTTTGAACTACATCAAACTACTCGCTGCATTCTTCGATAAGGTAGCTGCCGATGACAGGCTCAATCCTACGCATATCAGTATGTATGTGTCGCTCTTCCAGTTCTGGAATGCCAGCCGCTTCCAGAATCCTATCAGCATTTCCCGCGGGGAATTAATGAGGGTGAGTAAGATCAGTGCAAAAGCCACCTATCATAAATGCATGAGGGAATTGCATGAGTTCGGTTATGTAAGGTATCAGCCTTCTTACAATCCTTTTAAAGGTAGCCTGGTTTACCTGTTCAGTTTGCAGTCGGGTGATGAACAGGTATTGGAGAGCAGCCAGACTACTGCTGATACTGGTACTGAACCGCTGGGGCTTGACCATACTAATAATTGGACTGGTACTGAACAGGCACAAGATCGCAGCTATACCAAAAAACAGTCAGGTACTGAACAAGCACTAGTAGCACACCGTACTAAAATCGAAACAGGTTCTGAACAAGCACAAGAGCCTTATATAAACAGTATAAATAGTATAAACAAAACATATAGTGTGTGTGAGCACACACACGAGCACAACAATGATTTTTTACAAAAAAATTTTAAAAGCGACCTACCCTCCCCCTGCGGGGAGGGCAAGGGAGGGGCCGTAGAAACAAGAAAAGAAAAAAGTTGCGCTAAAAAAGAAAAGAAGGCGGAGAGGAATTTTATGGCACCGGGTTTACAGGAGGTAGTGGATTATTTTCTGCTGAAAGAATATTCTTCACTCGAAGCAGAAAAGTTCTTCAACTACTTCCAAAGCAATGGCTGGCTGGTGGGGGGTAAAACCAAAATGATCAACTGGCAGGCGGCTGCCCGCAACTGGATACTTAACATTCCTAAGTTTTCAGCCACTATACCTAAAAGTTCAACTCCCGTTCCTAAAGGTGATCGGGTATTGAATGCAAAACAGTTGCACGCTTCCACTGAAAAAGAATACAATGAGCCTCTATGAATTGCACATGGCTTCTCCGGCTACTGCTACGAATGGTTCCGGTACGGGTACCATTCAGTGCCGCTACAACTATGTAGAGGCATGGCAATGGCTGCAACAGAAAGGCCGGGAAACTTTTGGGAATGGTTTTCTTTTACATGAGGAAGATAAAGCGCCTATCCTGCTCCTGCTATGCTGGTTTCTTCGTGATGAAATAGCAGCGCCGCAGTTGGGCATAAGCTTACAGAAAGGCATACTCTTAACCGGACCGGTGGGCTGTGGTAAAACAGCTCTCATGAAACTGATGCAGTATATCACTCAGCAACCTTTTATCATCAAGCCTTGCCGGGATATTGCTTTTGAGTTCATGGATGAAGGTTTCTCTACTATCCTTAAATACAGTCGTGGCTTATCTGGCCAGCCCCGGGTATTTTGCTTTGATGATCTGGGCGTAGAAAGCAGCTTGAAATACTATGGCAATGAATGCAATGTACTGGCAGAAGTATTGCTTTCGCGGTACGATCTGTTCATTGCTCATGGTTTGCTTACGCACATTACCACCAACCTGTCTGCCGGGGAAATAGAACAGGCCTACGGCAACCGTATCCGTAGCCGTATGCGGGAACAGTTTAACCTCGTTGCGTTTGATAAAGAGGCGGTGGATAAAAGAAGATAACGTGGATAAAATGTTCTTCATCGTGCACAATTATATTCTAAATATTATTAAATTTACCCAATTAAAAAAGCGGGGGCAACGCTATACAAACTGCATAGAGTTTATGAATATTTTCAACATCGGTCTCAACTTTAGTATCGGAGACAGGGTTTTATTTAATCCGGAAAAAGTAGAAATTTTTAAGAGTGAGACTAGTGCAGATAATCCCGACATAAGAAAATATCAGGAGTTAGTTTTAGCAGGTATTGATCAGATTGGCATTGTAAAGGAACCTGGTGAAGATCTTACTTGGGTAACCTATCCGGATGGTTGGGAATTACCTGTACCTACAAAATATCTGTTAGCGGCACCCTAAACTGCCGCTTTAAAATAATTACGTTATATGGAACTTAAATCAGCACCGTCTGAAAAACACATACATGAGTTCCGGGAATCAATCGGACAAAAAATCCGGGAACTGAGAGAAAAAAAAGGCTATAGCCAGGATGCACTTGCTGAAATCATGCAGGTGCATCGTTCTACTATATCCAAAGTAGAAACAGGCAAGTTTGCGATCACTGTTGATTATCTGATAAAGTTTGGCTGGTACCTTGATTTTGACATTGAGTTTAATATCAAATAGGAAGTGTAGTAATATGGCAGATGTTCATTCAAAAGAAACCAGAAGTTACAATATGAGCCGGATCAGATCCAGGGATACAAAACCTGAATTGCTGGTCAGGAAATATTTGTTTGCCAATGGTTTCAGATATAGGCTGCATGTAAAAGATTTGCCAGGTAAACCGGATATTGTGCTTCCAAAATACCACACTGTAATATTTGTCAATGGTTGCTTCTGGCATGGTCATGAAAATTGTAAATATTTTGTAATGCCCAAGACAAAAACAGAATGGTGGCAAAAAAAAATTGAAAGAAATAAGGAACTGGATATTGAAAATGAAAAAAAACTGAAGGGCTTGGGATGGCGTGTAATTAATTTATTTGAATGCCAGTTAAAGAAAAACAAAATAGAGCTTACATTAAAACAATTGCTGGATAAACTAACAATGAATACCAGTTTTTAGTATTGTGACATAATCTTTTCTGGAAATTGATAAGATTATACACCTATGTGAAATAAAAGCTAACAGATTTAAGTTTATCAGGTATAGTTTTATGTGTTAACACACCTAGGATAAATGACAATGAATTATATAGACCTCTTTGCCGGTGCCGGCGGACTTTCTGAAGGATTTATTCGTGCAGGGTTTAATCCTGTTGCCCATGTTGAAATGGATGAAGCTGCTTGTTATTCACTAAAAACTCGCGTTGCCTATCATTATCTTAAGGCCAATAATAAATTTAAACACTATGCAGATTACCTGAGGGGAGATATCAACAGATCTGAACTTTATGAATTAATTCCAGATTCTATTATAGACAGTGTTATTAACCTTTCAATAGGCGCAGATAATAATGAGAAAATTCATCGTTTGATTCAGAAGCAATTAGGAGATAAAGAAGTCGATCTGATTATCGGTGGCCCTCCCTGTCAGGCTTACTCGTTGGTTGGCCGTGCAAGAAGTGAAAACAATATGAATGGAGATCCCAGGAACTACCTGTATGTTCAATATGCCAAATACCTTGAGAAGTATAGGCCAAAAATGTTTGTATTTGAAAATGTCCTTGGCTTAAAATCTGCAAAAGGAGGTTTGTATTTAAAGAATATGGAAAAACTCTTTTTAAAGAAGGGTTATAAGATGGAATTGTTTACCGTTGAAGCAAATCAGTTTGGTGTTCTTCAAAACCGAAAACGTGTGATAATAATTGGATGGAAGAACGATTTTATACCTAACATTCCCAACTTGGAAAGTATTAATGAATACTCTTCATTTCAGGTAGGTGAAATATTTTCGGATTTACCATTTTTAGCAGCAGGAGAAGGTGTTGATAAATACCAGCATTATAGCAACAAGGCTAGTAAATATCTTGTACAAAATCACATGAGAAATGGCATAGATGTGCTGACTCAGCATATTGCTAGGCCTCATACAAAGCAGGATAAAGAAATTTATAGAATTGCAGTAAATAAATGGGAAAAGGAAAAAAAGCGGCTCGACTATAATGACCTTCCTGAACGTTTGAAAACTCATAAAAACAGACATTCGTTTTTTGACCGCTTTAAAGTAGTTGCTCCTGATCTGAATTATTCACAGACAGTGGTTGCGCATATTGCAAAAGATGGGCACTACTACATTCATCCGGATATTGAACAGAATCGGTCAATTAGTGTGAGAGAAGCAGCTCGGTTACAATCTTTTCCAGATGATTATTATTTTGAAGGTGTAAAAGAAACTGCTAACAGAACAGCAGCTTTTAAACAAATTGGAAATGCTGTGCCGCCACTAATGGCACAAGCATTAGCAAAGACAATCAGCCAATTCTTTTAATGGAACCAACACACAAACTAACCCTTTACATTTCATACTACTTGTCAAGATTCAATAACGAAGCTCTTGATAATCTAGGTTATACTACATGGAATAACGCATTTGAGGACATAGGGAAAAGGCTAAATGTTAAGCCTCATTCTGTAAAAAATTGGAGAGATGAATTTGACCCATTATTTGGTCATCGTGCAGGCTGGTACCAAAGGCCAATGAGCCCAAGTCGAGTTAAAGTTGTACAGGCGCTTGAAGATTTAAATGAATCCCAAATTAGAGGTATTGCAACTGATATATTAACTGGGAAAATTAAATCAGACCCTGAGGAAGTGGAACAGCTACTTTCGATAGTTACAGATGATACAAAAGATAAGATTCCCCGAAAATTTATTTTGAGAGCACCAACGGGCAAAGCGGCTGAAAATTATTTTATTCAATATTACAAAGAAACATTTAACCCAATAAAAGGCACTTTGATCGACTGCAGAGATTTAGGATGCGGCTATGACTTTAAAATCGAATCAAATGGTTCAAAGACTTATATTGAAGTTAAAGGATTGGCTGATTTTTCAGGTGGGGTTTTGTTTACCGATAAGGAATGGCAAGTAGCAACCGAAAAAGGAGAAGATTTCTTTTTGTGTATTATAAAAAATGTCAACGAAAATCCTGAAATCAATTTTATTCAAAATCCAGCTTTTAAAATAAAGCCAAAGAAAAATATTTATACAACAATTCAAATAAATTGGAGTGTAACTGAAAAAGACTTAAACACGCTCAATGCTTGATTATTCGAAATACCAAATCGCTGCTGCCGACCCCGAACCATCTTCAATGATTGAAACATTCAGGGCTATTGGTTATAGTTTACAAACAGCTGTTGCAGATATAATTGATAATTCTATTTCTGCTAATGCTAAAAATATCTGGATTGATTTTGAATGGAAAGGAGCTGCAACATGGCTGTCAATTAAAGATGACGGGATAGGTATGTCCTCAGATCAAATAATACAGGCAATGCGGCCAGGCAGCAAAAACCCAAACGAAGAACGTTCAGTTAAAGATTTGGGCCGCTTTGGTTTGGGTTTAAAAACAGCTTCATTTTCACAATGCAGAAAGTTATCGGTTGTTTCTAAAAGAACAGATACTACCCCCTCCTTTTGGACATGGGATTTGGACTTTGTAAAAGATTCACATGCATGGAATCTCATTCAGTATTTACCCGATCAGTTTAATAATAGTTTGAAGGACATGCCATCCGGAACAGTAATTATCTGGAACGACCTGGATAGGCTGGTTAAAAACTTAAATGAAAACGATAAAAATGCTTTAGATAAATTCATGAAAGAAATGGATGATGTGAAAAAGCATTTGGCAATGGTATTTCATCGTTTCATTGAATCCAAAAGAGTAAAACTAATTTTTCAGAATCGTGAAATTGAACCATGGGATCCTTTTTTAATCGACCATTCTGCTACACAAAAATTTCCTGAAGATCCCTTGCTTAATAATAAAATTCGTGTGCGGGGATTTGTTTTACCACACAAATCTAAACTCACTGAGCAGGTCTTCGAAGTTGCAAAAGGTACTAAAGGCTGGAACGCACAGCAGGGTTTCTATATTTACAGAAATGAACGTTTATTGGTGGCCGGTGATTGGTTAGGAATGTTCAGAAAAGAAGAACATTACAAACTGGCAAGAATTCAGATAGATCTTCCCAACAACATGGATGCAGAGTGGCAGATTGATATAAAAAAGTCAATTGCCCGCCCCCCTTTTTCATTAACAGATCAACTGAAGGCATACGCAGTTTCCGTTAGAAATCAGGCCGTCGAAGTATACAGGCACAAAGGAAAAATATTGCAAAGAAAATTCGCGAATGTGCAATTTCAGCCTGTATGGCTTGAAAAAATAAGGCATGGAAAACGATTTTTTGAAGTCAACAGAGAACACCCTGTTATTCAGTCCCTGATAAATTCGTCTGACATTAATCAGTTGCTGCGCCTCATTGAAGAAACTGTACCCGTTCCATTGATTACTATAAGAGAAAGCGAACAGCCTGAATTACAAGGTCAGCCATTTGAGGAATCAGATCAGGAACCCGTGAAAAAACTGATGAAGGAAATGTATCATCAGTTAATAACAAATGGGAGGTCAGATGAACAGGCTAAGTCAATAATTTTAAATATAGAACCATTCAATTTATATCCTCATTTCGCAGAATATTTAAATTAGGAAATGATGCTTCAGAATGCTATCCGAACAATTAGAACACTTTTACCTTCATCGGGTTTTGTAACCCCGGAACAAATAGAAGAGGCAGTAAATACTATACTCGTAATACCTCAGTATTCCAATATTGACAGGCAGTTATTGATAAGAGAAGTACAGGCATTATATAACATACGGATAGAAGATTTTAGGATTATAGAAGTGCATGAAAGACGAAGGCCATGGTTGTCCGAAAGGAAAAGTTCTGTAACATGGTCTTTTTGGAACAGATACAGAGATTACCTGGAGATTGAAAAGAATTTTTCACCGGAGGTATTAAACAAAGCAGACCGGCTCACAGACCAGATCCTGGATGCCTTATTTGATCCTTCTATGAATGGAAGGATCGATAAAAGAGGATTGGTCGTAGGTCAGGTGCAATCAGGTAAAACCTCAAATTATACCGGCCTGATTTGTAAAGCCGCAGATGCAGGATATAAACTAATTATTGTTTTAGCGGGCATACATAATAATCTAAGAAGTCAGACGCAGCTTAGATTAGACGAAGGTTTTTTAGGTTTCGACACACAGCATCAAAGGGCTTTTAACCAGAATAATTTATGGATTGGTGTTGGTAATATTAACCGGGGTATAATTGCTCATTCTCTCACTTCCAGTATGGAAAGAGGAGATTTTACAGCTGGTGCAGCGAATGCACTTGGCCTGAACTTTAATACAAATGAACCAATCATTGCCGTAGTTAAAAAGAATGCCAGTGTTCTAAACAGACTATTACAATGGCTATTGGCACAATCTCATGAGGCAGCAGATGGTAGCCGTGTCATAGGGAATAAGTCTCTTCTTATGATTGATGATGAAGCGGATAACGCATCTATTAATACCAGGCCGGTCGATGATGGAGCGACGAGGATAAATGAGTTAATAAGAAATATTTTAAGGTTATTTGATAAAAGCGGATACGTCGGTTATACAGCAACTCCGTTTGCTAATATTTTTATTCCGCTGACAGATGACGATTTATTTCCAAGAGACTTTATAATAAATCTGCCTGCGCCATCCAATTACATTGGCCCGGAAAAAGTATTCGGCTTTGATTTAATAGAAGATGATGATGATTCTGATTCAGTATTGCCGATTGTCAGCCGAATAGATGATTTCCAAACTCTTATTCCAAATGGTCATCAGAGAAATGATACACCTCCGGCCTCAGTACCTGATTCTCTCAGATTAGCTGTAAAATGCTTTATACTTACCTGTGCAGTTAGAAGACTAAGGGGGCAGGTGAACGTTCACAACTCTATGCTGGTTCACGTAAGCAGATTTATAAATTGGCAGAGGGATATCAAAAACCTGGTGGAAAGTGTTTTTGATTTTTACAAGCGTGGTATTGAATTTAATATACCTGCAATTTTGGAAGAGCTTCGTATTGCTTTTGAAGAAGATACAGATAACTATAAGTCATACAGAACAACCTCTCAGCAGATTATAAATAGCAGCCTGTCAGATATAGATACTGGTATTCAGATTCATACATGGTCTGAGGTTTTACCTTTATTAAATGATGCTGCTTCGAGAATTATTGTACGTGAAATCAATGGTGGCTCAGGAGATGTCTTAAATTATTATGATCATACAAACGGTCTTTCTGTAATTGCAATCGGAGGCGATAAATTATCCAGGGGATTAACATTGGAAGGTCTTTCGGTAAGTTATTATTTACGGGCATCAAGAATGTATGATACCTTAATGCAAATGGGAAGATGGTTTGGGTATCGCCCGGGTTATGTTGATTTGTGCAGGTTATTTATCAGTCGCGAACTGAACGAATGGTTTTGTCACATTACACTTGCATCGCAGCAACTAAGGGATGAATTTGATTATATGTCTGATGTTGCCAGTAGTACGCCAGACCAGTATGCCTTGAGAGTAAGAACTCATCCGGGCGTACTTCAAATTTCAGCATCCAATAAAATTCGTCGGGCAGTAGAAGTTCAGGTATCATGGTCAGGAAGATTAGTTGAATCGTATGAGTTATCAAAAAACAGTCTGATCATTGAAAAGAATATAAGAGCTGCAGTACAGATGATCAATCAAATGGGAAATAACTATGAATCAGGCAGAAATTTTTATCTGTGGCGGAGCGTCAATCTTAGTCTTATCAAGGTATTCCTGCGTGGTTTTGAAACATACGATAATTTAAAATCTGCATCACCCGCTAATTTGCTTCGCTTTATTGAATTAAATGAAAGGTATAATGAATTAAGTAATTGGTCTGTAGGTATCATATCCAAAGAAAGGACAGCTAAACGATACAATGTAAATAATTTGAATATTGGATTAATTAAAAGAACACAGGACAGAGATAAATCCAATAATGAATTGTACTATATCAGGAAATCACATATTATAAGTCCTGCTGATGAATTTATTGATTTAACAGAAGATGAAATCCGGAATTCTTTAGTTCGGACAGAGCAGCTTTGGAGAGAAGCAGGAAAAGTGGGGACTCCTGTTCATCCTTCCGGGGAAGTGGTAAGAAATACTGTGAGAAAACCCAATAGACCATTGCTGCTTTTATACTTTCTGGATGGAGAAGAAAGCGCCGCTTTACAGATTCAAATACCTGTTGTTGGTTATGCAATAAGCTTTCCCGCAAATGACCGCGATGATTCAGTCAGCTTTGCAATAAATGAACAATTACTAAATCAGTTTAACCAACAGGACGAAACAGAAATAACTCAGGAAGACGATGAAGATTAATGAAATTTGGAATGAAATAGAAAATGATAAATCATTAGCAAACGGACTTTTGCTAAGAAGATATTCGGCAGAAGTTAATCCGGATATATATGTTGCGTTGCGTCAGCCTGAAAATGTACGTTGTCTGGCGATAAGACTTTCGGGTGAAAGTAACCCTGATCTTTCTTTGTACAGTGATTTGAAAGATATTGATCTTGAAATTATACCCGATGAAAAGAATGCTCCGGCCTTTTATCTGTTGATAGTACTAAAAACTAAACAGCATGATGATGTTTTTGCAACACTTTGCGAAGATTTAATAAATCGGATTAAAGCCTTTACTATCGAAAAAATAATGTTAAAAGAGTTATTTATTCGTCTGGAAAAATGGAAGTCCCTTTTCAGCAAAGCTTCACAATCAGGCCTTTCAATGTCTGAGCAGCTCGGTTTATATGGTGAGCTTTATTTTTTGAAAAAATTAATTCTTTCCGGCACATCGGCAATTCGTGGTATTACGTCATGGATTGGCCCTGAAAAACAGCCAAAGGACTTTCAGTTAGAAGATTGGGCGGTAGAAGTAAAAACCTCTGCAGGTAAAAACCATCAGAAAATACAGATCAGTAGTGAAAGACAATTAGATACGAGTAACCTGTCAAATCTTTTTTTGTTTCATCTCTCACTCGAAGGGCAGCAACAAAATGGAGAAACTTTGAATGAGATAATTCAATCTTTAAATACTATTCTTGACCAGGATTCTTATAGCAGAAACCTATTATCGGTAAAGTTGTTGGAAGCTGGTTACTTTAGTTATCATTCAGGCTTGTATGAGTCAATTGGTTACCGGATCAGAAAGGAAACTTATTATAAGGTTAAAGATAATTTCCCTCGGATTGTGGAAAGGGATCTTCGTAATGGTGTAGGCGATGTTCAGTACACGATAATCCTTTCTGACTATAGCACTTATGTTGTGAATGAAAATTTTGTGTTTGATTTAATTAAATAAAATGGCTGAGAATACTGATAATATTGAGCTTAAAAAGTTTTATGTAAATCTTCAGCAGGACATCCGGACAGATCAATTGTCCGATGAAGAAGGTGGAACGCTTGAGCAGTTATTTACGCAATATGCAGGTAATTTTTTATCAGGCTCTGGTGAAGTTGAAAATATTAGGGTTGCATATGATGAGAAGATTCTGAAAACAGGTGTTCAGCACAAAATCAATGCATACGCATTATCTGATAATTACGAAACACTTGATCTTATCATAACAGTATATAATGGCACAGATGAAGTATCTGTTGTCTCTAAAGCTGAAATAGATAAGGCGTCTAAAAGAGTTTCGAATTTTTTTAAAAATGCTGTTTACAAGGATTATGTGAATGAAATTGAAGAGTCCTCTGAAATCTTTCAGTTAGCTGCATCTTTGGCAGAATATAAGGATATCAAAGATTCTTTGGTTAGAGTCAACCTTCTGATTCTTACAGATGGCCTGTATATGGGTGAGCCTCCGGTTAGTCATTCTATTTCAGGGTATCCTGTTTTCTTTAAAGTTGTAGACATAAACTACTTGTATAATATTTCTGAAAAATCACATATCCCTATTGAAATTGATTTTAAATCTGATGGTTTTAAAATTCCATGCATTAAATCACCTTCTGTTAATGAGGAATACCAGTCTTATTTGGCAATTATTCCAGGAGATGCTTTGGTAAATATTTACGAGCGTTTTGGTTCACGTTTACTGGAACAAAATGTTCGTTCATTTTTACAGTTCACAGGCAAGGTCAACAATGGTATAAGGCAAACGATTTTAAATGAGCCGCATATGTTTCTTGCTTTTAACAATGGTATCGCTGCAACAGCTGATTCTCTTGAACTGGAAAATTCTGAGGATGGTCTCGGGGTATACATTAATAGCGTTAAAGATCTTCAAATAGTAAATGGTGGTCAGACAACAGCCTCAATTTATTATACCTGGAAAAAAGACAAACGAAACGTATCAAATGTTTTTGTCCAGGTAAAGTTATCTGTAGTAAAAAACAAGGAAAATTTCAGCAGTATAGTTAGTCGTATATCAGAATATGCGAATACTCAAAATAAAGTTTCTGTTTCTGATTTAAGTTCTAACAGACCATTTCATATCGAAATGGAAAAACTATCACGTAATATTTGGGCACCACCTGCTGAAGGCTATTCTGTACAAACAAGGTGGTTTTACGAAAGAGCGAGAGGCCAGTATAAAAATGCCAGAAAAAAGGAAGAATATTCAAAGTCTAAGGTAAAAGCTTTTGATTTAAAGAATCCCAAAAATCAAATGTTTACTAAAGAAGACCTTGCCAAATATATAAATTCATATGAAGAAGTTACCGATGCAAAAAAGATCATTATTGGCCCACATTTCGTAGTAAAAGGGAATCAAAAGAACTATGTTCAGTTTATGAATCATAACCTTCCGGGAAAAATAGATAGTGTATATTTTGAGGATCTTATAGCTAAAGCAATTCTTTTTCGGGCTGCTGAGAAAAAATATGGTGTTAAACCAAATTCAATTGGTGACATGCGTTATGTGACTGTTCCTTACACTATAGCTTATCTGAATTATAAAATAAAATCCAAGCTGGATTTGTACAAAATCTGGAAGGCTCAGAATATTTCAGAAAATTTAAAAGTGCTGCTTTTTGATCTGATGATTGAAGTGGAAAATTTCATAAAAAACAATGCTCCCAGGTCTTTATACGGAGAATGGGCGAAGAAAGAGGAATGCTGGCTTGAGCTTAAGAAGCAGGAGTTCAATATAAACTATGAATTAATTAAAACTGATCTTGAAACAGCCAGTTCAAATATTTCAAGAAGAAGAATCAACATAGAGGATAATGCCCATTTGCAGATAGCAGAAGATGAGCAGAAAATAAAGTCTATACCCTCAAAGATTTGGCAGGCCATAGAGGAATGGGGTAAAACAACTGAAATGCTTTCTGTTCAGCAACAGAATCTTGCCTGGAATCTTTCTGTTAAAGTAAAATCTTTTTCTAAATTGACTGACTATGAAAGGATAAGTGGATGTAAAATTTTAGATATCGTAATTGAAAACGCATCAGATCTGTTGGAAGATGTTGATGAAATAAACGAGTCTATCAATACCCCCTCTCAAAATACCACTCCCCCAGAAATAACTCTTGATGTTATAAAAAAAATGGTCGATTGGGATAGAAAAAATAAAAGACTAAAACCTCATCATTTCAGGTTAATGTTCGATATAGTTAATGGTAAAGAAGAGCTTACAGAACAAAACAAAAAATATTGCCTAATGAATTACAATTTTATCTCAAAATATGGGTTTAAAATCTGAATTATAAAAAGCCCTGACAGCCACTCATCAATTCCACTAACCTATTAATAAAATATATCCTATATTCAATTAAAAATCCTGCATGTTCGAATACAACAAAAAATATCCTCCTTTCCAAATCTATACCACTTGGCTCTCCATTGGCGAATTGCATATATTCTACGAGAAAGACCTGGTTTTACTATGGGGCTGTTATGGTGATCTGGTTACAAACGATGTAAAATGTATCGAACTGGAGACTACTTTCGACATGCTGAGCGATCTTCTGGACATTGCATGCAGGGAATATGAAGAGGATACGCAGGAAGTGATACGGGTAATTGCCAATACCATGGCCAATTGTAAAGACGAGGAATGTACCGTGATCGATATTGGCGAATTGGGCGGCTTGAATATTGAAGACCAGATTTTTGCTCTTACCCTTTTATTCGAATCACTGGAACCGAAAGACCTCGAGTTAAAAGAGCATGGCGAAGAACCGGAAGCCAACGAGGAATCAGAAGAAACCGATGATGAACCGGAACAACCACGGTATGCCATTTCCGGCTTATTCCCAAACAAAAATCTTCTTCCCTCTTTCTATGATTACGAGAACCCGGAGAGGCCAATTGACAAGCCCCTCCTTTACAACCAACTCTTAGCCATTCGTTTCTACTTTTACCTACTCTGTAAAGCGGCCATGCCCGATAACCAGGCCAGGCATTATTCCGGCCTCACTGATACCTTGATCTATACCCTTTCTGAAATCCAATACAATGCATTGGATGGATTCAATGATGAAGAGGAAGAAGAATGATTAGAAATATAACTGTAAGGAAGGTTATAATTATTTATTACTTATCACCTGCTCTTTCATTCAATTCTTTATAGGCAAGTATAATTTCTGTAAGCTGTGTATTGCTCTTATGCAGTAACATAGAATTGTAAATTGCTGTACCCTCAACAATAGCAAGCCCATCTTCTTTTATTAAAGAACCATCATTATAAGAATAAAACCAAATATCAAATTTTCTTTTCCTGGCATACTGGCGTGCATCTGTACTGTCGCATACATACACAGCAACATTATCTATTTTGGTAAAGAATAAATTCATTACACTTGAAATAGTAGCCCCCACTCTATCATCACCGGGAGCCAAATCTGGGTCTCCTTCAATAGCATCAATATTAAACGAAAAAACAGGACAGGTAATGTGCTGATAATCTTGAAACATGTAACTATAATCCAGGAAATAAATCTTGTATATTATTCCTGCATCAGTTATAAACTCAAAAGAGTATTCATCATTTTCCAGTAATTGATAAGGGCTTAACAAAATTGAATTTTTCTTTAATGTCAGCAATTTTGCCCCCTTTTTGGATATGTTCACGAATAGCTTTTTTATCCTCAATCATTTTCTTGAAGATGGCAGCACCCTTGGAGCTTGTAGAAGTGATTATGTTCTCTTTGTTTTTCATGAACAACACAAAAATAGCTAAATTCCTTACTAAAATAAAAGCAATACTAAAATTACCAATACTCAAAACTAATAAAATTAGTACCAATGCAGTCTAACGTATTGATAAGTAATGGTTAATTAAATCAACAATTAAACAAAAAAGTCGGGGAAAACCTAGTCTTTTGCCAATCGGGGGCACCCCCAGGCCCCAAAACTTTCACTGCTATACTGGATAAAAAAAAGCAGTCTTACAAACCCCGCACCAATACTGGCAACCTGCCCCGGTGGGCATTGTGAAGATGGTAAAACTGCTGAGTAAAAATAATGCTATTGCCCAACTTTTCAAATCTCATTGTCTAAAAACACAATTCTGAATATAGGCTGGTTACCCACAAAATGTTCCTGCACGTTTATTGTAGGCCGCTCAATTCTAAGCTAAAAGCTGCTGTTGCCATACTAGAAGTATTTTGCTAATTCAGAGTGATAAAAAAGATATTAATTGTATTTAATACTTCACTCCTCCAAATCCCATCCTAAAAATTAGATTCCCCCTTAAATATTTGTCTTTCTTCGCTAATAAATTATATTAAATAGGATTGACGCAATGAGGATATATCTTAAGTCTAAATAATTGCTTTAGCGGCGGTATAAGGATGATATCGAGTAATTATTAAACTCCCAAAACAACATTTATTACTAATTAATCTCAAAGACATGTCCTATTTTATGTACTTTTTGTAAAGTTTACTTGTCTTTTAGAAATGTTTACTTATCTTTACGGCAACTAAACAATTTTAAAATATGGAACAATCGAAAAAACACACACAGTGGAACTCTATTATTTTCGCCCTCGTCCACGGAGCCACCTATTTGCCGGCAGTATGGCTGTTAAAGCATTATGTATTTGGGCAATTTGTTTCGGTAATTATTGCTATAGTGCCGATTATTACTTTCTCCATTTTTATTTTTAAACTAATCAAAGCCTTTTCGGTATTGGACGAAGTGAAGCAACGGGTACAACTGGAAGCCGTTGTAATCGGCTTTTCATTGACAGCAATGTTGATGATGATCTTGTTTTTGCTAAGTCTGCGTAATATATCGAACGCCGGCTGGTTTGGCTATGGGGATCTGGTGTGTTATTGCTGGATATTTTATTTTGTTGGTTGGTTCATTTCGAAAAAAAAATACGGAATATGAAAAACACTATAAAGGTTGAACGTGCTAAGAAAAACTGGACACAGGAAGATCTTGCTGGGAAAATCGGAATTTCGAGACAATCTGTTAACGCTATTGAAACAGGAAAGTTTATTCCCTCTACAGTTTTGGCTTTAAAAATGGCGAAAGTTTTCGGCACAAATGTTGAATCAATTTTTCAACTTGAAAAACAAGATTAAGACTGATATCTTAACCGCTAATACGAGCATTGGCAAAATACAGACGGACGGAAGCCGTGTCGTATCATTTGTTTCTAGTAGCATCAGCGTCTGCGGGACGGATCGGCCCAAGCGTTAAAATATATTTTCAATTTTTGTAACTTTAACCAATACCGGTCCGGGCAGACGTTTTTCAAATGCCGCCACAAAACGCCAAGCCCTATCCGCTAGCTCTAAGCAAAAAAATATATAAAACTTGACAAATGAAAAATTTAATTATTTATTATTTTTTAATTTTTGTGCCATTGTTTTTATTAATCAACTTGGCAAAAAATAATTATTTGACAAGTGGGCAATTTGTTGCACTATTATTTTTTTATACATTTATTTATCGGACTTTGACAGACTATTATCGACTAAAAAGTAAAGATATTGTTGACAGAAAAGACTTTTGGAAAATTTTAGTGCCCGGGTCTAGACTAAAATATTTTCGTGACTTATATTTCATTTAAAAAGTTTGCTGACAAAAAAGTATGAAGAAAGCCCAAACCCTACAGCTACCAAAAGCATTTGCTTTACCGCTCGCCGCAACTGATTCAACACGCTAAAATTTTCATATATAAATGGTAGCTATTGAAAAATATAAAGAGCTTATCACTTTGGGGTTGGACAAAAGGTTAGAAAGACTCAAAGGTGGAATTATCTTTGACGAATTTGATCCGGCGGTTGATAATGATAGAATTTTTCGGAATCGCTTAAACAGATTCATTAAAAGGAAAAACACTGAAGGTCTTGAACGAATGTTACAAGATCTAATTCGAGATTTTGAGTTCAATTATGATCAGAAATTTGCAGAGGTTTTGTTTCAGGTATCCGGCTGTAAAATCGTACCTATCCCTTCTCAACCCAAAGCTTTTTCCACAAAAAGGCAAGTTCATATTAAATATTCAGGTAAAAAGGAAAATTGCTTAACATGCGTTTCTATTGAATTGCCAACGGGCAGCGGTTCTATCTATTGTATTAGAGGAAAAAATCCTGTACTGACAGCTGATTGGTTAGACAGTCAAACTATTGAAATTCGGGTTCCAAGCGTACGTGAAGAAGTCAAAAGGGTCGAAATTGTTAAAATGTACAGTGAAACCATCCATATCCTTTACAAAGAAATATGTTAATTGCTTTAATGCGGCTAACAAAGCATTTCAACGATGGTAGGTCGCCGAACAACGTTCGTCATCACCACTAAGAAAATTGAGCATACCTTTCCCAACCCGTCTAATTCTTTCGACTATTTCATAAATAAAACCGGATTACTCACAACATACTATTTTAACCAACAAAACGCCATTATTAAATTTTCCTCATAATGCGAAGCCTGCTCTATCATTTAACATCTAACCCCCATCACTTATACCGTACAACGTATAACGTACAACGTACAACTTATCCCCCCTTTCCTCCGGGTACCAGCTCCCAAGCATAGAAACCTTACTATCTCTTAAGTAGAATAAATTATATTTTAATTAAAATACATTCCCAATCCTTAAATAAAATAAATTTGAAATACTTTATACGCTTGGCTTAATGCTCTTTTTATCATAAAATTTCACAGGAATGGCTCAAGCCGGCCAGCACTAAAAGATGAGATTATGGAAAAGACCAACATATTTCAAAAAGCACTACTGGTAATTTCAGTGCTGTTTCTTATTGCAAGCCTCATTTTTACCAGGTACAAGCATTTTTTAGAGATCGGGTTCTATTTGCCTGTAGCAATTTTTATGTTCCATAGTTTTATTAATTTTTTTCAATTGCTAAATGGTCCTTTAAAAGTAATATGGATAGCATGTATTGCTGGAGAGATAGCAGTAATTGTTTCACTTCTGATTTTTCCAGCCTATAAAGTGAGTGATACGGCAACCATACTTATACTGATATTTTCAATTACTTATAATAAAATTATAAAAAGAAGAAGGAGTGAAATCGCAAAAGCCTAAGATTAAAAAAAGTATATTGGCCTTGTAGAATTGGTTTATATGCTTTCCCTTGTTTGACAAAATAATTTATTTTTTCTCAGACCTCAACCAAACTACTCAACCAAGCGCACTATACAGTTTATTCCCTTAAATATGTTTAATATGATAAGAATATCTTTTGGCACAATTGAATTAGTTACCTGAAAAGTTTTTAACTGTACATAAGTATAGTAATATACATACTAATCATTTGTTGCGGAAAATTCATTCGATGGCCACCTATCAACTTACATTGGTTTCAAAAAGAAATTCGATTGTACTGTGTACACTATCGATCATATTTTATGTATTTGCACTGATTCAAATGACAACTCTACATACAAATGATATTCATAAACAATTAATGCTCGTATTAACTATTTCTCTGTTCATTAACTTGTTATGGAAAAAATTTGCCACCGCCGTAATTGTACTCACTCTCGACCAAAAATCAATTGAATTGAAATGGATAAAACAATTTCCATTCATAGAGCAGCCAGATAAGAAAATAGATAAAAATGAAATTATCAGTGTTAAAAACAGTATTAAAACACCATTTACTTCCATCGAGCTTAGCCTTTCTAACGGAGAACAACTTAAGTTAAAATGTATTAATTGGTCAAAATTTGATACGCTAAGCAGTGTAAAAGATGAATTAAAACAAAAGAATTACAAATAAAACTGCCATCATTTCAATCAACTCCAAAATCACTGATGATGAATGAAAATATAAAAACTAAATCCTCCTGGATACAAAGGCCTTCCAAAAAGCAGATGATTGCAACCAATATAGCTTGGGTTATAGGAGGTAGTTTTCTAATTCTGGCTCTTACTAATTTTTTCCAGGTCTCAGTATTCAAATCAAAGAACTTTGGGCCTTTCTTCATGATCATCCTCGCTACAACCACAGAAATAAGAGTAACCTATAATCATTTTAAAAATAAAAGCCCTGATAAATGAAACGGTATTCGTAAGTAGAGATCAATCACCACAAATGAGAACCACACTTCTTAGTTGCATAAGCAAGTGTAATATTGTTAAAACCGCCTCAACATAAACTTTCCAACTATACAATATGGGTACACTCGTAATTAAAAGAAAAAAAGCTATTGTAGATTTTCTGGATCGCTATTCCATTTATATTGACAAGAAATTTAACCAAACAATAGCAGCCAACCAGGTTGTAAAAATTACATTTACCGATACTGAAGAACATACATTACATTTTAGTAAGAGAGTGCAACGCAGTGCAGAATTCAGCTTTACTGGAGATTCCGAAAATACTTTTGAAGTAGGCCCAAATACGATGCATAAAGTTTTAATAGGCGCTATCATTCTTTGCGGGTTATTGTTGATAACGAAAAGTCTTTTTCTAACTGACACAACCCACCACAAAAAAATAGTTTCAATAGCTTCTACCATGATCACTATTACTTATCTCTTTTCAATTATTATCCTGTCAGTCAGGAAAAATTGTTTCAATGTTAGAAGGATATAAAATACAGCAGTTGGAAGAAAACACTTAATAAAAAGAACCTTACAATGAATGTGAAGTATTTTAATTTATACGATGGTGTCCTCGAATTCCATGCAAAAAAGCTGGTGATATTAGATAAGGCGAAACAGCATAGAACGATATTAATACTACTTTCTATAACCTCTCTAACTTTTGCTATATCCACATCGATAAAAGGATCTCGACACCATGATACTTTTGATTTGTATTTCGGCTTATGCTTAACGCTGATCTGGCTTTCAGGTATCTTATATCGTTGGAAGGATATCGTCAGTGTAGAAAATGAAATTTTTATTTCAGATGTAAAGCAGGTGAAATTTTCAACAGATAAATTAACCGGTTGCACAGTAGCAAAAATCAATACAAAAAATAATCGCCGTAGAAAAATCAAACTGGTTAATGAATACAATCAGGACTTTGAATTCAGGAACCTGTTAATGGAAAATGGAATAAATATAAAGTAGCTTATTAGCAGGAACTCTCTTTTCCGGTAACGTCTCCACTTAGTGACGTTCCGTAAATAAATCCTCACGCACAACACACTATTTTAACCAACAAAACGCCATTATTAGATTTTCCACACAATGCGAAGCCTGCTCTATCATTTAACATCTAACCCCCATCACTTATAACGTACAACTTACAACGTACAACTTACAACGTATAACGTACAACGTATAACGTATAACTTACAACGTATAACTTACAACGTATAACGTACACCTTACAACTTATCCCCCCACACCAATCTCGCCAACCTGCCCGCCAATCCACTTTTTATTCTTCAAAAGAACTATAATGTAAATATTATTTTACAAAAAGTCTATTTTTGTAAAATATACTTATCGTTATGAAAAATAGCAAGCCTCAAATATTGCCTAGTACAGTCAAAATCCTTACAGGTTTGGGGGAAAATATCAAGCTGGCCCGTTTGCGACGGAAACTAAGCGCTGAGCAGGTAGCAGAAAGGGCAAACATTAGCCGGCCTACCCTGCTTTCAATTGAAAAAGGTATGCCCGGGGTTGCTATGGGATCTTATGCACAGGTACTTTTTGTACTGAACCTGGAAAAGGATTTACTAAAAGTTGCAGCAGATGATACGCTTGGCAGAAAATTACAGGATGCAGAACTGACAGTAAAAGAAAGGGCACCAAAAAAATAAATACAGCAATGGCAGCAAACACAAAAAAAGAAATTCAGGTATATGCACATTGGTTGGGCTTACAAGAGCCGGCCTTAATGGGCGTACTTTCAGTGTCACCGGCAAAAGGCAAGGAATTTTTTTCATTTGAATATGCCAATGCCTGGCTAAAGTCTGGCTTTTCTCAAATGATTGATCCCGATTTACAGCTATATGCTGGGGCATACTATCCACGGGATGATAAACCCAACTTTGGTATTTTTTTAGATTCATGCCCCGACAGGTGGGGAAGAGTGCTGATGCAACGAAGAGAAGCCGCTATAGCAAAGCAGGAAGAAAGGGGAGTAAAAAAATTATTGGAATCAGATTTTTTATTGGGAGTATATGACGGGCACAGGATGGGCGCACTTCGTTTTAAATTAAATGACAAGGGTCCATTCTTAAACGACAATAGGGAAATGGCTGCCCCACCATGGGCATCATTAAGAGAACTGGAACAGGCAAGTTTCAAATTTGAAGAAGACAATACAGACGACCCGGAATATTTAAAATGGCTGAGCATGTTAATAGCACCGGGTTCTTCATTAGGCGGTGCCAGACCAAAAGCAAGTGTGATGGATGAACATAATAATTTATGGATTGCAAAGTTTCCAAGCAGGAACGATGATAAAGATGTAGCAGCCTGGGAAATGATAATAAATCAACTGGCAACAACTGCAGGAATAAATATTGCTGAAGGAAAATTATTGCAGTTTAACAACAAGTATCGCACCTACCTTACAAAACGATTTGACAGAACAACAACTGGCGAACGGGTTCATTTTGCATCAGCAATGACATTGCTTGGCCACATAGATGGCGATGATGCTTCTGGTGCAAGTTATTTGGAATTGATGGAGTTTATCTCAAGGCATGGGGCAGCGGTAGAAAAGGATTTAGAAGAATTATGGAGGAGAATTGTATTTAGCATCTGTGTAAAAAATACAGACGACCACCTGCGTAATCATGGCTTTCTGCTTACAGAAAAGGGATGGCTGCTTTCACCGGCATATGATATTAACCCCAATGAATATGGAAAGGGGTTAAGCCTTAACATAACTGATGCCGATAACTCACTGGATGTAGATTTAGCCATGGAAGTAGCTGGATATTTTCGTCTATCAGATAAAAAAGCTGCTTAAATAATAAACGAAATCGTAACTGTTGTGAAAGGCTGGAAGAAAGTAGCCGCTAACTATAAAATTTCTAAGGTAGAACAAGAAAGGATGTCAGAAGCATTTATTTAATTAGCTGTGTTTCACCCTTTAATCGGATACTATCTGCTTCAGTGGACACATACTTTCAGTTAACACACCCGACAAAAGTGCGAACGTACAAAATGGGCACTGTTGCACAGCTAAGATATACACCTGATAAAAATCTCACTCAATCTTTTACAAAGTATTGTGCCGCAATAAACAATCATCTAACATTCAAAACGTATAACGTATAACGTATAACTCTCCTCCCCCGGATCCGGTAAAAAGGTGTTCGTCCTTCGTCGTCCGCAAGCATAACGCCAAACCATTGCAACAGCAGCAATCATTCAATGAAACTTGTATGGCATTGCTGCCCTTGCAATGCCTTGCAGGTGCTCGGTTACACTTCATTGTCACGCTGAGCCTGTCGAAGTGCGGCAATGAAAATAATCCACCCAAGCATGTTCAAAGTGTAACCTTCGCAGTTTCGCATCATGCTTGCAGTTCCTCCTCATCCCTCACGGCAGCTCCTGTGTCCTTCACGGCACTTCATTCGTCCATTCACTCATTCTTTCGCTCACTCCCTCATTTCAGTACCGTTCAGTCCACCCGCTGCCCATTTTTGTGCTCGCCGGTCGCCCCACTACGGCTGCGTTCATGAAGTGCTGCCCCACGCCGTTTCACTCAACACATGGCTTATTCGTACCTCATTGCGCCATGCAGCACTACATTCACTTGCTTAGTTCAGCCGCCTACATAGCATAAATGAAAAACTACTCCGGCGGCCTCCTAAGTAGCCGCCATCGCAGCAGCCCTTTGGCTAAGCTTCTTTACGTTAACCCTAACAAAGGGCTGCCGCTTTACTGCCGTCCCCTCCGTGGGAGCTCGCAGCCGCCTCCGGGATGGCTTGCACGGTCGCCCACTCCCTTCACAATCCACCTTCCGGCGGCTATTCGGCTCGCTACGCTCCTGCCCTTCGTGCCTCCAGGTTTTCGGCACGCCAGGCTTTCTCTGGCCGCAGGCGCTTTTACCGGGGATTCAGTAAACGACAATGTTTTAATGGAATAATGTTCGATAGCTGATATCACAGTACCACAACAGCTACATCAGGGAACCATCCCCGCCAAAGGGCAGTTTTTTTGGCGGGTGGCTTTTTTGGTTACTTTTTTTCCATAAAAAAAGTAACAAGAAACAAGCTCAAAAAGAAAAGCAAGTTAGGCGGCTTGCACAAACCCACCCACGGAAGGCCTGCAAAGAAATTCCGCCATAAACACAAACCCACGCTGCTTTTTATTGCTTAACAATTTCTCCCTTTCAACTAATTACCTATACACTTATCCGCCCTTCCTACCCTCCTTTATTGCGTTGCTTCTTTGCAGGCCTGCATCGCCGCCTGTTTCAATTGCTTTCTTTTTTTCTCTTTTTTCTTTTAAAAATTAAAATGGTTTCATCATGAGAAATGCAAATGATTTTTTCGGCTCACACAACGGAACTGTCCACTATTTTAGACACACGCTGTCCCATTTTTTGTACACGGATGCAGTCAATGAACTGGCAACAGAATGCGGTGCCTATTGGTTAATAGATCTGATCATTAGCCACCAGTGTAACCCTTTGGTAATGGCTGAATCCTTTCAGGTATGGCAATTGAAACGAGTGGAGAAAAATGCTTTCTATATCCTGTGTACGGATGGGAATGATAACAAGGTCACAAGCCAGGATATTCCCTACAGTGATTTCCCTTTCGATACTGTTACGATCTGGTGCATTGATGGCATACTTTTATTCCCCTCCGAATATTAAAGAGGCTATAAAAGACAATTCTTCCAATTTAATAAAACCTGGATACTGCATTTATTACCCGAAAGTGATTAGTTACGCTGTCAACCACATTGAAAACTGGGCATTAGCGGGTTCGGTTCCGACTTGTCGGAATTGAAAAAATGCCTAGCATATTTTTTCAAAGAAGCCGGTGCAGACCATGTTTTCAATGTGACGGCCTCCCGGCCTGAGGGAAAGGATCGAAAATAAAATGGTAAGCAAATAATGATGATTCACTCACTAAAAATTTGCATAATGTGAGATTGCATCTGTAACAAACCATTGCTGATTTATGATCTGCTGCCCTTCACCACAGTACTACAGCAGCTTAATCAGGGAACCTGTCCCGCCAAAGGGCAGTTTCTTTGGCGGGTGGCCTTTTTTCGTTCTTTTTTGGCCAAGCAAAAAAGAACATAATAAATATTATTATGCCACCGCCTGGCGATCAGATAAACGCTAACTTCTACCCCTTTCTTTCAAGTATTCAGCAGTAAAACTCCCAACACGGAAAAGTAACTGTAAAGTTGTTATTTAAGTGAACAGAAGTAGAATAGAATTTTTTATACAACATAGCCAGAGAAGAAACTAAAATATCCTTTGCAAAATAATCAGCTAACTGTTAGCCTAAGGCGCCTGCAATAATAGCTTGCTTAGCTTTTGCCTGTGTTTTTTAAGAAAGCAAAGGTAGCTCCGGCAGCCAACGCACTCACCTAAAGGATAAGTGCTACGGGGACAACCAAAAGACTACGGCATAAACACAAACCTACGCACTACTATTACTGAATAAGGCTATTATCTCCTATTGAAAAGCTTTTCCAATCCCCCCTTCGGGGGCTAGGGGGCTCTCATTTATTTCCGTTTCCTTTTGGTGGCCCCGTTGCCTTCGCTGTGATGATGCTCATTAAAAAACACAGTTATGCAAAAGCAATTACGCATCATTACACGCAGGCGCTTAGCCATTTGTCCCTTCAGCCAATTTTGGTTGCCGGTACCCGTTATTGGTTCCATAGCCCACAGCAAACACCTAAGGCGCCTGCCCATGCATTTTCAGTATGGTGGTACTAAAGTATATGCATTAAGCAAAATAGGCTGGTACATCCACTGCTATCCCTCCGGCCGCCGCCTGCTTTCCGCACTACCTTTTTAGGGGGTAGTGTGATGAAAATTAGATTATATTTCATCTAAATATTTGTTTTCCTTCGTTAATGAAATATATTTGATATGATTGACGCAGTAAAGTTGAATATATGCGTAAATGAATGCGTTGGCTGAAATGCAAACTGACCCAAACATTCGTAAAACAAAACAGATAGATGGAAAAAAAATACATACACCTAGGTTATTTCTTTTTGCTATTCATACCTTTAGTATTTTTGGGATTTTATAAAACCTATTTCATCCAATTCCCGACATTTAAGCATATCAAGCACAACTACACTCATGTACATTTTGCTATTGCGACAGTTTGGGTTTTATTAATTATAGTTCAGCCATTTTTAATAGTCAATAGGAAAATTGCATGGCATAGAAAGTTAGGAAAATTGTCTTATATAATTTTCCCTTTATTAATTTTATCGTTTATTCCGTTGGTTATTAATAACTTAAATTCAGACAGTCCTAAAGATGCTTTTTTCCCTATTGGCGACGGAACATTGCTTGTGCTTTTTTATTCTTTAGCGATTTATTATCGTAAAAAAAGCACTGTGCATATGCGTTATATGATAGCAGCTGCTTTGGTATTATTTGGACCAACAGTTGGACGGATTTTACCAAATCTACTTGACTTTGGCAGAATTGCTACACAGAATATTCAGTTTGCTATCATACAAGCTATTTTAATAGCCTTGGTTTTATTTGACATGAAGAATAAAAGAAAATATTTCCCTTATTTAATTGCTATTGCTGGATGGTGCGTACATCAATTTGTTTTTTATTGTTTATTCCTATTTTAAAACAGTGACAAAATGCACTTCAGCCAACATTGGGTTTTATGCAAGTTGGATATAACCAGCAAACATCAGCAAATTGTAAATCCAAGCATTGGTTCGGGCGGACGCAATTCTAATGCGATGCCTGCACAAAGCTTCTGAACGTTACCAACGCCCACCTCACCTATCAGAGGCAAAGAATAATTCCAGCTGATAACGACTGCAGTACATTCAAAAACGATCGAAAAAAACATTATAATTAAAAATATTATAAAAAGTTAGTCAGAATCACATGCAAACCATCACTCAAGGATTTAACATAGAAGATGAACACATTAAGTGGGGTACCCTTCTAAAAGATGCAAAAGATATTCTAAGAAAATTCTCACAATATCCGCAATATGAAAACCGCGGTGAGGTATGTTGTAAGTGTACAGAAATATTTGGTTTAAAGTCAACAGTAGCGAATCTTAGTGCCCCATTAGAAGAAAGGCCGGTGATGCAAGTTAGCTACGAATTAGTCCCATCTCGCGAAACAAGATGGGGCAAGCTACATTTGTTTTATGTCGACCAGCTTATAAAAACATTAGGTCAACCAACCAAAACAGAAAGTCTTTATAACGATTGTTACGGTAATCTTAATAAAGAATATATTTCGGGGTCTGTGGTATACTCTGCAAATTGGCTTATAGGTGACATTAGAATAAGCCTTTCCGTGTATGGCGGTATAAGGCATGAAAAAACTGGCGATGCTGCAGCTGGTTTGTTTATTGATTGGATAAACGAAAAAAAAGCAGCTGAACCCTTCAGGTACAGAAATATTATCTTAGAGCAGGAACTTTACGCTTATTTAGGTAATTCAAGTGCTATAAATAAATATGTCCTCGCAGAGAATCAAAGAAAATTTTATGTTACACATATTGGCATAGGTGACCCCGATGTAACGAATGATGAAAGTTTAAGAGTAGCACAAATGGCTTTATATCGTAAAGAACTACTGCAAACACCGAACTTTTTACGGCATTCTTTAAAAGAGAATGAGATTGTGATAAAATTTCTTACAGAAGAACGTTTAATGATTATCGCTAATAAATGGGATGCAACTATTTTGAGATATAGCCAAAACGAAACAGTAAACTTTCTAGATGTTTTGCCTGCCAGGGGGCCCGGCGAATACTTCTTACAAGTTAAAGACCTATCAATTATAGACTCACGGAAAAACGATACTTTATTAAACTTAGTAACTCACATAGAAAGTATAACAGGATTAAAGGTGAATAGAGAAACAGGATATGATGACTAACAAAATGTTTACTAAATAAAAAGCCCCATTACTGGGGCTTCATTTTGATGGGGAGCTTAAAACAATGCTTTTCGCAGCGTTACATTACTTACCAAAATACTGAATAATTTTCTTTAATACAAGTGTAACCATAAAACTCACCACTGCTCCTATCCCGGCCAGCACAGCGGTCTTTACAATATCTTCTCTTCCAATATTCACCAGTATAGTTAATACGGTTCCTCCAACCGTTCCAGCCTTTGTCGTATGGTTATTTTCCACACTCATCTTCACTATTGTATTATCAGTATTCAACATTTAACACCCAACATTCCTCACTCATAACTCCTCACTTAAAACTTATAACGTACAACGTATAACTTACAACGTAAAACGTATAACGTACAACGTACAACGTACTACTTATAACGTACTACTTACTACGTCCAACGTCCCCCGCTCATTCCCCCTCCACTGTCACTTGGCTCACAGCACTGGCCACCCCTCCGGCTACAGCCAGGTAACCGGCTATCTTTACCAATACCACGGGTAATGTAACTGGTGCAGCAACAACAGAGGCACCGATGGCCGTTAAGGCTAAACCTACGTTGCGTAGCTGCTTAAAAAATTTAGGTGTCGGCTTCTTCGCCCTTTTGATGATCTGTTTCATATCGTAATGATTGAATGTTTAGGTAAACTTTTTCTCCTCTGTCCAATACCGGGTAAATAAGCCCTTTCAGCTTCTCAAATACTAACCTCGATTGTATTCCTTTTCCCGGGCCTGTTAATACGGTAACCGGCGCAATACAGCCCCGCAGTTCCTTCATAGCATCATTGGCAGGATGAATTAATATCAGGCTCCTGTCTTGCACATTCTTCAGCAGCACATGCCATTGAAACTTAGGACTGTATCTTTTTTCCAGTTCATACCTCCCCTCCGGTATACAGGAGATATTGTGCGCATTTTCCTTCCACGGTAATTCTATCGTGTGGCACAGTCCTTCATCACCCAACCACAGGTCTCCATTTGTTCCTTCCGGGTAATATGTCCGTAATAGCACCAGTTCCATATCATGCAGGTTTTAAAAAAGAAGCTCCCCGTTGCGGGGAGCTTGCAGGGGTTACACGCCGCTCACTTTCACTAACGCCAAGGCGTTGAAAGCACCGTTTTTAAGGGAATACTTCGTTCCGTTCACGTCCTGGTAAAATTCAATACCCAACGCCAGGAACAAAGGATGCGTACTGTTAGCCGTTACAGAATTGCTCAGGGCAATAGCTGCGGTAGCTACATTATCCCAGGGTAGCATATCGCTTTCCTGTGCATCCACTTCATAACTCTCTCCTTCAAAATCAACGGCTGCACCTGCAGACACGATTTTAAAGTGAGTGGTACCACCCGGTGCCGCGATCAGGTTGTTCGGGATGAACGCATCAATGTTCACATCCAGCTTACCCGTTACACGGTCAATACTGGCCGTATAGGGCGCATACAGGGTATTACCCAGCTTACCGTTGATGTTAAATTCAAAACCCGCCAACAGTTCTGTTTCACCGTCAAGCACGTTTCTTTCCCCCCTCACACTGGTAATGTCTGCTTGCAGCACCTCTACCATCTTTTGGGTCAAACGGCTTACCATACGGCTGTCACTGGCGTTCTGCAGCAACACACGTAAAGAGTTACGCAACACTTTACCGGCCTTACCCGCCGCACCAAACTCACTCCCGTTCTCACGGGTTCTCTGGAAATTCGGATCCGTGGCAATACGCTTACCATCCACACCGCCTTTCTCTCTGGCCAGGTATCCATCCTGGCTCTTGTAGAAGGTAATACCTCCAATGGTACCTTCTAACTTCATAATTCCTCTTTGCCTTGCCATAGTACAAGTTTTAGGTTCACACTTCGCTTCAGGTTCATTCCCTCCGCATTCACAAACCAAAACTCACTACAGAATGCATTACTAACATCAACCCGCTACCGTTACAGGCATATATTGCCGCATTAGGAACTTATTACTATTTCCCACCTGAAATGAAAACATTAATTTTATTCTATGTATATCAACAGAAGGTCAGCGCTTGTGCAAAGGCATAGATAGAGTATGAAAACAGTAAGCATCAGGATATGTATCTACCCGAAAGATGTACAGCGTATTACAGGCAAGAGTGAACGTTACAGCAGGTTACTCTTACAGAAGATCAAAACAGCCTTAGGAAAAGAAGCACACCAGTTCATTAGTGTAGAAGAGTTTTGTAATTACACCGGCCTGAGAGAAGAACAAGTACAAGCATTATTATTCGGGTAAAAACTAAGTGCATCCGCACTGAAATCTATCTCATTCCTTAGTAAAAACCTGTTCAAAATTTAGTCTGCTTCCAATCTTTTTCAGTAATTTTATCTCATACGATTTAATACAATTTGAATCAAATAGCGAGGAGGTAAATTCGGATACCCAATCACTCCGATACTCCAAAAGTGCTGTAAATAAAGGATTGTAGAGGATTAAAAAAATCCCTCTCTCTCCGCCAGCACCCAATCAAATTATTCAAAAAGGCTGTAAATCGTATGATTTACAGCCTTTTTTGTTTTCTGCGCTATTCAAATAATAGTAAATTTTTATTTATTCGGTTGCTTATTAAAGACCCCAATCCTCTTTTTAAAGACACTATGCATCCTAACTATTTTTAGTACTTCATTTAAATCGCTATTCTCTTTGTTACAAAAAGCCTCTTAAAAATCAATTAGATCGCCACATAAACGCTTTCGCGAAGCCTAAGCATGAAGAACAGAAAATATGATTCTTATCAGTTTTCGCAGTTATGTAACAATTGTTACACAGACTGCACTTGCTACTTTCTACCTTTATATAGCAATTAAAACATATTTAACCTGTAAAACTTAATGTTATGAAAGCGGTTATAGTAGGCGGCAACTTTGCAGGAGCAACAGCGGCCCTCGAATTAAAAAGAAAACTCAAAGCAGAGGTAGAAGTTACACTGATAGATCGTAACGAGAGTTTCTTATACATTCCTTCTTTGATCTGGGTACCTTTTAAAAGAAGAGAAGTAAAAGATATTAGTATACCCCGTAAGAAAGTATTGGAAAAAAGAGGAATTACTTTTGTTCAAACAGTTGCTTTAAGCGTTGATCCTGATAAACAGGAAGTATATACTGAACAAGGTACTTTTCCTTATGATGAGCTGATTATTGCAACCGGTCCCAAAGTGAACTATGACATTGCTCCGGGTGTAAGAGAACATGCTTTATATATTGGCACACCAACAGGGGCTATGAAAACCAGGGAAAAACTGGAAGCTTTCAAAGCCAATCCAGGTGCCATTGTTATAGGAGCTACTCAAAATGCAGGATGTATGGGTGCTGCGTACGAGTTCTTATTCAATGTTGAAAAGTGGTTACGTGAACAAAATATCCGTAAAAAAGTTGATCTCTATTGGGTAACACCAGAAGACTATCTTGGACACTTCGGTATTGGAGGTATGCCAATGGCTGAAACTTTATTAAAACGCTTCATGAAAATGTTCCATATACATTATAGAACACAGGTAGGCGTGGAAGAAGTTACTGCTACCAACGTTAGACTTACCAATGGGGAAACAATCACTACTAATTTTGTGATGCTAATGCCTCCATTTGTTGGCGTTGATTTTATTCGAAATTCTCCTAAACTTGATCCTTTGGCTAACGGTTTTCTGGATGTTGAAGATACATACAGGCACAAAAAATATCCGAATGTTTGGGCGGCAGGTTTAACTGTAAATGTACCTCCACCATTTGTTCCCGGAAAAGTACCATTTGGTGTTCCTAAAACAGGTTATCCTAGTGATGAGACCGGAAAAATTGTTGCTGAAAACATTGTTCGGGTGCATAAAGGCAACACTGAATTGAAAGCTAAGAAATGGGGCGAAATTCCCGGCCTGTGTGTTTTGGATGCAGGTAAGAAAGAAGTGCTTATCGTATCTAACAAACTCTTTAAACCCAGAACTTTTGCATTGATGCTTCCTAATGTATTTTATGATATTATGAAACTGATGTTAGAAAAATATTTTCTTTGGAAATTAAGAAATGGCTATTCTAACATGCCTTAAAAAAGTAGAGTTTGAGTTTTCTTTTTTGTGTTTTCAGGTTTCTTGATTCATAACAAGAAGTGTTGTTGATTGCAGGATCGTGAAATATTTCACGATCCTTTTTCATTCAATTATTACTGTAGTTTAGTCTATTTAATTTAAAGTGTTCAGGAACATAAACTTATAAGCATTTAGCCTTCTTAAAATATTTATTACCATTCCAGATTTACCTGCAATCTCCCTAAAATCTTTAGATTTCTTTATCAATCACAGTTCTTTTTAATCATAATTCTTGCACTGGAAACTTATTTGATACTTACGAGTATCATCATGTTGGATGATACTGCTCATTCTTTTTTTCATAATAATACCGTTGCTTTAAAAGATTAGCCGAATATGAAAAAACAGTTATGCACTGGCATAAACTACATATTACCAATGTTTATGAAATTTTAGATTCATCAACTCAGGGGTTATCTAATGAAGAGGCACAACTAAGGTTAACCCGTTATGGTATCAATCAAATCCAAAAAGAAAAAAACAAAACTATTTCAAGCATCTTATTATCTCAATTCAGAGATATCATGATCCTTATCCTATTAGTCGCTGCAATAGTGGCTGCATTAATAGGCGATATAACAGATGCTTTGGTAATTATGGCTTTGGTTTTATTAGATGCGATGATTGGTTTTATCCAGGAATATAAAGCAGAAAAAGCTATACAGTTATTAAAACAAATGACTGTAACACAAACAACTGTTCTTCGCAGTAATATGCTTATTTCATGTGCTTCAACAGAACTGGTACCAGGTGATATCATTTTGCTCGAAGCAGGGAATATGATTCCTGCAGATTGCAGAATTATTGAATCTCGAAATCTTAGCGTTGAAGAGGCAGCACTCACCGGCGAAGCTTTCCCTGTAGAAAAAAATAATTTATCACTAGATGCAAAAGATCTTTCCATCGGGGATAAAAAAAATATGCTTTTTAAAGGAACTTATGTTAATGCAGGCAAAGGATCGGCTATTGTAGTGGCTACAGGAATGCAAACAGAATTGGGAAATATCGCAAAACTGTTGGAAGAAAAATTATCCCCTACTCCATTACAGCAACGAGTAAAAATGTTGGGAAAAAGAATTTCCATCCTTGTTTTATTGTTGTGCACAATTTTTTTTATTACGGGCTTATTACATGGAGATGAAACAATCAGTTTAGCACTAACAAGTATTTCATTGGCAGTAGCGGCGATTCCGGAAGCATTGCCCGCAGTTATTACCATTACCCTGGCTATGTCTGCCAGACGGATGATCAAATTAAATACTTTAATACGGAAATTAAGTGCGATAGAAACATTAGGTGCTGTTACGTATATCTGTGCAGATAAAACAGGCACTCTCACTCAAAATAAAATGCAGGTAGAAAAGGTATTTGTTAATGATCGATGGTATAGTAGAAATGATTTATTTTCTTTCACAAAAGATCTTAACATCCAATTGCTGTTACAAGCGTTTGCTCTGAATAATGATGCATTGTATGGAGATAATAATCGCTTCAAAGGTGATAGTTCGGAATTAGCCTTACTTGAGATGTTACATGCACATCATTCTCCTGCCCTGGATAGATCACGGCTTGCTGAAATACCATTTGATGCAGAAAGAAAGTTGATGTCAACCTTTCATCATCTGAACAATTCTTTTATCTCATTTACAAAAGGAGCACCGGATATGCTATTGCACCATTGTCACAACCCGAAATTTTCCTACTTACAAGATCAGATAAATACAGCTGCAGCAGAAGGATACCGGATACTTGGCTTTGCCTACAAAAAATGGGCTTCTTTGCCTGAAGTACCTAATAATCCTGAACACGAGAATGATCTTATTTTTTTAGGATTGGCAGCACTAATCGACCAACCCAGGGAAGAGGTTTTCAAAGCAGTACAAGCATGTAAAAATGCAGGAATTGTACCTGTGATGATCACCGGAGATCATCCGATCACTGCTAGAGTGATAGCGCAACGAATTGGTATTTTTAATGTAGCACAAGATAAAATACTTACCGGACAGGAATTACAAAAACTGGATGACAATACATTCCTCTCAACAGTTGAAAGCATAAGAGTATATGCAAGGGTATCCCCAGAACAAAAAATGAAGATTATTAAAGCTTTACAAAATAAAGGGCACTGCGTGGCTATGACGGGAGATGGAATTAATGATGCACCATCTTTAAAAAAAGCAAACATAGGTATTGCTATGGGCATTACTGGAACTGATGTAGCAAAGGACGCCGCACATATGATCTTACTGGATGATAATTTTTCTACCATTATTACAACAATCAGAGAAGGACGCAGAGTTTATGATAATATTCTTAAGTTCATTAAGTTTTTAATGACAGCAAACTCAGGCGAACTGCTAACACTGCTAATAGGACCAATGATTGGTTTACCAATTGCCTTACTCCCTATAAATATTTTATGGATCAATCTTGTTTCTGATGGTTTGCCCGCCTTATCTCTTTCATTTGAAAAGGAAGAAAAAGATATCATGCAACGGCCGCCCAGAGCATTAAAGGAATCTGTATTTGCTAAGGGGGGTGTTTTTCATTTAATCTGGGTGGGCGTTCTTATGAGCGGCATAGCCTTGGTAACACAGGCATATGCTTTACATAAAGGATGGCATTGGCAAACTATCCTTTTCAATGTTTTGTGTCTTGGCCAATTGGGACATGTGATGGCGATAAGATCTGAAAAGGAATCTGTCTTTAAACTGGGCTTATTCAGCAATCCTGTGATGCTTGCAGCTATCCTGATCACAATCATATTGCAAATTAGTGTTACCTACATACCCTTGTTACAAATCATTTTCAAAACACAAACACTTTCTGTAAAAGAAATGCTATTAACCATCGGCGCATCATCACTTGTTTTTATAGCAGTAGAATTTGAAAAACTTATCATTCGAAAAAAGCAAACCCTTATTTCCTAAGATCAAAACAAATGAATAAATGTATAACAGCAATAACATCACATATTATGTACAGGTACTCATTCCTTCAGTTTTGTTCGGTGCTGTTCTTTTGCATTATGGCCAGGCGCTGTTCATTCCAATAGCCTTTTCATTACTTATTTCTTTTGTTACGTTCCCTTTTTGTAAAAGCCTTGAAAAACATCATATCCCAAGAACATTAGCGATACTACTTGCTTTGATTATTATTGGTCTACTATTTTTCGCAGTCTTATTATTACTGCTATGGGAGTTGAAATACCTGAAAGAAAATATGCCGGTCTTATCAATGCAGTTACCTAAGCTTTTAACAGAAACGGAACATTGGATAAATGAGCAAACAGGTTTTCATTTATCATTGAGTGATACAATCACGAAAAATATTGTTAACATATCAGGCAAAGAAATCAATGGAAATGAACAAGTAGGTTCTTTTCTAGGAAGTTTAAGTAAGTTGTTACTTAGTCTTTTTATCATACCGGTTTTCTCAGGTTTATTCCTTTACCACAGAGAACAGTTCTTTAAGTTCCTGCAATCATTCTTTCAAACGAAACACCATGTGCAGCTCCGAAATATTTTGCATGAAATAGTGTATTCATATCATAATTACATCATTGGATTAGTGAAGGTATATTTCATAGTAGGCTCTTTAAATAGTCTGGGTTTATTTTTATTGGGAGTTCCTTACGCTTTTTTATTCGGGATGATTTCTGCGCTATTAATGACCATCCCATATGCAGGTATTTTTATCAGCTCCTTATTACCTATAACAATTATCTGGTTAAATACAGGTTCTGTTCTTTATCCGTTAGGCGTAGTATCAGTATTCGCTTTTGTACAGTACCTGGAACATAGTATCCTATTACCAAGGGTAATAGGCAAACAGTTAAATGTAAGCAGTTGGTCCGTACTTGTATCAATGATAACGGGTGGAATTATATGGGGTGTTTCAGGTGTAGTGCTGTTCATACCTTTTACCGCTATACTTAAAATGATCAGTGAGCGTGTACCAGGAATGAAAGCTCTGAACATATTACTAAGCCGGAAAGTTAACAACGTAACACATTGAAGAATTCCTTGTAACTTTAAATGTTTACAGGTTTTTATGTAGATTTATTGTTATTGTAACAAGTGCTTGCTATGGAAACTTACGGAAAGATATTGCTGATTGCAATGCCAATATTTCTCTTATTGGTCTTGATGGAAAAATTATACGGACATCTTAGGAATAAAGATACCGTACGCAATATGGATATGATCTCCAGCCTTAGTTCCGGGATTACGAATGTAACTAAAGATGTTCTGGGATTGAGTATCGTTATCCTTTCTTATGGATGGCTTGTTCAGAAATTAGCAATTGTGCATACTCAATCTAACCTGCTGATATATTTTATCGCCTTTATCTCTTTAGATTTTTCAGGATACTGGGTACATCGCATTGCTCATGAGTATAATTTTTTCTGGAACAATCACATTATACATCACAGCAGCGAAGAGTTTAACCTGGCCTGTGCCCTTAGGCAGAGCGTTGCGGTATTCGTACGCATTTTTGCATTCCTCCTGTTTCCTGCTGCAATATTTGGCGTTCCGGCTAACGTAATTGCCATTGTTGCGCCGCTTCATTTGTTTGCTCAGTTCTGGTACCACACACAACATATCAATAAAATGGGATGGCTGGAAAAGATCATCGTTACACCTTCACATCATCGGGTGCATCATGCGATAAACCCTGAATACCTGGATAAAAATTATGGTCAGATCTTCATTTTCTGGGATAAACTTTTTGGCACTTTCCAGGAAGAACTCCCCAGCGTACCTGCCGTTTATGGTATTACAAGACCGGTTAGAACATGGAACCCTATAAAGATCAATTTCATGCATATGATTTTATTGATAAAAGATGCATGGAGAACAAAAAGCTGGAAAGATAAACTGAGAATATGGATGATGCCCACCGGCTGGCGCCCGGCAGACGTGGCAGAAAAGTACCCGGTATATAAAATTGAAGATGTTTACCATTTTGAAAAATACAATCCATCTTCAACACCGCTGATGCAGGCCTGGAGCTGGTTTCAAGTAACAATCCTTTTCTTGCTGATCAGCTATTTGTTTGGCAACCTTGCCCTTATCAATAGAATGAATGGTAGTTTTATTTACGTGTATGGTTTATTTATATTTTTAACAGTGTATGCATACACAGAGTTGATGGATAAAAACAGTTTCGCATTTGTATGGGAACTGATAAAAAATGTTTTGGGCTTATTTATGATCTTGCATTACGGTGATTGGTTTGGCATCTCTGGCATCTCGTCTTTCATCAATACATATTTAATGACTTACTTTATTTTTTCAAGTATCGTATCCGCTGCGTTTTGCTACTCTTTTCAAAAAGAAAAAGCAACGCTACATTATGTTACAGAAAATGTTTAGTTAAAGAAAACAATACAAGCTTAATGAAGCATCAATGCCACAACAGGTTCTATTAGTTTGTGAGAACCGATAGCGTCTAAATGCAATCCATCTTCAGTCATAGTGTCTATATCCAAACCCGGTGTTGCATATCCATTTACAAAAAAACAGCCATTCTGCTTTGCTATGGCTTCGAAAGTATTACTCATTCGTAAAACCCTTTTTCCGCCTCCGGCATATTTTTCTGTTGCTTCCGCTTTTTTACCATAAGGTGGAGGAGAGATGATGATGATCTTAGCCTTACTAATACTTGAGTAAATACAGTTTTTAATTCTTTTAATGAGATGATCTAAGTTAATAGGCACTTCTTCCTGCCTGTCTGCAAAAACTGCTTTAGCATCATTAGTGCCTAATGCGATAATGATATAATCATAAGGTTTATCTTTTGCAGCTTTAGCCGCTTTTCTAAGATTTTCATCAAGTACAAGCAAGGAGTTCAGCGAACTATCACCAAGATTTAAAAAGCCAATTGTTCTCCCAGATTTGCTAATATTGAATACTTGGGCATTGGGTAATGCTATCTGTAATTGTTGGGGCCAACTGTAAGGAAAAGTACCATTGCTATCTCCCAATGTAAAAATATGGACCTGTTGATTGGACAAAACTTCGTTTTGAGCTGTCAGCATAAAGGGAATGAATAAAAACGATAAGAGGAAATATTTCATTATAATTTTTAAAATTTAAAAATAAGAAGATTCATACAACTTAACCCCATGTTGCCAGTCAGGTGATTCTATGCAATTGCATCATTTCGCCACTCATTGTTTACCATTCTCCATATTTGTAACGGATTTTCATTTTTCAGTTCAACTGGCAACAAATGATCTGGCCAGTTTTGATAAGCAACAGGCCTTGCAAATCGTTTAATAGCATCAGGGCCTACTGACGTAAACCTGCTATCGGTTGTTGCAGGGAAAGGACCGCCATGCTGCATGGCATAACATACTTCCACACCAGTGGGAACACCGTTCAAAACCATTCTTCCGCATAATGTTTTTAAATGTTCAATTAAGGCTTCATTATCCAGTATTTCCCTATCAGTGGCAATGATGCTTGATGTGATCTGACCTTCCAGATGCCGGGCAACCTGCAATAGCTCATTGTTGTCTTTGCATTGTACGAGGAGTGAATACGGACCAAATATTTCCTGGTGCAGAAACGGGTTATTGATAAATACAGCTACATCCACTGTTGCAATGGTTGGCACTCCAAACGTTTCTTCATACACACCATCCCCTTCAACTATCAACGATACGTGCTTTTGCTGTAAGGCTGCTGCTTTCTTTTCATGAAATGCTTTTGCTATACCTGCATGTAACATTGGAGCTGGTTTTATTTGTACAATTTCATTTTTCAATTCGTGAATAAAATTATCCAAGCCACTTCCTTTGATACCAATCAGCAAGCCCGGATTGGTACAAAATTGTCCAACACTTGCGGTGATGGATTGTGCATATTGTTGGGCTACGATCGTTGCATCGTGTTCAAGTTTTTCGGGAAAAAGAAAAACGGGGTTCACACTACCCATCTCAGCAAAAACAGGTATGGGTTCTTTGCGCTGATTGGCCCAGTCGAACAACTGTTTACCTCCTGAATATGATCCTGTAAAACCAACAGCTTTTATGGAAGGATGTGTTACCAACGCTTTTCCTGTTTCGAATGAGCTGCCATGGATGTGCTGAAAAACAGCATCGGGAAAGGCACATTTTTTTACTGCAGTTCGAATAACCTCAGCAACCTGCTGTGAAGTTTGTGCATGTGCAGGATGAGCTTTAACAATCACCGTGCAACCTGCTGCAAGAGCTGTTGCTGTATCTCCACCGGGGGTTGAATAAGCAAATGGAAAATTACTGGCACCAAAAACAACAACAGGACCAAGTGGATGAAGCATTTTCCTGATATCCGGTTTAGGTGGATTCCGTTTATGATCAGCAGTATCAATACGAATCTCCAGCCAATCACCTTTTTCACATGCAACAGCATAACTGGTTAGTTGAAATAGTGTCCGCTTCATTTCAACCTGTAGCCTCGCTTCAGGCAAATGAGTTTCCGCAGAGGCAATTGCTATCAGCGCATCGCTTCGTGCTTCTAATTCCAAAGCGATTTGTTGCAAGAGCTTTGCTCTGTCTGCTAAGGAAACTTTTTTAAATACGCGGAATGCTTCCATTGAATCTTTAACAACATCATCTATCTGCGCCAACGGTATATCAGGGAACATAAAAAAGAATTTTATACACAAATTAAAAAGCAATTGCAGGGTAACCACAATTGCTATATAAAGTTATTAAGAAGGAAAATCAGTTTGAATGGTCTGAGCGTTTATCTCAGGAAGGATATAAGCTTATCGATTAATGATGATGGTTCTTTCTTTTCATGTGTGGATATCACATCTTTTAACTGCTCTACTTGTCCGGCTGGAATCCAGTCAGCTAAGCCCTCATGCCAGATCATATCCGAATAATTAATTCCGTTGTTTTTTAAAAAGTCATAAGAGTATGGGCCTTTCACAAACTTCTGACTTTTCAGGACATAGATTTTTTCCATATCATTGAGTCGAAAAATTACTCAAATTAGTTGTAATATGGGTAAAAATAGTATTCTATTTTAAAACTTCCATACTTTTTTCAATCATCCCGTCTTCTTTGTTAGCGATAAAATAAAATCCTTTGTTACCCCATATTTGCTCGGCAACGAGTTCTTTTACCTGTTTCACAATTTCCTTTTTATACAGATCGTTCAATTCAATCTTTACAAAATCTTTCGCCAGTTCGGTATGCAGACGATTCCAGTCTGAATTGTTCAAGCTAAAGCTACTGTCAAATTGTGACATAGAACGGACATTGGCGAGGGAAGCTTTATTCTGCATAAAGTATTGAAAGGCAAACCTGTTCACCCCACCTCTCATATGCAGGCGTCCCAACAGGTACCCATTCACATTGGTATCTATGGCAACAAAATAATCAGGTGTGATTCCCCAACCGCCGTAAACAATATGCCCGGCAGGCGTTTTGAAAGCAGGACCTTTTGATTTGGAAGAATCAAGCTTTTCTAACTCCCCGTCATGAAAACGGTCAATTAGTTCTTCCTCATATTTTTCTTTACCGTGATTATAAGGCTTTTGAATATTTCTACCCAATGGTGTATAATATCTTGCAACAGTCAGTCGTACCGCGCCACCATTGCTAAGCCTGAATTGTTGCTGCACCAGCCCTTTTCCAAAAGTTCTCCGCCCGATGATGGTAGCCCTGTCCCAATCCTGCAATGCACCGGTGAGTACTTCACTTGCGGAAGCAGAGGTTTCATCTACAAGCACCACCAACTTACCTTTTTCAAAAATGCCATCCTTCTTACAGCGATATTCCATTTTGGGCGATTTGCTTCCTTCTGTATAAACAATCAGCTTATCACCATCTAAAAATTCATCTGCGATTGCCGTGGCTTCGTTCATTAATCCACCACCATTTCCCCGCAGGTCTAAAATAAGTTTTTGCATACCCTGTTGCTGGAGTTTTTCCATCTGCTGCATAAACTCTTCGTAGGTTCTTTCTCCAAACTTATTAATCATGAGATAGCCGGTTTGAGGAGCGATCATATAAGCTACTTCTACGGAAGGAACAGTTATCATGCCTCTTTTTACAACGATATTTTTCAGTTGGCCATCTCTTCTGATGGTTAACTGTACCGGAGAACCAATAGGGCCACGTAATTGATTCTTGATATCTTCATACTTGAGCTTCTTACCTGCCAGCTGAATAGTATCATTGGCTTTAATGATCTGATCACCGGTTTTTAAACCAGCAGATTCAGCCGGGCCGCCGGCAATGATCCTTACAATATTGATCGTATCATTAAATACCTGGAATTCTACTCCGATGCCTCCAAAGTTGCCCATCAGTTCTTCATCTACAGACTTTACATCTATCGGTGGAATGTACACAGAATGTGGATCTAAGTGTGAGAGAAGCTCATCAATTGCCGCATCATTGATGCTATCTGTTTTAACAGGATCAACATATTTTTTATTGATCAATTCCAGCACTTCTTCTAAAGCAACATCTCTGCTTCCTTTTAAAAAGCCTGTACCCCCGGTTTCCGATTTCAACTGGTATCCAATCATCATTCCTGCCACCATCGTAACTGAAAATAGTAAAGGCAGCCACACTTGCAATTTTTTACTTCCCATAAAGGTCTCTTCTTTGTAACTTAATCTTTCAAACACGAATATCTATATTAATGTTGAATACCTTTAGCATAAAATATGGTAACGGCTTATAAATCTTACAGCATGTCGATACAACTGATAGCAGATAGCGGAGCAACCAAATGTGAATGGTGCTTATTGAATAACGGTAAAAAGAAAACGATCTTAACACAAGGAATCAGTCCCTATTTCCTGAATAAAGATGAAATCATTCTTATTCTTCAAAAAGAATTACTCCCTAAACTCAGGCAGCTATCAATAGATGAAATTCACTATTACGGAACAGGTTTGGGAAATCCGGATAATATAAAAATTATAAAGGCCGCTTTAAAAAAAGTTTTTCCCGGGGCTTCAATTGAAGCCAATACAGATTTGCTGGCTGCAGCCAGGGCTTTATGCGGGCATGATAAAGGAATTGCCTGTATTTTAGGCACGGGCTCCAACTCTTGCTACTACAACGGAAAAAAAATCGTGAAGAACAGCCCTGGATTGGGTTATATACTGGGTGATGAAGGCAGCGGAGCCTATTTGGGCAAGAAAGTAGTACAGCATTATTTGTATAAAACCTTTGATGAAGATCTCCGTGCCCGTTTCGATGCCCGTTTTACCACTACCGAAATGGAAATTTTGGAGAATGTGTATAAGAAACCACTTGCTAACCGTTACTTAGCTTCATTTGCTATTTTTCTTGCAGAAAACCGCGGTCATTACATGGTAGAAAATATCGTTGAAGACGGCCTGAATGACTTTTTTTTCAATCACCTCAACAAATACAGGGAAAGTTGGATTTATCCCATTAACTTTATAGGCAGTATCGCTTACGGATTTAGCGATATTTTGCGGGAAATAGGTCAAAGCTATGAGCTTGAAATCGGCAATATCCTGCAAAAACCCATGGATGGTTTGGTTGCATATCACCTATAAGTTAGCGCTCATGAGCTCATTCGTAAAAGTTACTGAACAGCCTTCGCCCTACAGGAACCTGGAGAAGATGTCTGTTGAAGATATTCTTGCCAATATTAACAAAGAAGATAAAACAGTGCCTCAAGCTGTTGAAAAAGCGATTCCCGCCATTGGAAAACTGGCTTCAGCTATTTCAGATAAAATGCTGGCAGGTGGTAGGCTATTTTATATTGGTGCTGGTACAAGTGGCCGTCTGGGTATTCTTGATGCGAGTGAATGCCCTCCTACTTTTGGAGTACCTTATGGCTTGGTAATTGGCATTATTGCAGGTGGTGAAAAGGCCATTACGCAAGCTGTAGAATTTGCGGAGGATAGTACGGAAGATGGCTGGGCCGATCTTGAAAAACATTTTGTAAGCGATAAGGATGTGGTGGTAGGACTGGCCGCTAGCGGTACAACACCTTATGTGATCAGTGCCCTAAACGAATGCCGGAAAAGAGGTATAACCACAGGAAGTATATCCTGTAATCCTAACTCTCCCATCAGCGAGGCTGCCGACTTCCCCGTAGAGGTTGTGGTTGGTCCTGAGTTTGTAACAGGCAGTACTCGCATGAAAAGTGGTACGGCCCAAAAACTGGTACTGAATATGATCTCCACTACAGTAATGATTCAACTCGGACGTGTGGAAGATAATAAAATGGTAAATATGCAGTTAACCAATACAAAATTGGTAGACCGTGGCGTGAAAATGGTAATGGATAAATTAAATTTGCATGATTACACTACTGCCAAAAACTTATTAATGAAATATGGTAGTGTAAAAAAAGCAGTAGATGCTGCCATAACTGATACACATGCATGAATTAGAACCGTTTTATAACTGGCGACATATTTACGTTTCAGAAGAAGATAAACGCTCCCCTTTTTATGGGAGAATCTACAGTGAGTTTGAATTTACTCAAACAGTTTACAACTATTATATACACCCGCAGTGGGATGATTTTGGCAGTCGTACATTATACCTTAAGATCATCTACGCAGACTACGATTTGAATTTTGCTATTATTGAAATGATCGGTGAATGGAATGATGCCATAGAAAACGATATTATGGAACTGAAACGTGAAGTGATGGATAAACTCTATGCCCAAAGCATTACCAAATACATTCTCATCACGGAGAATATCCTGAACTTTCACAGTGGCGATAAAGATTATTACGAGGAATGGTTTGAAGAGGTAACCGATGAAAAAGGATGGATCGTAGCACTGAACATGCCCGAACAAACGCAATATGATTTCAGGAAAAAGAAATTACACTATTTCATCGAACTGATGGAACTACCTGAATGGCGTGTGTACAAACCTTATCATCTTTTCAAAAAAATTGACGAACAATTAAGTAAACGGCTTGATTAAGAGTATACTTCTTCATACATCATCCGCTCATCCACTTATAACCCATTATTGATAACTTATCTTTCCTCATTTCATAGTTACCTGTATAATTTTCACCGGGCAAACTTTGGCTGCATCAAGGTTGGCCTGCAATTCATGATCAGCCACTTTAACGGTCCAGAAGCCCTTTTTCTCTTTCGCACCTATCAACACGCTTTTCCCGTCTTTCTTACTCATTCGCCAACGCTCCGGAGCCTGTTCTACACAATAATTACAGCCTATACATTTATCTCTCTGCTGTGTAATGGTCACACTCATGCCACCACCTCCTCTGCTGCCACAATCTTATACAATTTATCCGATTTCCTGATAGGCACATCCAAAGGAAAAGCACAAAGGTCTCCTTTAGCAGCCGTAGTTTTAGCACCTTCTTCATTTACATGCAAGGATGCAACCACATGTTCTATCACACCTGTTGTTGGGCCGATGATAGCGATCTTATCACCTACTTCCAGCGAATACGATTCAATCTCAAACTCTGCAATCTTTGACTTTGAAAAATAGCGACTGCCTTTACCAAGGTATATTTTACGTGTCAAAGCCTTCGATCCTGCTGTATCCGTCCACTCTCCCAGCTCCTTGCCTAAATAATATCCACCCCAAAAATCACGGTTATACACTTGCTGTAATTGCTCCTTCCATTCCTTTACTTTATTTTGAGTAAACATACCTTCGTAATAAAGATCAATAGCTTCCCTGTAACACTGGGTAACCGTTTTTACATAATCGGCAGATTTGCCCCTGCCTTCTATCTTCAATACATTAACACCTGCTGCGATCAGTTCATTTAAAAAATCAATAGTACAAAGGTCTTTGGGCGACATGATGTATTCATTATCTAACTCCAATTCATGACCATCTTCTATATCAATCACCTTGTATTTTCTTCTGCAATTCTGCACACACGCACCCCTGTTGGCCGAAGCATTATGAGTATGCAAGCTCAAATAACATTTCCCGGAAACTGCCATACACAAGGATCCATGTGCAAACACTTCTATCTGCACCAACTTACCCGAAGGCCCCTTGATCTGCTGCTTTTTAATGGCATCGGAAATACCCTTGATCTGCCGAATACTCAATTCTCTCGACAAAACCATCACATCAGCAAACCTTGCATAAAATTCAACCGTATCAACGTTAGTGATATTCAACTGGGTGGATATATGCACTTCCATCTTTTGTTTATTGGCATAAGCAATCACCGCCTGGTCTGCTGCTATAACGGCATCAATGCCCACCTGCTTTGCTGAATTAATGATCAGCTTCATCAATGCAAGATCATGATCATACACAATGGTGTTAAGGGTAAGATAGGTTTTAACATGATGCGCCTTACACCGTGTAGCGATCTCTTTCAGGTCATGTACCGTAAAATTTACACTCGAACGGGAACGCATGTTCAACTGCTCAACACCAAAATAAATACTGTCTGCACCGGCCTGAATTGCCGCAGCCAGAGAATCAAAATTTCCGGCAGGAGCCATTAGCTCCACTTTTGGAAAAGACATACTTGCATTGTTTACAGCAAAAATATTTCCGACTCACCCGCTGAAATATGAGATATATCAGTTTTTGCTACGAGGTTTATCTTATTAACCAGCAAGTGCTTTTCATGGCATCGCCTGTTGTGTCACTCCCTTGTACGTTTTGTTTTCATGGCAGCAAAACCTTAGTACACCAGGTCTTCGTAAGCAGATTGTAGTTCATTGTATGCATGCTGGTCTTTAGCCGCTTTGGCAGCTTGCATCCCTTTTTCATACCAGGCAATGGCAGCATCGGTTTGACCGGAACGTTCCAGAAGTTTGGCAAGATGATAGTAAGAGCCGATGTAATCAGGAGATTCAGTGAGTATTTGTTCAAATAATTGCCGGGCATCGGCATCATTCCCTATTTTAATAAACTCTAATGCTAAAGCATGACGAAGAAAATTATCTTTCGGATTAGTTTTCAAAAATTCCTGAATGCGTTCTATCCTGTCCATGCCTCAAAGATAAAAGGATTTTCAGCTGCTCAATGCTCCGAACCCCAAAGTGCTTGCGACGCAACAGCCGATGCCATGAAAAGCCGGAGTTGGTATCCAAATCTTGTAAATGCCAAGCCTAAGATTAACCTTTCTTTGCACAACAAGGTGAATTAGCTGCACGTTCTTTGTGTAGTTTTCAACATGCACGCTCCATCCGCAGCATTGAATTAAGTTTGTATGCAGAACTCACTACACATGGAAGCCACTTTTGAAAGAAACAAAAATCTGAAAGCTTCTGCTTATACCTTAGGCATTTGCGGAGCATTGTTTTTTTTGTTCTTCTTTTTGCAGTGGTCACTTCCGCAGATTCCGCCTCCTCCCGCCGATGAAGGCATTGAAGTGAATTTGGGCAACAGTGAAACCGGGCTGGGTGATATAGCGCCACAAAGTCCGGGTGATCCTTCTGCTGCTCAGCAGGATAATGCAGCTCCGGCTCAGCAGGTAAACCAACAACAGGCACCCAATATACAGGGAGATGTGAATGCGGATGAAGATGCCCCTGTTGTAAATAACACAAAGCCGGTGCCCGTTACCAAGCCAGTTACCAATCCTAATATTCCACATAAAAAGATACACGCTTCTACTATTAGTAATCCAACACCAGCGCCGCCCAAACCCAAAGCCGTTTTCAAAGGCGGAACAAGCACTACGTCAAGCGGAAATGGTGCGGATAGTTATAACAATGTTCGCAACCAGGGTATTGTCGGTGGCCAAGGCGACCAGGGAAATCCAAACGGTAATCCAAACAGTGATAGTTATACAGGTAACGCCGCACACGGTAATAGTGGCGTAAGTATACGGAATGGATTAGCCGGAAGGTATTTTACCAAACTCCCATCTTTTGAAGATGATTTCAACGAGCCGGCTAAAGTGGCTGTTGATATTACGGTTGACCAGGCCGGTAATGTGGTGCAGGCTTACATTAATCCAAGAGGAACCACTACTACTAACCCCAATATCAGGGCCATAGCCATTCGCAAGGCTAAACAATTAAAATTGAATGCCGGAAAAGACGATACACAAAACGGAACGATTGTATTTGATTTTAAACTGCGAGGATAATTATGTTGCATCTTTGCAGCAGTTATGAATTATCAACAGACGATCGATTATCTTTTTCATAAACTGCCCATGTTCAGCAAACTGGGGGCAGCAGCTTTTAGAAAGGATTTAACCAATACCATTGCCTTATGTGAAGCGCTGGGTAATCCGCAACAAAAATTCAAAAGCATACATATTGCAGGTACCAATGGCAAGGGCAGTACCAGTCATATGCTGGCTGCTATCTTACAACAGGCCGGGTATAAAACTGGTCTTTACACTTCCCCCCATTTAAAAGATTTCAGGGAAAGGATAAAGATCAACGGACATTTTTGCACGGAAGAATTTGTAGTTGATTTTACGGAGCGTATTCAACCACTTATCGAACAACTGAATCCTTCTTTCTTTGAAATTACGGTGGCGATGGCCTTTGATTATTTTGCACAGCAGCAAGTAGATGTGGCTGTGATAGAAGTAGGCCTTGGCGGAAGACTAGACAGCACCAATATCATTACTCCCGAATTATCTGTGATCACCAATATCGGATGGGATCATATGAACATGCTTGGAGATACACTGGATAAAATTGCCGGCGAAAAAGCAGGCATCATCAAACCTCAAATTCCCGTGGTTATTGGGGAAAGCCTTCCCGAGACTCACCAGGTTTTTATAGCTAAAGCTGACCAAGAAAAAGCACCGATCGTTTTTGCACAGGAGCAACGGTATGTGGCCGACTGGAAATATGAACATCATCTTTTGCATGTTACAATAGCAACCCGCAATAACGATAACAGGGCACATTACGATCTAGATCTTACAGGTGTATATCAAACAAAAAATCTACTTACCGTACTCGAAGCGGTACAGGAGTTGAATATGCAGGGATGGCAACTTTCAAACGAAACCGTTCATACTGCATTGCAACAGGTGAAAAGAACAACAGGCCTGCATGGCCGTTGGGAGCTTTTACACAGTTCGCCTGCTATAATCGCAGATGTGGGGCATAATGTAGATGGGATGAAACAAATAGTACAGCAACTGGAACTGAGCGATTACCAACATCTTCATATTATCATTGGTATGGTGAAAGACAAAGATGTGGATAGCGTACTGAAAGTATTGCCGCATCATGCACTATATTATTTTACGCAATCGCATATACCGAGGGCATTGGAGGCAACTTCCTTACAACAAAAAGCAAAAGCATACGGACTGGAAGGACAATGTTTCAACAATGTGAACTTGGCCGTTCAGCAAGCCTTACAACATGCACATAAAAAAGATCTTATTTTAATATGCGGCAGTGTATTCCTGGTGGGTGAAGTAAATGAAATAGGATACTCACTTCAAAAATCATAACATATTCTTTCGCTGCGTACATGAGATTAGAACAATTAACGTTTACCCGGTTTATTGCAGTAGCTGCTATTGTAGTGTTTCACTTCGGAACGAGTGTGTATCCTTTCAATATCCCGTTGCTATCTCCGCTATTTCATGCTGCTTATGTTGGGGTGAGCTATATGTATCTCCTTTCTGGTTTTGTGATGATGATCGCTTATCAGCACAAAAAAAAAGAAGGCATTGCTTTGAGAACATTCTATCGAAACAGACTGGCAAGGGTATATCCAATGTATGTATTGGCTCTGGTGATCACAATCTTTTTTTACAGTATCGACGAAAGAATATTTTCTGTCCAAGAAGTACTGCTCAATGTATTTGCCCTACAGGCCTGGGTTCCCGGCGATGCATTATCTCTAAATGCACCGGGCTGGTCGGTTTCTGTAGAAGTATTCTTTTATGTATTATTCCCATTACTCTTCAACTATGTGTACAGGAACGGCAGTTTTATCAAACTAATGCTCATTGCTATATTGTTATGGCTGCTAACACAGGTAGGATTGAACATAGCACTGCATACTTCATTCTACAAAGGCTTTCCTTCTGCATCGCATGATCTTCTATTTTATTTTCCGCTAATGCACTTGAATGAATTCATCATCGGTAATATAGCAGGATTACTATTTGTGATTAGGAAAGAAAAACAATGCAGAAATAATGACGGACTTTTATTATTGCTTGTTGCCATATCTGTTGTCGGCGTATACCTATTGCAACACTTCAGTTTTCATGATGGTTTATTTGCCTTGCTCTACGCTCCTTTATTATATTGCCTTTCTTTGAATGATGGTAACATTACAAGACTCTTTACGAAGAAGATTTTTGTTTGGGCAGGTGAAATTAGTTACGCCATTTTCATTTTGCAAAAACCGTTTTTTTTATTTGGAAGAAAATACCTGCCTTCAATAGGTGTAAAAGATAGCGCTATTCAGTTTTATATCATTTTTATTTTGTTACTGATCTTCTCCTTTCTAACATATCGCTACGTAGAAACACCAGCCAGAAAATGGATATTACAATGGAAACCTTGATAACACCACTACATTATACTGATACAAAGTTTAACTAATAGTAACACAAGACTACATTCACTATTGCACCTTTATCAGTTCTACCGGCCCAAGCAATCCTGCTGCATTCAGCTGATCAACACTTAGCCTGATTACTGCGTTGGTATTAGTAATGCGTTTCCCAACCGGTAAGGTTTGATCTTTCGCCAGCCTGTTAGCCCAGGTATTGGTA
>JAGWUV010000065.1 GCA_028875875.1 Bacteroidota bacterium
ACTGCGTACTGCTTTTAAGTCGAGCATCCTAAAAGCTTCCGATAGCCGGATGGTGAGCCGATTGACTACGCAGATGATGAAAGTGATACAGGCAGATGCGGTGAGTGTAAGGGGTATGCGTAACGTAATAGACGGAGAAGCCACTCTTCTGCAAGGTTTCGAGTTTAACAGTGGTGGTAAATTAAGCACCACCCTATTTGCACCGTTTACGCCCACGATTGATCGTGCTACCGGTAAGGCTTCGGTACACCTGGCACCCTTTGTGGCCACAGAGATGATCAGTGCCCCGGCAGGTGCCACGCATTACCGTATACTAACAGCAGCAGCTTCGGTTGACTTTGAAAAGGAGTTGTATGAGCAGGACAATCAACAATCGGTTTACCTGGCGCTGGAAGATGCACCCACTGAAGTGATTGATCTTGAAGTGACTCTGCCGGTAGGCAGCACGCATCCCTTATTCCTGGGTTTAGGGCTTGAGTTTTTGCAGGAAGTGAACGGTGTGATGTACCCTTTGAAGAACGGGGCATTCAACGCTTTTTCACTTGTAAAGGTAGATGTGGAATAATCATTCATTCACTTCAAATGATGCATTATGGAATTGCAACTCATGCGTAGCTACCATGCCAGGGGCACCAACGGGAATTTGTTGTACAGGGGGATGGTGGTATGCCATACCATTGAATTGCCCTGGAAAGACAATGCCCGCAATATATCCTGCATACCCGAGGGCCGGTATACATTAGAGCGGAGGCACAGTGAGAAATTCGGCTGGCATTTACATGTGCAAGGCGTTAGCGACAGATCGCTGATACTGCTGCATCCAGCGAACGATGCGCTGCGGGAATTACAGGGGTGTATTGCCCCGGTGAGCCTGCTGACGGGTGAAGGGAAAGGCGAAGAATCGCGTAAGGCTATGGCAGCATTGCTGCAATTGTGTTCCGGTGCTTTTTCGAGAGAGGAACCTGTTTATCTAACCATTCAACAACAAAGCGTATGAACATGATACAAAGGGCACAATCGCCCACACCGCAGTTCTTTAAAAAGTTGCGGACAATAGGTTTGGGACTGGCCACGCTAAGCACGGCGGTATTAACCCTGCCGGTAGTATTGCCATCGGTTATTGTAACGGTGGCGGGGTATACGGCGGTAGCGGGAACGGTGCTAGGCGGTGTGAGCCAGCTAACGGTAGCGGAGGATGCGGCTAAGGATGTAACGCAAAAGGCGAAGGGAAAAAAGAAGAAAGATGGGTAATGAAGCATCAGGCCGCTTCGCCATCGTGGGAGGAACGTTGCTCAGTGTTTCGTGCAGTGTAACGGTAGCCGACCTGCTAAAGTCTGTTGTTTTGGCGGTAGTAGGAGCGGTAACCAGTTTTGCGATATCTGAAATACTGAAACGATGGTGGCGTAAGTGATGGATAAGTAAGAACGCCGGGTGAAAGCCCGGCGTTTTTTTGTGTAATGGGCATAGTAGGTATCAGTTTTGGCTAAATGTAAAAGCTAACCTCTCCTAATGTATAATGAAATACTATCCTGTGTACTTAAATTAAACTTTTATGAAGGTTGGATAAAGTTGGATAAATGTTTCGCCATTAGTTTTTTAATAGGAAAGGGAATAAAACAGAAGAAGTAGAATCCAAGAAATTGCATTGAGGAATTGTTGGTGTTGAATTTAATTTTTTTGATCTGAAAGTGTTTATCGTTAATATAGATATAGTTTATATGATATGCGTTTAAAAAGGTTTGTACACAATAATGACCACCCATTGCTGGCATAATTAATTTGCTATTATACATTCCTTGTGCAGATTGTCGTTGTTACAATCTTATTGTTTAGCTTATTAAACAGAACCATAACTAATCATAAACCTAATGCCTGGAAGAGTTGCTGGTAATCGGGATTATTGGGGTTGCTATTTTTTAGTACACGGGCATATTGCATGGCTTTAGCAGGCTGGTTATTCTGCATGAATACATAAGCCATAGCATAATTGAGGCTTTCATCGGTATTGTTCAATTGCAAGCCTTTTTGCAGGACATTAATAGCTTGTTGCGTTTTGCCATTTTGTTGCAGTAACAAGCCATAGTTGTAATAGAGCCTTGTATTCTGAGAATGGAGGGCATCGCTTTTTGCAAATGCTGCCAGCGCTTTGGGTATATCTTTCAGTTCAGCATATAATAAGCCCAGGTTCATCCATGCCTGATCGTTTTTGTTATCGGTTTTTACAGCCGTTTCCAATACTAATAATGCTTCTTTATTCTTGCCTTCGGAGTTCAATGTAACAGAAAGGTTTAACCTGGCAAGGTTGGCCAAACTATCTTTCTGTATGGCTCTTTTATAAAACCTTTCGGCTTCACTGAAATTATTGTTGCGCTGGTAGTAGTCTCCAAGATTAATATTCCCATGAGCATAATCAGCCTGGTATAATAAAAACCTTTCCAGTTCCGCTTTTGCACTTTGATATGCACCGGTGTATTGTTCGGGAAGATCGTTCGCACCAAGAATATTGAGTGTTTGTGCAGCCGCAATCCTTACGGCCCTTACCTTATCATTCAATGCATCTGCAATGGCTGTTTTATTGGCGAGGGAAGAAAAAGAAGCGAGGCTTCTCAATGCTTCATACCTTACTTGTGCATTGGGATTTTTTAAACAGTTCAATAAGGTTTGTAAACTTGTAGTAGAATGAATATTTCCGAGATAATTAGCAGCCGTGGCTTTAATGATTGAAGGAACTGCTGTGTCACTCATTAATCTCAGTAGATGCGGCTCACTTTTTTCATCGCCAAAACTTCCTGGAATAAGATCTTCTGCAAAATGATATTTTCTTTTCGGGCCATACCATTTTACTACTGCAGCTGCGGCCCATTGTGCAGATTTATCTTTATGGCAATTATTACATGCATTGGGTGTAGCATACTGAACGGAAAGATCGGGCCTTGGTATACGAAAACTATGGTCATGCCTTAGGTCGTTGCCCATATAATATTTCCCGGGTGCATGGCAATTGATACAAAGTGCCCCTTCCGTATTAGTGGCATGAAAATGATGTTGTGGAGAATCGAAGGTTTTTGCATGGCACTGTAAACAGGTTTGATTGCCTGTGAAATATATTTTGCCCGAATGCGGGTTATGGCAATTGCTGCATTTGATACCTCTTCTGAACATTTTGCTTTGCAAGAATGATGCGTAGTTATAGTCTTCTTCTTTTACCTGCCCATCGGCGTAAAAGCGTTCTGTATTGGGAATAACAGGAATATGATTGTATAGCAATTCATCACTGCTGATTGCATTGGCATCAATATCAGACTGAACAGCATGACAAGGTGCACAGGTATTGATCTGCGATAACTGGTCTACCCCTTTGGGCAATTGCAATAATGAATGAGCGATTTTGTTCCCTTTTTTATAATCCTCGCCATTAATATAATCTATATGTTTTTTACCGGGGCCGTGGCAAGCTTCGCAACTTACATTTAACACGGAGAAATGGGTATCATAGGAGTCTTTTTCTATGTTGTAATTTTTTTGCAAGTTGGTGCTGTGGCATTCGGCGCACATGGTATTCCAGTTCTGGGCGTTGCCTGTCCAATGCAACCAATCATGCGAATCTATTTTTGTACCTGCATACTGGTGAAACCATTTATGCTGCTTGCAGTCCCAACTTGCCCTTGTAGCCTGCATTCTGCCACCCGGAAAAGCGATAAGGTACTGTTGCAAAGGGAAATGGCCAAATGTATACAATACCTGGTAGTCGTGGTTTTTGCCATCTTCTCCTTGTGTATTGATAAAATATTTTCCATTTTTTTTGAAGAAAGTAGAATGAACACCATCCGCATCAAAAGAAGCATTATTGAAATTACCCAGCACAGAGGAATCGGTAGCCGTTTGGATGGATTTGAAATGATCTGAACGGAGCCAGTCGTTATACTGCTGAGCATGACAGCTTTTGCATTGCTGGTCGCCCACATATGTATTGCCGGCTAATGTTGTTGTTTCGTTTTTGGTTTTAGGCGAACAATACTCCAACAGGCTCACAGCAGCAGCAGTAAAAAATAGGATAAGTAGAAAAGTATAATTGATACGACGCATTGCAATTGGTTATAAGAAGCGTAAAAATAATAGTCTTTACCGGCTCAGTTGCAAAGAATTAAAACTTTTCGGGGAAGTATGGAACTGTTATACCTTTCATTCAAAAATCGTTTTATACATACAACGAAACCGTTTTCGTAAAAATGAATGCAGGAATGCAGTGTAATGATCCAAAAAAGCAACAATTTCACGCTGTGTATTCCAATTGTTAAGATAGTATGTAAGTCTGTTAAGATAGTGCAATTATCTCTGTGCTTTTTCAGGCTGTACAATATTTCTACTTTGTAATATTGCTTCATTAAAAATGAACGATTGCTTTATCTCTTAATTAAATCCTGAAGCTAACCATTATGGCATCTCTAACGAATAAAACTTACCGCTTTGCCTTTATTTTAGTTACGTCATTATTCTTTCTGTGGGGTTTTGCCCACAATCTTGACCCAATATTGATCCCTCACCTGAAGAAATCTTTTACTTTATCAACTGTACAGGCAACGCTGGTGGATTCTTCTGTATTCGTAGCTTATTTTGTTATGGCATTACCGGCAGGGTTTATTATGAAAAAATACGGGTATAAAATTGGTATTATCATTGGCCTGTTAATTTTTGCTTCGGGATGCTTTTTATTTATCCCGGCAGCCAATACGCAACAATATACTTTCTTCCTGGTGGCATTGTTCATTATTGCCTGTGGATTAACGATCCTGGAAACAGCTGCCAATCCTTTTGCTTCATTGTTAGGTGATCCGGAGACTTCCACGCAAAGACTGAATCTCTCTCAATCCTTCAACGGACTGGCTGCGGCCCTGGCACCGATCATTGGAGCAAGGATCATCTTAACCAAAGGATATACCAATGAACAACTGAGTGCCATGACTGAGGCTGCACGAAAGATCGCATTGGCTTCTGAAGCTTCCAGTGTTAAATTGCCTTATTTCATTTTAGGAACCGTACTGGTATTGATCGCTGTGATCTTCGCTTTTACTCATTTGCCTTCCATTCAAAACGGCGAAGGGCATACAGCCAGCAAACATATTTTACATGCTTTCAGGCATAAGCATTTATCATGGGGCGTATTATCGCAGTTCGTGTATGTGGGAGCACAGGTTTCAGTATTTAGTTTGTTTATTTTGTATGCCACCAAATCTGCGGGTATCACAGAAGTAAAAGCAGCTGATTATTTAGGAGCATGCGGTGTTGCTTTTCTCATCGGAAGATTCTTAGGAACTTTTTTAATGAAATATATCAAGGCACCATCATTGCTCGCCATTTATGCCGCCATTAATGTGTTGCTTTGTGTCGTTGCCATCAAGGCTCATGGTATGATCACTGTGTATGCGGTGATCGGTAT
>JAGWUV010000042.1 GCA_028875875.1 Bacteroidota bacterium
AAGCCTAAATCTTTAAGTGGCAGGGTAGCACTGATCACTGGTAGCGCTGGAGGAATTGGTAAAGCAATCGCCAGAAAATTTGCTGAAGAAGGAGCTTGTGTAGTATTAAATGATATTAACCAGGAACGTTTAGACGGAGCAATCGAAGAGTTTAAAAAATTATTTGGAAAAGATACTGCAGCAGCTACCTTATTGAATGTTACAGATGCAGCAACTATTGAAAAGGCTTTTGCTAATGCAGCTTTAGCATTTGGTGGTGTTGATATTATAGTAAATAATGCAGGTATTAGTATATCCAAGTCTATTGCAGATCATTCCATTGAAGATTGGGATAAACTGTATGATATTTTAGTAAAAGGGCAATTCCTCGTATCTAAAGTTGGTGTTGAAATATTACGAAAACAGGGTTTTGGAGGAGATATAATCAATATTGTTTCCAAGAACTCAGTAGTAGCTGGTCCTAATAATGCAGGTTACGGTTCTGCTAAAGCTGCCCAGGCACACTTAACACGTTTATTAGCTGCGGAATTAGGCAGCGATAAAATCCGAGTAAATACTGTAAATCCGGATGCAGTGATCGCAGATTCAAATATTTGGGCAGGTGGATGGGCTGAAGGCCGTGCCAAGGCTTATGGCATTACCGTTGCAGAATTACCTGCTTATTACGCTAAGCGTACTTTGATGAATGAAGTGATTTTGCCTGATGATATTGCAAATGCCTGCTACGCTTTTGTGGGTGGCTTATTGCATAAATCAACCGGTAATATCCTGAATGTAGATGGTGGTGTTGCCGCTGCGTTTGTAAGATAGTTTCGTTTTTTTCTCATATAGCAAGCATAAGGGTTGGTGACATTCTTGTTGTCGACCCCTTTTTCTAAACCTTCATGTATGCAACGATTGGCTTTCAAAATGAAATTATTCAAGGGTTTTGAAGCAGAGTATAAAAAAAGGCATGATGAATTATGGCCTGAATTAGCTCAGTTATTAAAGCAAACGGGTATCAGTAATTATTCGATATTCCTTGATGAACAAACCAACGATTTATTTGGAGTACTCGATGTTGAAGATGCTGCTACCATGAATGATTTGCCTAATCATCCGGTTATGAAAAAATGGTGGACTTACATGAAAGATATCATGGAATCTAATCCTGATCATTCACCCATTAGCATACCTTTAAAAGAAGTTTTTTACCTCCCATAAAATATTTGTCATATGCAAGTAGAGCAATATAAAATCCAGGAACATAATAGTTCTTTACAAAAAGAGCACCAGCGTAAGTTCGATTACGTAGCGTCTGGTATAGCCAATATCAAGAGCATAGTAGAAAAGCTAAAAGCATTCCAGGTAGCCATTCCAAGTTGGGCGTTAGGTACAGGTGGTACAAGGTTCGGCCGTTTCTCAGGTGCTGGCGAGCCGGGTAATTTGGAAGAAAAAATTGAAGACATTGGTTTGTTGCACAAGCTCAATCAATCGAGCGGTGCTATCTCATTGCATATTCCCTGGGATATTCCCGAGAATGCTTCTTCTATCAAAGCATTGGCTGCACAACATGGCCTTCGTTTTGATGCAATGAACTCTAATACTTTCCAGGATCAGAAAGATCAAAAGCTGAGTTATAAATTCGGTTCATTACAACATGTTGATAAAGCTGTTCGCAAACAAGCGATCGAACATAATATTGAAGTGATCAAGCATGGTGTTGAATTAGGCTCTGACTCTTTAACCGTTTGGTTGGCTGATGGATCAAGTTTTCCAGGTCAGTTGAATTTTAGAAAAGCATTCAATAATACATTAGAAAGCTTACAGGAAATTTATGCTGCATTGCCTGGTGATTGGAAAATGTTTGTTGAGTATAAAGCCTTCGAACCTAATTTCTATTCAATGACGGTAGGTGATTGGGGACAATCTTTATTGTATGCAAACAAACTGGGAGATAAAGCGTATACGTTGGTTGACTTAGGTCATCATCTTCCCAATGCCAATATCGAGCAGATCGTTTCATTATTGCTTAACGAAGGTAAATTAGGCGGCTTCCACTTTAATGATAGCAAATATGGTGATGATGATTTAACGGTAGGCAGCATCAATCCTTACCAGTTGTTCCTCATCTTTAATGAATTAGTAGAAGGTATGGATGCCAAAGGAATGAACCATGCAACTGATTTGGGTTGGATGATCGATGCAAGCCATAATATTAAAGATCCTTTAGAAGATTTATTGCAATCAGTGGAAGCAATACAAATTGCTTATGCACAAGCTTTATTGGTAGATACAAAAGCATTGCAGGCTGCACAGCAAAATAATGATGTTGCAGCAGCACAAGAAGTACTGCAACAAGCGTATCGTACCGATGTTCGTCCGATCGTGGCAGAAGCCAGGTTGCAGTCTGGTGGCGCCTTACAGCCCTTACAGTTGTTCCGTTCATTGAAAGTGAGAGAACATCTGATTAAAGAAAGAGGAGTAAAAACAGTAGCTACAGGTTTATAGTTTAATAATCATGCAGGCAGAACCCGTTATAGTAATTTTTGATGTGGGAAAAACCAATAAAAAGTTTTTCCTTTTCAACGAGCATTATAAAATAGTGTATACCCGTTCAGAACAATTTCCTGAAACGGTAGATGAAGATGGCTATCCATGTGACGATGTACAGTTGTTGTCAGATTGGGTGTTGCATTCTTTGAATGAGGTTCTGCAACTGAAAGAATATGAAATAAAAGCTGTTAACTTCTCAGCTTATGGTGCCAGCTTTGTACATATTGATGCGGCCGGAAAAGCAGTAACACCTTTATACAATTATTTAAAACCTTTCCCTGAAGTTTTAGCTGATCAATTTTATAAGCAGTATGGCAGCAGGGAAGAAATGGCTTTGCAAACTGCATCTCCTGTATTGGGTAACCTTAATTCGGGGATGCAGTTATACAGGCTTAAATACGAAAAACCGGAAGTGTTTGCCAAGATCGCTTACTCATTGCATCTTCCGCAATATTTAAGCTATCTGGTATCAAGAAAATTAGCTTCGGATATTACCAGTATCGGTTGTCATACTTTGCTTTGGGATTTCAATATTCAATCCTATCATCATTGGGTGATAGAAGAAGGACTTGCAGCTAAATTACCGGGAATATGTGCTGCTGACACAACAGTAGTTGCTAAAGTAAATGATAAAGAAATACCTACCGGTATTGGTCTGCACGATAGCTCTTCGGCGCTTATTCCTTATCTCGTTAACTTTCACGAATCCTTTGTGCTCATTTCAACAGGAACCTGGTGCATTAGTTTAAATCCCTTTAACGAAGCACCTTTAACCTTTGATGAATTAAAGAGTGATTGTCTTTGTTACCTCACTTATAAAGGAAAACCGGTTAAAGCTTCACGTTTGTTTGCAGGTTATGAGCATGAGCAGCAAACAAAGCGTATTGCCGCTTTCTTTCAGAAAGAAGCTTCTTTTTACCAGCATATTGAATACGATATAACCATTATTGAAAAGTTACGAAAGAAAAATACCTTATCGGCAGCAGGTCATGCACAAATGCTGGAGCAGTCTTTATTTGCTCAAAGGGAACTGGCCTCCTTCTCCGATGAAACAGAAGCATACCACCAATTAATATTTGATATTGTTGCACAGCAATTACATTCTACACAACTTGTTTTAAAAGGTGCCGCTGTGAAACGCATTTTTGTAGATGGCGGTTTCAGTAAAAACCCTATTTACATGAATTTATTAGCAGCTTTCTTCCCGGCTATAGAAGTGTATGCTGCTTCAATGGCGCAGGCTACAGCAGTTGGTGCTGCGTTGGCTATTCATCAAACATGGAACAGCAAAGGATTACCAAATGATTTGATTGAATTAAAGTATTATGCATTAACTGAACAGGTTGAGTTGAATTAAGAATATCTCTTCAACCGTTTTCTAATGGTTGTTCGCCGAATTACTACTTGGCGTCAGGATGCATCAGGATAGATGCATGGCTGTGTTCTCTTACTTTGTAGTCTCTTAAGATTGCATAGTCATGAATTATAGCCAACGTTTCAGTCTTGCTGTTAGCCTTTTTTTGTTCTCTACAATTTCATTCGCTCAATTATCGTTGCCGCCGGTATTTTCCGATAACATGGTCTTGCAAAGAAACAAACCTGTTGTTGTTTGGGGAAAAGCTAAGGCAGGAGAACTCGTTATTGTTGAATTTGCAGGGCAACATAAATCCATAGTAGCAGATTCTTTAGGTCATTGGCAGTTATGGCTTGATGCTATGAATACTTCTGCACAGCCAAAAGACTTTCATGTACAGGCTTCATCAGAAATTACATATAAAAATGTTTTGGTAGGAGATGTATGGCTCTGCTCCGGCCAATCGAATATGGAATATCCATTGGATAGAAAATGGAAAAAATATACGGCTCCTAAAAAAGGAGAAGATCTTGCTGAGAAAGAATTAGCCAATATCAACAAGCCCGATGCCATTCGATATTTGTATGTAGAGCGCACCTTAAAAAAACAGCCTGAATTGCCTTCCAAAGGTTGGTTTAAGGGAACTGATACTACTGTTCGTTTTTTATCTGCCATCGGCTATTTTTTCGCAAAGGAAATATACGAGCAAACACATATTCCTATTGGTATCATTTCATCATCATGGGGAGGAACAAGGATTGAACAATGGATCCCTGATTGGGCTTATCAACAATCTTCTGTTTTTAAAGATTCAACTACAAAACCTGATTTTAAAATAGATGGCATGCATCCCGGACAAATGTTCAATGGTATGATACAACCTATGCTGCCATTAACTATTAAAGGCATTTTATGGTACCAGGGAGAGTCTGATTTGATGATACATGATCATGTTACGTATCCTGCTAAGTTTAAATTGTTTGCTGATACCTGGCGAAGTTTATTCAAAGACGAGAACCTGCCTTTGTATTATGTACAGATAGCACCCTTCTTATACACAACCCGCAAAGATCATATTCCACATACGCCACAAACATTGTCCGAATTTTGGGAAACACAAAGTAAATCGCTTGAGTTACCTAATACAGGCATGGTAGTAACAACAGATTTGGTAGATGATCTTTCTAATATCCATCCTTCTTATAAATGGGTAGTGGCTCATCGTTTAGCATTGATCGCATTAGCAAAGCTGTATGGTAAAAAGAAACTGGTATATCAAGGCCCTGTATACGAGTCGATGAAAGTAAACAGTCAGTCAGTTGAACTGAGTTTTGCTAATGTTGCCGGTGGATTGAAAAGCAGTGATGGTAAGCCTTTAAGCTGGTTTACTATCGCCGGTGAAGATGGTAATTTTGTACCTGCCAATGCTGAGATCAAAGGTAAGAAGATAATTGTTTCATCTCCTGAAATAACAGTGCCTAAATACGTTCGTTTTGCGTGGGATGAAAAGGCTCAGCCGAATTTGATTAATAAAGAAGATTTACCTGCTGCACCATTTAGAACCGGAAAATAAAATTAGTACATCCATCATGAATAAAATTATTGTTACCATTTTTTTGTTATCTGCTATTGCAGGTAATGTATTGGCGCAAACAAAACAAGATATAAGTTGGGCCGCTAAAGCGGGAGCTAAGAGTTTCCCATCTTCTCCAAAGAAATTTTTTGTAAATGATTATGGAGCAGTAAAAGATGGACAAACAATAAGTACAACTGCTATTCAAAAAGCGATTGATGATTGTGCTGCTAAAGGTGGCGGGATCGTTGCATTCCAGCCGGGTACTTATGTTACAGGTTCTCTTTTTGTAAAAAGCAATGTGCAGTTGCAGATCGATAAAAGTGTATTGATTTTAGGTTCACAGGATTTTAAAGATTATCCTGAGATTAATACACGGGTGGCAGGTATTGAAATGAAATGGCCTGCTGCATTGATCAATTTGATTGGCGTAAAAAATGCTGCTTTAACAGGTGAAGGTATTGTTAATGCAAGAGGTAAGTTTTGTTGGGATAAATATTGGAAAATGCGTAAAGAGTATGATAAAAAAGGCTTACGCTGGATTGTTGATTACGATGCGGAACGTGTTAGAACAGTATTGGTACAGGACGCAGAGAACGTAACACTGAAGGGGGTTACATTTCAAAATGCAGGATTTTGGACGGTTCAGTTGTTGTATTCTAAAAACATAACGGTGAATGGGATTGTGATACGCAATAATGTAGATGGTAGTGGCCCAAGTACTGATGGTATTGATGTAGATTCTTCTTCCTGGGTCTTGATTGAAAACTGCGATATTGATTGCAACGATGATAATTTTTGTATAAAGGCCGGAAGGGATTGGGATGGTCTCCGTGTGAACAGGCCTGCCGAATATATTGTAATTCGTAAGTGCGTGGCACGAAAGGGAGCCGGATTGGTTACTTTAGGAAGTGAAACTTCCGGAGGTATTAGGCACGTACTGGCAACGGATCTTTCTGCTAAACATACCGATAATGGGTTGCGCATTAAATCGGCTTTTACACGAGGCGGCAACATTGAGGATATCTATTTTCAAAATACGGTGATGGATTCCGTGAACAATGCATTCCAGTTCAATCTTAATTGGTATCCCGCTTACAGTTATTCAGAGTTGCCTAAAGGGTATGTGTATGATTCTATTCCCGCTCATTGGAAAGCGATGTTGCAAAAAGTTACACCTGCTGAAAAGGGTATTCCACATGCAAAGGACATTTATGTGTCGAATGTTAAAGTTACCAATGCAAATAACGCTTTTGTGGGATCGGGGTACGAACAATCTCTTCTTGAAAACTTTGTATTCACTAATACTTCTATCACCGCTTCATCAATTGGGTTATTTGAATTTACTAAAGACTGGAAATTTAATAACGTGTTATTGGATGTGAATAAGCGTTTTTCTCCACAACAAAAAGTGAGAGGAAAAGAACAGGAAGAGCGATTGAAGAACTAAGGAACATAATTATCACTTTTTTATTTTTATATGAATAAAGTTTATTTGCTGCTGTCTTTTTTTTTGCTGGGTATACTACAAGCGAACTCCCAGGAAACAAGAAAAGATATTTTATTTGATAATGATTGGAAGTTTTTTAGAGGCGATGTAAAGGGGGCGGAACTTGTATCGTTTAATGATGCTGCATGGCGTTCTTTGAATGTTCCGCATGATTGGAGCATTGAAGGGCCTTATGATAGAGGAAATGCTACAGGTAGAGGTGGCGGCTATCTTCCTTGCGGAATAGGATGGTATAGAAAAACCTTCTCCCTTGATGAAAAGGAATATAAAAAGCAGGTGTTTATTGAGTTTGATGGTATAATGGCCAATAGCGAAGTGTGGATTAACGGACATTTTTTAGGGGAAAGACCTAACGGCTATATAAGTTTTCAGTATGAACTTTCTCATTACCTGAACTTTGGGAAAAATAAAAATAACGTACTTGCTGTAAAAGCGGATAATTCTGTACAGCCTGCCTCACGCTGGTATACGGGGGCTGGTATTTACAGACATGTACATATGGTTCTTGTAAATCCTGTACATGTTTCTTATAATGGTAGTTTCGTATATGCATCATCTGCTAATAAAGAGAAGTCCTTACTGCAAATACAAACTGCTGTAATAAATGAAGAGTCCTCTTTAAAGAAGGTTGTTGTTAAAGCAGATATTATATCACCTTCAGGTGAAATAATTGCCAAGTCTTCGTCTACTCAAACAATAGCTGCTCATCATGAAGAGACCTTCTTGCAACAGGTTGATGTAGTAAGACCTGTATTGTGGGATATTGAACATCCGCAATTATATACTGCTTTGATTAGTGTTTGGATTGACGATAAAAAAATAGATGAAATAAGATTCCTTTTTGGTATCCGCGATGCCCATTTTGAAGCAGCAACAGGGTTCTGGCTCAATGGAAAAAATATCAAACTAAAAGGTGTTTGTATGCATCACGATGGTGGGGCGGTAGGTGCAGCAGTTCCTTTAGGAGTGTATGAAAGAAGGCTTGAGCTATTGAAAAGTGTTGGTGTAAATGCTATCAGAACTTCACATAACGAGACTTCCCCTGAGTTTTTATCTCTCTGTGATAAGATGGGCCTTCTGGTAATGGATGAAACCTTTGATACCTGGACTGCCAGGAAGAGTAGTGCGGAAAACGGTTATAACCTTTACTTTAATGATTGGTGGGAAAAAGATACTAAGGCAATTATCATGAGAGATCGCAATCATCCTTCTATTGTTATTTATAGTATTGGTAATGAAATTCATGATAATCTTGATGACTCTTCCGGATTCAGGAAATATAGAATGCAACAAGATTTAGTGCATGCGTTAGACCCATCACGGCCTGTAACAATGGCATTGTTCAGGCCTGCTTTATCTCATGTGTATGAGAATGGATTTGCACAAACAATGGATATTGTTGGTCAGAATTACAGAGAGAATGAATTGATCGCTGCACATGAAAAACATCCTGAATGGAAAGTGATCGGAACAGAAAACAGGCATGAACAGTCAGCATGGATGGCATTACGTGATAAACCTTATATGGCTGGACAATTTTTGTGGACAGGGTTTGATTATCTCGGTGAAGCTGATTGGCCAAAGATAGCCAATGCTTCGGGTCTTTTTGATAAAACAGGCGGACCAAGAGACATTGCTTTTCAACGGACTAGTTGGTGGAGTGATAAACCTGTACTTCATGTGATGCGAAAAGAACAGAATGCCGGGGCAGGAGACTGGATCAGTGATTGGAGCCCTACAGATATTGATACGTATGATGAAGCAAGAGTACAGGCTTTTAGTAATTGTGATGAAGTGGAATTGTTCTTAAATGGTAAATCAGTTGGTGTACGTCAAAGGCCTGATGATAATGCTTCTCCTAGAGTATGGTCATTCCCATTTGAAAAAGGTACGTTAAAGGCTGTTGCAAGGAATAAAGGGAAAGTGGTTGCTGAACAAGCGTTAACTACTGCCGGAAAACCTGCTAAAATTAAATTGACTGCAGATAAAGCTTCAATAGAAAATAAATGGGATGATGTAGTTTATGTGACAGCTACAGTTACAGATGAAAACGGTGAGCCTTGTTTAAATGCAGATAATAAAATAAAGTTCAGTTGTTCAGGTGCGGGTGATCTTATTGCTGTAGATAACGCTGATGTAAGCAGTGGTGAACCTTATCAAGTTAAAGAAAGATGGGCTTATAAAGGAAAATGTATTGCCATAGTTAAAGCCAATGCAGCTTCTGGAATAATTACTGTTTCTGCTACTGCAGATCAGTTACAATCAGGTGCTGTTTCAGTTTCTGTAAAATAGTAAGTAAAGTCTTTTTCAGTATAACACACGATTGCATAAAGAATAATACTTCATTTATTTAAAACAGGTTATGGTATGAAAGAATTGAAGAAGATATTTTTTTCTATTTTGTTGGTAGCAGGTGTGTTAAACTGTTATGCACAGCGGCAGATGGAATTCCTGAATCGTGGAGTCTATGCCATTAAGCAGGCGGATGGTAAAGTATTTGTAAGCTGGCGTTTATTAGGAACGGAGTCTCCTGATCTTGCCTTTAATGTGTATAGAACATCAGGCGGTTCTACCGTAAAACTTAATAAGGAACCACTTGTTAATGGGACAAATTTTATTGATGGATCAGCGGATACTTCTATCGCAAATTTGTATACCGTTAGAAGTATTATAAATGGCAAAGAAGCTATAGCAGATAAAGGCTTTACTTTAAAGGCTCATGCTGTGCCTTATTTATCTATTCCTCTTCAAACACCTCCCGGTTATACACCCAATGATGTTTCTGTTGGTGATGTAGATGGCGATGGAGAATATGAGATCATCCTGCATCAAACGGGTGTGGGGCATGATAATTCACAAGGTGGCTTTACTGATCCTCCCATCTTTCAGTGTTATAAACTGGATGGTACAATGCTGTGGCAAATTAATCTTGGTAAGAATATCCGTGAAGGTGCTCACTATACGCAGTTCATGGTGTACGACCTTGATGGTGATGGCAAAGCAGAGATAGCTATGAAAACAGCGGATGGAACGGTTGATGGTAAAGGGAATGTAATTGGTGATGCTAATAAAGACTGGCGCTATAACCAAGGCAATCGTCAACGTGATGGTCGCATTTTGGATGGGCCGGAATACTTTACCATTTTCGATGGGGTTACAGGTGCTGCTTTAGCAACAACAGATTATATTCCTTCGCGTGGCAAATTAGACGCTTGGGGTGGAAAAGGTGGTAATGGTGGCAACGATAATTATGGAAATCGTGTAGATCGTTTCTTAGCTTGTGTTGCATACCTGGATGGTATACATCCTAGTGTAATAATGTGCAGGGGGTATTACGGAAGAACTGTTTTGGCAGCATGGGATTGGCAAAATCATACGCTTACTTCTCGTTGGGTATTTGACTCAAAGGATGCTTTTAACCCTTTCTCTGGTATGGGTAATCATAACTTAACTGTTGCTGATGTAGATGCTGATGGGAAAGATGAAATTGTATACGGTAGTATGTGTGTGAATGATGATGGTAAAGGTTTATATACAACAGGATTGAGGCATGGCGATGCGGTGCATGTTACAGATATGGATCCTTCCCGTCCGGGGATGGAAGTGTTTGGAATTCATGAGATAGAAGATGGAACAAAAGGTCTTGGTACTGCAATGTTTGATGCGGCTACGGGAAAGTTATTATGGACTGGTGATATGGATAAAGATGTAGGCCGTGGTATGAGTGCAGATATCGATCCTCGTTATCCAGGTTACGAGTGCTGGGGTGGAAGTGAAGGGCTTCGTTCTGCTAAAGGAGAACATATCGGTGTTGCCCCGCGTAGTGTTAACTTTCGTATATGGTGGGATGGTGATTTGTTGAGTGAATTGTTAGATGGGACGCATATTGACAAATGGGATTATGCTAACAGTAAACTGGATAATCTTTTTGATGCAAAGAAATTTAATTGTGTATCCAATAACGGTTCGAAATCTACGCCTGCATTAAGTGCCGATATATTGGGCGACTGGAGAGAGGAAGTGATCTTCAGAACTTCCGATAATAAAGAACTTAGAATTTTTTCTACAGATATACCTACCGATTATAGGTTGTATACGTTGATGCATAACCCTCAATATCGCTTAAGTATTGCCTGGCAAAATGTTGGATATAATCAGCCCCCTTATGTAGATTATTTTTTGGGCGATGGTATGCAAATGCCACCTAAACCCAATATAACGATCATTCATCCAAAAAATTAAAACTCATTACATGAAAAAAAGTATATCTCCATCACTCTTGTTAATTCTCGTTATAGGCTTATCCTCTTTCATTTTTTTACAGGACACAAAACCAACCCTTTACATCATCGGTGATAGTACCGTAAGAAATGCCAATACCAATGGTTTGTGGGGATGGGGTAGCTTGATTGAAAATTATCTTGATACAACAAAAATTGTAGTGAGTAATCAGGCGATGGCTGGAAGAAGTACACGGACTTTCCTTAAAGAAGGAAGATGGGATAAAGTACTTTCTACCTTAAAGAAAGGAGATTTTGTAATGATACAGTTTGGACATAATGAAGGAAGCAAGCCTGATACGACTAAAGCCGGCTACAGAGGTGTATTGAATGGAACTGGTGAAGAAACCAAAGAATTGATTTGGCCGGATGGTAAACCTGAAACGGTACATACCTATGGATGGTACTTAAGAAAGTTTGTTAGAGATGCACAGGCTAAAGGTGCCGAAGTGTATATCTGCTCTATGATACCAAGGAATGATTTTAAGGAAGGGAAAGTATTGCGTGCAGATCAATCGTATGGTAAATGGGCAAAAGAAGTAGCTGCGCAAGAGCATGCATTTTTTATAGATCTTAATACTATAACGGCAGATAAATATGATATGTTGGGTGCAGATAAAGTAAAAAATTTCTTTCCTAAAGAACATACACATACAAATAAAGACGGTGCAAACATAAATGCACAGTCTGTTATAACGGGTCTCCAACAATTAAATAATGCCGGGTTGGCTAAATTCATTCTTAAATAACTTAATCAATTGCTTACATTATGAATAAACTTATCGAACTCTTTAAAAGAAAAACTTTTTTGATTGTATTATTTATTGCCTGTTCTTCATTTGCAGTTTTATTGCAGTCGGAGAAACCAGTGTTGTACATCATAGGTGATTCAACTGTAAAAAATGGGGATGGTACGGGTAAGCAAAGTTTATGGGGATGGGGAAGTTTTTTAGGTAGTTATTTTGATGAACAGAAAATTGAAGTACAAAACCATGCAATCGGAGGAAGGAGTAGCCGTACTTTTTTAACCGAAGGGCGTTGGGATAAAATTCTTGCTACACTAAAGCCGGGTGATTATGTAATGATGCAGTTTGGTCATAACGATGCAGGTCCTTTGGATGATACAGCACGGGCTAGGGGAACGATAAAAGGTACAGGTGACGATAGTGTAGAGATTTACAATCCCATTCGAAAAATGAAAGAGGTTGTTCATTCTTATGGATGGTATATGCGTAAATATGTATTAGAAGCAAAAGCAAAAGGAGCAACACCGATTATTTGTTCATTAATCCCAAGAAATAACTGGAAAGATGGGAAAGTAATTAGGAGTAACGAGGGGTATGGTTTATGGGCTAGAGAAATAGCTGAAAAATATGGGGCTTATTTTATAGATCTAAATAATTCTATTGCAGATGTGTATGAACGAATGGATCCTTCAGCAGTTAAGAAATTCTTTCCTGTTGATAACACACACACCAATAAAGAGGGAGCTTTGCTGAATGTTGGTAAAGTTATAAAAGGGCTTCGATCTTTAAACGATTGCAGACTGAAGGACTATTTATTAAACAAATAGGAATGAATAGAGGAGAGTAATATTGAATGGTTACTTCAAAACATATTTTAATGAAAACACTTCTTCTTTTTTCTTTTTTCTTTCTTACTGTGCTTTTCAGTAATGCACAAACTATCTCATTGGCAGGCAAGTGGCATTTTGAGATAGATAGAAATGATATTGGAATTAAAGAGAAGTGGTTCTCTAAAATTTTAAATGATTCTGTTTATCTCCCCGGTTCGATGCTGGAAAATAACAAAGGGGATGAAGTTACGTTGCAAACCAAGTGGACTGGCAGTATTTATGATAGTAGCTGGTATTTCAATCCTCGATACGCTAAATACCGTCAGCCCGGGAATCTTAAATTCCCCTTTTGGTTAACACCTGCAAAATATTATGTTGGAGCTGCCTGGTATCAAAAAGAAGTTGTTATACCTGCTTCATTTAAAAACAAGCATATCAATTTATTCCTGGAAAGATGCCATACAGAAACAATGGTGTGGGTAGATGATCATCTTATTGGTGATCATTTCAGTTTTGTAGCACCACATGAATATGATCTTTCAAAATACCTTACTCCTGGAAAACATAAGATTACTATTCATGTTGATAATAGGATTAAAGAAATTAATGTTGGACAAGATAGTCACAGCTTAACCGATCATACACAAGGCAATTGGAATGGTATTGTTGGTAAGATAGAATTGCAGGCCACAGTGTCTGCATATATTGATGAAGTGCAGGTGTATCCTGATGTTGACAAGAAAGCTGCTTCTATTCAGCTTTTCTGCAAAGGGGATATGAATACTGTTAAACAGGTAATGGTATACGCAAAGAGTTTTAACAGTAATAAAGAGCATGTTGTACAACCCTTGCTTATTAATGCTTCGTTGCTGCCAGGTAAGGATTCTTTCAGGATTAATTACAACCTGGGCAAAGAAGTACAATTGTGGAGTGAATTCAATCCTGCATTGTATAAGTTAACAGTTGCTCTGATTCAGAAGAATGGTGAAAGGAATGAAAGGCAGATTGTTTTTGGAATGCGTTCTTTCAAAACTAAAGGGACACAGTTCACGATCAATGACCAGCTTACTTTTTTGAGAGGGACGGTTGAGAATTGTGTATTTCCTTTAACGGGGTATGCTTCTATGAAGGAAGAAGATTGGCTTCGGATTTTTAAGATATGCAAAAGCTATGGATTGAATCACATGCGTTTTCATTCTTACTGTCCACCTGAAGCTGCATTTGCTGCAGCAGATAAGGTTGGCTTTTATCTGCAACCGGAAGGGCCAAGCTGGGCCAATCATGGCTCTTCTTTGGGAGATGGAAAGCCTATTGATAAGTTTATTTATGATGAGACCAAAAGGATTGAAAAATATTATGGTAATCATCCGTCTTATTGTATGCTGGCATACGGTAATGAACCACGTGGTAGTAAACAGGTTGTATACTTAACGAACTTTATTCATTATTGGCAACAAAAAGATAACAGGCGTTTATATACAGGTGCTTCGGTTGCCATGAGTTGGCCGTTGGTTCCTGCTAATGAATATATGATCAAATCAGGCGCAAGAAATCTGGCATGGAATAAAATGCCCGAAAGTAAAAGTGATTACACTGTAGCCATTGAAAAATTTACAATGCCTTATGTAGCGCATGAAATGGGACAATGGTGTGTATTCCCCTACTTTAAAGAAATATCAAAATATACGGGTGTTTACAAGGCTAAGAATTTTGAATTGTTCCAAGATGATCTAAAAGATGCGGGGATGTTGGATGAAGCTGATCGATTTGTTCAGGCATCGGGCAAATTGCAGGTATTGTGTTATAAAAATGAAATTGAAAAATCACTGAGAACACCCGGTAATGGTGGGTTTCAATTATTATCGTTAACAGATTATCCGGGACAGGGAACAGCATTGGTGGGCCCACTTGATGCATTCTGGGATGAGAAAGGATATGTTGATGCAAAAGCTTTTTCTAGGTTTTGTAATACAACGGTTCCTTTAACAAGATTTGAGAAATTTCAATTTACTAATGAGGAGGTGTTGAAAGCAGGAGTTGAGATATATCATTACGGGAAAGAAAATTTGCAGCATGCAAAAGTATTCTGGCGCATCAAAGATGTGAATGGTAAGGTTATTACTAAAAAAGTATTTCCTGCAAAAGATATTGAAACAGGAAAGAATACAGTAATAGGTGATATAAATTTTTCTTTAACCTCGTTTCAAAAGGCAACACAATTGATTGTTGAAGTAGGGGTTGAGAATACTTCTTTTGTTAATGATTGGAATGTTTGGGTGTTCCCTGCAAAACTTCCTACACTAAATAATGAAAGTATTTATTATACAACTTCGCTCGATGAAAAAGCTGAAGATATATTAAATAAAGGAGGCAAAGTGTTCCTGAATGTTGCAGGAAAAGTAGTGAAAGGGAAAGAGGTTAGTCAAACTTTTCTGCCTGTTTTTTGGAATACATCATGGTTTAAAATGCGTCCGCCACATACTTTGGGAATACTGTTGAATGATCATCACCCGGCATTTGCAGATTTTCCAACTTCTTTTCATAGCGATATGCAGTGGTGGGAGCTGTTGAATAAAACTCAGGTGATGCATTTGGAGGATTTTTCGAAAAATTTTCGTCCGCTTGTTCAGCCTATCGATACATGGTTCATGAACCGCAGGCTGGCGTTGATATTCGAAGCCAAAGTGGGTCACGGAAAAATTATTGTGAGTAGTGCAGATATGTCAGACTCATTACAAGATAAACCTGCGTCAAAACAACTTTTTTACAGTTTGGAAAAGTATATGCTTAGCGATCGTTTCAATCCTTCTTTTAATATCGATATACAATTAATTAGAAACCTGGTAAGTAAACCTTCAAGATTTGTGTTCGATGCCTATACAAAAGATAGTCCTGATGAATTAAAGCCGAAATCAGTTATTATTCATCCTTAATTTTTTTGATGAAAGTATTAATAACAAATATTTTACTTCGTTTCGGTGTATTCTTTTACTGCATCAGTTTGTTCGGCATGCAAAATGGTAAGGCGCAAAGTTTAGAAAGAACTTTCCATTATAAACCTGCAGGAAATGATTTTGTATTAGTAAAAGGTACAAGGAAATTCAACAGAGCATTATATGGAGGTAACTCTGCTTTTCGCGTCGAAGCTGGTGATCTGCCTGAATTTGCTATGTATATGCCTGGTATGGGGGGTAATTGTAAAATAGGTTTTGTTGTACAAGGCCATAGCAAATGGATTACTGAAGCAGATAGTGTAACAACTATCTATCGACCAGGATCTATGTTATATGAAATCAGGGACCAGTTGTTGGGAAAAGCTTTATTACAGTTAACAGTTATAGGAATGTATAACAGGGACGGGATGATTGTTAAACTTGATGCAAAGGATTTATTACAGCCCATTGAAATAATTATTGCATATGGTGGTACTTCAGGTAAAAAGTTTTCAAGAGATGGTGATATGGGTGCTGATCCTGAGTCTTCTTTTTATTTAAAGCCGGAAAACTGTAAAGAAAATATTTACCATATACAACGAAACAGTTTTCATTTAACATATGGTTTTACAAAACCATCATCACAAGAAGAGCGATACGAAATTCAATATAAACCTCTTGTTTCAGCCATTCAAAAAGATAAGCCTAAGGAAATGTATGGTGTATTTCCTCTAACAGCACAATTGAGAATTACTGATGCGTTACGCCAGCAATCGCCTTTAGAACTTCAGAATTCGTTATCTCATAATGATCAACCTCTCATCGCTGCATCCTTCGAATTTAAAAATAATGATAGTGCCTATTTTCTTATTCAAAAAGATAGTAGTGTACGCCCTGTTTACGATTCTATATATTCTCTCTTTACATCAACTGAAAAAACAAGGGTGGCTTTAGCAAACCGCATCGTCATTGAAACTCCCGATTCCTTTATCAATCCTATTGGAGGTGCATTATCTGTAGCAGCAGATGCTATTTGGGAGCAACCCAGTTATATGCATGGGGCAGTTGCATGGCGTATGCGTTTGCCTGCCTGGCGTGGACCTTACTGCGCCGATGTTTTAGGATGGCACGATAGAGCAGCGATGCATTATGATAGTTATGCTTTGTCGCAGGTAAAAAACATATCTGAGGGAGAAGTAACACCAGATACGGCATCGCATTGGGTGAGGCAATTAGAAAAAATGGGAACGGCTATGTTTAGTAATGGGTATATCTGCAGAAATCCTGGCGGAGATATCAGGCCTAACCATTATGATATGAACCTGGTGTTTGTAGATGGGTTGTTGAATCATTTTAATTATACAGGCGATACAGGTTATGTAAGAACCATGTGGCCTTTGATAAAGCTGCATTTAGAATGGGAAAAAAGAAATTTCGATGCAGATGGTGATGGATTATATGATGCATACTGCTGTATCTGGGCAAGTGATGCATTGGAGTACAGTGGCGGAGGTGTTACTCATTCTTCTGCGTATAACTATAGAGCCAATTTGGTAGCGGCGCAGTTAGCCAAAATAATCGGTGAAGATGCAACGCCTTATGCCAAAGAAGCTAAACATATTCTGCAAGCCATGAATCAAAATCTATGGTTAAAGGGCAAAGGCTGGTTTGCTGAATATAAAGATATTCTTGGTGAAAGATTAGTGCATCCATCTGCAGGTTTATGGACGATATACCATTCTGTTGATGAAAATGTATCGGATGCTTTTCAGAATTACCAGATGATGCGTTATGTTGATCATAACATACCTCATATACCTTTTACAATTAAAGAACTTCCTTCACAAAAATTTTCGGTTCTTTCCACAACCAATTGGCAGCCATATACGTGGAGTGTAAATAATGTAGTACTGGCGGAAAATTTACATACAGCTTTGGCATACTGGCAATCGAATGAAAATAATAAAGCGTTTAATCTGTGGGAAAGCAGTTTAGTTGAAGCGATGTATTTAGGTGGCAGCCCTGCTAACTTCCCTAATATTTCTTATTATGATTTTGTACGGGGTGAGTTGTATAGGGATTTTGCAGATCCTATTGGAATGGCTGCCCGAACATTAACAGAAGGCTTGTTTGGCATTACTCCATTTGCATTGCAGGATAGTTTGTTGATTAAGCCCGGGTTACCTGATAACTGGACTTTTGCAAACATTCAAACACCAGACATAACATTTAAATATCAAGCTAAACAAAACATAGCAACCTATTTGATTGAGCCGCATTATTCGAGGTTAATGAATTTGTATTTGCAGATAAAAGCTCCAACAGATAAAATAAAGGCTGTGATGGTAAATGGGAAAAGTGTGAAATGGCGGTGGATAGAAAATACTGTTGCAAATCCAATGATTGAAGTTGAAGCCGGAAAAGAAATTTTATACAATATAGCCATTGAATGGAGTGGAAATAAATGGAGTTCGTATGCAGATACAAGTTTTGTAGTAAATGAGCAGCAAACCATTCATCTAAAAAATGCAACATTCCTGGCTATGTTCGATCCGCAGGGAGTGGTAGCACATTATGAAGTTCATGATGGTAAAGTGATGTTTGAACTGAATAATAAAAGCGGGTATCATACTTTTTTCCTGAAGCTGAAACAAGAAGATTGCATATGGTACGCTCCTGTATCTTTTCAAATGAAAGAACTGTTTGAGCTATCATGCAATAATGAGGAAAGTTCAGGTAACATAAAAGTTGGATTGAGGAATAATACCCATCAACAACAAATGGTTACGTTGGTGGTAAATGTAAATTCTAGTCGTGAGGTTAAAAAAAGTGTGCAAATAGCAGCTAACGACTCATTATCTTTTACTGTGAAAGCTACACAATTATTTTTCGGATCGAATAAAGTAAGGTGCTATATCAATGATGAATTAATGGTGGGGAAAACATTTTATTTATGGAATAACTCAAATACTTCAGGTGTCTATACAACCATTGATTTGTCGAGTGCTTTTAATGATAAGGTTACCCGGATATTTAAAAATAAATATCTTTCTCCACGTTCAAATACAACAACATTGCAACTGCCATGGCAAGGGTTGGGTAACTGGTGTGTTCCTCTGGCAGAAACTACTATTGATGATAGTGGTGTTAGAGCAAAAGCCGGCTATAACAATACGGTTTACTTAAAAAATATTCCATTCAAAACGCCTGGTAATATTTCAGATAATAATATTGTTTTTACTTCTCAATGGGATAATTATCCTCGAAGTGTTTCGGTAAAGGTTGCAGCCAAAGCATCTCATGCGTATTTTTTAATGGCAGGTTCAACTAATCATATGCAGAGCCGATTCGTAAACGCTCAAATAGTTGTGGCATATACAGATAATACCTGTGATACGCTGATGCTTGAAAATCCATCGAACTGGTATCCTATTGAGCAGGATTATATGATCAACGGGCTGGCATATACTACTGGTGCTCCGAGGTCTTACAGGTTATTGCTGAAGTCTGGTGAATTTACGAGAGATGTGAAGTCTAGTATTGTTATTAAAGGCGTTACTGCAAAAGCGATAGACGGTGGAGCTGCAACGGTTTTAGATATGCCTTTAAATAATAAAAAAGAAATAAAAGAGATTAAATTGAGAACAGTAGCGAATGAAGTGGTTGTAGGATTAATGAGTATAACTTTAGTAAAATGATGAAAAAATTTATTGTTTTAAATATTTATTTGTTATGCTTAACGGGTGCCTTTGCTCAAAAGATCAATAGGAAGGAGCTTGTAGAAAGACATTCAGTGGTAAATACAAAATTCGATTCGTTATCTTCTCTTACGATTGGTAATGGAAGCTTCGCTTTCACTGTGGATAATACAGGCCTTCAATCTTTTCCTGTAGCTTATGAAAAAGGTGTTCCGTTGGGTACAGAAAGTGAATGGGGATGGCATAGTTATAAGGATACAGCTCATTATAAGTTTGAGGAAACTTTGAAGAAATATCATTTGAATGGAAGAGATGTTACGTATTCTGTTCAGTTAAAAGAACCGGAAAGGAATAAGGATGCCGTGAATTGGTTCAGGCAAAATCCGCATCGGTTGCAACTGGGTAATGTTGGTTTCGAAATAAAACTAAAGAATGGGAAAGGGGCTTCTGTAAATGATATTCACAAGATTCAGCAAACATTGGATATGTGGACTGGTGAGATACATTCATCATTTACCGTAGAAGGTGAACCGGTGGATGTTTTTACTTATTGTCACCAGCAACAAGATGCGATAGCAGTAAGTGTGCAATCTCCCTTGTTAAAAGAGAATCGCTTAAGTATTCGTCTTAGATTCCCTTATCCAACAGGTAATTGGGCTGATGTGGGTACGAATTATACAGGAGATGAAAAACATCAATCGATATTGATGAGTGATAACTATAGTGGAACTATCCATCGTATTTTGGATACAACCTCCTATTGGGTACAAATGAAATGGTCGCAGGCTTCCTCTGTTCTGGAAAAACAAAAACACTATTTTCTTATTACTCCTTCTGCTTGTGATAATTTTCAATTCGAATGCAGGTTTGCACCATCAACATCTTCAGTTGCACTTCCTTCTTTCATTCAAACAAAAAATAATAGCCAACTTGCATGGAAGGCATTCTGGGAAAGTGGCGGTGCTATTGATTTTTCGGGCAGTACCGATCAACGGGCCTTTGAACTGGAAAGAAGAGTAGTGCTTTCTCAATATCTTATCAAAACACAAACGGCAGGGCATTATCCTCCACAGGAAACAGGATTAACATATAATAGCTGGTATGGTAAACCTCATTTGGAAATGCATTGGTGGCATGCACTTCACTTTGCTTTGTGGGGAAGAATAGCATTACTGGAGAAAAGTTTGGATTGGTACGAGAAGGTTTTTGATGATGCTCGGAAGATTGCTCAACGGCAAGGATATGATGGTGTTCGCTGGCAAAAAATGACAGATAATCAAGGTGGAGAAAGCCCATCGTCAGTTGGAGCTTTTTTAATTTGGCAACAACCTCATATCATTTCTTTTGCAGAATTATGTTACAGGGAGCATCATGATGAATCAACCTTGAATAAGTATAAGAAGTTAGTATTTGCTACGGCCGACTGGATGGCTTCGTTTGCCCGCTACGATTCCGTTTTGAAACGATATGTTTTAGGAAAAGGAGTGATAGCAGCGCAGGAAAGATTTAAGCCAGAAGAAACATTCAATCCAACCTATGAATTAGTTTATTGGCATTGGGCCTTAAAAACGGCTCAGCAATGGAGAGAAAGATTGCATTTGCCCAGAGATAAAAAATGGGATGACGTGTTGAGTAATTTATCTCAGTTACCTGTTCAGCGAAATAAATATCTCTTTGCAGAAAGCGCTACAGATTCTTATATTAACTTGGAATACAGAACGGATCATCCTTCTGTATTGGGTGCTTTAGGAATGTTACCTAAAACAAGTTTGGTAGACACATCCATTATGAAAAATACTTTTCAGTGGATATGGAATAACTGGAAATGGAAAGATACCTGGGGGTGGGATTTTCCGCTAACTGCAATGACAGCAACAAGGCTGGGATTACCCGAAAAAGCTATAGATGCTTTACTCATGCCTATTCAAACCAATACTTATCTTAACAACGGTCATAATTACCAGGATCAGCGTTTAACGATTTATCTGCCCGGTAATGGAGGATTGCTTTCTGCAATAGCTGTAATGTGTGCAGGTTATGATGGCTGTACTACTTCGCTACCTGGTATACCCAAAGATGGTAGTTGGAAGGTAAGGTGGGAGGGCCTGAGAAAAATGTTTTAAGATAATTATAAAAGCATAAGGATTGTGCAGGATAGTATCTTGGCTTTACTACTGTAAAATTGTTCTATTGATAAAAACGATTGCAACATGCGTAAAATCTTTTTTCTTTCTTTTCTGTTTCTTGAAGCAACTATTATAAATGCTCAAAAACTTCCTTCCAAAACAGAAGTATTAAAGGTGATGCGGTTAGCTAATTCATACTTTATGAATCAATGGCCCGATGCTGGGAAAGAAATTTTTGTTCCTTCAAAAAACAGAACATGGTCGAGTCATATATGGACAAGGGCAGTATATTACGAAGGTTTAATGGCTTTATATAGCATAGACAAACAAAACACTTATTACGATTATGCTGTTGATTGGGCAACCAAACATAATTGGAGCCTGCGGGATGGCATTAAAACAAGAAATGCAGACAATCAATGCTGCGGTCAAACTTATATAGACTTGTATCTGATCGATAAGAAAAAAGAACGTATTAAAGATATCAAAGCTTCTATCGATTTAATGATGGCTACTAATAAAGCAGATGATTGGAACTGGATCGATGCGATTCAAATGGCTTTGCCTGTTTTTACTAAACTAGGTGTGATTTATAATGATACCAATTATTTCCATCGCATGTACGAGATGTATGCATTTGCCAAGTACAAACATGGTACTAATGGGTTATATAACCCGGAAGAACATTTGTGGTGGAGAGATAAAGATTTTGTTCCTCCTTATAAAGAACCTAACGGAGCTAATTGTTACTGGAGCAGGGGAAACGGTTGGGTGGTAGCAGCATTGGTAAGAACATTGCAGCTATTACCTAAAACTGATCCTCATTATAATGAGTATTTGCAAGACTATAAAGATATGTGTACAGCCTTATTACCCTTGCAGCGAACAGATGGTTGCTGGAATGTAAGCTTGATGGATAGTACGCACTTTGGTGGAAAAGAACTAACGGGAACGTCTTTATTTACCTATGGTTTTGCCTGGGGGATAAACAATGGTATATTAGATAAGAAAATGTATAAGCCCGCTATTGTTAAAGCCTGGAACTGTATGGTGAAGGATTGTGTGCATAAAGATGGGTTTTTAGGATATGTACAGGGAACTGGTAAAGAACCCAAAGATGGGCAGCCCCTTTCTTATGATAAAGTACCTGATTTTGAAGATTATGGTTTAGGAGCTTTCTTATTGGCAGGATCTGAAGTATACAAATTGAAATAAACTCTATGTTATATCAACCCAATCTAACTCGCTACCAGCAAATGCAGTATCGTCGTTGTGGTAAAAGCGGTATTCAGTTATCTGCATTGTCACTGGGCTTGTGGCATAATTTCGGCGACATAGATGATTATAATAATTCTAAGCAAATAGTTCATACGGCTTTTGATTGTGGTATCACGCATTTTGATTTAGCTAATAACTATGGTCCCCCTCCCGGCAGTGCTGAAATTAATTTTGGAAAGATTATCAAAGAAAGTTTATCAGCTTATCGTGATGAACTCATAATTTCCTCAAAAGCTGGTTATACCATGTGGGATGGCCCTTATGGTGATTGGGGTAGTAAAAAATACCTGGTAGCGAGTTTAGATCAAAGTTTAAAAAGGATGGGGGTGGAATACGTTGATATTTTCTATCATCATCGCCCCGATCCTAACACACCGCTGGAAGAAACAATGAGTGCACTCGATCTGATCGTTAGGCAAGGAAAGGCTTTGTATGTAGGCATCTCCAATTATAAAGCCCAGGAAGCACAACAAGCTATCACTATACTGAAACAAATGGGTACACCTTGTTTAATTCATCAACCCAAATATTCCATGTTTGAAAGATGGGTAGAAGGTGGCTTGCTCGATGTGCTGGGAAAAGAAGGTGTCGGTTGTATTCCTTTTTCTCCATTGGCTCAGGGGTTATTAACTAACAAGTACATCAATGGCATCCCCGAAGGTTCAAGGGCCACAAGAAATGCTTTTCTTAAAAAAGAACAGATAACAGAAGAAAAACTTCATATCATTCGACGATTAAATGATTTGGCTTTGCAACGAAACCAATCACTTGCTCAAATGGCGTTGGCCTGGATATTAAAGGATGATAGAATTACTTCTGTTTTGATTGGGGCAAGTCGATCTTCTCAATTATTAGATTCTGTTCAGTGTTTACAAAACCTGGATTTCAGTAAAGAAGAACTAACTCAAATAGAGTCTATTCTAAAATCCTAAACAATGAGGTGATTATTAGTTGCATGCTGTTTCTTTTTCATTTTTGGTAAGGCACAAAATACTACCAGAAAGAAATATAATTTTAATCCGGACTTGAAAATTTGGGTAGGTGATGATCCTAGTGCTTCTTCGGTACATTATGACGATGCTGATTGGAAGCCT